>CAWEEJ010000007.1:0-122398 GCA_963807905.1 uncultured Chloroflexia bacterium | reverse complement strand
CTTGAGATCAATCGTCGAACAAGCGTTCAAAGCGCTAGTCAAATTCCACAAGGAGAACCTCAAGATGGCAACAGATATGCTGACCAGTCTCGTGAATTCGTTCGGTGCACCCGCGCTGGATAGCCTCGGCAAGCGCCTGGGCATCCCCCCTTCCGTCGTCAAGGCAGCCACGCCCATGGTCATCGGCCTGGTCCTGGCCGGCGTACGCCGCCTTGCGGCCCAGCCGGACGGCGTCGCGGCACTCGACACCCTGGTCCAAGGCAACAGCCAGCGCGTCGGCAACCGCGACCTGAGCACCTTCCTGCAGGAGGCCAGCCCCACCAAGAGCGCGGAAACACTGGATGCGCTCACTGGCAGCAATTCCTTCGAGCAGGTAGCCGACAACTTCGCCCGCAAGACCGGCATGGATCCCCACGTGGCCGGCGAGCTGATCGGCGTCATGGCCCCAGCCGTGCTGAGCGAGGCCCAGAGCCTGGCCAAGCAGCAGGGGCTGGACATCGACGGTGTCGTCCAGGCCATCGATGCCCAGTCCGACGCTTTGAGCGCTCTGGGCGACCTGGACTATATGCTGGACGACGTACCAGGCATCAGCGATGACATCATGCGCGGCTTCGACAAGCTCTTCGGCCGCGGCTAGACGGCGCGCAACGGGCGGTCGCAAGGGCACGCCCATGCGCAAACGGGCCCGCATCAGGTCCGATCGTTTACAACACGAACCATCGCGTCGGGGCGGGGCTCGCCCCCGCCCGAAATAACTACATTATCCGCACGGGGTGTGCGGATCGGCATACACATCAAATCGCCTGCGCTTGCGCTGCGAAACACATGCGGCGAGCGCAGGTCCGCGTCTGGAACGATTGCGCCGCACAGATCGTCTTCTGCTCTTTGAATGAATCCAATACGCATCCCTAACGATAAGAACGCAAGTTTCATGCATCAAGCTCATATTCTGCCACTCGTTCCACTCACGGCGCTGGTGCTAACCGGCTGCAACCAGATCTGGAATGCCGGCGATCTGGCGGAATGGGTGCGCATCCAGGCGGGCGACCAGGGCTGCGATCCGGCCACCACCGAGTTGAACGAGTGGGTCGACGCAACCGAAGATGGCAACGTCTGGTCCGGCACTTGCGTCAACGCATTGTCGAGCGCATCCATGAGCTTTGGCATCAACGTCGCTTCCGTCTGGACGTCGTCGGAAGCGCCGGCCCGGTGACGGCACGACGGACTCCCGCCGTGTGCGGCTTTCTCCCGCAGCGCTTGCCAATGCCCCCAACAGCGGCATCGAGGATGCGGCATCGAGGATGCCGTCGTGGTCCTGAAGGAGCGGGACGGCGGCACCAACTATGGTGCTGACGTCGATGTTGTACTACAGGCGGGGCTGGAAGCCCTCCCCGCAGGAGCCGACCGGCTGACCGCCGCGCAGCTGCCAGACGCGCAGCTGCCAGCCGCGACCTGACAGATGGTCGAGGCGATTGGAGTAGACAGCCTCAGGGCACTGAGACAGAGCAATAGTGAGACAGCGGAATTATGGGCGACGCGCAGGACGGCATGCAGATCGTTCCCTGAGCTCCGGTGGCTGAACCTCAGGCCCGATGCCCGTACCGCAACCTGCGCTAACTGTATAATATTTGAGACTCACGGAAAGGAAGCCATGCGAAAGCATATCCTGTTGGTGCTGATCATTGCCTCGCTGGTACTGGTGGCCTGTGACGGCGCAATACCAGAGACACATATCCCCCCCGAGGCGGCTGCCAGCCTAGAGGCAGACGCCTCGGAAGCAGCTGTCCTAGAGGCAGATGACTCGGAAGCAGACGCCATGGAAGCAGACGCCGAAGCCGCCGTGCTAGAGGCCATGGTTTCGGGGATCTTGGCCAACCCTTGGAAATGGACCACCTTTAGCAGCACAAACGAGACGATCATTGTTGAGGAACCCGCAAGCTATATTGCGACCTTCAAGGACGACGGCACGGTCGAAATTCAATCTGACTGCAACAGCGCCTCCGGCACCTACGCCCTTGACGGCGCAAATGTCACCGTCGAGATCGGTCCTACAACACTGGCTCTCTGTCCGGACGATTCTCGCAGCGAGCAGTTTCTGCAATTTCTAGGCGACGCCACCCAATTGCTTCCTATCGGGGGCCAGCTTTACGTCACCCAGAAAACCGAGGGCAGCACGATGATCTTTGACGCCATAGTCACCACCGTCGCCGATCTGTGCGGCGAGCAGGCGCTGGCGATCAACACCATCGAAGACACGCTGTCGCCTGAGATCAGCGCCCTGCTCGACCAGGGGCTGGTGAGCCTGGTGCAGGAGGGGGCGCGGCCCGGGCCCGGCGCCTCCATGCTGATCATCACGCCGGAAGGACGGTACTTCAAGTCAACCGGCGTATCCGACGTGAGCGCCTGCGATCCGCTGCCGGCCGATTCCCCCTTCCAGATCGGCAGCAACACGAAGATGATGACCTCCGCCATGCTCTTCCAACTCCAGGAAGAAGGCGTGCTCTCCACCAGCGATCTGCTGAGCACCTGGCTCCCCGACCTGGCGGCCCAGCTGCCCAACGGCGATCAGATCACCATCGACATGATGATGACCCACACCAGCGGCCTGCACGACTACTTCGACCTGCCGACCGAAGACGGCACAACCATTGAGGATGGCGAAAAGGACAAAGCCATGCTCACCCGCGCTTTCACGCCGCAAGAACTGGTGACCCTGGTCGCCGACGCCGGTCTCAGCACCTTTGCGCCTGGCGCAGAAGGGCAATGGAGCTACAGCAACACAGGCTATATATTGCTCGGCCTCATCATTGAAGAGGCCACCGGGCAAACGTACCAGGAGAATCTGAACGCACGCATCATTGAACCCTTGGGCCTCACCCAAACCTATCTGCAGACAGGCGTACCGGAAGCGGGGACGCCGGAATCGGGGCCGCTGCCCCAGGCATACTACCAGACGCCCTTTGACTTCACCACCAGCGAATGGAACGCCAGCCAGGGTTGGTCGGCCGGGGCTGTGGTCTCCACCCCCGATGAGTTTGCCGTCTTCCTCAAGGCCCTGTTCACCGGCCAGCTCTTTGAGGACCCGGCCACCCTCGATCTGATGAAGGAGCATACCGAAGCAGGCGTTGACGCCCTCGCACCGGGCGCCACCTATGCCCACGGCATGCTCGACAACAACGGCGTGCTGGGCCACGGCGGCCAGACCCTGGGCTTCCTGAGCGACGGTGGCTATATCCCTGGCGAGGATGTGACCATTGTGATCTGGAGCAACGCAGCCGAGAGCAATGTCCAGCGAACCATTGTGCCTGCTATCGCCGGCGTCGTTGTGGGCGCCGACCCGAGCGGCCAAACTGACCAGACCGGGCAGGTCGCGCTGCCACGCTTCGAGCCCCTGGACGAGTGCTTCGCGCAAGTGCCGGCGGATCTGCCGCTCGATCTCGACCTCGATTGTGGCTACGTCGTGGTGCCGGAATCGCGCAGTGGCGCCGGCAGCCGAGAGGTGAAGCTGGGCGTCACACGGATCAATTCGGGGCAGGGAACGGCCAACTCGCCCTTGTTCATGCTGGCTGGCGGGCCCGGTCAGGCCCAGATCAACCCCGCATTCTTCAGCCTCATACAGACAGAACTGCTGGGCGGTATCCTTGACGCTCGTGACATCGTGGTCGTCGAGCAGCGCGGCACCCAGCACACGGATCCCTTCCTGACCTGTCCTGAGGCCGACTCTGCGGCATGGGATGTGTACGAGCAGGGACTGACCGGCGACGCTGCAACCGCATACGAAACCGGGACCATTCAGGCATGCATCAGCCGCTTCGAGGAAGAGGGCATCAACTTTGACAACTTCAACAGCGTGGAGAACGCGGCTGACGTGAACGCCGTGCGTGAGGCGTTGGGCTATGAGCGGATCATCTACTACGGCGCATCATACGGCGCCCAGCTCGGGCAGCACGTCATGCGCGACTTCCCCGAAATTCTGGAAGGCGTGGTGCTGGATGGCGCAAACTCGCTCTCGCGCAAGAGCTGGGTCGAGGACCGGGCGCTTGATGCCCAGTGGGGCCTCGATAATCTGACGGCGCTGTGTGAAGCGGATGAGCAATGTGCGCAAGCGTATGATGTCCCTGACCTGGTGGATGCTGCGCTTGCACTCTTTGACGACGGGCCTCTGCCGTTCTCCTACACCGATCCCGACGACGCCTCGCTGACAATCGAAGGCGAGGTGACCGTGGAGGATATGGCGGACTACATCTACGGGCAGCAGGGCAGCCGGATCGGCACCTTTAGCCTGCCGGCCATCTTGTGGACGTTGACCGAAGGCGGCGCGGATCAGGTCGCCGCGGTATTGGGGGATGCCAAAGGTGGGCAACTCATTGCTAGCCGCGATGCCGACATGGAATCCATCACCCTGCTGATGCATTTGGCCATGGTCTGCTCCGATGATCCCGTGCACGCCGCAGACGAGGTCATTCTGGACGGAGTTGGCGCCTATGCCTCCATCCATGGGCAGGGTGTGGGTGCGTACTACGCAACGCTCTGCCCGCTCATCGATGTGACGGAACTGCCGGACGCCACCGATGTCGACGTGGAAACGGATGTGCCCACGCTACTGTTGACCGGCGATCTGGATGTGGCGACCCCCACATTCCGTAGTCAGATCGTCGCCGACTCGTTGCCGGACGCCACCCTCATCACCTTCCCAGGAACGACGCACGTACAGATCGGCGGCATCAATCTATGCGCCGCCCAGGTCATGACGCAATTTGTCCTGGATCCGACAGCGCCCTTGGATACGAGTTGCGTGGAACAGAGTTCTGTGCTGGGGTTTGTCCTCCCTGACGGCAGCATGAGCCAAGACGAAGAGGAGATGCCTGAGGTCGCTACAGAGGCTGAGGCGACCGATCTGGATGCTCTTGTGAGTCACCCATGGCAGTGGCTCTCCTTCAGCAGTCCGGAAGCGACGTTTGACGTCGATAGCCCCGCAAGGTACACGCTGTTTTTCGGCGAGGATGGCATCGTCGAGATTGTGGCCGACTGCAACACAGCCATCGCCAATTATGGAATCGTCAGCACGGATGCCGGCAGCCTCTCTATGGACGTCGCGCCGCGGAGCACAGACAGCTGTTCGTCGGACTCGCGCAGCGAGCAGTTCTTGACGCTTCTGGCGGCTGCAGGCGAGTACGCCTATGTCGACGGTCAGCTCCACATCGATTTGATGGAGGACGACGGGACTATGGTCTTTGTCCCGTAGAGGGAAAGTGAACGCCCTTCGCCCGGCCACTACGCCCCGTGTGGGCGGACTAAAGCGTTCACAATTCCATAAGAACTCCTGACCCGCTTTCATGCTAAGATTGAGATCGACAGAGGTCTCGTTCTGCTTTGAAAGGAGGCGCTGACATGAACAAGCAACTGCTTGCAGCGCTGGGCTTGATCACGGTGATGGGCATGAGCGGCTGCGTGGCGCCCGAAGCGCTGGAGGCGTTGGTCACAGAAAGTGCGCAGCAAGTGGTCGACGCAGTCGAAACCGAGGCAGCAGCGGTGTCGGAGAGCAGCGGCGCGGAGGCTACCGAGCTCACGCCGGCACAGCTTACCGCACTGGCGCGCATCACCGATTACGGCCCGGCGCCGGAACTGGTCAACGACGTCTGGATCAACTCCGAGCCGCTGCGGCTGGCCGACCTCCGCGGAAACGTCGTGATTGTTGAATTTTGGACCTATGGCTGAATCAACTGCATCAATGTGATTCCCTCGGTGAGGGAATGGTATGAGCAGTACCACGATCAGGGGTTGGAGATCATCGGCGTCCACACGCCGGAGTTCCAATACGAGCACCATCTCCCCAACGTCGAAGCCGCCGTGGCCGACCTCAACGTCACCTGGCCCGTGACGCTGGACAACGAGCGCACGACCTGGCGCGCCTATCAGAACCGCTACTGGCCGGCCATGTATATCATCGACAAGCAGGGCAATATCCGCTTCGCCAAGTTCGGTGAGGGTCAGTATGAAGTGACGGAAGCGGTCATCCAGCTGCTGCTGGCGGAAGAGAGCTAGCCTGATGGCGGCTCCAACACAAACTTGCCCGGCGCGCCGGCGTCAAAGCGCGCAAAGGCCGCGGGGCCATCGGCAAGCGCCATGCGCTGAGTCACGATCGGCTCAAAGCGCACGTTGCGCTCGATCATGAAGCGGGTCAACTCCCAGTAGAGCGGCGCGGAGAGAACCTTGGAGCCGATCAGGGTCGCCTCCTTGTGGAGGAACTGCTCGGGACTGATGCTCTTGCGCCCGTCGCTCAAGCCGACAAAGGCCGCTTTCCCTTTTGGGCGTAGCGCATCGACGGCGTCGCTCTGGCCGGTCGTCGATCCACTCGTTTCCAGCGCCAGTTCGACCCCGCGCCCGTCTGTGAGCGCGCGTAATGCCGCCGGCGCACGCACTGCAGACACGTCGATGACCTCATCGGCGCCGAGCGTGCTGGCCATCGCCAACCGTGCGGGAAGCGGATCCAGCGCCACCACGCGGGCGCCCAGCGCCTTGCCCACAACGACCGCGGAGAGCCCCACCGGTCCCATACCAAAGATCGCCAATGTCGAGCGGCCTGAGGGGCCAAGCTTGCGCAAGGCCCCGTACGCGGTGGCGCCGGTGCAGGCCAGAAACGCGCCTTCGACAAAGCTCAATTCCGGCGGCAGATGAAAGCACGTGTGGGCCGGCAGAACGATCACATCGGCATCGCCGCCGAAGCCCGCGGCGGCAATGCCCTGGTCTTCTGCACAGAGCACGGGCTCGCCCGCGCTGCAGTATGCGCACTGCCCGCAGCCAAGCGTGTGATTCACCGTGATGCGATCGCCGGGCTGAAAGCGCGTCACGCCTGGCCCCACAGCCTCGACAATCCCAGACGGCTCATGGCCGATCACGACGCCGCGGCGAATGCCCAGTTCAGCCGGCGAACTGCGGTAGAAGTGAAGGTCGCTGCCGCAAATGCCCGCAGCTTGAACCAATACCCGCACTTCGCCCGGGCCGGGCTCTGGCATCGCAAACGTGCGGACTTCCGCATGCCGGTCACCCAGCAGGACCAGCCCCATACGTTCCAGCTCTGGCATCTACTTCTCCTCCCACATTTCACGCATCACGTTTCACGCCGTCAGGTAACCGGCTAGTAGGCCGTCGTCCGCACGGGCCCCAGATCAACGGCACGCGCCATATCGTCAAAGCTCTGCTTGAGCAAGCGGAAGCGTACGTCTGCATAGGCGGGCTCATCCCACAGGTTGTTGAACTCATGGGGATCGGTAAGGAGATCGAAGAGTTCTCCCCTGTCATGACCGTGATAGGTGACCAGCTTGTACTGGCGATCACGAATCATGGTACCGTAGGAGCCCGGACGGTCCCCCTCCAGATAGTCGAGCGTCCGATAATACTCACAGTGCACGTGGGGGCGATGGTCGAACAGGTCGGCCTTGCCCGCAGCAAGGGGCAGCAGCGACTTGCCCTGCATGCGCGGCGGATGCGGAAGGCTGCAAATATCCAAGAGCATGGGCGCGATGTCCGTCAGTTCGACCAGGGCGTCACTAACCCGGCCGCCGGCAAATGCTTCCGGCCAGGAGATGATCAGCGGCACGCGCACGAGTCCCTCGTAGAAGCGACAGCCCTTGAGCAAGAGGCCATGATCGCCAAGCGTCTCCCCATGATCGCTCATAAAGATCACCAGCGTATTCTCACGCTGCCCCGTCTGTTCCAGCGCGGCCAGCATGCGGCCCACGTTGTGGTCGATCAGCTCGATCATGGCGTAGTAGGCGGCTTTGATCTCCGCCAGCGAGGCCGACGCCGATTCCTGCAGCGCGGCATGGCCCAGCTTGCCAAAGTAGTCGGCCAGGTTCAACGACTCCGGCGGGCCCGGTTCCGTCTGGAAGATCACGTCTTCGAGCAGCGCTTGGGCTGCGAGATCGCCCTCGGCAAAGTGGGGCGCCGGCATCTGCGCCGGATCATACCGGTCCAGGTAGGATTGCGGCGGATCAAAGGGGACGTGGGGGTCATAGAAGTTGACGCTCATGAGCCACGGCTGATCTCGTTCCTCCGTCATGAAGTCGATCGCCATGTCGGCGCACCAGGACGACTGGTGTAGCGCCGGCGGGATCAGGGCCGGGTCATCAAAGAACTTTGACGGGTCCACGTCCTGCTCCCGCAACCAGTCGACGTAGGCGTGACCTTCCGACCAATCATCGCGCGGGTGGTGGCTCCAGTGAAAGACGCGGTAGCCGTCATCCCCGCGCGGTTCGACCCGATCAGCCGCGCCGGCCAGATGCAGCTTGCCGGCCAGGCCACAGTCATAACCGGCGTCGGCCAGGAGCTTCGTCACCAGCGGCGCGGCATCGGCCCAGACGTCATTGCCGTTCATGCAGGCGCGGATGCTGCTGGGGTACATACCGGTTAGGAAGCTGGCGCGGCTGGGCGTGCAGATCGGATTCTGACAGTAGGCGTGGGTAAAGGCAATGCCTTCGCCGACCAGCCGGTCGATATTGGGCGTGTTGGCCCAGTCATAGCCGAGCGCATGGATGGTGTCGTAGCGCTGCTGATCGGTGCAAATCCACAGGATATTGGGTCGTGCGTCGGCGGTCATAGGCCGGCCTGGGTCCTTTCTGGGTTGCGTGCTGAAGTACAAGCGCGATGCGCCGCGGGTTGAGCATGGCGAAATCGGTCAAGCAATCAATTGACGTTGGCGATGTCCTGTGGAATTATAGCGTCTGACAAACCAATCTGCATATGAGATCAAACGCATGGCCGACTCCGCCATCAAAGCCGACGTTCAGCGCAATGTCACCTGGAACTTCAACGTCAACCTGGTCGACATCATTTTCATCACCATCGGCTTCAGCCTGATCTCGCGCGAGACGGTCATGCCCGTGCTGGTGAGCAGCCTGACCGACTCCAAGATCGCCATCGGTCTGATTCCGGCCGTCTGGGCGCTCGGCTACTATCTGCCCCAGTTGCTCACAGCCAGCTTTACCGAGCAGCTGCGCTACAAAAAGCCCTTCGTCATGGTGGTCGGCAGCCTGGGCGAACGTCTGCCCTACCTGCTCATCGCCCTAACAATCTGGGCCTTTGCACTCACCGCGCCCACGCTCACCCTCACGCTCTTTTTCTTCTTCATCGGCATGGCCTCGTTCAGCGCCGGCATCGCCACGCCGGCCTGGTTCGACATCATCGCCAAGGTGATCCCCGTGCAGCGACGCGGCATCTGGATGGGGCTGGGTCATGGCGTGGGCGCGCTGCTCGGCGTCGCTGCGGCCGCGGTGGTGGCACGCGTGCTGGAAGAAGTCGCCTATCCCAACAATTTTGCGCTCCTCTTTGCCCTGGCGTTCGTCTTTGTGATGATCTCATTTGGCGGCTTTGCCCTCACGCGCGAGCCGCCCAGCGAGAGCGTCAAAGAGCGGGTAGCGCTCAGCCACTACCTGCGGCAGTTGCCGGCCGTCATACGCCGGGACCGCAACTACTCCCGCTTCCTGCTCAGCCGGACGACCATGCAATTGGGCGCCATGGCCGCGGGCTTCTACATGGTCTTCGGTACGGAGCGCTTTGCCATCAGCGGCGCCGGCGTGGGACTCTTCACCGGCGTGCTCATTGCCAGCGTGGCGAGCATGAATCTCGTCTGGGGCGTGATCGGCGACCGTATTGGCCACAAAACCGTCCTAACGTGTGCAGCCTTTGCCATGGCCCTGGCCGCGCTTGTCGCGCTGGTGGCCCCGTCGCCGGCAACGCTCCTCGTCACCTTCGTGCTCATGGGCGCGTATCTGGCGGCCGACCAGGTCTCGTCACTCAACATCATCCTGGAATTCTGCCAGCCGGCCGATCGCCCCACCTACATCGGTCTGACCAATACGCTCCTGGCACCCGTGCTGATTCTGTCACCCATCTTTGGCGGCTGGCTGGCCACGGTGGCCGGCTACAGCGGGCTCTTTCTGGCCGCGCTCATCATTTCGCTGATTGGCGGTCTGATGATGGCATTCTGGGTGCGCGAGCCGCGGCTCAAGTCGGGCATCACGCCGGCACCTGTCGTACAAACCGATTAAACGTCGCAACTATACAGGTGAATAGTAGCGACGCCGGTTGAGCCTGCGCCGTCCTGAGCCTGACGAAGGGCATATCGAAACCAAGGAGCGGGTCGACCCGTTTGGTTTCGATACGTCCACATACTGCCGTGGACTACCGGGCGCCCTTTGGGCGCGGTACTAACCTGTAGAGTTACTGAACGTCTACCAACGAGGCATGGAATGAACCGATGAACGACCGCCGTCCCAATATCCTGTTTTTACTGACGGATGATCAGCGTTTCGACACGATCGCCGCGTTGGGCAATGACCAGATCCAGACGCCCAATTTCGACTATCTCGTCGAACGGGGAACCGCCTTCACCCACGCCGCCATCATGGGCGGCACGTCGGACGCCGTCTGCATGCCCAGCCGCGCCATGCTGCTGACGGGCCGCACCCTCTTTCACCTCGAAGGACGGGGCGAATCGATCCCGCCGCAGCACACGACCATGCCCGAGCACTTCGGCGACGCGGGCTACCAGACCTTCGGCACCGGCAAGTGGCACAATGGTCCCGACGCCTACGCCCGGTCATTTTCGGATGGCGCGGAGATCTTCTTTGGCGGCATGGACGATCACTGGCAGGTGCCCGCCTGCGACTTCCAGCCGGACGGCCACTACCCGGCCCCGCGCCCACATCCGGTGCACTGGCTGCCCTGGGAGCGCTCGATGACCGACAAGCGCTACGACCACGTCGCCGAGGGCGTCCACTCATCCGAACTCTTTGCTGCGGCCACGTGCGAGTTCCTGGCGCGTCGCGATCGCTCCCGCCCCTTCTTCGCCTACGTCGCCTTCATGGCGCCCCACGATCCGCGCACCATGCCGCCAGAGTATCTGGCCCTATATGACCCGGCGCAGCTCGACCTGCCCGCCAACTTTATGTCGACTCACCCCTTTGACAATGGCGCCCTCGACCGTGCGCGACGAAAAGCTGGCCCGCCAGCCGCGCAACGCAGGCGAGATTCGCCAACATCTCGCCGACTACTACGCCATGATCACCCACCTGGACGCACAAATCGGCCAAATCTTATCATCACTACGCGAAATAAATCAGTTGGAAAATACCATCATTGTCCTGGCGGGTGACAACGGCCTGGCCTTGGGGCAGCATGGGTTGATGGGCAAGCAGAATCTTTACGACCATAGCGTACGCGTCCCCTTGGTGATTACAGGGCCTGGGGTTCCGGCCGGCGAACGACGGGACGCGCTCTGCTATCTCATCGACATCTTTCCCACACTCTGCGACCTGACCGGCTGCCCCACGCCCCCGTCGGTGGAGGGCCACAGCCTGCGGTCGGTGCTGGACGATGCCGACGCCGCCCATCGCGACGTGCTGCTCTTCGCCTATCAGGACGTGCAGCGCGGCGTGCGCGACAAGCGCTACAAGCTGATCGAGTATGCCGTTGACAGCAGCCTGACCCGCCAGCTCTTCGACTGCGTGCAGGATCCCGGGGAAGTGCACAACTTGGCTGACGATCCGGCCCACAGCGAAAGGCTGCAGGCATTGAGCAGCGAGTTGGAATGCTGGCGCACGGAACTCGACGACTGGGGTGACGCGTTCTGGGCAGTGCGAGAGGAGAGCGCGCGTGGAGCCTGAAACACCGCAGCAACGCCCCAATATTGTGCTGATTCTGGTCGACGATTTGGGGTGGAAAGACCTGAGCTGCTATGGCAGCACCTTCTACGAAACGCCCCATATCGACAGGCTGGCGGCACGGGGCATGCGCTTCACCGATGCCTATGCGGCCTGTCCCGTTTGCTCGCCAACCCGCGCCAGCCTGCTGACGGGCAAGTATCCGGCGACGGTCGGCGTGACCAACTACATCGACTGGATCGGCGACGCCCACCCCGCACGTGGCCGGCTCGTGGACGTGCCCTACCTCCACGAACTGCCTGCATCAGAAACGACAATTGCAGCAGCACTTGGCGCCTCGGGCTACGCCACCTGGCATGTGGGCAAGTGGCACCTCGGCGGACCAGACTTCTATCCGGACCGTCATGGCTTTGACGTCAACATTGGCGGCTGGGAAGGGGGCATGCCGCTCCAGGGCTACTTCAGCCCGTGGGGCATCCCGACGCTGGTGGATGGTCCAGACGGCGAGTGGCTGACCGACCGGCTGACCGACGAGGCCATTGCGCTCATTGCAAACCGCGGCGATCGCCCCTTTTTCCTCAACTTCTGGCCCTACCTGGTCCATACGCCGCTCGAAGCGAAGCCGGAGAAAGTGGCCAAGTACAGGGCCAAGGCCGCGGCGCTGGGCCTGGACAAGATTGAGCCCTTTGCAGAGGGCGCGCCCTTTCCCGCCGACCACAAGCGCGACCTGCGCATTCGCCGCCGCTTGCTCCAGTCCGACCCCGTCTACGCGGCCATGATTGAGAGCCTGGATGAGAATATCGGGCGTCTGCTCGGTGCGATTGAGGCGGCAGGTGAAACGGAGAACACGCTGGTCATCTTCACTTCTGACAATGGCGGCTTGGCCACGTCCGAGGGCTCGCCCACCTGCAATGCGCCGCTGGCCGAGGGCAAAGGCTGGATGTACGAAGGCGGCACGCGCGAGCCGCTGCTCGTCGCCTGGCCCGGCGTTGTGGCGCCCGGCAGCGCCTGCACGCTGCCGGTGACCAGCCCCGACTTCTTCCCCACCCTGCTCGATGCCGCCGGACAGTCGCCCATGCCGGCGCAGCACGTGGACGGCGTGAGCTTCTACCGCGCGCTCACGGGCGCGGCACCGCCTCCGCGTGGCCCGATCTTCTGGCACTATCCCCACTACGGCAACCAGGGCGGCACGCCCGGCTCATCCGTACGCGACGGCGACTACAAGCTGATCGAGTTCTTCGAGGACGGCCGGCTGGAGCTTTACAACCTGCGCGATGACATCAGTGAGAGCGTCAATCTGGTCGAGAGGGAGCCCACGAAGGCGGCAGAACTGCATGGGCTACTGTGCGCCTGGCGCGCGGCTGTCGAAGCGCAGATTCCCCAGCCTAATCCCCATCATCGCTCTTCCCGCCCATGATCACGACCTTGGGCAGCATGCGCGCAATTGGTTCGACGAGCACGCCATCCTGTAGACGCAAGACCATATCGATGTCCTTGTAAGCCATGAAGGTCTCAT
The DNA here is from genome assembly GCA_963807905.1 of uncultured Chloroflexia bacterium. GTDB lineage: Bacteria > Chloroflexota > Anaerolineae > Caldilineales > Caldilineaceae > JAGRCP01. Next base: position 109,219 of record CAWEEJ010000007.1, on the reverse strand, counting down.
CCGCTTCCAGGCCAAAGTGGAGGATGTCCTGTTCCGCCATGTGACGCGCGAACGCCGCGCGTCATGCCGGCGCTTGGCCTCCTTGCGTGAGAAAAAGCGTCCCGCGCCATGAGACGAGGAATGGAGACTGGCCGAGTTGCCCAGCCCGCGTACCAGATAAGAAGGGGTACCGCTGGAGCCGGGAATGATGCCCATTTGTCCTGCAGCAGCCGGTGTGGCGCCTTTGCGATGAATGACCATGCCGGCCTCGTCCACCCAGGCGTAATTGTGGCGATTCCAGACCCGGTGCAGCGGCTCGAGACCTGCGGCGACGCCAAAGTGGGCGTGGATCAAGTCGTGATTGGCCCGAGCATAGCGGCCCATAAGCGTCATGGCAGCCAGATACTCCTGGCCCGCTTCCGAGTCCAGCGGCAGCCACTCGTAGCCTTTTGGTACGCCCTTGGCGATGTGCCGGGTCATGCGCTGGGCGGCCTTGACGTAGTGCACGGCCGTGTTGTGACCCGTGCCGCGACTGCCCGAGTGAGTCAACAGGGCAACGGCCACATCGCCGGCGACATACGACTCATAATCGACTAGAAACTCCATGACCACCAGGTCGGCAAAGTGATTGCCGCCGCCCGATGAGCCGAGCTGGCGCCGGGCTTTGTTCTGCAGTTTGGTCAGCGAATGGATCTCCCGCCACAGCGGGTCGTCCATGACCGCGTGCTTGCGTGCGCCGGGCTTGAAGTCGGAGCCGACGCCGAAGGCGGTCACGCTGCGCAGAGCCTCAGCCAGCGCTGCCCGCTCCGCCATAAAGGCTTCTTGCGTGATGTCGAAGAGGGTCAGCTGCATCATGCAGGAGATGTCGTAACCCACAAACGATGGTGAGATCGCGCCGTCCAGGCTGACCACGCCGCCGATGGGCATGGCATAGCCCAGATGCGCGTCGGGCATGAGCGCACCCGCCCTGGCCATGGGCAGGCGCATGACCGTCTCCATCTGCTCGATGGCATTGACGGGAATCTGCGTATCCGGCGCGCCAAAGAGGGCGAAGGGCGTGGGTCGCGGGTTCATCTTGACGACCTCAGCTTTGCCAAACCGAGTCCCGACCCACGCCAGCACATCCGCTGCCGTCGCATCGGGATGTGCATTGACCCAGGCCGCGGTCTGCTGGGCGATGGCCGGAAAATCGGCGCGGTCGCGGTAGTCGGCAAGCAAGTCGTTGCTATTCACCAAATCAACACTCCCCCACGCCCATTGTCAATTATCAATGGGCAATTGTCGATTGACAATTGATAATTGACTACTCGCCGCTGCGGCTGAGCGCCTGCTCTCCGGCCGCTGTCGCTTCGGCCGTTGCGCCCTGGGCGGCCAGCGCCATGCCGCGCCAATAGTGAAGTTCCTCGATATCGGCACCCGAAGCGATCGTCTTCTCGGCCAGGGTCAGTGTCTCGGCGTAGCGTCCCTGGGCGTGGAAGGCTTCGAAGGGGCCAAACTGGTACCAGAGCATGCGCCAGGGCAAGCCCAGCGCCAGGGCTCGGTCGAACGCAGCCGCGGCCCCGGCGTCGTCACCGAGCGCGACCAGATTGGTGCCGGTGTTGAACCAGGCGAATGCATCGTCTGGATTGGCCGCCGTCTCCGCGTTGGCGGTTGCCAGGGCAGCCTGCCACATGGCTGTGCCTGTGCCTTCATCCTGCATCATCGCCGCAACGGCCTCCGCACGATCAGGCGGATGGATGAGCAGGTAGGTGCGGTTGAAGACGCGCCAGTCGTCATCGAATTCTGCGTAGGGCAGGCGAATGCCGCGGTAGGGTCCATCCGGGGCGACAAGATTGGCGGCATCATACGAATCGTAGGCCAGCCAGTAGCCTTCAGCGTCGTTATAACCCGTGAGCAGGCGATAGTGGCCCAGACCGTCGCCCGGCTCGTCTTCATGCCAGGTTTCCACCAGGACCGGCATGCCGTTGCTGAGCAGCAGCCGCAGCAAGTCCGCCGTGCCCCCGACCCGGACCTCAGCCTGAAAACCCTGCGCTTGCGCATAGGCCGCCAACTCATCGGGCCCGACGTTTTTGTCATCCTCGTGTCCCCGCAGCGCAGCGCCGATGATGGCCTGGTCCAACGTGCTGCCATAGGCGCTGAGCAGCATGGAGAGGGTAGCCGGGCCACAGTTGTTCCAGGTCTGCCAGGCATGGGTGATGCCATCGAGCGTGACCGCAGGCTGCATGGGTGAGAACGCGGGCGTCGGTGGGGGCGTTGACGTAGGCGGGGGCAACGCTGTTGACGTGGGCAGAGCCGTTGGCAGTACACGCTCTGGTGGCTCCACCGCTGGAGAAGGAATCGCAGGCGCTGGCGTAGGAATCGCCGCAACGGCTGGCGCCAAAGCCACAGGCGTCACAACAACGCCGACAGCTGGCGCGCGCAGGTTGGAGAGCGTCCGTGCGCCAGCTGTCAGCGTAACGATAATGAGAGCACTGGCGACAAGCGTTAGTGCGGTTGCTAATGGTTTCGGGCGTGAATTACGAAATGGATGCATGGATCATGCAACGCTGTTTAGACCTTCAACGGTTCCCCACACGACAGAGGTACACTTGAGCCATCCAGCACCAAGACGCAACGTCACCTACTCATCCCCCAAACAAACGCCAATATCGCGTGCGGAGTAGACCCACGAATGGTTCAACGGCACGACTTTGCGCTTGCCGACGATCTCTTCCAGCGGCACGGGCTTGGTCTTTTCACCCTGCGAGGCCACCATGACACCATAGCGCCCTTCTTCGATGAGATGGGCACAGCGTGTGCCCAGCCGCGTCGCCAGGATCCGGTCGGTCGCCGACGGCGTGCCGCCGCGCTGCAGGTGACCAAGAATGGTCACGCGTGCTTCCAGACCCGTCAACGCTTCCAGCTGTTCGGCGACAACCAGCGTGTGGTTGCGGAAGGATCCCGACAACGCCTTGAGCTCGGCCTTTACCTTCTTGCGATCCTTGCCCTTTTCCGCCTTTTCCAGGCGGGCGCGGGCCTTGGCGAGCGCTTCGGCGTCGTCGATGGAGAGCGCGCCTTCGGAGACGGCGACGATGCTGAAGCCGCTGCCCCGCTGCTGACGGCGACGAATCTTTTCGGCAACAACCTCCATGGAATAGGGGATCTCCGGCATGAGGATGACGTCGGCCCCGCCGGCAATGCCCGATCCCAGTACCAGCCAGCCGGCATTGTGTCCCATCACCTCGACGACGATGATCCGATGATGACTGTGCGCCGTGCTGTGAAGACGGTCGATGGCCTCGGTGGCAATGCCCGTGGCCGTGTCGAAGCCGAAGGTCATATCTGTGCCCCAGACGTCGTTGTCAATCGTCTTGGGCAGCGTGATGATGTTGAGCCCTTTTTGTGCCAGCCGGTAGGCATTCTTCTGCGTGCCACCGCCCCCTAAACAGACAAGCGCGTCCAGGTTATGCCGTTGATAGGTGTCGACCATGACGTCGGTCATGTCCATCATCTGGCCGCCAATCGGCATCTTGTGCGGCTTGTCGCGACTCGTGCCCAGAATGGTGCCGCCGCTGGTTAGAATGCCCGAAACTGCGGGCAAGCGCAGCCGGATCGTACGGTCCTGCATGAGACCGCGAAAGCCGTCACGAAAGCCAATGACTTCCATGCCGTATTCACCAATCGCGGCCTTGACCACGCCACGGATTGCAGCGTTGAGGCCGGGGCTATCGCCGCCCGCCGTGAGAATGCCGACGTACTTTGCCATGTTCTTGCCTCTTCTGTCGTGTGGTGCACGCACAACCGCACGCGGTTCAAACTAGATGCTGCATCATACCGCTATTGGGCGAAGACGCAAACAGGCTGCAGCCATTGCGAGTTGGGATTGAATGGAATGGGCCGCGGATCGGCACGGACCGAGCGGATAAAGGCCGATCAATCCACGAGAATCTGTGGCCGTCCGTACCCTTCGCCACCGATTGAGAAAGTGAGCGTGCGACGTCAACTGCCCTCAAACACGTCTTTGCTCAGCACGTGGTCACGCCTCGAAGTGAACCGTGCTCTGGCGCTGGCGATTGACGGTCAGCCGCGTGACGTCGGGGCGCGAGTAGTGGCCGACGGGGTCGAAGTTTTGGCGCTCCTGGCGCACGCGGGCATGGTCGAGCGTGGCCACGATCAACTGCTCCTTGCCCACAACCGGCTCGACAATCCACTGTCCGTCCGGACCGGCGATGCAGCTGCCGCCGTCGGCCAACAGGGGCTCGCTGCCGGCCAGAATGGCGTCCACATGGGGCGTGTCAGGGGGAAAATCTTCCCGTCGCATGAGTCCGGAGACGGAAAGCACATAGCTACGCGCTTCCTGGGCGATGAAGCGGGTAATGTCCTCGGTGTTGCGGCGGCCGCCCGGCCAGATGGCCACGTGTAGATCTTCGCCTTGCCCGTAAAGCGCAGCCCGCGCCAGCGGCATCCAATTCTCCCAGCAGTTGAGCCCGCCTACCGTAAAGGCCCCGAGGCGATGAACGCGCAATCCGTGGCCATCGCCCGGTGACCAGGTCAGGCGTTCCTCATAGGTCGGCATGAGCTTGCGATGGACGGACTGAATGGCGCCGCCCGGATCAATATAGACCAGGCTGGCGTAGACGCTGTGGCCGCCCCGGTCCGCAGGTCGCTCGATAATGCCGGTAACAACGGCGATATTGCGCGCGGCGGCCACCGTGCAGAGCGAGTCTAGGTGGCCCGCTTCGATCTGAACGGCCTGATCCAGGTAGTGGGCGTGGATCTCCTTCTGCACGGGTGAATTGAAGCGGGCGCCGTCGGTGCGCTCGATCCAGAAGGGATAGCCGGGCAGGAGCGCCTCCCCAAACGCAACCAGATGACAGCCCTGGTCGACGGCGGCGTGCACCTGGCCGATCATTTTGTCGAGGGTGCGGGCCCGGTCCAGCCAGACGGGTGCGATCTGAGCCAGTCCCACGGTGAGCGTGCCGGCGGCTGCGTCTTGCGTCATACGATTTGCTCCAATCAGGCCGTTGCGTCGGCCATTTCTTGAGCCACGGCCGACGCCATAACGCTGTCGACCTTGACGGTGGCGACTGTGGATTCGCCACTGAGGTCGGCGGCATCCAAGGCGCGGGCAGCAGCTGCGATCCACTCCACCGCCAGTTCAATCGGAATCTTACTCGTATTCAGGAGGAGATCAAAGGCCGGCGCGTCCTGCCGCTCGCCGCGATAGAACTCTTCCAAAAAGCTCGCACGCACCCGATCGAGCTGAGCAACCTTGGCAGCCGCCTGGGCTTGACTCAGACCGCGCTGCTGGGCGACGCGGGCGACACGTAAAGCCTCCGGGGCCACCATACGCACATTGAGCACATCGGCCAGGCCGTGAAGCACAACATAGCCGCTGCGCCCCAAGATCACGACGTTGTCACGCTGCGCCAGGGCCAGGATTGCCTGGTTGAGCAGCTTTATCATGTCGATGCGTCGCTGCTCTTTCTGGGCGTCGAATTTCTCCCAGAAGCTGGGTAGGGAGTCATATGCCTGATCAAATTCGATAAAGCCATACTGATCAAGAACCTGCTCGATGAAGTGTTTGTCGACGAACGCGTAGCCCAATTGCTGAGCCACTTCGCGCGCCGCTTCATCACCGCCGCTGCCAATTTCACGTGAAACTGTGATGACTGCCATGGTCCCGCCTCCTTTAAGTGAGAACGATCTGACTACGCTGCCGGCTGGACAAGACGATCGGGGCGCTTACAGCATAACGCCTCGCCGTTGGCCACCTGTTCCCGGCAAGTAGCCCCCCGCTTGGTGAGCACGCCGCGTGGAAACGATTCAGGGGCAATGGTTAATCGAAAATGGGCAATGAAGAATTGTTAATGAGGGAGACGCGCCCATTAACAATTCACCATTTTCGAGTAAGCATTCCCCATTATCAGTGGTTGATTTCCGGTTTGGCGCTGGTGACAAACGCCGTTACGCTTGCAGTCAACGCCAAAGGGTTCCACGACCCTGCCACGACGAACGAGGAGACCAGCCAATGCCCCACCATGCCCCACGCAGCCTGCTCATGGACGCCGCCGACCGCGGCGCCCGCTATTTGGAAACGCTGGATGCGCGGCCGGTCTTTCCACGCGAGGCAGATATCCGTCGTCTGGAGGAGGCATTGACAGCCCCCTTGCCTGCCGCCCCGAGCGATGCTACCGATGTGCTCGCCTTCCTCGACGAGTTCGGTTCGCCGGCGACGGTGGCAAGCGCCGGCGGGCGCTACTTTGGTTTCGTAACCGGCGGCGCGCTGCCGGCCAGCGTCGCGGCACACTGGCTGGCAGGCGCCTGGGATCAAAACAGCTTCGGCTTCGTCAGTTCGCCGGCGGCCGCGCTCTTTGAAGAACGTGCGCTTGGCTGGCTCGGAGAACTCTTGGGGCTTCCGGCCGACGCCCAAGGCGCCTTTGCCACAGGGGCCACCATGGCCAATTTTACCTGCCTGGCGGCCGCGCGCTATGCGGTTTTGCAGCGTGTTGGCTGGGATGTCGACAGCCAGGGACTCTTTGGCGCTCCCGAAATCGAAGTCGTTGTCGGTGAGGAAGTGCATGCCACGATTCTGAAGGATCTGGCCATGCTTGGCCTGGGCCGGGATAGGGTGATACGCGTTCCCGTCGATGAACAGGGCCGCATGCAGGTGGATGCGCTGCCGGACCTGACAGGGCCGGCCATCGTCTGTCTGCAGGCGGGCAACGTCAACTCCGGCGCCTTCGACCCGGCAGCAGCACTGATTCCCCAGGCTCATGCACAGGGGGCCTGGGTGCATGTCGACGGCGCGTTCGGGCTTTGGGCCAAAGCGGCGCCGGCGCTTGCACCACTGGCCGCCGGGTATGAAGACGCTGATTCCTGGGCGACGGATGGTCACAAGTGGCTCAACGTGCCCTATGATTGCGGGGTGGCCTTTGTGCGCTCGCCTGCACCGCTGCGCCATGCCATGTCGGTCAGTGGCTCCTATCTGCTACAGGGCGAGCGCCAGGATGCCATCGGCCTGTCGCCCGAGGGCTCGCGCCGCGCGCGGTCAATTGAAGTCTGGGCGGCAATCATGGTGCTGGGCCGCAGGGGCATAGCCGAGCTGATCGAGCTCAACTGCCGGCAGGCGCGCTGGCTGGCGGATGGACTCATGGCAGCGGGCGTCGAAGTTCTCAACGAGGTGGTGTTGAACCAGATCGTCGTCGCGTTCGGCGACGATGATCGCACGGCGCGTGCGATTGGCGCATTGCAGACGGGCGGCGTCTGCTGGTGTGGCGGGACAGTCTGGCGCGGACGCCGGGCCATGCGCATCAGCGTCAGTTCATGGGCGACATCACAGGCAGACATGGAGCAGACCCTCGCTGCTATCCTCGCCGCCAACAAGCATCAATGAGAGACGTAAGGTCGTCCTGCAGCGCGTAGCGATGCGCAGCCGGCGCCTGTTCACAGACCTGTTTCCAGGAAAGGAAAGCACCTATGACCGCAAGCGTACCCAACGACGGCCGCCCCTTTGAACTCGGCCTCTTTGATTTCGTCGACAATGGCGGATTCATCACGCCCAACCCAGCGCGCGACCCCGTGGAGATTATGGCCAATCTATTGGAGCGCATGGAGCTGGCCGACCAGACCGGACTCGACCTTTTCGCAATCGGGGAACATCACCGTCAGGAATATCTGGCATCGGCTCCGGCAGTCATTTTGGGCGCAGCCGCCGCGCGGACGGAGCAGATCCGCTTATCGACCGCGGTGACGGTGCTCAGTTCGGACGACCCGGTGCGTGTCTTTCAAGACTTCGCCACGCTCGATTTGCTCTCCAACGGACGCGCCGAGATCATTGCCGGACGCGGTTCGTTTATCGAGTCTTTCCCCCTCTTTGGCTACGATCTCAACGATTACCATGGACTCTTTGATGAAAAGTTGCGCCTTCTGGTCAAGCTGCGCGAGCAAGAGACTGTCACATGGCAGGGCGAGTTCCGCGCGCCGCTGGACAAGCGCAGCATTTATCCGAGACCGGTACAGGCGGAACTGCCCATCTGGGTGGCCGTGGGCGGTACGCCGGAATCGGTGCTGCGTGCGGCTTCACTCGGCCTGCCCATGGCCGTGGCCATCATCGGCGGTATGCCCGAACAATTTGCGCCCTTCTTCAAGCTCTACCGCCAGACATCGACCGAAAGCGGCCATGATCCGGCCTATATTCCCCTCAGCGTCAACTCCCACGGCTTCATCGCCGACAGCGGCCAGGCTGCGGTCGACGCCTACTATCCCGCAGCGACCGCGATGATGAACAAGATCGGGCGTGAGCGCGGTTGGCCGCCGCGCACACAGCAGCAGTTGGAGCAGCAGCGCGCCTTCCGCGGTTCCGACTTTGTCGGCGCGCCGGATGAAATTATCGAGAAGATTCTCTTCCAGCATGAGCTCTTTGGCCACCAGCGCTTTATGCTGTACATGGGCAGCAGCGCCATACCGCACCGGGAGATGATGCATGCAATCGAGTTATACGGGACGGTGGTTGCGCCAGCGGTGCGCGCCGAAGTTGCGCGGCGCAATGGGGCCGGTGAATAGCTTGAATCGGGAGACCATGGGCAGGCGGGGCAGACCCGCTGCGGCTTCGACAGGCTCAGCCTGCGCCTACTCGTTGCCCAGCGAATAGCCGTCGCCTGAGCCTGCGGCGCGCTGAGCTTGTCGAAGCGTCGAAGGCAAGGCGGACGGATCTTCCGTTTTCCGAAGCAAGTTTGCAGCAGAAATCGGGAGATTCCAGACAGGCGGGGCAGACCCGGCTGCGGCTTCGACAGGCTCAGCCTGCGCCTACACTGGTTGCCCAGCGAATAGCCGTCGCCTGAGCCTGCGGCGCGCTGAGCTTGTCGAAGCGTCGAAGGCATAGGCGGGCGGACCTTCCGTTTTCCCACGAAGCCAAGTTTCAGCAGAAATCGGGAAATTCCAGACAGGCGGGGCAGGCCCGGCTGCGGCTTCGACAGGCTCAGCCTGCGCCTGTCTTCGTAACCCAGCAAATAGCCGTCGACAACCCGGCGGCTAAACGCCGGCCACTTCGCGCGCGAGCGCAAAGAATGCCTGCTTGCGCGCGGTGTTGAGGCCCCAGTTCACGGGCGGGCATTGATAGCCGTCACGATAGTTGCTCTCACCCGGATCAAAGAAGCCCCAGGATGCGCCGCGGGAAAGCGCGGCCATGAAGTTGTTCATGGGCTCATCAAACTTGAAGTGGTCATCCTCGTTGAAGAGAATCGGCATGGACCGGTAGTTGGGCAGAGCACGGACTTTGTCGACCATGGCCGCGATACGCGCCGGGTCTTCGACGCCATTGCCGTGAATCAACACAAAATCGGACGCGGCCACTACGGCGTCCGAAGGAATCGAACCGCCACCGTAGCTGGTGCCAACCAGCAGACGCCGGTCATTGACGGTCGTCCGGGCGACCCGTGCGATCAGTTCATGGACGCGCTGGGGCTGAAGAATCGGGTGGTCATAGTGCGGCACGTCGCACTCGTTGTTGAGCTCGAGGAGTACGTTCGTCCAGCCACCCTCAAGCAGCCAGCTCACCGTCTCATCCACCGCCCGCACCACGGCAGCCTCGTCCGCCAAGCGCTCGTCCTGGCCGAAGTAGAAGAGACCGACGATGGCAACCATCCCCAATTCATCCAGCCGATTGAGAATACGCGCCATGCGGTCGAAGTAGGCGGGACGCGGCGTACCGTCGGATTCAAAGGCACTCACCTCCCAAGGCTGGTCCTTGCTATAGCCTTCGGGACTGCCGCACTGGAAGTTGACGGTGACGGCAAGCACGCCGTGCTCTCGGTAGGTCGGCAGCGCGGTCGAGGAATTCCTCGACGTTCCGCTCGGCGTCCCAGACGCCCGTATCAGGATAGGCCCAGCGGGCACGGGTGGCGGGATTCAGGTCGTCAAAGGTCGCCTGCACCATCCGCGTGTTGAGCAGCAGTCCCTCGATCTCGTAGCCGCGAAAGGTGCGTCCGGCATAGGTTGGGGCGCCGTCAATAGAAAACTTGGCATCATGGATGTCGATGGTGGTCACGATTGTTTGGTCTCCATGCGTAGCTTCTTCCAGGATGATTCGGTCATGTTGCCCTTGTCGGCAGCGTCGGCATTTGCGCGGGCCTCTTCTGCATCCGCGGCCATCTCGTCCACCGTCCGCGTGTGGAGCCGGGCGGCCCCGGCGTAGTCGCGGGTGGCAACACGGGTGCCGTTGGCCTCGGCTTCAGCCAGACGAGCGACTGCGGCATCGATCTCATCAGCGTACTGCGGCAACCACTGGGCTTGGGCAACGAGCATCTCATCGGTCATCTGCCAAACCTCTTCCGGATTGCAAACCGCGGCGACCAGCGGATCGTGGAGCATCGCCTGCTTGAGCAGCATCACATCACCGTGGACGGCGGCCTCCATGGCCATCTTCTGCACGTAGGCGCTGGCGGAACAGGTTGCAGCGCAGGCCAGGGGCAGGTTGCCCACGACCGGCATGTTGATCCCCGTCCGGTCGACATAGCCGGGAATCTCGATCACGCATCCGTCCATGAGGTTGGTGATCTGGCCGTCGTTGACCACATTGAAGTGACCGCGATAGACGCGCCCCGTCTCCCGCGCTTCGATGATGTAGGAGCCGTGTTCTTCACTGCGCTTGGCAACGGGAATCTGGGCCGGTTCTTCGGCCAGCCACTGGGGAAAGTCTGTCTCAAACCAGTTACGGCCTTCGGTACAGACGCGCAGGTAGCCGCCCGTCTCGCCGTTGATCCAGCTCGACAGGTCGATCCACAGGGGAATCTCATCCGGTCGCTTGCGATACCAGGGCAGGTACTCGCTCAGGTGACCGTTGGACTCGGTGCTGTAGTAGCCAAAGCGGCGCAAGACGTCGATGCGCACCTTCTCAGTCTGCGCGTATTCCGGATGCTGCTCGAAGAGCTCCAACAACATGGGCAGCATGTCCCGCCCGCGCCAGTCCACCTTGATGAACCAGGTCTGATGGTTGAGGCCGGCAGCGATGACATCGACTTCGTTGCGATGTAGCTCATCCGCTTCGTCGATCAGCCCTTCCTGCCTGGCCCACAGCTCGATGCAGCGCGTGATCTGCCAGTGCGCGCCCTGCACGCCGTGGCAGAGCCCGATCGTGGGCACGCCGCCGTAGACGTTGCAGGCCCACGTATTCATGGCCATTGGATTGGCATAATTGAGCAGCATCGCGCCCGGCTTGGCCAGTTCGCGGATGTCACGACAGAGATCGAGCAACTCGGGGATGCCACGCTGCGCATACATGATACCGCCGGCGCAGATCGTATCGCCCACGCACTGGTCAATGCCATACTTGAGCGGAATATCGATGTCGGTCTGAAAGGCCTCCAAGCCGCCCTGACGGATCGTGCAGATGACGTAGTCTGCACCGGTGACCGCGGCCCGGCGATCAGTCGTGCTGTCGACCACGGCGGGCAACTCATTGGCGGCAATATCGCGCTGGCAGAGTTGGGCGACCATCTCCAAATTGCGTTCGGAGATATCCATCAGCGTGAAGTGCGTATCGGCCAGTTCGGGCACCGAGAGAATGTCATACATCAGGCGGCGCGTAAACCCGACCGAGCCGGCGCCGATCATGGCGATCTTGATGGCCACTATTGTTATCTCCTTCTCAACGAAATTTCAGATAAAACGTTTTAACCGCAGCGGGATTATGAAAACGAGACAAGAGAACCACCGGTCGAACCGCCAGCTCTCTTGTCTCGTTCATTCTATTCGTGCCGAGGGATTATGCGTCTGTCACGCACCCCTCCGAAGCCGAAGCAACGGTCTTCATGTATTTGTAGAGCACGCCCTTCGTGTACTTCGGCTCGGGCGCGACCCAAGCAGCGCGGCGCTGGGCCAGTTCATCGTCACTCAAGTCCACGGAGAGCGTGTTTCCCACGGCGTCGATCGTGATCAGATCGCCGTCTTGCACAAGGGCCAGCGCGCCGCCGGTCTGCGCCTCGGGCGTGATGTGGCCGACGACAAAGCCGTGGGTACCGCCCGAGAAGCGGCCATCAGTGATCAGCGCCACGCTCTTGCCCAGCCCCGCGCCCATGATGGCCGAGGTGATGGAGAGCATTTCACGCATGCCCGGACCGCCTTGGGGTCCCTCATAGCGAATCACCACGACATCGCCGGCGACAACCTTGCCTGCTTCTAACCCGGCCAGCGTGAGCTCTTCCGAATCAAATACCTTGGCCGGGCCCGAGAAGCGCTCGCCCTCCTTGCCCGTGATCTTGGCAACCGACCCTTCCGTTGCGAGATTGCCATAGAGGATATTCAGGTGACCCGTCTGCTTGATCGGATCTGAAAGCGGGAAGACCACCTTCTGCCCTTCACTCAGGTCCGGCATGGCTTCCAGATTCTCAGCCAGGGTCTTGCCGGTCACAGTCAGGCAATCGCCGTGGAGCAGCCCTTCGCGCAGCAGCAGCTTCTGCACCGCCGGCACGCCGCCCACTTCGTGCAGATCTTCCATCACATACTGGCCGCTCGGCTTGAGATCGGCGATGAAGGGGACACGGTTGGAGATCTCCTGGAAGTCGTCGATCGTCAGCGGCACATCGGCGGCCTTGGCAATCGCCAGCAGATGCAGCACCGCATTGGTCGAGCCGCCCAGGGCCATGACGATGGTGACCGCGTTTTCAAAGGCCTGGCGCGTCAGGATGTCCTTGGGCTTGATGTCTTCTTCCAGCAAGTGGCGAATGGCCGCGCCCACGCTGAGCGTCTCATCCAGCTTTTCCTGGCTTTCTGCGGGATAGGAAGAGCTATTGGGCAGGCTCATGCCCAGCGTTTCAATGGCCGAGGCCATGGTGTTGGCCGTGTACATGCCGCCGCACGCGCCCGCGCCCGGGCAGGCATTCTTGAGCACGGCCTTGAGCTCGACCTCATCAATCTCCTTGGAGAGATATTGGCCGTATGCTTCAAAGGCCGAGACGATGTCCAGCTTCTTGCCGTTAAGGAAGCCGGGCTTGATCGTGCCGCCATAGATCATGATGCTGGGGCGATTGAGCCGCGCCATGGCCATGACGCGCGCCAGGCATGTTCTTGTCGCAGCCGGGCAGCGAGATGTTGGCATCGTACCACTGCGCACGCATGACAATCTCGATGGAATCGGCAATCGTGTCGCGCGAGACGAGCGACGCCTTCATGCCTTCCGTGCCCATGGAGATGCCGTCGCTCACGCCGATGGTGTGGAAGATGAGGCCGACCAGATCGGACTGCTGCACGCTCTCCTTGACGCGGCGGGCCAATGCATTGAGGTGCATGTTGCAGGGATTGCCTTCCCAGCCCATGCTGGCGATGCCAACCTGTGCTTTCTTCATATCCTCATCGTCCAGCCCCGCGCCGTAGAGCATCGCCTGGGAGCCGACCTGCGAACGCACCTGCGTGAGCTGGCTGGAGTATTTGTTGAGTGATGTGCCCGTTGACCGTGGTTGTCGACATGAAACAGTTTCTCCTTGATTGATACATGCGAACAGTTGCACTATGATTGAGAGCACAATGTTCTTGTCGCACAATTGCTTACGATAATGCTTACGATAAGCTTATGTCTACTTCATCGGAACGAAGTGCTGTGGCCGATGAATCCCAGCAAATCGGAACGGTCTATACGGCAGACGAATTGCTAATGCTCTCTGCCCGAGGCGCTGACCGCTATGCACTCTCGAAAGGCAAGCTGACCGTGATTCCCCCGCCGGCAGCGAGCACGGCAAGATTGCAATGCGCCTTGCCATCCAAATCGGGAACCAGGTCGAGGAGCAAGAGCTTGGGCTGGTCTTTGCTGCGGAGACGGGATTCAAGCTTGAAAGCAATCCAGATACTGTTCTTGCTCCCGACGTAGCGTTCGTTTCTGCAGGGCGCTTACCCGCCCCTTTGCCACCAGGTTATTTCCCCGGTCCGCCTGATCTGGCAGTTGAGGTCGTCTCGCCAAATGATCGGGCGGCCGATGTGCAAGGAAAAGTGCAAGCTTGGCTCCAGCACGGCGCCCAGATCGTCTGGGTCGTCGAACCCAAGAGCCAGACAGTTTCCATCTACCTGCCGGACGGTTCCGCAACCGTGCTGCAATCCAGCGCGACGCTTGAAGGTGATCCCGTCTTACCCGGCTTTCGTTATGAAGTCAGCCGGCTCTTTACATAGAGTCAGCCGGCGTTGCCGCGTGATGTCAAAGCCGGCTGATCCAAACTCTTCGGCACGGCGAGGATCCGGCACAGCACGCTCATCTAACCGCCTCAGTCTGCGCCTTAATCTCTGCCTGACTCCCTTCATCCGTTAACAAGAAATACTCGACCGAATCGGCCAGCGCAATCCAGCTGGCCTCGATGACGTTGGTGCTGGCGCCAACTGTCGCCCAGTTTCGCATGCCGTCGGAGAAGTCGATCAGCACCCGGGTGATGGCGGCGGTGCCGCTGCGGCTGTCGAGGATACGTACCTTGTAGTCGGTCAGGTGAACCAGGTCCAGGCGCGGGTAGTACTTCAGAATCGCCTTGCGCAACGCCAGGTTGAGCGCGTTGACGGGCCCATTGCCATCGGCAACTTCGTGCAGGATCTCGTCGCCGACCTTCACTTTGATCGTCGCTTCAGAAAACGCGCCGCGACCGGCCCGGTGCTCCACGCCGGCCGTGTAATCGATCATCTCAAACAGAGGCTGATAATCATCGCGCATGCGGCGCAACATGAGATCGACGCTGGCTTCTGCACTCTCGAAGGCAAAGCCGGCGTTCTCAAGCTCCTTGATCTGATTGAGCACCTTGCGCTCTTCTTCACGCGTCAGGCCGTCCAGACCAAACTCGCGGCGCTTGACAGCGATGTTGTCCTTGCCGCTTAACTCCGAGACAACGACGCGCGTCTCATTGCCCACCAGTGCGGGATCGATGTGCTGGTAACTCATGACAAATTTTTCTACTGCATTGACGTGCATGCCGCCCTTGTGTGCGAACGCGCTATTGCCCACGAAGGGTTGATGATCGTCGGGATTCAGGTTGGCCATCTCGCTGACAAAGCCGCTCAGCTCCGCGAGCTGGCTCAGCTTTTCGGCCGGCACGACATCATAGCCCATTTTGAGCTGCAGGTCTGGGATCACGCTGACCAGATTGGCGTTGCCGCAGCGCTCGCCATAGCCGTTGATCGTCCCCTGCACGTGGGTGCAGCCGGCCCGCACGCCGTCGAGCGTGTTGGCGACGCCGGTTTCACTGTCGTTGTGGGCGTGGATACCGAGAATTACTTTGCTCGCCGGGGGCGTGACGCCATTCTCTCCGTCCAGTCCGAGGACTTCACGCCGCACGGCTTCCGTGGCCTCGACGACCTGCCACGGCAGCGTGCCGCCGTTGGTGTCGCAGAGGACGATGCTGTCGGCGCCGCCGACAATGGCGGCCTGCATGGTAGCCAGGGCATATTCGGGATTGGCAAAAAAGCCGTCAAAGAAATGCTCGCCATCATAGATCACTTCCTTGCCATGGGACTTGAGGTAGGCGACCGTATCACGGATCATGCGCAGATTTTCTTCCAAGTCAGTGCGCAGCACATCCGTCACGTGCAGGTCCCACGACTTGCCAAAGATGGTGACGACCGGCGTGTTGGCATCAATCAGCAATTGCACCTGCTGGTCATCGGCCGGGTCGACGTTGGGCCGGCACGTCGAGCCAAACGCGGCCAAACGAGCCTGCTTCAGATCCAACTCGTTCTGCGCGCGGTCAAAAAATTCGATATCTTTGGGATTTGAGCCAGGCCAACCGCCTTCAATGTACTGCATGCCGAACTCATCCAGGCGGCGGGCAATGCGCAGCTTGTCGTCACAGCTAAGAGAAACGCCTTCGCCCTGGGTACCGTCACGCAGGGTTGTATCATAGAGTTTGACCGTTACAGTCATGATTCATCCTCATTTGTTGTGGAAAAAGATGCACGCGTTCACGTCGTGCACTGAGTCATTCGATTAGATCCGCAATGCTCTCCAGCGTCCGATCCGGCCAGATGCCGCGGCCGAGATCCTCGCGGCGAAAGCGTCCCGTCTTGACCAGCCAGCCCTGCAGGCCCATGGCCTTGGCCCCTTTGACGTCAATTTCTATATCGTCGCCAATCATCGCCACCCGTTCCGGCGGCAGGTCCAAGTCATTTAACACCATCTCAAAATAGGCCACGCTGGGCTTGCCCACGACGATGCTGTTGGCGTTGGCCGCGTACTCCAACGCCATGACAAAGGGACCGGCGTCGAGGTAGAGGCCGTCGGGCGAACGCCAGTGGCGCTTGCGGTGGAGCGCAATCAGCGTGGCGCCATTCATCAAGGCACGAAAGGCGCGATTGAGGCGCGCAAAGTTGAAGCTGGCGCCGATATCGCCCACCACCACATATTCGGGCGTCTCTTCGTCGATCTCAATGCCCTCAAACTCAAGTTGGGCATCCGGCAGCAGCAGCGGATAATAGGTCTTTGCGTCTTGCTCGCGCAAATAATTCGCGGCCACGTAGGTTGCCGTATAGAGTTCGTCCAGCTCGACCGTAAAGCCAAGGCCTCGAACGCGTTCAAGCAGCGTATAGCGGCAGTAGATGGTGGTGTTGGTCATGAAGCGGTAGGGAATCCCACGGGCGCGGAGGGCCGCAATGGCCTCGGTCGCGCCCGGTATCACCTCTTCGCCATGCGTCAATACACCGTCGACGTCGATCAACAAGCCGTCAACGGCAGAGAGTGTGTCAGTCAAGTCAACCTCACAAAGGGTGCTTGCGGAAACATGAAACAAACAGGCTTCATTATAGTGTGGGGCGATGGATGATCCAAGTTGTCGCCGCCGCTCAATAACGCGTTTGTCCACGTTCAGAAATTGGGTCTTGCACAGCGGGTCGGCCGATCTGAGGCAGAAAGAGCGATAACGTATTGCGCCAAGTTCGCCCGATTGCGAAATTGGGTGCGTACAAGGCAAAATATCCATGCAGAAACGACGTGCCAACCAATCACCAAGGAACCAGATCATGACGATTGCAGCAAAGACCCAGTCGAACGCAACGCCAGAACGCTTACTGCGGCACGTTGTGCTCTTTCGCTTCAAGCCGGGCATTACCCCAGAGGCTATCAATGACGTCGAACAGGCCTTTGCTGCGCTACCGGACAAAATCGAAGCCATCCACGACTTCGAGTGGGGCACCGATGTGAGTGTAGAGAATATTGCACAGGGTTATACCCATTGCTTTCTTGTCACCTTTCGCACTGCTGCCGACCGTGACGCCTACCTCCCTCATCCGGCCCACAAAGCGTTTGGCGAGACCCTCTCCCCGTGCCTCGACAAGGCGCTTGTCATCGATTACTGGAGCGGGTACTGATCATCAAGTCGTGTGCTTGGCCCGATCCCCTTACCTACGATCATCGGCATCTTCGACGCACGCCCGTTTACGCCAACGTTTGCATAGTACGAAAAAGCGCAGCGAAGCAAATAGACTGGCGACTCGACCGTCAAGGCAGTACAATAGTGCAGACGAGTCTCTCGATGAGCAGGAAATAAGGCTAATCCAGACAAATAACTGTACCCTGCACCTTCCTGGAAGCTCTCTCGTCGCTATGCCTTCCTGAGTACAGCTTCCAGGAAGGTCAGATAGCCAATATCTTGGCATGGCCTGAAGGAAATGGTCATCTCCGCGACGACCCGTTCACGCGAGGGCTTGCCCATCAACCACTATAGCGGGTCAACCAGATCACATCGTTCGATATCGAAGTGGGCTGTCGTTGTAACCCACGAACCGCCAAGGAGTTAGAGAAGAACCATGTCCAAACCCAAGGTCTTTGTCACCCGCATCATCCCGGAAACGGGACTACAGATGGTCCAGGATTTCTGCGATGTAGATCTTTGGACCGACGAATTGCCCCCTTCACGCGCGACAATGCTGGCCCGCGTTCAGGGAGTCGACGGACTATTATGTCTACTGACCGATCAGGTCGACGCCGAGCTGCTCGAAGCGGCCGGGCCCCAGCTAAAGGTGGTGAGCAACCATGCCGTGGGCTTCGACAACATTGTTGTGCCCGACTGCACCGCACGCGGCATCCCGGTGGGCAACACGCCCGGCATCCTCACCGACGCCACGGCGGACTTCGCCTGGGCGCTGCTCATGGCTGCCGGGCGCCGCATCGTCGAAGGCGAACGCTATGTCAAAGACGGCAAATGGAAGACGTGGGGCCCGTCCCTGCTGCTCGGTTCCGATTTTGCCGGCTCTACCCTGGGTATCGTTGGCTTTGGCCGCATTGGCCAGGCCATGGCCAAGCGTGCATCCGGCTTTGACATGCGCGTGATCTACTTCGATCCCGTGGCGCCGCCCAATCCTGAACTGGATGCCGAGTCAGTCGACCTGGACACCCTGCTGCGCGAGTCAGACTTTGTGTCAGTGCATACGCCCTTGTTGCCGGAGACGATCGGCATGATGAACGCCGAAGCCTTCGCCAAGATGAAGTCCGAAGCAGTGCTCGTCAACACCTCGCGCGGGCCCGTCGTCGACATGGATGCGCTCTATCATGCGCTCAAGGATGGCGAAATCTTTGCGGCCGCCCTGGATGTGACCACGCCGGAGCCGATTCCCATGGACTCGCCCCTGCTCGAACTGGAGAATCTGATCATCGTGCCCCATATCGCCAGCGCCAGCAAGGTCACGCGCGAAAAGATGTCGATCATGGCCGCCGAGAATCTGATTGCCGGGCTGCAGGGCGAGCGCTTGCCCACCTGCGTCAATCCGGAAGTCTACGAGTAGCGCCAACCCCGACAGGTACACGCGCAAGGTTTCACGAACAAACCGTTCCCCGTCATGCACGGCAATAACAAAAGAGCTGCGCCGTCCCCGTTGCGGGACGGCGCAGCTCTTTTGTGTATCAATCCCTCTATCCGGTCTACGCGCCTCGCCTTATCCCGTATTCTGCAAGCCGGCAGCGATGCCGTTAACGCTGAGTAGAACGCCCCGATTCATCTCGTCCACGTCATCAGGGGCTGGATCCTTGCGCAGCACGTCGAGCAAGGCGACCTGGATGAAGTTGAGCGGGTCTACGTATGGGTTACGCACCTTGATGCTGCGGCGCAGCCAGTCGTCGTTTTCCAGCAATTGCTCCGCCTCCAACAGCGCGAGCAGCATGCGCTCGGTGCGGTAATACTCATCCTCGATGTCGTCGAAGATCGCCGCACGCGTCACGGGGTCGGTCAATTGGGCGTAGAGCAACGCAATTTCGATGTCGGCCTTGGCCAGCCCGAGCTGCACGTTGTCGATCACTGTGCGGAAGAAAGGCCACTCTGTATAAATCGTACGCAGTTCTTCCATACGGCTGCCATCGGTATCGTCGCCCAGCCATTCCTCCAGCGCGCTGCCCACGCCATACCAACTCGGTAAATTGACCCGGGACTGAGTCCATGCAAAGACCCAGGGAATGGCGCGCAGATCGCTGATCCCAGCCGTCGTACCACGACGGGCAGGGCGCGAACCAATGTTGAGCGCACCAATCTGGTCGATGGGTGTCGCCTGATGGAAGTAGGTGATGAACTCCGGCTTGTCGACCAGGTTGCGATACTTGGTGTACGAAATGCCGCTCAAAGTGTCGACCACTTCCGCCCACTCAGCTTCATGCTCGAAACGGGGTCGCTTGCCACTGGAAAGCAGCACCGCATTGACCAGTTGCTCCAGATGACGATGTGCGATGGCCGGGTTGGAATAACGCCCGCTTACGACTTCGCCCTGCTCTGTCACCTTGATTCGACCGCGTACCGATTCGGGTGGCTGCGCCAGGATCGCCCGATTGGCCGGTCCCCCGCCGCGGCCCAGAGTACCACCGCGACCGTGGAAGAGCGTAAGCCGCTTGTCATACTCGTCGCAGGTCTGGGCCAGCACCCGCTGCGCCTGAAAGAGTCGCCAGTTGGCCTGAAAATAGCCGCCATCCTTGTTGGAATCGCTGTAGCCGATCATGATCTGCTGCTGATCACCGCGCGCCTTGAGATGCTGCTGATAGGCCGCGTTTTCGAATAGCTGGGACATAATGGTCGGCGCATCGCGCAGATCGGAAACCGTTTCAAACAGGGGCGCGATGTCGATCTTGCCAAAGAGTCCCGCGTCCTTGGCAAAGAGCAGCACCTCCAGTAGGTTGCTGACGGAGGTCGTCATGCTGATGATGTAAGTCGTGATCGCTTCTTTGTCAACCTCTTCCCGGGCCTTGCGGATCAGCCGGAAAAGATCGATTGTCTGGTTCGTTTCGGGGCTGAAGTGCAGCTGGGCCGTCAAGGGTCGCTCGCTGAGAATCTCACGCGTCAGGAGCGCGACCTTGTCCTCCTCGGCCAATGCTTCATAGTCGGAGAAGATCTTGTAGCGGGCCATTACCTCCGCCATGGCCGACCGGTGGCGGCTGGCATGTTGGCGGACATCTAGCGTTGCCAAGTGGAAGCCAAAGGTCTCAACGCAGCGGATCAGGTGCGAGAGTCGTCCTTCCGCCAGTCGCTCGCCCTTATTGTTACGCAGGCTGGCATCAATCAGCCTCAGGTCGCGTAGAAATTCGTCAACGTCACGATAAGCGCGCGGATTGTGGGCCTTGTCGTACCAGGGCTGTTCGTTTTCGGCCCGGGTGGCGCGCAGCCGCCGGAACATGAGAATCAGCTTCTGGCGGTACGGCTCATAGCGAAAGCGGTCGAGAACCTCGAACTCATCCTCGGGAACCAACTTGTAATCTTCCTCAATCGAATCGAGCAACGCCTGGTCGACATCGATACGCCGGATGGATGGACTGAGCAGGTTATAGAGCTTGTCGACTTCGATGTTGTAGAGGCGCAGGATGAATTCCTTGTGGGTCCGCAAGGTATCTTCCGTCACATCGAGGGTGACGAAGGGATTGCCATCGCGATCACCCCCGACCCAGGAGCCATAGCGCAAGAAATTAGGGACGTCAAACGATTCGTCGGGGTAGAACTCAGCCAGTGCCCGCTCCAGTTCGCCATAGATCTGGGGCACCAGTTCGAAGAGGGTCTGTTCCACAAAATAGAGGCCATTGCGCACTTCATCCAGGACCGTTGGCCGATGCTCACGCGTCTCGTCACTTTGCCAGAGCAGCACGATGTTCTCCTGCAGCTCACGCAGAATTTCCTCCTCTTCCGAGGGAATCGGGTTACTCTGGGCCAGTTCATCAAGTAGATTGGCAATCCGCTTGAGCTGGAGCAGGGTTGTCCGTCGCTTGGTCTCCGTCGGATGGGCCGTGATGACGGGGGCAATGAAGAGCCCTGCAAGGATTTCAGTCATCTCATCCGGCGACAAGCCTTCATCTTTTAGACGCTCAACCGCATGCGCAATGGTCTCGTGCATGGGGCGCCCCTCTTCCTGGGCCGTACGTACACGTTCGCGCAGCACCTCAACACGTTGATCTTCCTCTGCCAGATTGACCAGCTGGAAATAGGTCGTAAAGGCCTTGAGTACCGCCAACGTGGTGGGCAAATCTTGCACCAGCTGCGGAATGCCCTCCTGAAGCGCCTTACTTGCTTCTGGGTCGCCGGCGCGACGCCCCTTGGCCGCTTGCCGGATCTCCTCCTCGATCTCAAAAACCGCCTGCCCTTCCTGCTCGATGATCGTTTCACCCAACAGGTTGCCGAGCATGCGGATGGTATTGCTGAGACGCTGCTTCTGCTCTTCGTTCATAGTTCCCCACTTAATGGCTGGCCCGCTCGATGCCCAAATACGGTCTCGGAAACTGCTCGTGATGCGTTGCGACCATCACCTCAGAATAAAGTCTCCGGCACGGCACGAACCTGGCGGGTCCGCCGTCATTGTTCACGTTAGATCCTGGCAGCAACCAAATCACCCATGATCTGAGTCGAGACAACCTCGGTCCCTGTATCAGCGATGTCCCGGGTACGCACGCCTTCGTCGAGTACGTTACTGACTGCGCCTTCAATGGCTGCAGCTTCCGCTTCAAGCCCCAAACTGTGACGCAGAAGCATGGCCGCGCTAAGGATGATCGCCAGCGGATTGGCGACGCCTTGGCCGGCAATGTCCGGGGCGCTGCCGTGGATCGGCTCGTAGAGACCGAGCGGCAGTTCATGGTTGTTGAGCAGATCGCCCAGGCTGGCGGAAGGCAGCATGCCCATGGAACCGGCCAACATGGACGCTTCGTCGGTGAGGATGTCGCCAAACATATTGTTGCTGACGATCACGTCAAAGTCGGCCGGCCGGCGGATCAGGTGCATGGCCATGGCGTCAACCAGCACGTCTTCCGTCTCTAATTCCGGATAGTCGGTCAAAACTGCTGTTGCCACGCGCCGCCACAGCCGGCCGGACGCAAGCACGTTGGCCTTGTCCACGCTGGTCAGCCGCTTGGAACGCAGCATGGCGGCGTCCGCTGCCAGACGAACGACGCGTTCAATCTCCGGCCGCGTGTAGAGCATGGTGTCGTAGGCCTCAAAACCAGCTTCACCCGCTTCCTGGCGCGGCCCGAAGTAGAGACCGCCCGTCAATTCGCGAATCACCAGCAGGTCAACGCCTTCCAGCACCTCTGGCTTGAGCGCGCTGGCGCTAATCAATTGCGGATGGAGCGTCACCGGGCGCAAATTGGCGAAGAGATTGAGCGCCTTGCGCAGCGCTAGCAGCCCCCGCTCCGGTCGATCCGGCGCATTTGGGTTGTCCCACTTCGGGCCGCCGACCGCGCCGAGTAGCACCGCATCAGCCTGCTGGCAGGCGACAATAGTCTCTTCCGGCAGGCTGGAGCCGGTTGCGTCAATGGCGCAGCCGCCCATAAGCTGTTGATCGTAGGTAAACGTGTGGCCGAACTTCCCGGCCACCGCATCGAGCACTTTGGCGGCTTCCGCCGTCACCTCGGGGCCAATACCGTCCCCGGCCAGCACAACGATTCTTGCGTCCATGTCATATCCCGATTGGCTAATGATGAATTTGCGAAGAGACGCGGCAAAGCGCTGCATCTTCCGTTTAGGCGAATCCAATTAATTGGCGATCCGATCTTCCTGGAAGCTGTACGCAGGACGACCTATCATCGAGAGAGCTTCCAGGAAAATGCCGCGTACAGTAAAAAATCTGGATTGGCCTTAGTGATTGTTGTCCGCACCTTCTACCGCCTCAACTGGCGACGACCAGGCAAAAAACCCAGTCGCACCGACCGCCTGGACCGCAATGCGCTCCGCCAGATCAAAGGCTTCGTCCAACTCACTGGCCATAAAAAACCCACGGGCCAGCTCGGCACACGTCGGGTCGAGATCGGCCAGCCCGGCCAGGAAATGCTTGTGCCGCGGGAAGAAAACGACCGCTCGCCCAAAACGGGTACTCGAGCATCATGTTGACTGCCTGGTTGAGCAGTAGCCGTGAATTGGCGGGATCTGCCACGCGGACATCCCTGGCATTGTCCAATTGATCCACGGCGAAGTAGCGCTTCTCGACGAGCTGATTCTGGCTGACGTTTATCGGCTCGGCCAGCCAGACCGCGGCTTCCGCTATCAATTCGGAGACGACCGGGTCATTGGCCGCCACAACGTGACCTGTCGCCAACATGTGCGCAGTCAACGGACGCAGCCGCGCATGTTCGTCGCGAAAATACCTGCGTAGCGCCGCAGGCGGATTGACGAAAATCTCTGCAGGCACGCCGTTGAAGCGCTGCTGCACGCGCTGGCGTTGCTGCTTCCGATGGATCAGGTGCAGGTCCCAGTCACTGTTGGGGCCTGCCTGACCGCGCAGGATGCTGCCACTGGCAACGATCCCCGCCAGCGGATAGCGGGCAAGGCCAAACGCCACGGCCTCGCGCAGCGCCGTGGCGTAGGGTTCGGTGACGGCGGGCCAGTGACAGTCGGCAAGCTCGATCATAGCTACCGCGGTCAGCTCAGTTCATACAGAGGCTTGGCCTCATGCGCGGCGATGGCTGCCTCTTTGGAGTTCAAATAGCCGAGGTCATCCAGCCCCTCGATGAGACATTTCTTGCGGAATGGATCAATCTCAAAGGCAAACTGCTGTCCGTCCGGCAGATTCACGACTTGGTCCTCAAGGTGTACGTGAATCTCCGTCTCCGGCTCTTCTTCGATCAGGTCCCACAACATGTTGACGATCTCTTCGGGCAGCGCCACGGGCAGCAAGCCGTTCTTGAGGGAGTTGTTGTAGAAGATATCCGCGTGACTCGGTGCAATGACCACGGTAAAGCCAAAATCGGTCAGGGCCCAGACCGCGTGCTCGCGGCTGGAACCACTGCCAAAGTTCTGGCCGGCGATCAAGACCTGCGCCTCGCGATGCACCGGCTTGTTGAGGACAAAATCCTCGCGCGGGGAGCCGTCCGATTCGTAGCGCAGCCACGAAAAGAGACCGTCTCCCATGCCTTCCTTGGTGACGGCCGTCAGGTATTTAGCCGGGATAATCTGATCCGTATCCACATTTTCCATGCGCAGCGGCATGGCCGTCGCACGCAGTTCGACAAAAGGTTCCATCTCTATGCTCTCCTATGCTCTCCTATGCGGATTCCTATGCGGATACCGATTCAGACATCATTTCACGTACGTCAACAACCCGGCCATTGACCGCCGCAGCCGCGGCCATCAGCGGGCTCATGAGCAGACTACGTGAGCCAGGTCCCTGGCGACCGCGGAAATTGCGGTTGCTGGTGCTGGCGACATATTTCCCGGCGCCCGCCTTGTCGTCGTTCATGGCAAGACACATGCTGCAGCCGGCCCCGCGCCACTCAAAGCCGGCTTCCTGGAAGATGCGGTCCAGTCCTTCCTGCTCGGCCTGGGACTTCACTTCTTTGGAGCCGGGCACAACGATGCCCCACACGCTGTCGGCAACCTTCTGCCCGCGCACGATCGCCGCTGCCTGCCGCAGATCTTCAATCCGCCCATTGGTGCATGAGCCAATGAAGACAATGTCGATCGGCTGGCCTTCCATTTTTTGACCCTCTTGCAACCCCATATAGTCGAGCGAACTGAGCAAGCTACGCCGAATGGCAGGGTCTGCCACTTCGCCGGACATTGGAATGTGACCGGAGATCGGAATGCCTTCACCCGGATTGGTGCCATAGGTAACCATGGGCTCCAAGACGTTGGCATCGAGAACTAGTTCCCGGTCAAAGAGAGCGTCATCATCCGTGGTCAGCGTACGCCAATAGGCCACGGCCTTCTCCCATTCTTCACCCTTCGGCGCATAGGGGCGTCCCTCGATATAGTCGAAGGTCGTCTGATCCGGCGCAATCATGCCGGCCCGGGCGCCGCCTTCAATGCTCATGTTACAGACCGTCATGCGATTGGCCATGCTCAAGCTGCGAATGGCGCTGCCGCGGTATTCGAAGACGTGACCAGCGCCGCCGCCTGCACCGTTTTTGGCAATGATGGCCAGAATGATGTCCTTGGCCGTGACGCCAAAGCCCAGTTCTCCTTCCACGTTGATGGCGAAAGTCTTGGGTTTGACTTGAAGCAGGCACTGGGTCGCCAGGACGTGACCGACCTCGCTGGTGCCAATGCCGAAGGCCAGCGCACCAAACGCGCCATGGGTGCTGGTGTGGCTGTCACCGCAGACGATGGTCATGCCCGGCTGGGTGATCCCCATCTCCGGCCCCACCACGTGAACGATTCCCTGCACATCGCCTTCGATGTCAAAGAGGGTGACGCCGAAATCCTCACAGTTTTGGCGCAGGGTGCGCACCTGGGTCGCGGCGTCGCTCGGCCAAAGCGTTATGTCAACATCACGCGTGGGAATCGCATGATCCATGGTAGCGAAGGTGCGATCAGGCCGGCGCACGGGCAGGCCCAGTTCGCGCAGCATGGCAAAGGCCTGCGGCGATGTGACTTCATGAATCAACTGCGCGTCGATGTATAGTACCGCCGGCGCACCGGGATCGTGCGCAACCACATGCGCGTCCCAGACTTTTTCAAAGAGAGTTTTTCCACTCACAACTACTGCCTCCACGTGATAAAATCGGATTCGATAAGAATATAAGAGTTGAGGCGATCCTCAAGGCGACTCTAGTGGCCTGTTAAGCAGAATTTTGTCATTCCGCTGAGCGAAGCGAAGAGGAATCTCAGCGCTGCCAACGCGAGACTTCTCGCTTTGCTAGAAATGACAAATTCCACCTTAACAGAGCGCTAGGCCGTAATTTTCTCCGGGTCGTCCGTTTCGGACTTTTCTGAGCCTTCGGTCGCCGCTTCGATCGCGATCACATCGTCCTTGGGCGCAATGTGCCAGAAGAATTGGCGCTGCACTTCCCAGTCCTCCAGAATCTTGCGGGCACGCGGCGAATCGGTCTTCGCCAGATGTTCCTCAATCAGCGCCTTCAGTTGATCCTCGTAGTCCGTGCCGCGCAGACGACGAACGGCGATCAATTCGTCATTATAGCGCCCTTCGAACATTTCATCTACATCGTAGACAAATGCCTGGCCGCCGGTCATGCCGGCGCCAAAGTTCCGGCCCGTACCGCCCAGCACCACCACCGTGCCGCCGGTCATATATTCGCAGCAGTGTTCACCGGCGCCCTCGACGACCGCAGTGGCCCCGCTGTTGCGCACGGCAAAGCGTTCGCCGGCCATGCCCGCGGCAAAGAGTGTGCCACCTGTGGCGCCATACAAGGCAGTATTGCCCATAATCGAATTGGCGTGGGGCACAAAGCGCGCATCCTCATGGGGACGGATGATGATCTCACCGCCGCCCAGCCCCTTGCCCACATAGTCATTGGCCTCGCCGATCAGGACGAGCGTCAGGCCACTGATGGCAAAAGCGCCAAAGCTTTGGCCGCCAGTGCCCGTGAACGTAATGTGGATCTGTTCGTCAGGCAGGCCGCCATCGCCGTAGCGCAATGCGAGCTGCCCAGACAGGCGTGTGCCCACGGTGCGCTCGGTGTTGGCAATGCGATGGGCAAGGCGCACGGGTGCATCCGGATTTGCGGTCAGGCTCGCCAGCACCTGCTCAACAATGCGATCGCCCACCGTCTCATTGGCTACAATTTCATTCTTGGGCAACACCTTACGCCGCGCGCTGCCCGTATCCGGCACGTAGAGGAGCGGCGCGAGATCCATGAAGCCGGCGTCGCGCCCGTGAATCACCTGTTCGAGCATTTCCGGATGACCCACGATTTCATCCAGGCTGCGGAAACCAAGATCGGCCAGAATCTCCCGCACTTCTTCGCGCGATGTGGGCCATGAAGTGCATGACCATCTCCGGCGTCCCGTCAAACTTGGCACGCAGTTCGGGCACCTGGGTGGCCACGCCCACGGGGCACGTATTCTTGTGACAGACACGCGCCATGATACAACCTTCGGCGATCATGGCGCTGGTGCCGAAGCTATACTCGTCAGCCCCCAGCATGGCCGCCATGACCACGTCGCGACCGGTGGCCAAGCCGCCGTCCGTGCGCAGAGTCACACGCGTGCGCAGCCCGTTGGCCAACAAGACCTGATGGGTCTCAGCCAGTCCGATCTCCCAGGCCAGCCCCGCGTTCTTGATGCTGCTCAGCGGGCTTGCGCCCGTTCCGCCATTGGAGCCGCTCAGATGAATCACGTCGGCGAACCCCTTGACCACGCCTGCCGCAATGGTGCCGACGCCGATCTCGGCCACCAATTTCACGCTAACCTTGGCGTTGGGGTTGATGGTTTTCAGATCGAAGATCAGTTGGGCCAGGTCCTCAATGCTATAGATGTCATGGTGAGGTGGCGGGCTAATCAGCGCGACGCCGGGCGTGGAATGGCGAAGCACGGCAATTTCAGCGCTCACCTTGTGGCCCGGTAGTTGGCCGCCCTCGCCCGGCTTCGAGCCCTGGGCCATCTTGATTTGCAGCTCGTCGGCGCTCATCAGATATTCGGGCGTCACGCCAAAGCGGCCCGAAGCAACCTGCTTGATACGACTGGCGCGCTCGGTGAAGTAACGATCTTTGGCCTCACCGCCCTCACCGCTGTTGCTCATGCCGCCCAAACGATTCATGGCAATGGCCAGCGTCTCGTGGGCTTCAGCGCTGAGCGCGCCGTGGCTCATGGCGGCTGTGCTGAAGCGCTTGAAGATACGATCGGCCGATTCCACTTGCTCGATGGGCACGGGCGGACGCAGGCGGCGGAAATCCAGCAGGTGACGTGGCGCCAGCTGCATCTCGTTCACCATCTCCGCGTACCCCTTGTATTCGGCCAGCCGCAGCTCCTCACTCTCAGCACGCACGGCCGCAGTCAGCGCCTTGACCACCTGTGGGCTCCACTCATGCAGTTCGCCGCCGCGGCGAGACTTGTAGATGCCCCACGTCTCCAGCTTGACCGTTTTGCTGGTGTCGCTCTCGGGATAGCCGTACTTGTGCCAGGCCAGGACATCCTCGGCCACGCTGCTAAAGCCGATGCCGCCCAAAACGCTGGGCGTGCCCACAAAGGCTGTCTCCAGCAGCTCCTCGCCCACGCCAAGCGCCTCAAAAATCTGTGCGCCGCAGTAGGAATCGATGGTGCTGATGCCCATCTTGCTCATGATCTTGAGCAGCCCTGTATCAACCGCCTTGGCAAAGTTTTCGTACCCTGCGCCAGCGTCCAAATGCTCTACTTTACGATCTTCGGCGACCAGGTCCTGGATGGTCTCATAGACGAGGTAGGGATAGACCGCATTCGCCCCATACCCAATTAACGCAGCGATATGGTGGACCTCACGCGGTTCGCCGCTGGCTACAATCAGGCTGGCGTGCATGCGAATACCATTGCGAATCAGATGATGATGCACGGCGCCGGTGGCCAAGAGCGAGGGAATTGGCAACGTATGCTGGTCTGCCGCCTCGTCGTTGATGATCAGGATACGTGCGCCGCCGCGCACGGCATCCTCGGCATCGGCGCAGAGGCGTGCGACCGCTGCACGCAGCGCGTCTGCCGCGTCACCCGCATCCACGCCGGCCGGCGCCGGCCAGGTCGCGTTTACCATAGCGGTGCGGAACTCGGGCCGCTCGAGCCCCTGCAGAGCCTCCAACTGATAGGGCAGCAGAATTGGCGAGGCGAGCTCGATCAGGCGGGTCGCCTCCGGCTCTTCCGCGAGCAAATTACTGCGCTTGCCAAGCAACACGCGCAGGCTCATGACCAATTCCTCGCGCAGCGGATCAATCGGCGGGTTGGTCACTTCGGCAAAACGTTGCTTGAAGTAGTGAAAGAGCGGGCGTGGCAGCTTGCTCATGGCGGCAGGCGGTGTGTCATCGCCCATTGCACCGACAGGCTCCTTGGCGTCCACGATCATAGGACGAAGCACGACGATTAGCTCTTCGCGCGTATAGCCAAACGAAGCCTGACGGTTCGCAAGCGGCTCACGGTCCCCCGCCGCCGTGGCGACATGGCCGTTCTTGCCGTTGATCAGCGCGATCGACTGCTTCCACTTCGGAGATGGCGACACTCTCCGGCTTGCCGGTCACTTCGTCGAGGCGTAGTAGATTGTCGCGCACCCATTTGCTATACGGTCTGCGCGCCGCAAAGTATTGGGTGATCTCCTCGTCATTCATGACGACGCCGCGCGCCGTATCAACACAGAAGATCTGCCCGGGGGCAATCCGCCCCTTGCGGATCACGCGGTCCTCTTCGTAGTGCACCGTGCCCATCTCGCTGGCGCTGATAACGTAGCCGTTGTCAAGTTCGACATAGCGCGCCGGGCGCAGACCGTTGCGATCAAGCAGGGTCCCAACAATGCGACCATCCGTATAGGTCACGGCGGCCGGTCCATCCCATGGCTCCATGAGCGCCGAGTGATATTCGTAGAAGGCGCGCCGTTCGGGCGTGACCTCGGCGTCGGACAGGCGCTCCCAGGCTTCCGGCACCATCATCATAGCGGCGTGACGCACATCACGGCCGCTGCGCACAAGCAGTTCGAGCACGTTATCGAGCTTGCCGCTGTCGCTGCCCTCCATGCCAATGATGGGCATCAACTCGCGACCTGCCTCGGACCAATGGGCGCTCTCGAGATCGGGCTGGCGCGCCAACATCCAGTTGACATTGCCCTCCAGCGTATTGATCTCGCCGTTGTGGCAGAGGAGACGGAAGGGCTGGGCGCGCTCCCATGTCGGGAACGTATTCGTGCTGTAGCGTTGGTGAAAGACGGCGATCGCGGTGCGAAAATCGGGGTCCGATAGGTCTGGATAGAAATGCTCGAGTTCGGTTGCCAGTACCAGCCCCTTGTAGACAATCGTGCGACTGCTGAAGCTGGGAATATAGAGGCGCTGCACACCCGCATCCCGTGCCCGAGCGACGATGTGTTTGCGTGCGATATAGAGCAGACGCTCGAAGTCGTCACCCGCCTCACAAGCCTCTTCGGTGCGCCGCACCATGACCTGCGCCATCCAGGGGCGGCTCATCTCTGCGCGCTCGCCGAGCGCGGTTTCAATTACCGGAACCGACCGGAAGGTCAGAACTTCCAGTTTTAGTTTGCGTAGGGTGGCGCGGATAATCTCGCGCGCGCCTGCGCCGCGGTCTTCCCCATTCTGGCGGTTGAGGAAGAGCTGACCGACCGCCAGATCTGCCGGGGGCGGCGCGTCAATGCCCATGCGTCTCAATTCGCGGTTAAAAAATTCATGTGGCAGCTGCGTGAGGATGCCGGCGCCGTCACCGGTCTTGCGATCGTCCGCCACCGCGCCCCGATGTGCATGCTTGCACAGGGCCTCGAGCCCCATCTCCAGCACGCGGTGGGAGCGCTTGCCTTCGACATGGGCCACAAATCCTATGCCGCAGGCATCGTGCTCGTGACGCGGATGATAAAGCCCGGCGGCAGCGGGCAAGCCAAAGCCGCCGTCCAACGAATCTACAGCCGTGCGCGGATCAGTATGAGAACGTTCAACATGGGAACGATGATCGTGCTTCAATGTGGTACTCCTCTCGATATCGATGTCAAAGACCTGCTCATGACATGCAGTTAGTTCACGTGTTGCGCGACTGCACTGTCGGCTTTGACTCAATGCCATCCACGATGAAGCCTTCCACGCTGAAGGGATAGTCAGAATACAGGGGGCAAGCTGAAATGTCGTGTCCAGTTTTCCGGGGTCTATACTTGCTTGTTACGTTTTACACTATTTTGGACAAGTATGACAAATCCTGCAAAAGCGAGGAGGAACAGAACGAGTCCCGCAACCAGCAGGATTGGACTCAGGCCGACGGGCGTTTGCGCGGCCAGATCGGAGATGGGAGCGACCGCCTCGTCAAGGGTATCATCGCCGGCGGGATCCGGCGCCGCCGCAGCCACACTGGCTGCGGTCGCCGTTGCGCCGGCGCTGACGGTCATCCGCAGGGCATCCATACTGGTCGTGCCCGCGGCCAGATCCCGCATCAGTAGCGGTAAGGGCGCGCCGAGCGTGTCGCCTTGCGCCGCAAGCCATGCCAAATCTTCGGGCGGTATGCGTACGACGACAGCCGCCACATCCGACGGCCGGGCATCAAGCAATGCAGTCGCGACCTCTGGCGGCAGGGCAGCCATGACCGCCACCGCATCACGATCACCCAGCGCGGTCAGCGCAGAGAGTTCACTGTCACTCAATTGATCCGGGTTGAAGTGGCGATGGACGCCGGCCTGCGCGACCGGCAACCATTCTGCGCCGACCCGTTCCAGCCAGGTCAACACCTGATCGGTCGAGGCCGTATCGCGGATGATAACGGCGGCAAACCCCGGTGCAACCAACATCTGCTCAAACGCACCGGTTGCCACGGCATCCTCCAAGGCCACCCGCCCCAAGACTTCCATATAGGCATCGACCAGGCCCGAGAGATCTTCCAGGTTCTGGACGGGCGTCGTATCAAGAATAACGCGGAAGGTCTCGTTCTCTGCCGGCAACGAACACAGGTAGGGATGGCGGGTGCAGAAAAGGCGCCACTCTTCAACCATGTCCGTGGCAATGGTCGAGGCAATCAGCTCCATCTCGCTTTTCAGTTCCTCAGTGACGCCCGCCGCCAACTCC
Source organism: uncultured Chloroflexia bacterium (assembly GCA_963807905.1). GTDB lineage: Bacteria > Chloroflexota > Anaerolineae > Caldilineales > Caldilineaceae > JAGRCP01. The sequence goes on along the minus strand of CAWEEJ010000007.1, from coordinate 77,397 downwards.
TCTGCAATCGCCGCCTTGATTTCTGGACTGGTGAGCGACCGTTCAATCTGCGGCAACGCGCCATTGGCCCCCTCGACCAGGTCCCACACGATGAGACCGGCCCCAATCACCCAGCCCGCCAGCGGTACCAATGATGAACCCAGCCGGCCCAGGACGCGGCCAGCGATCCGCCCGGCCACCCGCTCGCCCACTTCCCGGCTCATGCGCAAGGAAATACGGCGTACAAGCTGGGAGACGATGATTACGCTCAGGCCGGTCAATCCCTTGCCGTGCACGTCGAGGGCCGAGACATCGATCTGTCCTGCGGCCGCCAGGTCGAGGCCTTCAAGTCCGGCGGCGACCTCCTGGGCAAAAAGCTCATAGAGCGTCGTTGAGTATTGAACGCCCACATATTCCTGGAGGCAGAGCAGGGCGGTTGAGCCGGCCTGCGCCGTCAAGGCCGTTATCTCGTCGGTAAGTTCGGTAGCGACTGTGCCGGACAGCGTCTCCAATGCCGCCGTGAATTTCGGTGATGCAAAGGCAAGCGCCGCGATCTCTTCGGCAAAGTCGCCGGCCTGTTCGACGGACCAACCGGAGAGGAAGCGGCTCCAATAATCCGTATTCTGGCGGAGTTCGATGACCGCCTCCGCCACGGCTTCATCCACCACTTGATCCATGCCCTGCGCAACCCAACCACGGGCGATGATCGCCGGCAAGTCAATCTCGGCCGTGCCTTGGGCGAAGACGTCCAGGGCCAGTGTTTCAATCTCTGTGCGCAGGTCGTCCGCGCCGATGGCCCCGCACTCTTCGTACGTGTACCCCTGACGTTGCGGGCTGCGCGTATCCGCCGACACGGCAGAAGCGGCTGCGACCGGAACGACTGCGACCGGAACGACCGGGGCCAGCAAGGCTGCGCCCAACATCAACACGGTCAGCCCGAGCCGGCATAGTCTAGACACGGTAGGTAAATCCATTGCCGTACACAATCACTTCGACGCCGCCGTCCACGACGTTCGGATGGGAGATTTTGACGCCCACCACGCCGTCATAGCCTTCAGCCGCAGCCTTGGCGGCCAGATCGGTCAGGGCGGCATCAATCGCGCTCTGCACGAGTTGTTCATAGTGGACCATGCGTCCGCCCGTGAGATTCCGAATGTTTTCGCGGATATCGCGCACGACGTTGGCGGCCGGGACAGCCGTTGCCGTGAGCAGGTCGCCCACTACCGCATTTTCGGCAGGCAGAATATCCAGGGCGATCAACGGCACTGCGTAAGTTGATGGCATCATAGACTCAGTTTATTCGCTCCATTGGCGGCTGGCTTGCACCGTCAACGCCGCGAGGGACGGCGGAAAAGTCCGGCCAGGCCAAGGAATGGACGTAGGACCAGGCCAACCAGGGCCAAAGCCAGGAGGACAGGCAAGGCAAGGCCTGTAACCGTCAGCGGCCAGCCATACTTGGTGGCAAAAAGCGCGGTGGAAACCTGGTTCGTGACCAGTCGCAGCACATCGTTAGCGAAGCCCATCACGTCAGACGGACCGCGCAAAAAAGCGAGCGCGCTGCCAAAATCCCTGCCCGAGGCCAGATAGGCGCGCACCTCGGGTCGGGCCAGCATGGTCATCGCGCCCGGATCGTCCGTCACCACGGAGATGAGGCGATTGCGTGCGGTCTGATCCAGCCCGGGTAGAATCGCAGCAAGGCGGCTTAGTTCGTCGGCGCTAAGGCCGCTGGCCAGCTCGCGCAAGCCTGCGCTGGAGATCTCCAGCAGCGCGTCCAGTTCCACCGGCGTCAGTAGCGCCAGTTTGGCGACCAGCGAGGGATCGTCAAGTGCAAGCAGCGCCTGCAGCTGATCCCGCTCCAGTTCGCCCGGCGTTTGGTGTTTGTGCAGTTCGGCAGCGACAACCGCATCCAGGTCCGAACCGGCCAGCGCGGCCCAATCCAATACCGTTTGAAACGAACCGCTGTGCACCATGATCTCCACCGCGGCCGGCGGCAGGGCCAAAACCGCGGCCAGGGAACCGTCGGCAATCGCCGCGTCCAGCGCGCTGCGGCCGGCTGCGCCCAGAACAGCGTCCACCCACTCAGCCGCATTGGCCAGGTCGTCACTCTGCGCAAGAATTTCGTTAAACGCCGGGTTCTCGTCGGCCAGCGTCAAGACTTGGCGATACTTGCGACGAAAATCAAGCCAGGCGGCGTAGAGGTCGTTGGAAATCTCGCGGGCGAGAAGGGGCAGTTCCTGGCGCAGCTCGGGCGCAACAGTAGCCCCGATCTCGGCCCGAATCGTTGCCTTGATTTCCTCTTCCTTGAGCGACTCTTCAATCTGCGGCAGCGCGCCGTCCAGGCTGTCGACGACATCGTAGACGATCAACCCTGTGCCAATGATCCAGCCGACAATCGGGATCAGCTCCGTGCCGACGCGGCCCAGGAGCCGGGCCGTGATGCGACCCGTCACCCGTTGCGAAACGCGTTGGCCGATGCGCACGGCAATCCGGCGCGCGAGTTGGCTGGCGACGATGACGCCCACGCCGCCGAGGGCCGTCTTGTGCAGATCGATCACCGCCAGAACGCCGTTGCTGAGATCGTCTTCCCCAAGCAGCTCTGCGTCACCCGCACGCTGACGGATGTCGGCGGCAAATGCGGTTACGATGGCGTCAGAGTAGTGCCGGTCGATAAACTGGCGCAGGCAGAGCAGATTGATCGAGATTGATTCCGCCGTCAGCAGGGCGATTTCGGCCTCGATCTCGGCTGCGACGCCTTGGGCCAAATCATCAATCGCTTGACGGAATGCCTCTGAACTAAAGGCCCGCTCGGCCACGGTGCGCGTTAGCTCCTCGGCTCGGGCCGGCGACCAGCCGGAAAGCATCTTGTCGAGCAATTCCTCATCGCGCCCGACCTGATCGATGGCATCGTCGATCACGCGATCAACCAGCGCATCCATCTCCATAGCGTCCCACTGGCCGTCAATGATGGCGTCCAAATCAATGCCGTTGACGTCGGTGGCAAAGACGCCCTGGGCAATGGCGTTGAGTTCGCTGCGTAGCGCCGCTTCATCGAGTTCGGCGCAGGCGTCAAATTCGGCCTGCTGTGCGTCAAGCGGCGCGCCGCCATCGCTCTGCGCATGCGTAGCTCGGCCAGGCACAAGCGCGACCAGGAGCAACGCAATCAAGAGCCAGATTTTTGAGCGGGTGGGGAGCGAAGCGGTTCTCAAAGCAAGGGTGTCCACAATACGCCAGAGGCACACAAAACGAGTGACAGACATTCCGGGATTCGACCGAACTGGTCATGGCCAAATCCCGGAATGCGAGGGGCTTCCTTATTGGGCCACGGGCTCGTCCGCAGCGATCGAAACGGCTGAACTCTCGGCGCCTTCCGAAGCCAGCGCCTTGTTGAGGGCCTGCATGTAGGCTTTGGCGCTGGCCACAATGATGTCGGTATCGACGCCGCGACCGCTGAACAGACGCCGCCGCGGGCGTCCCTGCGCGGTCTGCGTAAAGCCGCTGCTATACTCCGGCACCTCGATACGAATGGTCACGTCGCCATTGGCGTCAATGCCTTCGGTGACGGCCTGGACCAAGAACTCGACCAGCTGATTGCTCACCCCTACAACGCGGTTGATACCCTGGTAAACGGCGTCAACCGGGCCTGTGCCAAAGCCGGCGTCGGTAATCTCCTCGCCCGTTTGCACATTGCGTGCAGTGACGACGGCCGTCGGCACCAGATTGCTGCCGCACTGCACCTGGACGTTGACCAGTTCCCAGCGCTCCTCTGGCTGGTAGATCTCGTCGCCCACCAGCGCCTCAAGATCGGCGTCGCTGACGGTCTTCTTCTTGTCGGCCAGGTCCTTGAAGCGCAGGAAGACCTCGTTCAATTCCTCACGCGTCAGATGATAGCCCAGCTCGGTCAGGCGACGGTTGAGGGCATGGCGACCGCTATGCTTACCCAGCACCAGGCGGCTCTGGTTCAGCCCAATGGTGGAGGCGTCCATGATCTCGTAGGTCCGCTTGTTCTTGAGCATGCCATCCTGATGGATGCCCGCTTCGTGGGCAAAGGCATTGGCGCCCACAATCGCCTTGTTGGGCTGAATGACCATGCCGGTGTAGCGGCTGACCATATCGCTGGCGCGATGGATTTCACTGGTCACGGTATTGGTCTTCAAGCCATAGACGGGCTGGCGCACGTGAATGGCCATCACCGTCTCTTCCAGGCTGGTGTTGCCGGCCCGCTCGCCAATGCCGTTGAGGGTCACTTCGATCTGACGGGCGCCACGCTGGCAGCCGGCCAGCGTATTGGCTGTGGCCATGCCCAAGTCGTCGTGGCAATGGACGCTAAAGATGACGTCCTTGCCGCCGGGCACGTTCTCGCGCAGGTATGCAATCAGCTTGCCAAATTCCTCCGGCGTCGTATAACCGACCGTATCAGGAATGTTGAGCGTCGTCGCGCCGGCGCGGATGGCGACTTCCAGCACGCGCACCAGAAATTCGGGGTCGCTGCGGCCGGCGTCCTCCGGGCTGAACTCGACGTTGGGGCAGAGGCTGGCTGCGTACTCGACCATGTCGCCGATCGTCTCCAGCACATCGTCGCGACTCATGCGCAGCTTGTGCTCCATGTGGATGTCGCTGGTGGCGATAAAGGTGTGAATGCGCGGGCGCACCGCGCCCTGGACCGCCTCCCACGCCTTGTCGATATCGTCCCGATTGGCGCGAGCCAAACCGGCAATAATGGGTGGCGCAACCACATTGCCCTCGCCGTCATAGCGGGGCCGTCGTCCAACTGTGGCTGCGATCTGGCGTACGGCATTCAGGTCACCAGGGCTGGCAGCCGGGAAGCCGGCCTCCATGATGTCGACGCCCAGGCGAGCCAGTTGCTGGGCAATGTCCATCTTTTCCTGTGAGTTGAGGGTGGCGCCGGGGCTCTGCTCGCCATCGCGTAGGGTGGTGTCGAAGATGAGCACGGTGTCGCCGTGGGCAACCTCACGCGCCCAGGCCTTGACGTCGTCAATAGCGAATTGGGTGACATCAACTTCTTCTGCGATTTCTTCCTCCCGAAATGGCGCCACTGTCTACAGCGACATCGCCGGTCTCATCCATCGACTCGGGCGACCCTTCACCGTTGGTGTGACTGTGCGTGGGGTCATTCTGTTGCTGGCTCATTGGATACCGTTCTCCTTGAGGTGAGCGTCAATTGGGTCTTGCTGATGTGGATCGACGGGCTGCCCGCAAATGGGGGCAACCAGATGCAAAACTGAAGGTCACTAAGGCCATCATCCATTGACCATCACCTCCTTTCTCGGCGTCATACCGGGTTCCACGACTGCCCGGATCTCGTTTAAAGGACAAAACTTTGACGATCGCGCGATTGCGCGCGTAGCGGCGGTAACGCTGTCGCCCCGGCCGCGGGTTCCGGCTGCAGCGCAAGCGGATGCACCGGCCCTTCAACCGTAGGCATGACGCCCTGGCTGATCACCGTCATCGTGCGCACGGCCTGGACGGGATACTCGCCAACGGCTGTCTCCGCACTAAGCATGACTGCATCGGCACCGTCGAGCAAGGCATTGGCGACATCGCTCACTTCGGCGCGGGTGGGACGATGGTTCTGGATCATGCTTTCCAGCATCTGGGTCGCCACCGCCACCGGCTTGCCTGCATCCTTGCACGCGCGCACGATCCGCTTCTGCAGCAGCGGCAGTTGCCACGGGCTCGTTTCCAGGGCCAGATCGCCACGTGCCACCATGACGCCATCGCTGACCTCGATGATCGCATCCAGGTTTTCCACGCCGTCGGGCCGCTCAATTTTGGCCATGATGCGCGGGACATGACCATGGTGATCCGCCTCGGCGCAGATGGCGCGTAATTCGTGGACGTCATCCGCACTGCCGGCAAAGCTCAATGCGATCCAATCGACCGCCATGCCGACGGCAAAGGCAGCATCGGCGCGGTCCTTGTCGGTCAGTGCCGGAATGGGCAACATCGTATAGGGCACGTTGACGCCCTTGCGTGGCTTGACGGTACCGCCGTGGATCACGCGGCAGTGAACGTGTCCGCCTGCGTTGGTATGGGTGTGGCCGTCCTCGGTCGGAAAGATCACGTCTTCCACCTGCAATTCCATATTGCCGTCATCGATCAGAACCGTGGCACCGGCGGCGATATGGGGAGCCAAGTCGAAATCCACGGGCAAAATGACCGCGTCTGGTTCCAAATCAGCGGGTCGTTCACGTACGTCAACCTCGACGCCAACCAAGATCACCTGCTGATCCGCGTAAATCTGCACCTCGCGTTCAATCCAGCCCAGACGCACCTTGGCGCCCTGCAGGTCGGCCAGGAGCGCCACGGGGATCCCGACTGCTGCGCTCGCTTCACGCACGAGGTCGGCCATGCGCGTGTGAAAGGCATAGTCGCCGTGGCTGAAGTTCATCCGCGCCACGCGCATGCCGGCTTCGACCATTTTGCTCAGAGTTTCGACCGAAGCGCACGCCGGTCCGATGGTTGCGATGACTGTAGTCATGATTATCTGTCCAGGATATACCTGCGGGCGGTACATCCCGCGAAATAAATTGCGAAAGAATCCAAACGATTTCTGTACTTCACGATAGAGAGCACCTGTCATTCCCACTGAGCGAAGCGACGAGAAACCTCGACTCTGCGAACCTGAGATTCCTCTTCGCTTCGCTCATGGCGCTTTGCGCCCACTACGTGAACAGAGTGACAAAATTCTAGTCAACAGCCCACTAGACCTCTTTGGCGTCCATGAAGCTCATCATCTTGCGTAGATCTTTGCCGACCTCTTCGATGGGCAACGATTGCTCTTTCTCGCGTCGGGCGTAGTAGACGTCCCCGCCGCCGTGGTATTCGTCCATCCACTCTTCCGCGAAGGCGCCGGACTGGATCTCGGCCAGGATTTGCTTCATCGCGGCGCGGGTTTCGTCGGTGACGATGCGCTGACCGCTCTTGTAGTCGCCCCATTCAGCCGTATCACTGACGCTGTAGCGCATGTAGTTGAGGCCGCCCTGATAGACTAGGTCGACGATGAGCTTGAGTTCGTGCAGGCATTCAAAGTAGGCGATCTCCGGCTGGTAGCCCGCCTCAACCAGCGTGTCAAAGCCGGCCTTGATCAACTCACTGACGCCACCGCACAGCACGGTCTGCTCGCCGAAGAGGTCGGTCTCCGTCTCCTCGCTAAAGGTCGTCGCGATGACGCCGGCGCGAGTACAGCCCAGGCCTTTGGCGTAGGCCAGGGCATCGTCCAGCGCTTTGCTGCTGGCATCTTGATGGACCGCGACCAGTCCGGGCACGCCCGATCCTTCGCGAAAGACTTCCCGTACGCGGTGGCCGGGCGCTTTGGGCGCAACCATGGAGACATCCACGAAGTCGGGCGGCGAGATGAAGCCGTAACGAATGTTGAAGCCATGGGCAAACATGAGGGCGTCGCCCGCCTTCAGAGTGGGCGCCACGTCAGCTTCGTAGACCTGCGCCTGAAGCGGATCGGGCAGGAGCATCATGATAATGTCGGCTTCGGCCGCGGCCTCGGCATTGCTCAGCACGCGCAATCCATCTGCTTCCGCCTTGGCTTTGCTCTTGCTGCCATCGTGCAGGCCGACACGCACGTCCATGCCGCTGTCCTGGAGGTTGAGGGCATGGGCATGCCCCTGGCTGCCGTACCCAATAATCGCGATCTTGCGCCCTTCCAGGCGGCTAAGGTCGGCGTTGTTGTCGTAGTAAATCTGAGCCATGACTTAACTTCTCTTCCATTGTGTGTCAGTTTGATTAATTGATAATTGATACTTGCCAGTTGATCATGATCAACTGGCAAGTATGATTAGACACCGCCGGTACGCTGCCGCTCGGCTTCGTCCTTGGTGCCATTGGCGCTGGCCTTCCACACGGCGGTGGAACGCTTGGCGCGCTTGCCCACGGAGCCACGCAGCAGGGCAACGCGGCCCGTGCGCACCATTTCCTGGATGCCAAAACTGGTAAGCAGATCGATCAGACCGTCCACTCGATCCTCGGAGCCGACGATTTGAACCACCATGCTGTCCATGGCCACATCGACGATTTCACCGCGGTAGATGTTGACGATCTGCACAACTTCGGAGCGATTGCCAGAGTTGACCGCAACCCGCACCAGGGCCATCTCACGCGTCACGGCCGGGCGATCGGTGATGTCCTCGACCCGGGTGACGTCCACGACTTTGCGCAACTGCTTGATGACCTGATCAACCATGCGCTCGTTGCCGTCCACGACAAAGGTCATGCGGCTGATCCCTTCGACCTCGCTATGGCCGACTTGCAGACTGTCAATATTAAAATTACGCCGGCGCAACATGCCGGAGACCCGATTCAAGACGCCGGGTTTGTCACGCATCCAGGCGACGAGTGTATATTTCATGACCCCACTTCCTTTGCAAACTCTGATAGTTATTGATGTGATGCATATGCTGTCATGGAACGCGGATTAGGCGGATTGATCGGAAGAGGCCGGATTCGTCTTAAAAGATACGAGTCCGTCTCCATCCGCGAACTCCGCCTAGTCCGCGTTCTATCGTCCCTTACCAACTGGGCGCCACGCCGCTGTAGCCCTGAACGACCACCGGTTTGGGCCGACGAATCAGATCATCAACCGCCGCGCCGGGCGCAACCATGGGATAGACGTTGACCTCTTCTTTGACCTGGAAGTCGATGAGGAAGGGGCCGGGCGTATTGTTTGCTTGCTCCAGCGCCGGCGTGACCTCCTCGGGCCTGGTCACACAGAGGGCCGGAATACCGTATGATTCGGCCAGCTTAACGAAATCGGGTGACCAGACCGGCGTCCCCGTGTAGCGTTTGTCGTAAAAGATCTGCTGCCACTGGCGCACCATGCCCAGAAAGCCGTTGTTGATGATCGCGATCTTGACCGGGAGATCGCGCTCCTGCTTCAAGACAGCCAGCTCCTGCAGCGTCATCTGGAAGCCGCCGTCGCCGGCCACGGCCCAAACCAGCCGGTCCCGGTTCCCCATTTGCGCGCCAATCGCCGCGGGCAGCGCATAGCCCATGGTGCCCAGGCCACCGCTGGTGAGCAATTGTCCGGCATGATCGTGGATGTAGTACTGGCATTCCCACATCTGGTGCTGGCCCACATCGGTCACCACGATCGCCCCATCCTTGGCATCCTTGGTCGAATGCCAGAGCTGGCGGATCACGTAGGGTGGAATCAATTCATCCACTTCAAAGTTAATGATGTCGCTCTGGGTGGTCTCTTCACGCCACTCCTTGAGTTCCTGCAGCCAGATCTGATGTCTGCGCTCTTCGATCTGGGGCAGCAGCGCGGGCAGCGTCTCGGCCAGGTCACCAATCACGGGCAGATCGGGCACGATGTTCTTGCCGACCTCGGCCTTGTCCAGTTCAAAATGGATAATCTTGGCTTTGTGGGCAAAGCGATCCAGCCGACCCGTAATGCGATCGTCAAAGCGCATACCCATTGCAATGAGCACGTCACAGTTCTGGATGGCGCGATTGGCAAAGGCTTCGCCATGCATGCCGCCCATCCCCAGGCTCAGCGGATGACTCTCGGGAATGTCCCCGGTCCCCAAGAGCGTGGTCACCACGGGCAGCTCAGCCCGCTCGACCATCTCCAGCAACTCCTTGCTGACGTCGGCCAGTTGGATGCCGTGGCCTGCTAGCACGAGGGGACGCTCGGAATTGTTGATCAACTCGGCGGCCATTCGCACAGCATCGTTGTCGACGACCGGATAGGGCTCAAACCCGGGCAGATCGATTTCCATGTCGTAGCGGAAGGCGCCAGTGGCGTTCTGCACATCTTTGCAGATGTCAACCAGGACCACGCCCGGTCGCCCTTCGCGGGCAACGTAAAAGGCTTCTTTGAGAATGATGGGCAGTTCGTTGACGTCGGTCACGAGGTAGTTGTGCTTGCAGACGGGTTGGGTGGCGCCGACGATGTCGGACTCCTGAAATGCATCAGTGCCCAGCAGATTGGTGGGCACCTGACCGGTAATGGCCACCATGGGCACGCTGTCCATCTGTGCTGTGGCCAGGCCAGTGATCAGGTTAGTGGCCGCAGGGCCGCTGGTAACGATACAGGCGCCAACCTTACCAGTGGCGCGTGCATAGCCATCGGCCATGTGGGCAGCACACTGTTCGTGGCGGACCAGCACGTGATGGATCCGGCCATCCTCTTCATACGCCGAGAGGGCATCATAGGTGGGCAGAATTGCGCCGCCAGGATGTCCGAAGATGGTATCCACACCTTCCAGCACCATGGCTTCCCAGACCATCTGTGCTCCTGTCATCGTCCTGGGTTCTGCGGGATTGGACCCGCTTGGGTCTGATTGGGTCATGACAATTGGCTCCTTACCGGTAGTACGGCTACTTTGGTTTCAAAAAAAGATGATCGATTGAAGAGAAAAGTGCGTTTCAGCTATCATTCAACTGCAAAAGAAGGATCTGAACAAAAATCAACCCGAATGATACGCCACGAATTGACAGCACAAAAAAACCCTTCCCGGTTGGGAAGGGTCTGCAATGACCTGAGCGTGTGGCCGTCTAGGCCTACAAGCTGATTCCAACCGCCGCTGACTTTTGATCGCTAAGTACTACGACCAAAAGCTCAATAAGAATGACGCTTACTACGACGACAAGGCTGTTGGAAAGAGCAAGCACTGCGTTCATTTGTGTAATCGTGTCGATTCTTCGGACTAAACAATCCTGCACGTGTGCAGGCGACGGTCAAATGTGATCCAGAGTATAACGCGGATCGAAACGCTTGTCAACCGCAAATAAGTGAAAAAAATATCCGCGCAGTTTGCATGCCCCCGTCGTAGCCGGTTGCGTCTGCTGCCCCGTTTGGATTCGCGCCTTTGACATTGTCGAAAAGGTACAAGCTCAACCGGCAACGACCCCTGTGGCTGAATGGGCGCGACCAAGGTATCAAAGCGATTGGATAGACGTTCACGTAGCGGCGGCCACGGGCGCTGCCGTCGTGACCGGCGCACCGCCTTGAAGCGCCGACGCCTGAATCGCATCCCACAGACGCGCCATGCGCAGGCCGATCTCGGGCGGTGACGGGTTCGCCAGGTCGCCGCGCCGCACGCGCACGAATTGCTCCCAGGGGCCGAGTGACGCTGCAACGCGTACGGGCATCAGCCGGCTTTGGCCGCTGCGTTGAAGCTGGAGGCGCTCGCCCCAAACGCCGGTGCGCAGGATGCCACCGGCACAGAAGACGCGCACGTCAGACGCGGACGAATGGATCGTCTCGCCGCAGCCGCTGAGGCTGACCAGCGCGCCCGAGGCTAAGCGAGCCATGACGGTGCCGGATATGTCAACCGGCGCGCCGCGTGGGTCGAGCCAGGCGGCCACCTCCACAAAGTCTTCGCCGGCCAGATCGGCTACGGTATTGAGCAGATGTGCGCCGGTATCAAAGAGGAAACCGCCACCTGCCAGCGCCGGCGCCTGGCGCCACGTGTTGACCGTCTGCTGACGCCAGCCCTGCCACACCACGGCGCTGATCGTCAGAATCGCACCCAACTCGCCGCTGTGCAGAAGGGCTGAAGCCTTGCGGACCTGGGGCGAAAGGCTGCCGTTAAAGGCAACGACCAGCAGACCGCCCGTGCGATCGCGGGTTTCGATCAGACTCTCGGCCTCGGCCACATTCATGACCATGGGTTTTTCCAGCAAGACGTCTAGCCCGGCTTCGAGGCAGGCCTTTGCCTGGTCATGATGCAACGCATGGGGCGTGCAGATGAAGGCGGCATCGAGCTGTTCACCATATTCCACCAATAGCTTATCCAAATCAGGCACGTTGGGCGGCGCGGGCAGTCCGGCTTCGGCAAAAATCTCGGCCATCTGCCCATAGGCCTGGACAGACGGTTCGCAGATCACCACAATGGCCCCATTTTGCGGCTGGCGCAGAATCTGGCGGGCGTGATGGCGTGCCATCCCGCCGGCGCCGATCAGCGCCACGCGCACCGGTTGACCGTTGCCGGGATATCCATTTGTGCCCATCATCGCGTTCCTTTTCTGGCAAGAATGGGCCAGACGCACCTGGTCGGATACGGCTGGCATCAGGATGTGGAAGTGGAAAGAATCTCCGTTGCTGGCGCATATCTTGCCAGAAGGCCCCGAATCTGTCTACTCGCCCTTTTGAGCCACTGAATCCCGGCAGAAATTCGCATACAGTTCCCACCAGAGATAGAGTCGCCGAATTTCTGCCGCGGCATTCACGCCCATTTGCACTAGCGCATGATAGCATAGTCTATGAAAGCTGCGTGGGATACGCCGAATCAGCGCACGACCGGCAGCCAAATCGAATGCTGGAAGTCGATGCCGTCTGGTGCGCTGTAGACGCCCCAGGGTTCTCCAAGCAAGAACGGCCCAAATTCATCCACGCGTCCATCAATGGAGATTCCCCCGAGATAGAAGATCGTCGCATCGGCCGCCGCAGCAAACTCATAATCCGTTGGTTCAACGGAGTCGATGCGTTGGGACGAAATAATCGCCCCATTGAGTTGGGTCTGTGATCCGTCTCCGTTCTCAGCCAATAGGTTAAAACCGGCCGTGCCTGTTTCAGTTACCGTTTGGCGGCTGGAATTCCATCCACTACACTGGGTTGACATGTGGCCGCCCGTGCCGGGGACGTGATAGGCAAAGGGTCGGCATGTCAGTCAGCAGATCAAGAGGCGCCACGATACAAACGTGCTTGCCAACCGCCAACCACCTTCAGCGAGATCGCCAGCAAATCTTTCATGGATCTTATTCTTGCTTCCCAGAGCCCACGCCGACGTCGCTTCTTGCATGACCTGGGTCTGAACTTCACGACACTGGCCGCCGATATCGACGAAACGCCGTTGCCCGATGAAGAGCCGGCGGCGACGGCCTTGCGCCTGGCCGCGGCAAAAGCTCTGGCCATCGCTGCCCAATTGAGAGAGAGCCCCCCCTGCCTCATCCTCGCCTCCGACACGGTTGTCGCCATGGGACAGGAGATGCTGGGCAAGCCGATGGACGCCGAAGATGCGGCGCGCATGTTGCGCACCCTACGCGCGGCGCCCCACGCCGTCCATACTGCAGTCTGCGTGTTGGCTTATCCGTCGGGTGAATCTCGCATGCGGCTCAACTCAACGGCCGTCACCATGCGTGCGTATACGGATGAGGAAATCACCGCCTATGTGGCCACGGGCGACCCCTTCGACAAGGCCGGGGCCTACGCAATCCAGCATCCGATTTTTGCGCCCGTCGCGCGCCTGGACGGGTGCTACACAAGCGTGATGGGCCTACCCTTGGGGGAAGTACAAAGCCTGCTGGCCCAATTCGGGATCGAGGTTCCGGCACGTATCGACAGCGTCTGTTTGGCCCACGGCCACAGCCTCGGCTGCTGCCAGGCGCCGGACAATGCCACACAGTCTGGATGAACTGCTTCTCCGTTTCAATCTGTCCGGCCCGGTCTCCGATCCAGTTTCGTCCGCGCACATCCGCCCAATCCGGAACAATCCGCGGCCTATCCTGCCCGGCGCGGGAAGCACAAATTGAGCCGTGATTCAATTGACAGGCTGCACGCCAATTGATACACTCAAAATCAGAACAAATGGTTTGACCGTATCTGGATAATCATGGCCCGTCTCACGGCATCCGCCCAAGTCGTTTCGCCTGAGATCGGCCCACTTTCGACCGCTCGCCGCGGCAGCTTGTGGAGGATCGATTTGCCAAGACGTCAGAAGTTTCGCGCCGCCGATTTACGCGACGATTACGACGACATCGATGAAGCTTATTTTGAGCGAAAGAACAGCAAGGCGAAGCCCAAGAAGGACTCTGCCCAACTGATTCATGGCGTTGTCATCCGCGCGCTGGGTCATCATTTTGATGTGCGCACCTCGATCGAAGAGAACGATACGATTGAGCATCATATTCGTCAGTGTGAAGTACGGGGTCGCCTGCGTCAGGAAAAGAGCAAGGATACGCTCGTCGCCGTGGGTGATCGGGTTTGGGTGCTGCCCAATGGCCCGGATAAGGGACTCATCGAACGCATTGATGAACGGCAGAGCGTGCTGAGCAGGCAGCAAGCCGGGGTGAGTGTGCCGGCTGAGGACGTGATCCTGGCCAACCCGGATCAAGCCATGGTCGTCTTCTCCATTCGCCAGCCGGAGCCTCACCTGCGCATGCTGGATCGCTTCCTGGTCCTGGCCGAAGCCAACGAACTGCCCACGATTATCTGTGTCAACAAGATGGATCTGGCCGATGGATCAGAGGCGGAGGAGCGCTTTGGCCTCTATGCAAGCATGGGCTATCGGGTCATCTATGCCAGCGCCGAGAGCGGCGAGGGCATTGCCGAGTTGGAAAACGCGCTCATTGATCGCATCACGGTGGTCACCGGTCCCAGCGGCGTGGGCAAGAGCAGTCTCATCAACGTCATCGATCCGACGCTCAACCTGGAAGTGGGCGATCTGCGCGATTTCATGAATAAGGGCAAGCACACCACGCGGACGGCTCAGCTGTTGCCCCTGCCGTTTGGCGACGAGACCTACATCGCCGACACGCCCGGCATCCGCGAACTGGGGCTGTATGATATCGATACGGCAGATCTAGGCTTCTATTTCAAGGATATGGAGCCATACGTTAACGACTGTCGCTTCCCCTCTTGCACCCACGACCATGAACCAGGCTGCGCCGTGCGCGCGGCGGTCGACGCCGGGCAGATCGACTCTGAGCGGTACGAAAGCTATCTGCGTCTCTTCCGCGGCGAAGACGAAGGTTGATGGCCATCGCTCGCGGCCGCTGCTCCGAGGTCTGCGCTCGGCATGGGAGTACGTTCCCATTTTGGATGCGGTATACAAGTGGACGGGTCGCTTTCTCCCGAGTGGTCCCCAAAATGTGGCATGCACCCTCAGCAGAGTCTATGCCTTAGCCGATATACACAATGACTTATACTTCTGACTTGAATCCTCAACAAGCCGCGGCCGTGGAAGCGATCAGCGGTCCCGTATTGGTGCTGGCCGGGCCCGGCTCGGGCAAGACCCGCGTGCTGACGAGTCGTATCGCCCACATGATCGATGCCGGTGGACTTGCGCCGTGGAACATTTTGGCCGTCACCTTCACCAACAAGGCCGCACGAGAGATGCGCGAACGGGTCGAGGGCTTGCTCGCCGACCGTTTTGGTGAACCGTTGCCCGGCGAAACGCAGCGTCTGGGTGGCTTGACGATTGGCACCTTTCACTCGATTTGCGCCCGCGTCCTGCGCGTGGAGACCGCGGCCGTCGGCTACGAACGCGACTGGGTGATCTACGACAGCGCCGACCAGCTCTCCCTCATCCGCGCCATCATGCGCGAGCAGAATCTGGATGAAAAGCGCTACAGCCCCACCGCGATCAAAGCCCATGTCTCGCGCCAGAAGAATGAACTCGTCACGCCGGAGGAATATCGGGCCGACCGCTACTTCGAAGAGATCGCCGGGCGCGTCTACACGCGCTATCAGGAAGCATTGGCGGCCAACAACGCCATGGACTTCGACGACCTGCTCATGAAGACGGCGCTGCTGTTGCGCGATGATGAGGCAATTCGCATCAAGTATCAGCAAAAATGGCCTTACGTGCTCGTGGACGAATTCCAGGATACGAATACGGCCCGATATGAGCTGCTGCAGCTCCTCGCCGGGCCACCCACCGACAATCGCAACCTCTTTGCGGTCGGCGATGAAGATCAGTCGGTCTATCGCTTCCGCGGCGCCGACTACCGCAATGTTCTACGCTTCAAGGAAAGCTACCCGGAAGCCAAAGTCATCCTGCTCGAGCAGAATTACCGCAGCACCCAGACGATCCTGGATGTCGCCAACGCCGTCATTTCCAACAACCGGAGTCGAACGCCCAAAGCGCTGCACACGGAAAATGGCAAAGGGCTCGACGTAACGGTCTACGAGGCCTACAACGAGGTCGAAGAGGCGGCCTACATCTGTGAAGAGATCGAACGGCTGACCGCCTCGAAAGCCTTCTCTGTCGGCGACTTTGCGGTCATGTACCGCACCAACGCGCAAAGCCGTGCGCTGGAAGAAGCCTTTGTCAGCCGCCAGATCAAGTACAAGCTGGTCGGCGCCACCCGCTTCTATGAGCGCAAAGAGGTCAAGGACGCCCTGGCCTATCTGCGCCTCATTCACAACCCGGCCGACTCCGTGGCGCTGGACCGCATCATCAACACGCCGACCCGGGGCATCGGGCTCAAGACGCAGGCCGGGCTCAAGCTCTGGGCTGCCGAACTTGGCGTAAATGAGTATGTGGCGCTCTCGATCCTGGATGCGGGGCCGGAGGTGACGCAGCGTCGCCTCGACGTCATCCTGCCTGACGCAGCTCAGGTTGCGCCCCCCTTTGCCGCGCGGGCGCAAAATGCGTTGACCGAGTTTGCCAAGCTGCTCAACCAGTGGCTTATGCGCCAGCGCAGCCATGAATTCGAGAGCGTGGCCGACTTGCTCGACGCTGTGCTATATGAGTCAGGCTATGTCGATTCCCTACGCGACGGCTCGGATGAGGGCGAGGAACGGTTTGCCAACATTCAGGAATTGCGTGGCGTTGCGGCCCAATATCGCCTGGGACTCGCCGGATTGCCGGCCGACCAGACGGCGCTGGGGCTTTTCCTGGAAGAGGTTGCACTCGTCTCTGATGCCGATCAGATCGACGAGAGCGCCGGCGCCGTCACGCTCATGACCCTCCACACGGCCAAAGGGCTGGAGTTCCCTGTGGTCTTCCTCGCGGGCATGGAAGACGGTATTCTTCCCCACGCACGCAGCATCGAAAGTGGCGATGGCGAGGACATGGAAGAGGAGCGCCGTCTTTGCTATGTGGGCATCACCCGCGCCAAGCGACGGCTCTATCTGGTCCACGCTTTCCGTCGCAGCGTCTGGGGCAGCAGCGAGGTACAGGCGCCTAGCCGCTTCCTGGACGAGATTCCGGCCGACCTGCTGACGGGCATGGTCGACAAGCATAGCCGTCGCAAACAGAGCTACAATCGCATCACTGACTGGGATGACAATCGCCCGTGTGAGCGTCGCGCGTCGAGTACCCGCGGCGGCTGGGGGCGCACAAAGCCAGCAGCGGGCAAGAGCACCTACAATTGGAGCGGCGGAGAGGGCTCGAGCAGCCACGATCGGTCCAACAAACCGATCTCGCGCCCGTCACAGCGCAAACCGGCCAGGTCGACCGCCAAGACTGAATTCAAACGTCGCGACAGCGTACAGCACCCGCAATTTGGCGTGGGCACCGTGATTGAAAGCAACGTCATCGGCGGCGCAGAAGAAGTAACCGTGGCCTTTCCCGGCATTGGGATCAAGCGTTTGGACGCAGCGCTCGCCGGCCTCACAAAACTCTAGGAGACGCGCAAATGCAGTATGTCACGATTCCGACCACGGATCTTGAACGTAGCGGCCATCTGCATGGGCACGACCTCGATTGGCAGCACAATCGATCAGCAGCAGTCGGCGGACCTGTTGGATCTCTACGCCGAGCATGGTGGCAATTTCATCGACACGGCCAGCGTCTATGCCAACTGGCTATCTGGTGAGAAGCACCAGAGCGAGAAGACCGTGGGTAGCTGGCTTGCAGAGCGTGGTTTGCGTGATCGCATCGTCCTGGCCACCAAGGGCGCCCATCCGGAGATGGCGACCATGGACGTTCCCCGCATGTCACGCGCTGAGATTGAAGACGACCTCAATACGAGCTTGGCCAATCTCCAAACCGACGTGATCGATCTTTACTGGCTGCATCGTGATGACCCAAGCCGGCCAGTTGAGGAGATCCTCGAAACGTTGAATGCGCAAGTTCAGGTCGGCAAAATTCGCTACTTCGGCTGCTCCAACTGGCGTGCGCCACGTATCCGCGAGGCCCAAAAGATTGCGAAGGCCCGCGGTATCGATGGCTTTGTGGCCGATCAGATGCTGTGGAGCGCAGCCGTGATCGATCCGACGGGCATTGCCGACCCAACGATGGTGGCGATGGATGATGAGCTCTATGCCTATCATCAAAGCAGCGGACTAGCCGCCATTCCTTACTCGTCACAGGCGGGCGGCCTCTTTCAGAAGTTGGCCCAGGACAATCTGCAGGTGGGTGAAGCTTACCCGGTGGCGCCGAATCAGGCGCGCCTGGTGCGCTTCCAGGAGATTGCGCTGGAGAGCGGACTTTCCATCACGCAGGTTGTGCTGGGCTTCCTGAGGGCGCAACCCTTCGTTACTATCCCGATTGTGGGCAGCAGGACGCCCGAGCAACTCGCCGATACGCTCACTGCAGCCGACGTTCGCCTAAATGCCGACCAGGTCGCGGCGCGTAGACGCCGCCATGTGATATAATGGCTGCGACAGCGGGCCGGCTGACCGGTCCAACCAATGCCTGCACCTAGCCAACTCCTGATCCTATGTCCGCAACTGTTGAGACAACCGAGCCGATTCCGGAAGAGGTTCCCCAAGCGCTAACGGTTGCGGAAGAACCAGACGAAGATGTTTCCCCACCCTGGAATCTGACCACCAAAGCAATTGTCGCCTTCTTTGCCATCCTGCTAACGGCAATCGTCATTTGGCGTTTTCGCGGCCTGCTTCAGCCGCTAATTGCGGCGGTCATCCTTGCGTACCTGCTGCTGCCGGTGATCGGCTTCTTTGAACGACGCCTCAACTGGCAGCGGGGTTGGAGCGTCCTCTTTGTCTACTTCGTAGTCTTCACAATTTGGATAATGCTGGCCTTCTCGCTTGGCCTGCTTGGCATCGACCAGACGAATCGCTTGCTGCGCGCGCTGCCGGGGCTGAGCGAAGCGACCTACGATGGCGTAGCGAATCTGCTCTTGACAATCACGGGCAACACCTACGAAATTGGCCCCTTCACCTTTACCACGCCAGACATCGCCCAACTGCTTGATGTGGCCGGTCTGGAAGATCGCGTGCTCGATTTTACGACCACAGTGGTAGGCCGCGGCGGGCCGCTGGTGCTCAACGTCGCCCAGAACGTCTTTTCCAGTATTGGGACGGGCTTCATCGTGCTGATGGCCTCAATGTATGTGGCGCGCGACATGCCCCGCTTTGGCCGGTTTGTGAGTGACCTGGCCCATCAACCCGGCTACCGCAGCGATGCCGAAGAATTGATGGTCGAATTTATCCGAATCTGGAACGCTTACCTGCGTGGCCAGATCATACTGGCGTTGGTGATTGGCGTGGTCGTGTCAATCGGTCTTTGGCTCCTGGGGGTGCCCTATGCCCTGGCCTTGGGCGCGCTGGCCGGACTCCTCGAATTCTTGCCCATCGTGGGGCCGCTTGTCAGCACGCTGACCGCCATGATCGTCGCCTTCTTCTTGGGGAGCACGACCTTTGGCGAGATGAATCCGCTGATCTTTGCCGGCATCGTCGCTGCCTTCATGTTCATTGTGCAGCAGGTAGAAAACGGCGTACTGGTTCCGCGCATTGTCGGCGGCGCGCTGGACCTGCATCCAGTTGTCATTATTGTCGCTGTGATGATGGGTGGTAGTCTGGCCGGTATTTTGGGTGCGGTCCTGGCCGCGCCAGTAGCCGCCAGCATCAAGCTCTTTGGCGCATACGCCTGGCGCAAGATGTTTGACCTGGACCCGTTTCCCGATGGCGAGGTAGGCAAACTCGGCACAGTCGAACCGGCGATGCTCGAGCACCTGCATCCTGGTGGCGATCATGTAGCAACAACCGCTGGCGATGACGCCAATCCACAGGACAGATTGTCCGACACATAATCGGCTCATCACTTTGGAGCAGACTCATGACCCAATCCGTTTCGAGCGCCACATCAGGAACGCAGATTTACCCGCTCACCTTTGACCCGATTTTCAAAGATTACGTATGGGGTGGGCGCAACCTGGCCGATAAGCTGGGGCGCACGTTGCCTGATGGGATCATCGCCGAGAGTTGGGAGATCGCGGCCCATCCCGACGGCTCTAGTCGGGTCAATTGGGGACCGTTAGCCGGCAAAACATTGCCCGAAGTGCAGGAGGCGTTGGGCGTTGATCTGGTGGGTACGCACAACCAGATCATGCTTGAACTCGGCCGTTTTCCACTGCTTATCAAGCTGCTCGACGCCAACCGCTGGCTCTCCGTCCAGGTTCATCCGGATGATGCGTATGGTCTCGCCAATGCAGAGGATCTGGGCAAGACGGAAATGTGGGTCGTGCTCTACGCGGAGCCAGGTGCGGAGCTCATTTATGGCTTCAAGCCAGGCGTGAGCAAGGCTGCCTTTGCCAACGCCATCGATGACGGCACGGTCGACGAATGGCTCCATCGCGTCCCCGTGCAAGTGGGCGATGTGATCTTTGTACCGGCCGGGACCATTCATGCGCTCGGCCCCGGCACGATTGTGGCGGAAATCCAGCAGAACAGCAACACAACATACCGCATCTATGATTGGGGTCGCCCCCGTCCGATTCACGTAGAACAAGCGCTGGATGTACTCAATTTCGAATTGATTGAGCCAGGCCCGTTGACGCCGGTGGTGCTCGAAGCCAACGGCGCGCGCCGCGAGCAGATTGGCCAATGCGCCTACTTCGAGACCGAGCGCCTGGCGCTGCCCGCTGGCAGCGCGTTCAGCGGCACATGTGACGGCAGCACCTTCGAGATTTGGGCCGCGCTTGAAGGCGAGGCGACCGTTTCCTGGGGTGGCGAGCCGGTGTCGCTTGCAGCCGTGGGCTGGGTTCTGCTGCCGGCGGCGTTGGGCGACTTTCAAGTTACCGGCGCGCGAAGAGAGTGTCCTGCTCCGAGTCTTCACGCCGGAGTCGTAGCGGCGGGACAGCGTAGCGGGACGCTGTTCAGGACGTTATAGAGGTCGCGGGCTCTTCTTGTCCTGCAACGCACGATGGAAATCCTAGCGTTATGCATGATCTACTGATTACCAACGGCATGCTCGTTACGCCATCAGGTCTCTTTGCCGCTGACCTGGCCATCGACGGCAAAGAGATTGCAGCGATTGGCCGCGGCTTGAATGCGGAACAAGTCATCGACGCCAACGGCTGCTACGTCATGCCCGGTGGCGTCGATCCTCACGTCCACCTGCAGATGCCGCTGGCCGGGCGCGTCAGCAGCGACAGCTTTGAAAGCGGTTCGATCGCCGCAGCGTGCGGCGGGACGACGACCTTCATCGACTTCGTGACGCCCGGGCCTGAGCAGCCGATGCTGGATGCACTGGCCGCCCGGCGCGCCGAAGCCGACCCGGCCGTGGCCATCGACTACAGCCTCCACATGACGATCCCCACGTGGCACGGCGCCGAGGATGAGCGGCTGGATGAGGTCAGCGCCGTGATCGATGCCGGCTGCGCCACGTTCAAACTGTATCAGGCCTATGCCGGCATGATGCTGGACGACGTGGCCCTGCTGCGCGCGCTGGAAGAAGTTGGACGGGCTGGCGGCAGCGCCGTGCTGCACAGTGAAACGGGTCCCGTGCTGGAGCGGCTGCGGGCGGAGGCATTAGCAGCGGGCCACACCGCACCCATCTGGCATGAGCGCACCCGCCCTGCGCGACTGGAAGCGACGGCCATTCACCGTGCCGGCGAATTGGCCAGCCTGGCCCAGTGCCCGCTTCATATTTTTCACGTGGGCTGCGCAGAGAGCGTCCGCCAGATCGCCGAACTGCGTGAACGGGGCGTGGAGATCACGGGTGAGAGTTGTCCTCAATACCTCGTGCTCACGGCCGAGGAGCACTTGGCTGGCAGCGATGGCGAGCTCTTCATCTGTGCGCCGCCGCTGCGCAACCGTTCGGATCACTCGGCCCTCTGGCGCGCATTGTCGAACGGAACGCTGGATGTCATCAGCACCGATCACTGTCCATGGATGCGCGAAGAGAAGGCGCAGGCAGACTTCAGCATTGTGCCAGGCGGCGTGCCCAGCATCGAAGCACGGTTGGCCCTGATCCATCATTTCGGCGTTCGACACGGCCACCTGAGCCCGGCGCGTTGGGCGGCACTTTGCTGCAGCAATCCGGCCCGGCTTATGGGGCTGACCCGCAAAGGAGTGCTTGCACCGGGTTATGACGCCGATGTGATCATCTTTGACCCGGAACGACGCAGGACGCTCACCAGCGAAACACTGCACGAAGCATGCGACTGGACGCCCTATTCCGGTCTGACGGTACAGGGCTGGACACGGATGGTGTTGCTGCGGGGCGAGATGATTGTGGAAGATGAGGAATTTAGCGGCGTGCCCGGTCTGGGACGGTTCGTTGAGCGCAGCTTCTAATCCGGCCTGGAAGACAAAGCGAACCGGCAAATCGCGCCGAATCCAACCCAATAGGAGGAACGCATCATGACCCAGTCTCACACTGTCGCTGATTGCCCCTTTTGCGCCATTCTCAGCGGCGATGCACCAGGCACAATCATCGCCCAGGATGAACAAAGCGGCTTTGCACTAATTCAGAGCATTCACCCCGAGAGCAGCGTTCACTGGATGGCCATGCCGGTCGAACATGTGGCCAGCACCGAGGAGTTGGAGCAGCTCAACAGCGAGCGCTTTCTACAGCTGGTTGATTTCGCCATCCAGCAGGCCAAAATCCAGGCCCCGGATTATCCCGATCTAGCTGGGGGATATACGCTCAAGTTCCATTTCGGCGCGTTTGAGACCGTGCCCCATGCCAAGATTCACATTCTTGCCGTCGAGTAGCGCAGGCTGAGCCTGTCGAGGGCGGTTTAGCCGCCTGCGCCTTCGACAGGCTCAAGCTGCGGCTTCCTCTCGCGGTACCTTGTCAAACCATTTTGTACGGATGACTTTCGCGCAGGCTGAGCCTGTCGAAGCCGGGTTGACCCGCCTGCGCCTTCGACAGGCTCAGGCTGCGGCTTCCTCTCGCAATACCTTTTGGGACCATTTTGTACGGATGACTTTTGCACAGGCTGAGCCTGTCGAAGCCGGGTTGACGCCGCCTGCGCCTTCGACAAGCTCAAGCTGCGGCTTCCTCTCGCGGGATGTTGTGAGACCATTTTGTACGGATGACTTTTCGCGCAGGCTGAGCCTGTCGAAGCCGGGTCTACCCGCCTGCGCCTTCGACAGGCTCAGGCTGCGGCTTCCTCTCGCAATACCTTTCGGGACCATTTTGTACGGATGACTTTTGCACAGGCTGAGCCTGTCGAAGCCGGGTCTACCCGCCTGCGCCTTCGACAGGCTCAGGCTGCGGCTTCCTCTCGCGGGATGCTGTGGAGACCATTTTGTACGGATGACTTTCGCGCAGGCTGAGCCTGTCGAAGCCGGGTTGACCCGCCTGCGCCTTCGACAAGCTCAGGCTGCGGCTTCCTCTCGCGGGATGCTGTGGGCCCATTTTGTACGGATGACTTTCGCGCAGGCTGAGCCTGTCGAAGCCGGGTTGACCCGCCTGCGCCTTCGACAAGCTCAGGCTGCGGCTATCCTTTGAAGTCAGACGATCAGCATGGCGTCGCCGAAGCTGAAGAAGCGATAGCCTTTGGCTTTGGCCACTTCGTAGGTGTCGAGCAGCATGCGCCGACCGGCATCAAAATCATCTGGATGGGCCTGGCCGATGAAGGCACTGACCAGCATGAGCAGGCTGGAGCGGGGCAGGTGAAAATTGGTTATCAGCAGATCGACGGCGCGGAAGCGATAGCCGGGACGGATATACAAGTCAACGGGGCCGGCGAAGGCCGCGGTGCGCTGCCAGGGGCAAGCCGTGTTGTCATACGGGTCAAGACCCTGGGCGCCGGTGGCGGCGAACTCCAGCGTGCGCGTGGCGGTGGTGCCCACGGCCACGATGCGTCCGCCCTGCAAGGTCACGTCGTTGATGTGACGCGCGCCATCCCGGCTAAGCTCAGCCCATTCGCTGTGGATGACGTGATCTGCGATTTCCTCCGCCTCAACCGGCTTGAACGTATCAAGCCCGACATGGAGCGTCACCGTCTCAAACCCAACCCTGTCGCTCCGCAGCGCCATCAGCAGCTCGGGCGTGAAATGCAGGCCGGCAGTCGGTGCGGCTGCGCTGCCCTCGGGCCGGCTGTAGATGGTTTGATAGCGTTCGCGATCGCCCGCGTATTCGGTGATGTAGGGCGGCAGCGGAATTTCACCCAATTCGTCAAGGTAGGGGCCGACCGGCGCCGAAAAGCGCACAATACGGGTTCCCGCTTCAGTAATGTCCTCGATCACAGCGCCAAGCGTCTCACCACCGTCAGGCTCATCTTCACCGATGGTCACCCCCACACCCGTGCGTAGATTGCGTCCACGCGTCATGCATTCCCAGAGCAGGCCATCGTCATCCAGCGGCTTGAGCAAGAAAATCTCGACCGCGCCTCCAGTGGCCTTGCGTCCATGCAAGCGCGCGGGAATGACCCGACTGTCGTTGGCGACAAGCAAGTCCCTGGGGCGCAGATAGTCACCGATCTGGCTGAAGTGGCGGTGCTCGATGCGGCCATCCGCCCGGTGGAGGACGAGCAGGCGGCTGCTGTCACGCGGCTCGGCCGGTTGCTGCGCGATAAAGTGATCGGGCAGGTCGTAATCAAATTGATCTGTGCGCATTGTTCTGATGGATTCTGATAGGTGAGGTAGGGGGCCAGAGCCTGCGTCTAGGCTGACTCCGAACGCTCAGATGCTTCTTGTGCAATGATTTTCTCCAGCATTGTCTTGCGCATAATTGCGTCTGTCAAGCTGGGAAAGAGGCGACCGGCCAGGGCAAAGCCTTCGTTGGCCGGGCCGGGAATGAGCTGGCGCTTGCCGCGGCTCACGGCAAAGAGAATCTGCTCGGCCAGTCGTTCCGGTGACATACGTTTGGCTTCGCGACTATTGTCAGGACTGTAGCGTCGCGCATGGGCCGTTCGCGTCGGGCCGGGATAGACGGTCAATGTCCGTTGCCCCGTCGGCGCCAGCGCCACCGCCAAACTACGCGCATACGATGCCACGCCCGCTTTGCTCGCGGCATAGACCGCCGCACCAGGATAGCCGGCAAAATGGGAGAGTGACGAAACAAAGACGAGCGTCGCCTCATCAGTGAGCAACCCGCCGGCCAAGACGCCCTGGGTCAAGAGCAAGGGCGCCAGAAAATTGACGTCGAGCACTGCGAGTTGGCGATCGAGCGGCAAGCGGGCAAAGAGCCCAGCTGCGCTAATGCCGGCGTTATGAATCAGGACGTCGATGGGCGGCCTCTCCGCCAACGTATGCAGAACGCTTGCGAGATCATCTTCGTCCCGCAAATCGGCCATGAGAAAACGGCCACGTCCCCCGCTGTTGATCAGTTCGGCCTGGGTGCGCATGGACTGTTCAGGGTCACGGTCGATGGCCGTGATGCGGTAGCCGGCTGCACCAAAAGCCAAGACCAGAGCGCGACCGATGCCGTCGGCGCCGCCGGTGATGACGCAATGGCGCTCGCCCTGGCCGCGGATGGCCCTGGTGCCCTGCCGGTGCATGGCCCATTCCAGGGGCTCGGGCCAGCGGCGCAGGGACTGATAGGCCAGGTTGTTGGTCAAGCCAACGGCGGCCGTGCGCCGGCGGCCGTCGATTTGCGCCGCAATCTGGGCGGCCACGGTTTCAGCCGGCGTGAACTTTGTCCAGTCCAACTGCTCACGCGTCACGCCGGTCTTGGCATGCATGCCGGTGCGCGTGGCGCCGGGATGGATCATGAGCGCACGCGCCGGGCTGTCCGTTGCGCTGAGTTCAACCTGAAGGCTGCGCACAAACGCGTCTAGTGCAGCTTTGGTTGCGCTGTAGACGGCATAGGTGGGCGATGGTAGCACCGACGCCACAGAGCCGATGAAGATCACGCGCCCGGCGGCTTGCTCCACGCGTGCCAAGAGTCGATGGGTGATGGCAATCGGCGCACGCAGGTTGACCGCCTCCAGCGTGCGGATGCTGGAAGCCGGCTGCTCGCCGACCGACCCCACGTAGCCGAGCGCTGCATTATTGATCAACAAATCCAGGCTCGTAATTTTGCGGGCGTCAAGCCAGGCGGAGATCTGCTCGGCGCAGTCTGTATCACCCAGATCAACCCGGCAATACGTTTCATCCGTAAAGAACGGGTCATCCAGATCTGCCCGCGCACGCCGGCCCACCAGCACGAGGCGTGCGCCCTCTGCGGCATAGCCTCGGGCCAGCGCCAGGCCAATGCCGTCGGTTGCGCCTGTGATGAGAATGGTTCGGTTCATGGAGGCCAATGGACTAAGCGGGCCAGG
Organism: uncultured Chloroflexia bacterium; assembly: GCA_963807905.1. Taxonomy (GTDB): domain Bacteria; phylum Chloroflexota; class Anaerolineae; order Caldilineales; family Caldilineaceae; genus JAGRCP01. Next base: position 51,315 of record CAWEEJ010000007.1, on the reverse strand, counting down.
TGTCGCGCATGCCCATGGTCAAGGCATGGATGCGGGCCGTGGGGTGAAGCTCATCCGCTCCCTGGAGAAAGGAAACAAGCAGCACGTTGCCGCTGCCCTCGACAGCGACACTGTCGTCGGCGTATTCATAGACAACACTCACCGGTGCGTCCATGGCCAGAAGACGCACGCCCTGTGTGCTCATCCGCGCCAGCAGCGCCTGGAGGTCGGCAACACCTTGAACATCCGGGACGACTACGGCTTGAGGAATCAGGTTGAGACCTGCGGTGATGCCATCGACGAGAAAGAGACCGGTCGCAGCCGCGCCCTCGCCCATGAAGGCCAACGTCAGTTCCTCCCGGGCCAGATGACCGAGGGCGTCAACCAGTCGTCGCCCCACAGGACCAAGCAGCGTTTCTGAGGGTAGGTCCAGGATAACGAAGGCGACAGCATCAAAATTGACGCGGCTCAAGCGTGGCCCATTGATGTCGACTGCAATCAAGTCGTCCACGACCGCGGCCAGAGCTTCGGCAAAGAGACTTTCGCCGTCGGAAAGCAGGGCCACGAAGCCATCGTCGCCAACGCGTCGAGCGTGAATCAGCACAAGTTCGGGATTGGAAGCGAGTAGAATAGCCATAGGCGTTATTGTACGTTGGAGCGCGAGGTTGGCCAAACCTAACGCCGAATAGAATAGCAAACAAGTGATTTGGCGGCGACGGACTGACGATGTATATTGTTAGATATTAAATCTTTCACAATGCAGCTACTTTTTGGCCGGAAAAGCAGTGTGCGCCTTCGAGCACATCTCCAAAAGAACGGAGGGAGCCATGCCTACCCACTATGCTGGTCCCGAAGAGCAAGTCCAAGCGTTGGATACCTTCATTAAGCTTTCGCGGGCGACGGACGCGTTTTCGGCGCGACTGGCCAGCCACCATACGATGGAAGAATTGACGACAACCCAGTTTGGCGTCTTGGAGACCGTCTACCATTTGGGGCCCATGTCCCAGCGCCAGATTGGTGACAAATTGTTAAAGAGCGGCGGCAACATGACGCTGGTGATCGATAATCTCTGCAAGCGGGGCCTGGTCCAGCGTACGCGATCGGAGGAAGATCGTCGGGTCATGCTCATCTCGCTGACCGAAGACGGGCGCGCCATGATCAGTCGCATCTTTCCCGGCCACGTGGCGGCGGTCACGGAAGAAATGGCCGCGCTCACGCCGGCGGAACAGCGCGAACTGGCGCGGCTCTGCAAAAAGCTGGGCATTGGACGTACCGAACAGGCGGCGGTCACAGTAGTCGCAGAGTAGCGCATGGCGCCGTGGAGGTCATGACCAAGTGCGGTCGCCGCGCAACAGCGTGTGCATTTCCATATCGTGGAACGCGCCCTTGAAGTAATCGTATTGGCGCAGGGTGCCTTCGTGGACGAAGCCCAGGCGCGCCAGCAGTCGGCGAGAGCGCACATTGCCCGGCATCACCAACGCCTCAATCCGATTGAGCGCCAACTCCTCAAACGCATAGTCGAGCAGCGCCATCAGCGCTTCATACATGTAGCCATTGCCCCAGGCGCTGCGCATCAAGTCATAGCCGATTTCGGCGCTATACTGTCGCAACCAGACGAAACCGCACGTCCCCACTAGTTGGTCGTCTGCCGTGCGCACGATACCCCAGCGGACCTGTCGTTCCGCCTCATAGCTTTCGAGCACAAATTCAATCAGGTCGGCCGCTTCATCCGGATCACGAAAGGTCTCCAGATCATAGTGGCGCGTGACTTTTTCGTCCGCAAAAATCGCATAGAGCGCGTCTGCATCGTCGGCGTCGAGCGGGCGCAGACATAGTCGAGTGCTTTCCAGGCGGGGAAACTCTTCAAACAGTTGGTCGGTCGGATTAAGCGACACATAGACTCCAGTGGTGTGGCGCAGGGTGGGGGAACCTTGGCAGTGTGGCGGAACGGTGGCGGAACGATAGCTTCAGTCGGATACGGAATCCGATTGTGTCGACGGCGGTGTGACGGGCCGATCAGTATTGAACGAGGAATCGCGCGGCAGTTCGGGGCGAATCCAGCGGCCGAAAAGGGTCATCGGGTAGAGGCGGCGAAAAAGCGCCACGCCGCGGCGATCATACGCCCGGAGCCAGTTGACGAGCCACGTCGGGCCGCTGCCATAGCGCTCGAAGAGAAAAGTCGGGTCCTGACGCGGGGTCAATTCGGCGAGCGTGGGCGTGCTGCGTAGCTCTTGCAGCAATTCAGCCGGGATGATTGATGAGCGCTCGGCTGAATAGAGAATCTTGTCCAAGTATTCACGTGTGGGGATCTGCCCGTCGCGTGGGTGGGTCGCCTGATAGAAGAAGATGCGCCGTCCGTCCTGCTCCGCCCAGACGCGACGATGGCGATGAATGAAGGGCACGACCTCATAGAAATCCATGCGTATGGCATCGATCCGCCCGATCGTCAGCACCTTGCCGTAGGCCAGCCGCCCGGGCGCAGCTTCAACTGATGCAAAGCCAAAGCCCTCAAAGGGGCCGGGCTGATTGAAGTAGAGCGCGTGATCGCGTAGCAGAATCTCAGCTTCGCCGCGCACACGCATGGTGCGCCGGGCCAGCACGCTCGGATCCAAATTGGCCCCAAATGCAAAGTAATCGACCGATTGATCAAATCTTTGGAAAAATGAGGGAGGAGCGAATTGGAGAAGCCAGGCCAGAAAATTCCAAAATTCGAGACAAAGACGCCAGGCAAACAAACGCAGCATGACCGATACTCATCGTTCAGAACGATTCAGGAGAGCCCAGTTACCCACTTGCACGATGACCAAAATCTCGGCCTCCATGATAGCCGTTGGTACAGATTGTAGCAATTAGCCCATGACCCTCGTGTAATGTAGACTCAAGTGGACGGGCACAATTGTCCGTCGACCTACCTTGTCCGTACGGTTGCCGCAATCACGCCGGTTCTTGATGACACTCGATCAATGGCTACTGATCATCATCTTGATGATCACAACAATTCTATATATGACACGCTGGGTGCCGACCGAGGTGACGGCAGTGGCGTCGATTTCGGCGCTGGCGTTTACGGGCCTGCTCAGTGCGTCGCAAGCCATCTCGGGTTTTGCCAGCACGGCAACCATTACTGTCGCCGCGATGTTCGTGCTGAGTGGCGGCCTCTTGCGCACGGGCGCTTTGGAAGCCGTGACGGTCTTTCTGGCCCGCAAGGCCCAGGGCAGCCCCCTGCGGCTCATGCTATATCTTGGCGTCATCGTCGCCGTGGCCAGCGCGTTTGTCAACAATACACCGGTCGTGGTTATGATGGTGCCTGTGATCCTCTCCTTGAGCGGTCAAATCGGCATACGGCCGTCCAAGCTACTGATCCCCCTGAGCTACTTTTCGATCCTCGGCGGCACGATGACGCTGCTGGGCACAAGCACCAACATTCTGATCGACGGCCTCTATCGCGAAGCGGGCGGGCCCGGCTTTACCATCTTCGACTTTCTGCCCCTGGGCCTCGTCTTCACCGTCGTGGGCATCATCTACATCGTGCTGGTGAGCCAGCGTCTGCTGCCCAATCATGCGCCGCCACTGACCAGTCTCATTTCTGACAAGCAGAACGCCTACATTTCTGAACTAGTGGTCAACCAGGGCAGCGGCGTGGTTGGCCTGCCCGCGGAAGCGGTATTCGAGCACATTGCAGAGGGCGAACGCCGTGCGCCGCGCCGGATCGGCACCCAGCACCGCCGCATCGAGAACCCGCCACGCGCCACTGGCGAGCAGGAAGAGAACAGCGAGACCCTAGAGTTGCTGGAGGTCATCCGTTCGCCCGACACCTATCGAGCCGAAGCCACGCAGGGCCTGACGCTCCAGGCCGGCGATGTGATGGTCGTGGCGGGCACGCCCAAAAAGATCTCGCTCTTTGCCGAATCCATGGGAACGGCGCTGATGTCAGTGCTGGAGGACAGCCAACGCGTCCCCGTCGATGATGTAGAGCGCAAGGTGATTGAGGCCGTCGTCCTGCCCGACTCGCCCTACGCAGGCCGGCTGATCGGCGGCCTGGATCTGAATACGCAATTTGGGGTCAAAATCATGGGGCTCCAGCACAATGGCCGCCAGCAGGTCACCGGCCTGCGCGAAATACGTCTGGCCCCTGGTGACGTGCTGCTGCTCCAGGGACTGCCGGGGGAGTTGCAGGCGGTCAGCGATCGGGGAAAGATGATGCTCGTTGAGGGCGTCGATAGTGCGATTCTGCGCACCACCAAGAACCGGATAGCGCTGCTGATCATGCTGGGTGTTGTGGTCCTGGCGACGATCACGTCGATTCCGATCGTAACGCTGGCTCTGGCCGGCGCCACGCTCATGGTGATGACCAAGTGCCTGCGGATCGACGAGGCACTGCGCTCGCTCGACGCCAGCACCCTCTTTCTACTCGCCGGTACCATTCCCATCGGCCTGGCCATGCAGACGACTGGTCTGGCCGAGCTGATCGTCGACAATATCGTGGCGCTACTGGGTGGCGCGCCGCCGGTCGTCTTTCTGTCAATCTTTTACTTGATGACAAATCTGCTCACCCAGGTTATCTCCAATAATGCCGTTGCCGTCCTCCTCACGCCGATTGCGCTCAACCTCTCGCTTAGCTTGGGCATCGACGCCAAACCGCTGCTCATGGCCATTGCTTTTGCCGCCAGCGCCAGCTTCCTGACGCCGATCGGCTATCAGACCAATGCCATCGTGATGGGGCCGGGCGGCTATTCATTTGGTGACTACCTGCGCGTGGGATCGGTGCTGAGCATCATTTGCTGGCTGCTGGCCACTTTGCTCATTCCAGTTTTCTGGCCACTGTAGCCGGCGTTCTCCCCATCACAATTGAGCAACAGGGTTGTTGACTGATCGGGCGTCAATGATCGGGTGACAGTGTCATCAGATAGACGGTCGCCTCGTCCACGGCGTCCTCGCTCCAGGGCATAGGATGATAAACGCCTTCACAGAACATAGCAATCTGGTCGTCGTAGTGGTCACTTAACGGATGACCCGATTGCCCAGCAGTGGTTACAGTCTGAGCCCGATCCCAGGCGCCGACTTCGTAAATCTGGCGATAGGAGGGCGTTACCTGCACGAGGCCGGGCGGCAATTCGGGCGCCTGACGCGCCAACATGGGCGTCGTGCCGTCGCCGCCGATTGGGAACGGACCACGGTTGAAGAAGCGACGCAGGAAGCGTGCGCTGCCCAGGGCATGGGCGTAGCGAATCTGATGGCTGCGGCCCCAATCCCACTTGCGCGCATTGTCAGAAATCTGCTTGCGGATATCGCGCACGGCCGCCGAGAGTGCCTCCTGCAGCAGTTCCTCCCTCGTCCGGGAACGACGGGTCTTCGCCTCCATGTACCAGATCGATTCGGCATGTTCGTTGATCAGTTCAAGCAGGCGCGTTTCTGCACGCAGGCTAAACCCATGGATCAGGAACAGCGGGCTCATGGCAATCCCACGGAAACCGCGCTGGCCAGTGGCGATCTTGTCACCGTAGACCATGTCCAGCAGGTGGACCAGCGTGTAGTGAAAGATCAGGGCCGCTTCGCTGTCCGGATCCATGCGATAGTTCCAGTTGCGGATGGCCCGCAGCGCAATGTTTTCCCAGTTTTCATTGCTGTTGAGCATGGCCAGCCAGGGCGCTAGCTCGGCTGCATAGCTGCTGCCCGTATCCAGCTGGATCTCTTCCATATCGCGGGCCGAGTGGCGGGCCTTCTTTGTGAGCAGTTCTTCAATCCGTGCCGCACGCCATCCGGGGTCAAATTCGATCCCCAGGAAGTAGGGATAGTCGTCACCAATCATCTTGTTGTTGGCCGTGACGATCATGCCGGAAGCGGGATTGTAGAGGCGCGGCAATTCATGTTTGGCAATCATGCCGGGCCATTCGTGTTGCCCCGTCCAACCGGGTGTCGGGACCAGGCCAAGGATCTGTTCATCACGCTGGGGGATGGAGCCGCCAAGCACATAGCCAATATTGCCGTCCACATCAGCATAGGTGAAGTTCTGGGGCGCAGCATCCCAGTCCGCGACGGCGGCCTGAAACTCATCCCAATTTTGGGCACGGTTGAGACGATAGACCGCACGCATGGAGTTACCGGGCATATGGCCGGCCCATCGCACGGCCAGCGGCACAAGGTTGAGACGGTCAGCGTCAGGCTCGGTCGCAAGCAAGCCCGTGATCAGCGGGCCATGACGCGTGATCACCACCTCTTCAACATGCGGCGCCTGCTTGCGGATCGAGATCGTCTCCTCGACTACCTCGGCTTGCTCCCAGCTTTCGCCCCATGCGAAACGCGTCGGGTCGTCGGCATGCGGCCGTTCCATGTAGAGATCCTGGACATCGGCAAAGCCATTGGTGATGCCCCAGGCGACACGCTCGTTGTGCCCGATCATGACACCGGGTGAACCGATAAACGAGACGCCACTGACTTCGACCCCAGGCGCATGGAGATGATTTTCGTACCAGACGCCGGGGATCTGCAGCGAGAGGTGGGGATCGCTGCAAAGGATCGGCCGCTCGTTCATGGTCTTCTGCGGCGCGAGGACCCAACTGTTGCTGCCCTGGCCATCCCCAGCGGTGCCCAGCCACGCTTTGACGCCCTCATACTGGTTGAGCAAGAGGCCGGCCGTGGAGAGCATGCGCGTCATCTCTTCGCTGCCCACACCCTCCAGCGTCAGCGGATTTGCTCCCGGGTAGTCGGGCTCGAGTTCCATGGCACGCAGCGGGCCCATCTGCTGGACCAGGCGCATGCGGGTCAACTCGCTCTCCCAGTTGATGCTCAGCGCCCACGACATGGTCTTGCTATAGGCCAGCGTATCCACCGGTGACCAGGGCTCGGGCTGGAAGCGCAGCAGGTTGAATTCAGCGGCGAGCCGGTCGGGATCATTTCCGATGTAGGCGTTGACCCCTTCGGCATACCAGCTTAAGACTTGCAGCGTCTCGGCATCAAGCGCGGCCAGCTCTTGCTCAGCCGCACGGCCAAAGCCCATGATGCGGGCAAAGCGGTCGGCCTCGAGCGCGGCCTCGCCAAAGATCTCGCTCAGGCGACCAAATGCCGTGCGCCGGCTCTGCTCCATCTGCCAGAGGCGGTCCTGGGCATGGACGTAGCCCTGAGCGCGGTAGAGATCAGCCTCGCTCTGCGCATAGATGTGGGGGATGCCGTGCTTGTCGCGCTTGACCTGTACGGGTGCATCAAGCATAGGCAATGTGTACTCGCCCGTTAGGTCGGGAACCGGGCGCTGAATGCGGAACCAATACATGTAGAAAAAGAAACCGCCCCAGAGGGCGATCAGGGTAATCAGAACCGAAGCAATGACGATGATGGTATTCGTCAACATGGGCAGTGTTTCCTAATCAGTCAGTTGCTGCCGTGATACGTGCGTTCTGCTTCAGGTTACCACGATTGCGACCAAGCGGCGCAACGCAAGCGGCGCTTACGATGCCGATCATAGCGGCGGTAACTCTGCAGGCGTACAGTACGCGCCCAGTGGCCGACGATGCCGCATGCTCCCTTCCGTTTCTAGTCAACGCGCTGATTTCCTATGCTATACTGCCGGGAACAAAAACCATTCGACGGCAACGCATCGCATTGAGATGCATTCGCCACACGGTCACCATACCACGCAGGAGTATTGCTCCATGGGCAAAGGGCCAATTGTTGGCGTCACCACCCGCTACGGCAACGCCGAATGGGTGAACGAGAACACGCAGCACTACCTGAACGTATTGAAGGCGCTTGGCGCGCAGAGCGTGGTGCTTGCGCCCGACACGCCGGCTACGCTGCCCGACGGCAGCCGCTTCACGCCTGATGCGATCGGCCGCCTGCCCGCTGCGATCCTCGATAGTCTCGACGGCCTCATCCTGGCCGGCGGCGGCGACGTGCACCCAAGTTACTTTGGTGAAAAGATGGCCGGCGCCAATCCTGCCGCGATTGACCGCAAGCGAGATGAGCTGGAACTTTGCCTCGCCCGCCGCGCCCTGGCGCTCGACCTGCCCACATTTGGGATCTGTCGCGGCTGCCAGGTGATGAACGTGGCGGCCGGCGGCGGTATGGTCCAGCACTTTGACGGCCATCGCTCTGCCAAAGCCGAGCCAACGCTTCACGACGTTCAATTGCGCCGCGGCAGCCAGATCCAGGCCGTCGTTGGCCAGGAACGCTTGCCCGTCAACACATATCACCATCAGGGGCTGAGTTTAGAAACCCTGGCGCCCGCCTTTCAATCGGCGGGCACGGCAGTCCCGGACGAGTGGCTGGTGGAAGCAATCGAGAGTAACACCCATTGCTGGATGATTGGCGTGCAGTGGCACCCCGAACGGCTCTTTGAATTACCGCAGGCCCATCAGTTGCTCTGGGAAGATTTCCTGGAGGCTTGTCAGTAGGCCATGTACTTTCATGATCTGACACTGGCCCGGCGGCTGGAAGATGCGGAACAAGCCAGCACGCTTGACTACGCGCAATCCCAGGCGCTGCTCCATCCCGGTTTTGCCTGCGCTCATGCGAGAATCGGCGACGGGCTGGCCGTCTACGTTGGCCCTAACTCGCCCATTAACCGCGTCTACGGCCTGGCTATGCACGCGCCCGCTACGGAGGCGATGCTGGATGACGTGGCGAGCTTCTTCAAGGTCCGCCGCGCTAGTCGCCAGCGTGGACCTCTGCCCCCTGGCCGACTCGTCGTTGGCACCGGCCTTGTTGCGTCGGGGCTATGCAATTCAGAGCTTCAAGAATATCTGGTGGCGCGACCTGGCCGTGCCAGTGCCGGATCAAGCCGTGCCCCCCCACGAGCACCTGCGTATTGAAACCATCACGCCCGATCAGCGCCTACTGTGGGCCCAAGTCGTCAGCGCCGGCTTTAGCGGCGCGAGCGCACCAGAAGATGCCGACGTCGTGATCCCCCTCGCCAACGCGCACAAGCCGGGCACGGCCTGCTTCATGGCCTGGGTGGGCGACACGCCCGCCGGCGGCGGCGCGCTGGCCATCCACGACGGCGTGGCGATCTGCTTCTCCACCGCGACGCGCAGCGCCTTCCGTCGTCTGGGCGTCCAGCACGCGCTGCTGCACGCACGCCTGCGCTATGCCAGCGACCAGGGCTGCGACCTCGCCGCGGTCGGCACCACGCCCGGTACCGCGTCCCAGCGCAACGTCGAGCGACTCGGCTTTTCGCTTGGCTACACGAAGAAAACGGTCGTGGCGCCAAGTTACTGAGATGGGACCTCTCGGGCTGCCAATGGTGGTTCCCTCACCCGGCCGCGCATCCTTGACGGATGCTCCACGTCGCCTCAAGCGTCAAATCAGGGTGAGGCCGAACGGCCGCCGGGCTTCTTGGATTGAGCCGCCCGTAGTCGCTGCCCATGCGCAGCCCATCAGCCTCTCGCCCTGCACTCACACGATTTGGCGCAATAGCTCATCCATGCCGGCCAGTTCCAGCGCGGGCGGATTGGAACGCGCGCCGGCCATCTCCTGCCAGAAGCGGACATCCTCTCGCCCGATTTGCAGCCTGCGCAGGAGGCGCCGCTTGCGTAGCAGCGCATAAAACGCCAGCACCGATTTGGCCACCTTTCCGCGTGCGGCAGGCGTGGCCGGCCAGCGCCGTGCCAGATAGCCAAGCAGATGGAGGCGCTTGGCATTCACGCCGACGGCGACGTAATCGGCCGGCTGCCAGGTCGCCGGATCGCGGGCCAGCGCCGCGCCCACGGCTTCGGTTGCCACCAGCGTTTCGCTATGGTTGGCCTGGACCAAATAGGGTGACAGTGGCTTGGTGTTGAGCGCATAGAGATAGAGGCGCTCTTGGGCGCGAGTGAGTGCGACGTAAAAGAGGCGGCGCTCTTCTTCAGGCCGGTTGGCTTTGGCCAACGGCAAAACGCCGTCATTGCAGTCGGGCACGAAGACCGCCGGCCACTCCATGCCCTTGGCGCGGAAAATGCTCAGGATGCGCACGGCGCCGCCCGCTTTTGAGGCGGGCCGGGGCGGCTGGGCGGTTGCTGCCTGCGCTGCTGCCGTTCGCTGATAGTAGGGCACATCGCCAATGATCTCGTAGGGAATCCCTGCCCCGCGCAGCGCTTCTTCAATCGATGGCGTCTGGGCGTAGACGCGCACCAGCACGGCCATCTCCTGCGGCTTAATGCCCTGCTGCACGAGGGCCTTCATATCCCCTGCCATGGCAAATGCCATCTCCGTGCTCGAACCGTGAAACGTGAGCCCCGTGTGGCCGCCAAAGCCGCGCACGAGATCCAGCTGCTTGGGCTGGCGACGCCGGTTGTGGACGATCACCTGATTGGCCAGACTCAGCTGCGACGCCCGGCCACGGAAGTTTTCGGTCATGTAGTAGATGGGTGCACGGTAGCGCTTTGCAAAGCCGAGAAAAAAATCGGGGCTGGCCCCGCGCCAGGCATAGATGGTCTGGTCATCGTCGCCGATGGCCATGTAGTTGCCGTGGGGCCTGGTCAGTAGATCAAGGATCTCGGCCTGGACCAGGTTGACGTCCTGGTATTCGTCAACCATCACGCATCGATAGCGCGCCTGCACGTTGGCCAGAAGTTCGGGATAGCGCACCAGCAAGGCCCAGGCGCTGAGCAGCATGTCGTCGAAGGTCAGCCAGTTGTGGGCCAGGCGCACATGCTCATACAGCTGGTACAAATCGAGAAACCACGGGCGATCCTGGGGCGGCCGGGCCTGCTGAGCCAGCCTGCGCACGCCGCGCGGCAGTGCCTCGCGGCGTAGATCGGCGTAGGCCAGAGTGGCCTTGCACGCCCCAACATAGGTGAGGAAATCGTCCCAGTCGAAATAGTCGAGTTGCGCAGCGAAGGCGAGGTTGGCCAGGCGTGCCTGATCGATGGCCACGCGCAAGGTGCGGCGGCCGGAGGTGTCAAGGTTGCCCTTGGCGGTGAAAGGCGGCAGTGCGCCCCGCTCGACCCCAAGACTGATGATACTGTACCCCAAACTGTGCAGCGTCTGGACGCGCACAGGCTTACAGCTCGGCCAACGCTGGAGGGCCTTGCGCACCTGTTCGGTGGCGTCGCGATTGAAGGACGTAGCAAGAATTTGCTCGGCGGGAAAGACGCGGCTGCGCACCAGATTGGCGATGCGATGGACCATGGCGGTCGTCTTGCCCGCGCCGGCCACGGCGACGACTAGCGCCGGTCCGGTCGTGTGGTTGGCAATGGCCTGCTGTTGCTCGGTCAGCCGGACGGACTGCCTGGCCATCAGCAGCAGCCGTCCGACGTCGGCGCAACCGCGGCGGCATCATCGGCGCGCAGCGTTGCGACAAACGCACGCAGCTGGCCGACGTTGCCAACGCCGTGGGCCGCGCCATATGACAGGACGCTGGGACCACCGTCTAGCAGCAAACGCACGTGACCGTTGCGCACGAGTCGCCAGAAAGGAGCAAGCACGCGAAAGCCCACTCGCCGGTTAGAATCTTCGCTCAGGATCAGGTCAAAGAGCGTCACGGCCACGTCACCAATATCCCCGTCTACGGCGGCCAACTGGTCGACAGACGCTGGCGTGAAGCAGAAGGCAAAATCGGGCCGCTTGGCTGCCCCCGGTTGCACCTGCACGCCCTCTTCCGTCTGAACGAAATGCCAGACTTCGCCGGGCCTGTGACTAAAATAGAGCGCGCCGGTGACGCCCTGGCGGAGGTGCGCCATAGCGTCGCGCCAGACGGGATCGTCGGCAAAGAGGGCGGCAAGGCGCAGGATGTGGGAATCACCACCGCCTTCATTTGGCAGAGAGCGACCGGTGATCATTCGGCAACTTGTCCCTGCAGCGACGCGGCTAGATCACCGATCAACAGCTTCAGCTCATCTTCACGGACGCGCTTGATCGCCTTTTTGACCGAGACCCACGTTCGATCGCGAAACTCTTCCGGCCAGTTCTGCAGCTCAACTTCGACGCGCATGGGGTACACGGTGACGGTACACAGGTCGCCCCACTTCGTATACGTATAGGTGCCCAGCGGCTCGGGCGCAACGGTCCCCTCGATGCCGGCCTCTTCCCACGCCTCGCGGGCCGCAGATTCACTGGGCGAAAGGTCCGGCTCAACGATGCCCTTAGGCACAATCCAGCGCTTGCGCCGGCGCGAAGTAATAAGCAGAATCTCGATCTTGCCGTCGCGTATGCGGTAGGGAACGACCGCAGATTGAGTGTAGTAATAATCAGGTTGACTGCGCATTTGGAAGGCCGCCCAACGTTGACAATTGATCTTTGGAGATTGACAATGGTCAATTGTCGGTGGTCGGTGGTCGATTGTCAATTTTAACGCGCGGATGGGAGCAAAACGCATGAAGTTGTTAGTTTTAGGAGGCACGCTCTTTGTCGGACGTCACCTGGTCGAGACGGCGTTGGCGCGCGGGCATCAGGTCACCCTCTTTAATCGCGGCGTTCAGAATGCCGGGCTTTTTCCAGAAGTTGAGCAGCTACGCGGCGATCGTGATGGCGCATTGGAGGCACTACAAGGGCGCACTTGGGACGCCGTGATCGATACGTGCGGCTACGTACCACGAATCGTAGAGCAGTCGGCCACGTTGCTGGCTGACTCGGTTGCCCACTACACCTTTATCTCCAGCATCTCGGTCTATGCCGATTTCGACCAGCCCGGCCTGAACGAGGCGTCGTCAGTGGGTGTGCTGGATGACCCAGGAGGGGTAGCGGAGATCACCGCCACGACGTATGGTCCGCTCAAGGCGCTCTGCGAGCAGGCAGCCGAAGCGGCCCTGCCGGGCCGCGTGCTGACGGTTCGGCCGGGGCTGATCGTCGGCCCCTACGATCCGACCGACCGCTTTACCTACTGGCCCGTACGCGTCGCTGCGGGTGGCCCGACCCTGGCGCCTGGCGACCCTGATGCCCAGGTTCAATTTATTGACGTGCGCGATCTGGCCGCATGGACGCTGGACATGATCGAGCGGCAGGCAACCGGTGTCTATAACGCCACCGGTCCCGCCGATCGGCTGACGATGGACTCACTCTTGCGCAACTGCCGCCGCGTTACAGAGAGCGATGCTGACTTCATATGGGTGGACGAAGCCTACCTGACGGAGCATGAGGTCAAGCCCTACACCGAGATGCCGCTCTGGCTGCCCTCAGCCTGGCGCGGCATGAGCCAGGCAGACTGCAGCCGCGCCATCGCGGCTGGCCTGACCTTTCGTCCACTGGACACGACCATAACGGACACGCTGTCCTGGTTCCGCGCCGAGCGTGATGATGGGCTGCGGGCGGGGATGACGCGCGAGCGGGAGGTGGAGTTGGTGGAGGAGATTAGCGGGTTTTAGGGTTGTGGGGTATGTGATTAATGCACTTCGCGTTCCGCGCTCCGAGTTTAGTTGAGTTTCTCGGTGAGGGCGGCGATGCGTTGGAGGATGGCGGCGCGTTCGTTGGGACGGAGGTTGCTGTGCTTTTGCTCGACCTGGTCGAGGAGACGGAGGAGCTTGACCGCGGTGGCCAGTTCTTCGTCGATGGGCAACTTGGCTTGACGCAAGAGCTGATAGGCCCGCTCCATGTCACCGGCCAGGCGTGCTTCATCTGCTGCCTGGGGAACTTCATCGAGGGCTTCCCACGACGTCGAGGCCGCGGCATGATCACCGTGGAGACCGGCCAACAGGATGCGGAAACGCTGCAGGTCCAGATCGCCGTCCCAGAGTTGCTGCATGGCCCCGGCGCGCTCGAAAATCGCGTCCAGCCGCTGCTCCAAGTGGAGCACGTCGGTACGATAAGCGTCATCGCCCGTCAGGGCGCCAACACGCTGGGCCAGGGCCGACCAGCGGTAGTAGAGGGGGAAGTGTTCCTCCAACGCGGCATACGTGTCGCGGAGCCAGTAGACGAGGTGAGCGTAGGCGACGGGCTCCGGTTGAAGGGGTTCGAGCTGCGCAAGGTACTCCTCGGCAAAATCGAGGACGCGACTCACGTCTTCGTCACTCAGGTTGCGCCGCCGCGGCAGTGTGGCATAGCGCTCGCTGAGCAACTGCAAACCCGTCGCGCCGGCATCGTTACCTTGATCTGTCATCATTGCGGCAGACTCAGCCAGCAACTCTGCAACTTGCGCCGGAACCTCCTCTTCGGCGTCGGCCACAAGCTGGATGGCCCACTCCCAGGCGGCATCGGCCACCGCGTCGCTGACGGCCTGGACGGCTTCGCCGGGCGGTAAGAGTGCGATCAGGTCGCGGGCGCGGGTGGCCGCGGCATAGGCCGCTGCCGGCGCGCCGGCAGCACGTTTTTCAGCCGCTTCCGTGAGCAGATCGGCAACCTGCTCGGCCGCGACAGTCTGGATCCGGCCAAGCTGCTCGTCGATCTGACTCCATAGCTCCGTGACGTCCGCGGCCGCGGCGAGTTCCCGGGCGGTGCGATTGGCGCCGTAGGCTTCGCGCCACGCCTCGCGCGCTAGCAGCCGATCGGCCTGCTGCAGGTGGATGAGGACATGCTGTCGCTCGGCCTGGCGCTGCAACGCGCCGTCGCCGATCCGGTGGGCCAGGCGGGCTGCGCGGCGGTTGCGCGCCACGGCCTGCTGCCACTTATCCAGTTCAATCAGGTCCTCCACCTCGCGCAAATAGCCTTCGATGGCCTCGATTTCCGACATCTCTTCGGTTTGCATGGCCAAGATCAGATCGGCCCAGCCCAGGGAAGACGCGCCGTCAATCTCATCGATACCGAGTTCAGCTAGAACTGGCGCGCCTGACGGTTCCAACAGGATCAGCCGATTGGTTGAGCGGCTCAAGGCCACGCGCATTTCGTCAAAGAGTCGTCGCGCCTCAAAGCGGGGAATGTTGCCCTTCCCCTCGTCCGCGCTCAGGGCCAACGCCCGTTCATAGAGATCGTTCAGCCCGTGAATCAGAATCGTGTGGCGTTCGAGCCCTTTGATCTCGCGTGGCAGGTAAACGATCTCGTCCGCCAGCGCGCCGGCCTGGGCCGGCAGCTGGGCGACCAGCGTTTCGGTCAGATCGACCAGCGCACGACCGGGTCGGCTGGAAAGCTCGGCCATGAGCGCAGCCCAGGGCAGATCCTCGCCCGCCAATCCGTCAATTGCAGTTCGAAGGGCGGCCGCATGCTCGTGCAGGTCATCATCCTCGCCATCTTCGCCGGCGAGGACGCCCAGCAGATCCGCAGCCCGGAACGAGGCATCGGGCGGCGCGGTGACAAAAATCTGGCCCAGTTCCTCTTCTCCCCCCCGCTCGGTTAGGACGCGCTCGCGCTTGGCGCTCGGCCTGGCGGTCTTGGGCAAATGGCTGTAAAAGCGCCAGCTGTTGTCGATGATTTGGGCCAGGTTATCGGGCGCGCGCCGCTGGTATTGAAATTCATACTCATCGGGCCAGATGCCGATCTGTTCACCCAGCATGTACTTGGTCATGCCCCAATCGAAGCCGCTGGGCTGGACAATCTGCGATTCATCGCCGGCCACGGTCAGAGTCAGGGCGCGCCCGTCTTGAGCCCGGGCGCGCAGGCGCAGCAGCTCGGCCACGAGCGCGATCTGCACGAGTGTCAGGTCCTGCACTTCGTCGATGACCAGAGCATCCAGGCCCGCAAGCCAGTCGGGAGCGTTGCCGGCAATCAGTTCCGTGAGGGCGGCACGTGCGGCGGTCTGGTCGCGGAAGTAGCGCATGTGACGCAGGCGGTGGGCCAGGTTATGAACAATTTCAGCTTCGTCCAGTTCCAGCCCACGCTCTTCAGCGTAGGTAAGCAGGTCAACGCTGCTGCCGCCCAGATTCTCCTGCGCCCAGTCATAGTCGGTCGGGAAATCTCGCCCCAACAGATAGGCGCGGATCTCGGTGAAGAGCGT
Organism: uncultured Chloroflexia bacterium; assembly: GCA_963807905.1. Classification (GTDB taxonomy): domain Bacteria; phylum Chloroflexota; class Anaerolineae; order Caldilineales; family Caldilineaceae; genus JAGRCP01. The sequence continues at coordinate 35,567 of CAWEEJ010000007.1, read as the reverse complement.
GCGCGGGTAGGCGCGCCAGGGACCCAGCTCGGCCGGGTTCTGGCGGTCGAGAAAGGCCTGAAATTCCTTCAATTCAGCGAAGGGCTCCATGTAAATGGCGAGCTCGGTCAGCTCGCCCACCAGCTCGTTGAGGGTAACGATGCGCAGACGCTCGCGCAAGCTCTCCGGCGCATTGCCGGTACGCGCCACGTACTGGGCTTCCACAAATTCTTGGGCCGCACGCTTGAGGCGCGCCGTATAGGTGACATAGAGAATACGACCCCCATCGTCCCGGGCCAACAGGTCGCGCAAGAGGTAGAGCAGGGCAATTGTCTTGCCGCTGCCGGGCAAGCCTTTGATGGTGGCGACATTCACAGCGCCGGGTGTTGGCGGTCGGCTGATGGCGCGCTGCTCATCGAAGCGGGGATCGAGCGTGTCGATCGGCACCTGCACATAGTCGTCGAGTGCACCCAGATTGACCGGCTGATCGGTCTGATCGTGATGGCGGACGGAATGGACGAGAATGGTATTACGCGCACCGTTTGGGCCGGCGTGACCGTTGCGCTCCAGCCCGCTTTCGCTTTGGGGGATCCACCAGAGATAGTAGTGATTGCCCTGTACGGGCGTGCGCCGCCAGCGGGCATTGCGTCCCATGGTGCCCTTGACAACGGGGGTGCGCCCGCTGGCGCCGAGCAGCACCTGTGCCCAGACGGCCTTGCGTTGGGCCGTGGGCGGCAGCGCGCTGAGGCTCTGCGTAAAGTTCTTGTGCTGTAACAAGCGATAGGCGGGCATGAACGATAGCCATTCGAAAGTAAAAAATAAGTATGTACCTATTCTATTAGCGAGGGTGCTTCCACGCAACAATTGGCCCGGCGACGAAAGCCAGCGCTGATCGCGACCCGGCCGGCGATAGAAAAATCGGCCGATTGCAACGCAGGCGGGAAATAGCGACTTTCGATTCGAAGACTAGACGATTATACTTGCGCATGCTGAGCACGCACTTGATCAATAGGTCCAGGCATCTCCCGCTTGGTTCATAATCATTGGCCATCTGTCAGCCGCTGCAAGCTTCTTCCTGGAAGAGCTGAGCATCGACGGCAAGGTCAGTGAATCCGGCCCCTTTGCACTGGGCGTCGAGTTCGGCAGCTACAGCCTGCCCAGCAACGTAGAGTTGAACGAGCGCGTCTGGTTGCCGCTGGTGGTAGACGAGTAGGGGCGAAGGATCGGCCGGGAACGCCGAGCCCCAGCTCGGCAGCACAGCACGGGCCAAGCTGGGGCTTGGCGTTCCCGGGTGCGTCAACTGCGCCTCACGCCCTTCGCGGAGCGAGCGGCTCAAATGCGAACCGGAGACCGCGCCATGCTTGGCCGCCGTTAGATAGCGCTTGCATCGCAAGGCGAGCTCTCACACCGGCCTCAAACGCTCCGGTTATCCCAAAAACGGGGGCATCGGCTACACTCTTTGCACCAAATGTACTGTATGCTACATGATCACAAGCGCACATGGGTTGGGTCAGATTGTGTAGGACACGAAATAAACCGGCCGGCAGCCGTGCGCGTAGACCATGTAGCGATGTATCAAACGCAGGAAAGCAGAGCCATGATTGAAGAGATTGAAGCAATGATCCAGACGGCGATTCCCAACGCGCGCGTGGCGGTTATCGATCCCATGCAAGACGGACAGCACTTTGAGGCCATCGTCGTCAGCGAATCATTTGAGGGGCAGCCTCTGGTACGGCAGCATCAGGCCGTGCTCAAAGCCCTCAAGACCCAACTCGACTCGAACGTCGTCCACGCGCTGGCGCTGAAGACCTTTACGCCAGCCAAGTGGGAAGCAAACAAAGCGCAATATTCCGTTGAACTGTGAGGTGGAAAAATGGCAACCTACGAAGAAACTTTGACCCAGATTGACAGCGACGTGAAGAGCACGCCCGTCATGCTCTTCATGAAGGGTGACAAGGATTTCCCCATGTGCGGCTTCTCCGCACGCGTGGTGCAGATTCTCAACGCCGTGGGCGCAGAGTATGAGACGCGCAACGTGCTGGAGGATGACAACCTGCGCAATGCGATCAAGGAATACTCCGACTGGCCCACCATTCCCCAGTTGTATGTCAACGGCGAATTTGTCGGCGGCTCCGACATTGCCATGGAACTCTACCAAAACGGCGAGCTCCAGCAGATGCTGGCCGCACCCAAGGACGCATAGAGCGCGTTCTAGCGCAGGCCTTCAGGGTCCATACGTCGATAGAGACGGTGCAACGGAGAAGTGGGGCATACACGAGCTAGCTCGCCGGGCATGAATGTCCGGAAGGACGCCGCGCCGATAGCGTCATGTTGTATACGGATGCTTAGACTGTCGAAGGGGTGGGATCAAGATGCATCTCGGCGTCGACCCGCTTGGTTTCGACCCTACGACAGGCTCAGGACGGCGCTGGCTCAGTTCCAAGCAAGCTCAACCGGCGCTGGCTTTGTTGGCAACGATTTCTCTATCAACGAAAACAGAAGAGCCACAGAGATCACATTTCTCTCTGTGGCTCTTCTATTTCAGCTTACCGCTGTCTTGCGCTCTTTAGTCCCGGGATCGTCTACCAGGAACCATCGTTCGGCATGCTGGCCCAGGGCTCTTCGATGGGCAAAGCCTCGCCCTTTTGCAGCAATTCGACCGACTGGCCGTCGGGCGACTTGACGAAGGCCATGCGACCATCACGCGGCGGACGATTGATCGTGACGCCCTGCTCTTGCAGCGACGCGCAGGTCGCGTAAATGTTGTCAACGCCGTAGGCTAGATGACCGAAAAAGCGACCGGTACCATAGGGCTCGGTCTCGTCCCAGTTGTAGGTCAGTTCCAGCGGCATGTCATCCTCGCTGCCGGCCAGGAAAACGTTGGTATAGCGGCCCGCTTCACTGTCGTGGCGGCGCAATTCGATCAGCCCGAGCTTGTTACACCAGAAGTCGAGCGCGGCGTCCAGGTCGAGCACGCGTACCATCGTGTGCAGATATTCCATGAGCTTCCTCCCAAATGCGTAGTGAGTTTGATAAGCGCAGCGCCGCGAGCAGCCGCGAGCGGTTGCACGGGCGCACCTCTAGGATTATAGTATACCTCGTCTTGGCGCAGCGAGATGGCTTACAAGTTATGCGCGATCGCCACCCAAATCATCAAAATGCATGTGGAAAGGATTGACCGTGACGGATAACGGTTCACTTTATGTCAAACAAATGCAGCTCGGGCATATGGACAATTTCGTCTATATTCTCGGCGATACCGGCAGTAACGACGCCGTAGTCGTGGATCCCGCCTGGAATGTGGGCGAGATTCTTGCCCAGCTCGAAGCCCACGACGCCGAGCTCAAGGCCATCTGGCTGACCCATGGCCACTATGACCATACGGAAGGCGTGGCTGAACTGGTGCAGGTCACGGGCGTGCCGGTCTACATCTCGCGGCTGATGCCCGACGAGTGGCGTCCCGAGGGGCCTGAGCTGATCGAATTTGACGACGGCGACACGCTCATGGTCGGCGCGCTGGACTTCCGCGTCATGGCCACGCCCGGCCATTCGCCCGATGGCGCGTCCTTCCTGCATCGCAACCACCTCATCGCCGGCGACACGCTCTTCATCAACGGCTGCGGCCGCTGCGACCTCCCCGCTTCGGACGTGGAAGCCATGTACGACAGCCTCCACAACAAGCTCATGGCGCTGCCCGACAACACGATTGTCTACCCCGGCCACAACTACGGCCCGCTCGCAACCGATACGCTGGGCCAGCAGAAAGAGACCAATCCCTTCCTCAACGTCGACTCCAAAAAGCAATTCCTTCAGCGCCGCATGGGCTGATCAATTGACAATGGTCACTTAGCAATGGTCAATTGATAGTCGACCGGGGTTTCTTGGAGGATGCGGTCGAGGGTTGCGATGACGCGTTCGGCATCGGCGTGGGAAAAGGGCAGGGGCGGCTTGAGCTTGAGCACGTTGTGGAGCGGGCCGTCGGTGGAGATAAAGATGCCGTGGTCGCGCATGCGGTTGGCAATGTAGGCAGCGTGTTCGGGCGCAGGCGCCAGCGTGGTGCGGTCGAGCACAAGTTCTACGCCCACAAAGAGCCCCAGCCCGCGCACGTCGCCGATCAACTCGTGTCGCGCCTGCAGGTCGCGCAGGCCGGCCAGGAAGTCACGACCGACCGCGGCGGCATGGGCCTGAAGTTCCTCCCCTTCGATCACGTCCAGCACGGCCTCGCCGATGGCGCAGGAGACCGGATTGCCGCCAAAGGTGTTGAAGTACTCCATGCCGTTGGCGAAGGCGTCGGCAATGGCCGGCGTGGTGACGACTGCACCCAAGGGATGGCCGTTGCCGATGGGCTTGCCCAGGGTGACGATGTCGGGCACGACCCCCTGGGTCTCAAAGCCCCAGAAATGGCTGCCCACCCGTCCAAAGCCCACCTGCACTTCGTCGGCGATACAGACGCCGCCGGCGCCTCGCACATGCTCAAACGCCGCCGCCAGATAGCCAGCCGGCAGCACGATCTGCCCCCCGCAACCCAGAACTGATTCGGCGATGAAGGCGGCAGGCTCTTGCCGATTGGCCGCAAGCTCCGCAACCAGGCGTTGCACGTGAGCGGCATAGCGCGTGCCCGTTCCCACGTCATAGCCCTTGTAGACGCCCCGATATGGATCGGGCATGAGCGCCTTGTGCGCCCACGCCGGCGCGCCCTGCCCGCCCGGCCCGTCATGCTTATAAGGACTTATGTCAACTAGAGCCTGGGTGTTGCCGTGGTACGCGGCATCGAGCATGATGATGTCCTGGCGGTCGCGTGTAGGCGCGCGCCAGACGCAGCGCAAGCTCATTCGCTTCACTGCCGCTGCAGACAAAAAAGACGACGCCCAGCGGCGCCGGGAAGTGGCCCAGCAGGCGTTCGGCATAACGCACGATGTTGTCGTGCAGGTAACGCGTATTGGTGTTGAGCACCGGCAGTTGGCGCTGGGCCGCTCCCACCACGTGCGGGTGACCGTGGCCCACATGGCTCACGTTGTTGACGCCGTCCAGATAGGCCCGACCCTCCTCATCATAGAGAAACTGACGCCAGCCGCGCACGATCTTCACCGGTTCGCGGTAGGAGACGCTCAGATTGCGCCCCAATAGTTCCCGGCGCGCCGCCAGGATCGCGCCCGGCTCCTGCCCGGTACGTGGGAAACATGCCGCGGGAATGCCCAGCAGCACGTTGGGGTCGGGACTGAAGGACGACCAGACGGCCCAATTGCGCGGCGCGGCCACGCCTGGAAAGGTGCCGCGGTGGTCCAGCAGGTCAACCATGAGCTGTACGTGAAGATGGGGCGGCCAGCCTCCGTTGACGGCTTCCGAGCCAATCACGCCAATCTGTTGACCCGCGGCAACCGATTGGCCGGGCGCAAGGCGGGTCAACGCTTCCCGCGCGAGGTGGCCATAGAGCGTGTAGAAGGGCGTGCCGTCGGCGGTGGCGTGCCGTAAGATGACGGTCGGGCCGTAGTCGGATGGCGCGGCATTGTCCGCCAGGCTGTGCACAGTGCCCGCCAGCGGCGCATAGACGAGCGCGCCGGGCGCCCGGAAGATATCGATGCCCAGATGACGCGTGCGCCCTTCGGGCAATTCCTCGGCGGTGTCGGCAAATGGGGCCTGGTCGTAGATGAACCGCGCCTCACCGTAGGGTCCGAGAGCCATCGTCTTGCCCTGGGCGGTCATCTCCCTCTCGACCAGCTGCGTTAATCCGCCCGGCGGCAGCGATGCCGGATGAACGGTCAGCAGCGGGCTTGCCATGCTCAGGTCGATCGCGAGCTGGTCCGGGCCGTGCAGGTCGGCATCGACCACAGGGTGGATGCTGTCCTGCTGCGACACCAGCCAAGCCAGAACGCGTTCGGTGGTGGAAGCAGGCGCCAGCCCGCACGCATGGCGCAACATGCCCGTGGCAAGCGCTGTCGGCACCGTGTCAAGCTGCTGCAAAAGCGCCCAAACGGGTTCTTGCGACACGTCGAGATAGGCATTCTCGGGTGCAGCCGCACGCTGGTGCGCGGCCATCACCATGCTCACGCACAGACGCAGGCGGATGAGTCCATAGAGTGCGTCTGCCTCGATTTCATTCAGCGGCCGTTCAGCGTGGAAACCGCGCGTCACGTGTGCTGCGGCGGTCAGCGGGTCACGCTTGTCGAGCATGGCATAGGCCGCGGCAATGGCCAGTTCGCCAACGGTCCAGGAATAGACCAGATCGCCGTAGTCGATGACGCCGCTGACGCGCAGGGACCAGCCATCAGTCTCGACCAGCACGTTGTAGTCATTGCCGTCGCCGTGGATCACGCTTTGCGGCAGTGCATCCACCAGCGGCGCGACCGCCATATCATAATGAGCGAGGCAGCGTGCGACGACGGCCCGCTTGAAGGGCGGTAGCAGCGGCGCATAGCGCTCCACCACTGCGCGACCCTGACGCAGATCCCAGTCAAACGCCCGACGCGCGGCAGGATGATCGAAGTCGTGCAGCGCGACTGCAATCCGGCCGAAGAGTTTGCCGACGTCGGTCAGCAGCGCCGGCCGATGGGGCCGTACCGTGCCCAGCGGCTTGCCCGGCACGTAGCTGACCAGGCGGACGTAGTAGCTGGCGTCGTCTTTCGCCACGACGCGAGCAATCGCTTGACCTGCCAGCGTCGACTTGACGACCGGTGCGTGCCCCACGCGCTCCGCCACCTGCGCCATCGCCTGATTCTGGCAATCGAGCGTTGCGGCCTCTTCCTCGCCATTGGCAATCTTGAGCACGAAGGCCTCGCCCGCGTCGGCAAAGAGCGCAAAATTCTGATCGCGCTCGCTGGGCAGCGGCTTAACATCGCCGTGGATGCCATAGAGGTCCGCGGCAAGCGCCCGGGCATCATCAGGCGAAAAGGTCGGCGTCTGGGATTGTGCAGCAGCACGCATGCGCGATCTCCTTACAAAGTCAGCGGCGGGCAAGTCAGAAAGCCCTCCGACGCACCGAAAAGAGACTGGCGAGTCGAAGGGCTTTTGTTTTCTCTGGACCGTGAAGCGTGATTCGTGAAATGTGATCCGTGCTGGCGAAGTCAGCGCAATGAAGCTGACTGTCCTGCCGTCACGTCTTCAGGTTTCACGCCTTCACACATGACTAAACCTTCGGGCCGGCGGCTGAAACTTCTGCCGGGGCATTCTCTTCAAACTGCTTGAAGTTCTCGACAAACATGCTTGCCAGCTTGTTGGCCTGGGCGTCGTAGGCAGCGCCGTCATCCCAGGTGTTGCGCGGCTGCAGCACCTCGTCGGGCACGCCGGGCACGCTGGTGGGAATCTGAAGGCCAAAGATAGGATCTTCCACAAACTCCGCATCATTCAGTTCGCCATCCAGGGCAGCGTTCACCATGGCGCGGGTATTGGCGATGGCCATGCGATGGCCGACACCATAGGGGCCGCCGGTCCAGCCGGTGTTGACCAGCCAGCAATTGACGTTATGCTCTTCGATCTTCTTGCCCAGCAGCTTGGCATAGACGCTGGGGCGCTGCGCCATGAAGGGAGCACCAAAGCAGGCGCTGAAGGTCGCTTCCGGCTCGGTCACGCCACGCTCGGTACCGGCAACCTTGGCCGTGTAACCGGAGATGAAGTGATACATGGCCTGCTCGGGCGTCAACTTTGAGATGGGTGGCAGCACGCCAAAGGCATCTGCAGTCAGGAAGATAATGTTCTCGGCATGGCCGCCGCGCCCGTCGCGGGTTGCGTTGGGAATATGGGAGATGGGATAGGCGGCACGCGTATTCTCGGTCAGGCTACCGTCATCCAGGTCAACGCGGCGGGTATTGGTGTCGATACCCACGTTTTCCAGAATCGTGCCAAAGCGACGCGTCGTGTCGTAAATCTCCGGTTCGGCTTCGGCCGACAGACGAATCGTCTTGGCGTAGCAGCCGCCTTCAAAATTGAAGATGCCCGTGTCGCTCCAGCCGTGCTCGTCATCACCGATGAGCGTGCGGTTGGGATCGGCAGAGAGCGTAGTCTTGCCGGTGCCGCTCAGACCAAAGAAGATAGCCGTGTCACCCTTGGGACCGATGTTGGCCGAGCAGTGCATGGGCATCACTTCGTTGAAGGGCAGCAGGTAATTCATGGCCGTGAAGACCGACTTCTTCATCTCGCCGGCATATTCCGTACCGCCGATGAGCACGAGCTTCTCGGCGAAGTTGACCAGGATGAAGACATCCGAGTTCGTACCATCATGTTCTGGGTCGGCACGGAAGCCTGGGCAGTCGATGACCACAAATTCCGGCTCAAAGTCTACCAGTTCTTCATCGGTCGCCTGGATGAACATGTTGCGGATGAAGAGGCTGTGCCACGCATACTGGGTAATGATGCGCACCGGCATGCGATATTTGGGGTCGGCCCCGGACCAGCAGTCCTGGATGAAGACATCCTTGCCCTGAAGATACGAGGTCATGCGCCAGTGCAGTTCGTCAAAGCGTTCCTGCTCGTAGGGACGATTGACCTTGCCCCACCAAATAAACTCATCGCTGGTTGGTTCCTTAACTACAAACTTGTCGTTGGGCGAACGGCCGGTGAATTGGCCGGTACGCACGACGAGCGGGCCAAGATGCGATATGATGCCCTCACCACGTTTGACGGACTCTTCATAGAGCGCCGGTGTTGAGAGCGTCCAATATGCGGTCTTGATGTTAGTGATACCGTGGGTATCGAGACCCACTTTGCTGTGCGGGTGTGAACTATACTCCGGCATGTCTTCCCCTTCTCCTTTTGTGTCCTAGACTTTGTACAATAGAGAATCGCGAGCTTCATTGCCCCGGCAAATCACAGCGGCTGAGATTTTGTCATAATTCAGCCGCTGTTACGTGCTGAGGGTCTGTAGGTCCGGCTGATGGCCGGACGAATCCCGGTCCTCCTCGATAACTCGCAGGTATACTAGCGCATCGGCAAACTTGCTTTGACGGACTGGCGATGCTCTCTGTGCCGATGCATTCAGATTCCGCCATGGAAGGCACAGGTCGTCAAAACAAGTTTGGCGGAACACTGGAGCTGTCACGCTGATAGCGTGACCGATGAAACACCAGCCTTTTTACGCCCTTGTGTATTAGCCGAGGCGATTCATGCAGTTCAGTTCTTCGAATGCCTGGATGAGGCGGGTGCGGAAGGTATCTTCGCCCTTGCGCAACCAGACGCGTGGATCGTAGTATTTCTTATTCGGCTTCTCGTCGCCCTCGGGGTTGCCGATCTGGGTTTCGAGGTACGCATGATTCTCGTCAATGTAATCACGCACGCCACCCAAGAAGGCCCACTGCATGTCGGTATCCAGGTTCATCTTGATGACGCCGTAGGAGATGGCTTCTTCGATGTCCTCAGGCTCTGAACCGGAGCCGCCGTGGAAGACGAAGTTGAGGGGCTTTTCTTCCGTGCCGAATTGCTGCTGCACGTACTTCTGCGAGTTGTCCAGAATCGCCGGCTGCAGCTGGACGTTGCCGGGCTTGTAGACGCCGTGGACATTGCCAAACGCTGCGGCCACCGTAAAGCGGGGGCTGATCGGCATCAACTCGCCATATGCGTAGGCCACTTCCTCCGGCTGGGTATAGAGCCGCGAGCTGTCGATGCCGGTGTTGTCGACACCATCTTCCTCGCCGCCCGTCACGCCCAGCTCAAATTCCAGCGTCATGCCCATCTTGCTCATGCGTTCGAGGTAGACCTTACAGGTGGCGATATTCTCTTCGATCGGCTCTTCCGAAAGATCGAGCATATGCATGCTGTAGAGCGGCTTGCCGTTGACGGCGTAGAATGCCTCGCCGGCGTCAAGCAGGCCGTCGATCCAGGGCAGCAGTTTGCGTGCGCAATGGTCGGTGTGGAGGATGACCGGCACGCCATAGAGCGCGGCCAGGCGATGCACGTGCTCGGCCCCGGCCACAGCACCGGCAATCGCAGCCTGCTGGCCGTCGTTACTGAGGCCTTTACCGGCGTTGAAAACTGCGCCGCCGCTTGAAAATTGGATGATTACTGGAGAGTTTACGTCTCGGGCAGTCTCCATGACAGCGTTGATGCTGTTGGAACCCACCACGTTTACCGCGGGGAGAGCAAATTGGTTCGCTTTGGCATAGGCGAGGACGGTCTGGACGTCATCGCCGGTAATCACGCCGGCAGGAACGAGATCTTTTAGCACAGCCATATAGTCGGTTTCTCCTTTGTCAAAACTTCCGTGACGGATTTTAGGTAAGTATGCCGGATAGGTCCGTCCGCCCTGACGGAACGTCGCTCTACAAAAGAGGCTGCCCCATTGCAGCAGGTCATATAATACCACAGCTTCAGAAGCCATGAATACTGGACAAGGTGGTAGACTCTATGCTGGTCGAATGGCCAGGAGGGGATGGGTTGGTAGCGTGGGCCTCCGGGTGACAGGCACTGGCTCGAACGATTCTATTCAATAGGATATCGTTGTGCCAGAGGATATCGTTGTGCCAGTGCCTGTCACCCGGAGAAGTAGGCAGACTACTTGGTCACGATGGGCAAGAAGATTGTGCCGTTGATCTCGGTCGACGGGGCGGCAGGAATCAACTCTGCGCCCCCGGCCTGCTCGGCCACGAGCGTGAGAGAAGCCAGGTTGGCGCCCAGCACCTGCATGGACGTGAGCTCGCCTGCACCGGCCGCTTGCACCGCGCCGCCGATTTCGACCATGCGGATCCGCTCGACCAGGATCGTGCCGCCCTTGCCGTCAGGCATTTCAACAGCCGCGGGCAGATAGACGTTCCACTCCCGCTGTCCCCCATGGTTTTCGTAGTAGGTGACACGCAGACGACAGAGCTCCGACGGTTGACCGGCCGGCAGCGCCATGAGGCACCAAATCTCATCCCAGGGCACGAGGGCGCTGTTGCCGGGCAACGCTTCAGCGCTTTGCATGGCGCTGGTGCCAACTTGGATCTCGAACTGGACCTGGTCGGCAGTGGGTGTGATTTGCAATCCCCCTGCTGTCCGCAGCATGGATAGAGTCGCAGCCGGCCTGCGCTGGAGTGCGGTGAACGCATGGAGCGTTGCACCCGACTCAGTGCGCGATGCGCGCAGGCCCAGATCCATGTCTAGTTGCCAGAAGCGAGCGCCATCGAGCGCCACGGAGACGCCGCCCTCGCTGGTTGCATCAAACCCGGTTAAGGTCAGCCGGCCAAACTGATCGGTGATGGCCTGGATTGAGCCGATGAGCCAGTGGGCCAATCCATCCAACTCGTAGGGCGTGGCCGCGGTCTCCTCGGCGTCCAGCAGCAGCGTGCCAATGTCACGTCCCAGTTGGGGCGTACTGTGACCGCCGCCGTTGCGGTTGGCCAGTACGACAATGACAATCTCCTTCTCGGGATAGATGCGGATATAGGTATTGGCGCCGCGCTCGGTTGCCGCCCTTGGCCACGACCGGCGTTCCCTGGTCGGAACCGGTGTCCCACCCCAACGCATAGCCAGACTGGTTGCGGCCGTCCAGACCGATGCAGGGCGTCGGCGCGGGCACGGACCAGAGTTCGTCACGCTGATCTTCATCCAGAATCGAGCCGTCGAGCACCTTCATGCCGAAGCGCACGAGATCGTACGGCGACGCCTCTTCACCGCCGCCATAGGCCTTCCAATAGATGTCGTCGTAGCTGGTCTCGCTGCCGTCGTCGGCATAAACCTGCGAACGGTTTTCGTCAGCGATGGCGAGATCCTCAACGTGTAAGGTGGGCAAATTGTAGGGGTCGCTGATCCAGTTCTCGAGAATGTCTTCGTGCACCTGGCCGGTGGCGGCCTCGAAGGCCGTAGCGGCGACGGTGTAGCCGTGGGTGCTGTAGATGCAGTTTGTGCCCGGGGCGTAGGGCAGCGCATCGTCCCAGAACGCGCCCGCGGCTTCCAGGGCAGAGCTGTAGCTGCCATTTGGCGTACCGTGATCGCTGTAGTGGCCCACACCGCCCCGGTTGGCCAGCAGTTGGCGCAGCGTGTGGGTGTGATGATCCGGCATGCTGGGCACGTAGCTCGCGGTGGCATCGTCGAGGTCACCGATCTCCCCGTCCTCCACCAGCTTGAGCGCCAGGACGCCCGTCACGGCTTTGGCGACCGAGGCCAAACGATTGACCGTGCGCGCTGAATACCAGACGCCGGCGTCGACGTCCTGATGGCCGAAGCCGCGGATGTACTTGATCTCGCCGCCCTGGGCGATGGCGACACCAATGCCCGGTATCCCGAAGGTGTCAAGCTCATTCTGGACCAGTGCATCAACCTCGTCCTTGAGCAGCCAGTTGGGGCGATCCGTGTTTTGACGCCAGACGCCGGCATACCGATAGCCCGACGCAGCCGGATAGATCTCGTAGTCGACCAGACGGTAGCCCAGATCGCGGAGGCGGTACCAGCGATTGCGGTACGCGGTAGCCGACATGTCACGATACTCGGCCCAGCCGCGGCTGTTGCTGTTTTCGATCCAGATGCCGGCATAGTATTGCACGCCGTTGGCGCGGTATGATTCGATGTCCCAGACACGGTAGTCGTCTTTATACTGGTCGAACTTCTCGCCGAATTCCTCGCTGGAGAGGTTGCGCCACTCGGCCCAGTCCAGGTCGGCGGCATTGCGCACCCAAACCATGGCATAACGCAGCCCCGAAGCCGTGGGATAGCCTTCGATATCTATGATGATGTACTCGTCCTTCAATTCATTAAACTTGTCACTGAACTCCTGGCTGGTCATGTTGCGATAGGAGGCCCAGCCGTAGCCTTCCTTGTTCTCTACCCAGATGCCGGCGTAGTAGCGCGTGCCATCCAGGACATAGATTTCCTGATCGATCAGGCGGTAGCCGTCGTCACGATATTCTTTCCACTTCTGACCAAACTCAGCGCTAGTGAGGTTGCGCCATTCGGCCCAGCCCCGATCATCAGTGTTCCACTGCCAGACCGCGCCCACGCGCTGTTGCCCGCTGATCTCATCGACCTCGATGTCGATCATCATGTAATCGTCTTTCATGGCGTCGAAATGCGCGGAGAACGCCGCGCTCGACAGGTTGCGCACGGAAGACCATGATGTTTGATCGGGATCAAAGACGGTGGCGGGCAGAACGCCTTCGGCGCGGGCGAGACCCTGGGGCACAAAATCGCCCGTCAAGTCACCGTCGACCGGCAGCAACGCCCCGGCATCATCGATGACAACATCCGCAAGCGCGTCGGTATCAATCAGATCGAGCGCCACATCCAGGTCAAAGCCGGCGTGATCCGCCTCGCCGGGCGCCCCAGGAGACGGCACGTCCGCGCCTTGACGCGGGGCAGTGCCCGGCACGACTCCGCCCGATTCTTGGGCGAGAGCAGCCGGCATCAGCGCAGCGGACAGAAGACAGAGGGTCAGGATGATGGTGCAAATGCGTTGTTGCAACGGCATGGCATTTCTCCTTTTAGACTGGCATAGACTGACGTGCGGCGGATCAGGGCCACATGCCAGGTCGGGAAGCGGCAACTAATGACCAGTTTCGCGGAAAACAGCGCGTCTTGCCGTGCTGTCGCGCGTGGACTGCCTGTGCGGCGGCGCACACGTGCCACGCCGGCGCCAGGCGTGAAGCCTGAGGCACTTCAGCACGCCAGCCAGATCACGCGCAGCCAAGTCAGCGCCGGTTGAGCCTGCTTCGACCCGTGTCGTACCTGCTAGACGAGACTGCAAATCACGAGTGCTCACGCCGGCCTGGATACTTCGCGGCGCCTGCAAAATGCGTCCGTCGACCGCGGTCTGCTTGCTCCGTTAAAGCTTCGCTGCTATAGTTGGGCCATCAATGAGATGTAGGCAGGACTGAGTCGGCAAGTCCGTATCAAGTCGCCAATTTCGAGGCAAATTCAGCGATCCATGAACAACACCATGTTGTTACGAGAAGCGCGTGAGAGAGCGCTGGAGATCCTCCAGCAGTGCGTGACCGAACATGGCTTTCGCGCCTCTGCGCTGGCCGAAGGCTATCCCCAAATCTGGGCGCGCGATGCCATGGTCACCTTTCTGGGAGCGAGCGCCACCGGTGACCCCACCTTGATCGCCTGCGGCCGGGCTTCTCTGGAGACCATGGGGGAGCACCAGTCGAGCCTGGGGCTGATTCAACTCAACGTAAACCCGGATACCGGCTATGTCAGCACGGAAAACGCCGGCGCGCTGGATGGCAACCTCTGGTATATCATCGGTCACTATCTGCACTTCCGCCTCACGGGTGATCGAGCCTTCCTAGAGCAGCACTGGCCCTACATCGATCAGGCGCTACTCTGGCTTGAGTATCAGGACATGAACGAATGCGGCCTGCTGGAGACGCCGGAAGCCGGCAACTGGATGGATCTCGTGGCCGTCCGCTACAATGTGCTGTATGACAACGTGCTCTTCTATGCCGCCAAGCTCGCCCATGAGGAGATGGCCGAAGAGCTGCCGCCTGACATCGTCAACTGCCGCCCGCGGGTGAATGCGGCCAGCGTCCATGAGCGCCTCAACTTGCTACTCTGGATTGACCGCTGCTGGGTGGCGGAGCACTTCGCCGAACACCTGGAGAAGCTCAAAGCGATTCGCCTGGAATGGTTCATGGTCTACCACAACGTGGGCGCCATCTCCAGCCGCCCCTTCTATCTGCCCTGGATTGCGTTTCGTGAATATGGCGACTGGTGCGACAGCCTTGGCAACCTGCTGGCGATCCTCACCGGCGTCGCCGACGGCCACCGTCGCGAGCATATCCTGCGCTACATGCGTCAGGTAGGCATCGATGAGCCCTATCCGACCAAGGCCATCCACCCGCCGATCTATCCCGGCGAGCGAGATCGGCGCGAGTACTACCGCAGCCGCAACCTCAACATTCCCCACCAGTATCACAACGGCGGCATCTGGCCCATGGTGGGCGGCTTCCACGTTGCCGCGCTGGTCTATCATAATTGGCGCGACGAGGCAGCGCAGATGCTGATCGGTCTGGCCGAAGCCAACCGCCAGGGCAGCGTCCACGAGTGGGAGTTCAACGAGTGGATTCACGGCGAGACCGGCCACCCCATGGGTTATGCCAAACAGGCCTGGTCGGCCGCAATGTATCTCTATGCCGATCATGCCGTCCACAGCGGCAAGCTACCCTTGTTCGATGATCTACGCCGGGCAAAACCGCGTATTGCCGTGGCTGCGGAGAACAACGAGTTCTTCGTGCACGGCGGTGGCGGTCCGGCCTGACCATAGCAGTCCAACTTTGTTTACCCATCCACTATTCAAGGAGATTGACATGCGCCAACCACGTATGGCTTACCTGTTGGGCCTGTTGCTGATCGCTGTGTTGCTTATCAGCGCCTGCGCAGCCCCCGCCGCGGCACCGGCAGCGCCTGCAGAAAGCGGCGACGCGGCCGATGCAGATCCCGTCACGCTGACCTGGGCCTTCTGGGGCAGCCCGGAAGAAGCGGCTTCCCACGAACGTGTGGCCGAGCTCTTCATGGCCGAGCACCCCGAAATCCAGATCGAGACCTATAACGAGCCTTGGGGCGACTACTTCACCAAGGTGCAGGCGCTCTGGGCCAGCGGCGATGCAGACGCGATTCCGGACGTGCTCTTCCTCTGGCCGACCCCGCGCTACGCAGCCGAGGGCGTGCTGGAAAATCTGGATCCGTACATGCCAGGAGGCAGGCTACAACCTGGACGACTACTGGCCCGGCCTGCTGGAATCGGCCACCTATGAGGGCAGCGTCTATGGCTTCCCGCGCGACATCGGCTTCAGCGTCCTCTACTACAACAAGGATCTCTTCGATGCAGCAGGCGTGGCCTATCCGACCGAAGAATGGCGCTGGGACGATCTGGCCGCAGCAGCCGAAGCGCTGACCGTCACCGATGGCAACCGCACCACCCAATATGGCCTGGCCATCGAAGGCGGAAAATACGCCGAATGGGTCAATGAAAACAACGGCAGCATCCTAGACGACATGCGCAATCCGTCTGCATGCACGCTCGACGAACCTGCAGCGTTGGCGGGCATTCAGTTCTTCTCCGATCTGATTGAGAATGGCTACGCCATGCGCGATGCAGACCTGGGTCAGGCCGGCGGCGATGCCGGGGTCTTCCTCAGCGGTCAGGCGGCCATGATCATCCAGAACAGCAGCCGCGTTTCGGCCTTCAACGAGGCGGAGATGAATTACGATGTCGCGGTTGTGCCTTTCCCCGAAGATGGACAGCGCTGGGGTAGTGCAGGCGGCGCAGCTTGGGTGATGAGCGCCGGCAGTGACAACAAGGATGAAGCCTGGACCTTCCTGGAATGGCTCCAGAGTGCGGACGGCGGCCAGCTGGCCTATACGGAGGCGGGCGAGATCTTCCCCGCCCTCAAGTCTGTGGCGCAGTCGGACGCGTTCGTCAATCAAGAGCAACCGCCCGCCAACCGAGAAGCTTTCCTGGTTCAGGGCGACAGCGCCGATGTGGGTGCGTTTGGCTACTTCCCCGAATGGGGCGAGTTGAGCGGCTCGGTCATCAACCCCGGCCTTGAACAGATCTGGGCCGGCGAGCGTACGCCCGCCGAAGTACTGCCGGAGATCTGCGACCAGGTCGATGCATTCCTGGCCGAGAATGGCTATCCGAAATAGATAAGATAGGCGAGAAGTCGGGCTTGTACAAGTCCGACTTCTCGCAGGATCACAGCGAGTTCCTCTTGTCATTCCGAGTGAAACGAGGAATCTGGAGTTCAGACCTTGCAAGAAGCTGTCTGAACCCTGGACAAGATCCCTCGCTTTGCTCGGGATGACATCCGTAGGTGGCTGGGCAGCGGCGTGAGCTTGCCTGTCATCCCGAAAGAACACAGGAATCGGTGCAGATTGAGAATTGACCATTGAGCATTAACAATCAACCATCGACGACTTCCCAGTCACGCAGCTTCTTCCGCTGGCGGCCCGATCAGCAGTGGGAAGGCTACTTGATGCTCCTGCCCAGCTTCATCGGCTTCTTCGTCTTCGTGCTCCTGGCCGTGGTTATGTCGCTGGGTCTCAGCTTTTCCGACTGGGGCCTCACCGGCTGGAAGGGCTTCGTCGGCTTCAACAACTACCAGGCGCTCTGGCGCGACCCCATCTTCTGGCGCACGGCCCGCAACACCGTCTTCTACATCGTCACGATTGTTCCCTTGCAGCTCATCTTTGGCCTGGCCATTGCCGTCGCGCTCAACCAGGGCATACGGGGCCGGGGCTTCTACCGCATGATCTACTTCATGCCGGTGGTAACAACCATCGTCGCCGGCGCCATTGTCTTCCGGCTCATCCTCAGCAACAACGGCCCGCTGGCCGATGTGGTCTACTGGTTCGCCAATTTCACCGGGCTGCCGATCACGCCGCCCAACTGGCTCAACAGCACCCGCTACTCCAAGTGGGCCGTGGTGATGCTGACCATCTGGAAGAATGTGGGCTTCACGATGGTGATCTACCTGGCCGCGCTGCAAGGCGTGCCCCAGTCACTCTATGACGCGGCCGAAACCGACGGCGCCAATGGCTGGCAGCGCTTTCGCCACGTCACCCTGCCCATGATCAGCCCGACCACCTTCTTCCTGTTTCTGCTCCAAATGATCGGCGTGTTCCAACTCTTCACCGAACCCTTTGTGATGACGCGGTGGCGGACCGGCCAACTCGTCCATGACCGTGGTTCAATACATTTATCAGAACGCATTCGAGTTTGGCCGCATGGGCAAGGCTGCGGCCATCGCCTGGTTCCTCTTTATCTTCATTTTCATCTTCACGCTGATCCAGAACCAGCTGCAGGATCGCTGGGTCCATTACGAGGCTGACTGATATGACCGTCACCGGAAGCGACGCGGTAAGCACGCAACGCACCACGCCCTGGACCGAATTCGGCCTGCACCTGCTGCTGCTGCTGGGCAGCGTGATCATGCTTGCGCCCTTTGCCATCATGCTGATGGTCTCGCTCTTGCCGAGCACGGCCTTGCTAACCCGCTCATTCCCGCTGGACGAGATCACGCTGAGCAACTATGTCGAAACCTTTCAGGTCGTGCCTTTCGCCCGCTATTACCTGAACAGCACCATCGTGGCCGTCTCTACCACGGTTCTGCAGATGCTGATCGCATCGATGGCCGCCTATGCCTTTGCCCGGCTGCGCTTCCGGGTCGTGATACGATCTTCATGCTCTACCTGGCCACCCTAATGATCCCCTTTCTGGTCACCATGATCCCGAATTTTCTGATCGTCCGGGAGTTGGGCTGGTACAACAGCTATCTGGCGCTGATCGTGCCAACGCTCTTCAGCGTCACCAGCACCTTCCTCCTGCGCCAGTACTACCGCGGCATTCCGCTCGACTTTGATGAGGCCGCGCGCATGGATGGCGCCTCCAGCTTCCGTATCTGGTGGCAGGTCATCGTCCCCCTCAGCGGCCCCGTGATTGCCGCGCTCTCGATTTTCGTCTTCCAGGCCTCCTGGAACGACTTCCTCTGGCCGCTGATCGTGACGGCCAGCGACGAAATGCGCACGATTCCCATCGGCCTGGCCTCCTTTCAGGGACAGTACAGCACGGCCTGGAACCTGCTCATGGCCGGCTCAGTCATCGCACTGCTGCCGATTCTGGTGATCTATATGCTGGCCCAGAAATGGTTTGTGCAGGGGATCACTCTCTCTGGCATGGGCGGACGCTGACGGTTCGACAACGCACAAAACATCAAATGTATCGCCTCATGGAGAAGACAGTATGATTCAAGTACGCTTGACTCCGGCTATGGGCAAGCGGCTCATCGGCAAGGGCATGGTCGCCCATCCATCCATTCAACGCGTGCTGGCTGACGGCACGCTGGTGATCATCGCCGGCTCGACCAATGGCTATGTGGCCGAAGAGATCCTCGCCTCCCTCGGTCAGGACGCAGAATTTGCCCGTGTTGGCTTTCGTCGCGGCCTGACGGTGCCGCCGGGCGCGGCGGCACCGGAGATGGCATTCCCAGGCGACGTCGTCATCCGTCGCGGCCAGTTGCTGGAAGAGGGTTCGATCTTCAAGATCAAGGATGAGCTGGATCAGGGCGATGTGGTGCTCAAGGGCGGCAATGCGTTTGACGCCGACGGCCATGCTGCAGTGCAGATCGGCAGCAACGTGGGCGGGACGGCTTTGGCCGCAGTTTCTACCGTGATTGGCCGGCGCGTGGAGCTGATCGTACCGATCGGGCTGGAAAAACGGGTCTTTGGCGATATCCAGGAGTTGGCCCTGCTCGCCAACGACCCAGCCGGCGAGGGCCCCGGTTATTTCCCCCTGCCCGGCCGCACCTTTACCGAACTCGATGCCATCAAGCTGTTGACGGGCGCAAGGGCCACCGTGATCGTGGGCGGCGGCGTCTATGGTGCTGAGGGCGGCGTTTGGCTGGTGGTTGAGGGCCGCGATGGGGCGCTCCAGCACACCAAGGAACTGATCGAGTCACTCGCAAACGAACACCTCGTGCAAAGTTTGAGGCAAAATGGGCGTGCCCATGACGCCGCCATGAATGGTTTTGAAGCGAAGAGATGATGAAACACGACTACAAACGTGCGGTAAGAAGCGTTCTCATCTGCTGCACGGCATTGCTTGTCCTCATCTTTGGACTGGCTGCTGTTGTGGCCGCCCAGACCGATGATGATGGCGTTCCCCCGCTTGCAACCGAGGAGGCAATCACTCCGCCCGAGCGCGTCGAGGTCGATCCAACGGCCGAAGATCCGGAGATTGCTGAGCGGTTGGAGACGATTCTAATCGCTACGAAATGGTTTGAGGATCCCACGGTTTCCGTACGCGACGGGGTCGTCTTTCTGACCGGTTCGACGACGCGTGAACAATACCGTACGTGGGCGGGCGATCTCAGCGCGCAATACGCAAGACGTGGCGGCTGTTGTCAACAACGTCATGGTGGTTGAACCCTTGGCTTGGAATCTACAGCCTGCGACTCGCGAGATCCACAAGCTTGCATTGGGCTTCGTCAACCTACTGCCATTGGTTGTTATCTCGGTCTTTGTTCTGCTCTTCGCCTGGTTTCTGGCTCTTGCCGTGCGTCGGGGCACGGAGCGACTACTCCGCAACCGCGTGGCCAGCCCGCTGTTGCGCACGGTCATCGCCTTCTGTACGAGCGTGCCAATCCTGCTGGTAGCGATCTACGTTGTCCTTCAAATCCTGGGGTTGACGCGCCTTGCCTTTACGGTGATTGGCGGCACCGGACTGGCGGGATTGATTGTCGGTATCGCCTTTAGTGACATCCTGGAAAACCTGCTGGCCAGCATCCTGATCAGCGTCAACAACCCATTTGAAGCCGGCGACCGCGTGGAGGTCGCAGGTCATGTGGGCATCGTTAAACAGGTGACGTCACGCGGGACCGTACTCATGAGCTTTGATGGCAATCACGTGCAGATCCCCAATGCGACGGTCTACAAGAGCACAATCGTTAACTTCACGAGCAACCCGCTGCGTCGGTCGGACTTCGAAGTCGGCATCGCCTATGAAGACAACATTTCTGAGGCCCAAGACCTGATCCGCAGCCTGCTCAACGGACATTCGGCAATCTTAAGCGACCATTCTCCCCTCGTACTCGTCGACCGGCTCGCATCGTCGTCAGTTATTCTCCACAGCTACTACTGGGTCAATGCGGCCGACAACGACCTGATGAAGGTGAAGTCATCGGTCATCCGTCAGGTCAAGCAGGCACTCGATGAGAACGGCTTCTCCATGCCCGATGAGGCACGCGAGGTCATCTTTCCCAAGGGTGTACCGCTTCAGGCCGTCGAGGCCAGTGCGGCCATATTACCGGAGCAAAACGGTGAAAAAGGGGAGGCGGCCCCACAGAAGCAAAAGCCGCGTCCGGAACCACACGAACCGCTCTACACTGAAGCGGAAAGCAGTCGGACCAATGAGGATGAAGAGATCCGCGAACAGGCGCGAACCTCTCCATCACCAGAGGGCGAACAGAATCTGCTCTCGACGGATCTGAAGAAGAAGCGAACAGACTGATGACAGGCGGCGCGGCTAACGCGAAAAAGGCGGCAAAGGGATTGGTTTCGGTTAGGAGCCGGCGTGTCGTGTCCGGCATGCCGGACCGCGCGCAGGCGAGGGATCAACTCCTCTGTCAACACGGTCATCGGTTGGGGAACGCCTCCGCCAGGCTGAGAAGGGTCGTACCAGCCTCGATCGTGGGAGAGCAGGAGCTGCCGGGCATAGCCGGCGTCCACGACGCGCTGAATCATCTGCACCCAGTCACCGAGCGTCCGGTCCGGTGCGCCGATTGAGTCATACTCTAGCCACGCGCCCCGCTGAGCCATCTCCAAATGGAGCGAGAAGTCTGGCTCGGCCTGCGTATGAATCCAGATGAAGCGCTCCGGCGTGTAGCCCGCCTCTTCCAGAATATCCAGCTGATCGCGGACCACGCGGCCGCGGATCGTATGGCTGCCGATGACGGCGTTGGTTTCGCGGCCGGCGTGTGCCGCTGCGCGGAGAATCTTCGCCTCCACCGGCGTGAGTCCGTCGTCACCGGCGCTGAGCTTGATCCACGCTGCCTTGACGCCCGTCGCCTCAATCTGGTCGGTCAGCTCGCCCAACATCCAGTCATAGAGCGCATCTTCGCTGGCCTCGACCGCCCACTCGGGAACCCACGGTTCACGATAGATGCCGGTCGCGACGACCAGGGGCATGCCCGCTGCTTCGGAGACGGCACGCACAATGTCAACCCGCCGGCCGACGCCCATGGGCGTACACTCAACCACCGCGGTCACGCCGGTCAGCGCGGCCGCCTCCAGCTGCGGCCCCATGAGCGCGATGACCTCCGGCGCGGCGGCTTGCCGCCAGTTCTCAGCTTCGATCGGCCCCAAATCAACAAAGACATGTTCATGGGGCAAGATCAGGCCCAGATCACCAGCGTGTTTGGGGCCGAGCGTCGTATGTAGCGTCGTCATGGTGGTGACTCCCTTCAACGGCGGATTATCTTAATAGCAGCGGGTTAATTGTACTACAGCCGCCCAGCCGGGCCGCATCCGCCATCAAGATTCCCATTTTGGCGAATTCCTGCATTCAACGTCCGTGTTTTGCGCTGACCTTCTCCATTCAGGTATTCTACCCTTCACAATGCTGCTGACCGGTCACGTCTGATGCAAGCTGATACGACACTTCTTTATTTACCCATGGATCGCCGCCATGCCCTGGCGCGTGAGGAAACACTGCTCGACCGCACGCACGGATCGGCGCTCTTTGCGGACATCTCGGGCTTTACGCGGCTGACGGCGGCGCTCGTCACCGAGTTGGGCGTGCAACGCGGGCCGGAAGAGCTCACCGCAATGCTCAATCGGGTCTATACCGCCGTCATCGACGAAATTCACGACTATGGCGGCAGCGTGATCGCCTTTGCCGGCGACGCGATCACCTGCTGGTTTGACGATCATTTCGATGCCGCGCCCGAGTACAGCGCAGCCTGGCGCGCGACGGCTGCTGCCCTTGCCATCCAGCGCACAATGGCGCAGTTTGCGACCGTTTACACGCCGGGCGGGCAAGCAGTCACGCTGGCCGTGACCGTGGCGGTGGCGACCGGTCCGCGCGTCGTTTTTTGGTGGGCGATGCCAAATTGCGCATCATCGATGCGCTCGCCGGCCGTACGTTAGAGCGTCTGGCCATGGCCGAACAGATGGCCGAGCAAGAGGAAGTCTTGGTTGACGAAGCGACGCTGAACGCCTTGGGCGAGACGGTGGCGCACCAGGGAAATCAACGGGTTGACCCATCCGGCGAGCGCTTCGCCGTCGTCACGCAGCTGGCGGGACCGGCGGCCACGACGCCCTGGCCGCAGCTGGCCGACCCAGCAGCAGAGGATCCCGCAGCCGCATTGGCGGCGAAGCTGAGCCCCGCCGCAATCAAGCCTTGGTTGCTGGCCCCCGTCTACGAACGGTTGCAGCAGGGACGTGGCGACTTTTTGGCTGAGCTCCGCCCAACGGTGGCCCTCTTCCTGCGCTTCGGCGGGATCGACTTCGACGGCGACGACGAGGCGGGTCGCAAGCTGGATGCATACATCCGCTGGGTCCAGCAGGTGGTTGGACGCTTCGAAGGCACGCTCATCGATCTGAATATCGGCGACAAAGGCAGCTATCTCTACATCAACTTTGGCGCCCCCCTTGCGCATGAAGACAACGCCGCGCGGGCCGCCAATGCAGCGCTTGTCTTGCGTGACCCGCCACCGGAGCTTCACTTCATCGATCCCGTGCAAATCGGTATCAGCCAGGGGCGCATGCGTGCCGGGGCCTATGGGGGCGACAGCCATCGGACCTATGGCGTCCTTGGCAATGAGGTGAATATGGCGGCGCGGCTGATGATGGCCGCGGCGCCGGGTCAGATTTTCATGAGCATCACCGCCCAACAAGCGATCGCGGGAGATTTTATCTTTGAACCGCTCCCACCCCTGGCAGTGAAAGGACGACAGCAGCCGCTGACCGTCTTTCGTCTGGAAGGCGTCCAAGCCGGACAATCGATCAATCTGCCCCTGCCCGCCTACAGCTTGCCGCTGGTGGGACGCGAGTCTGAAGCCCGCCTGATCGCGGAGGCGCTGGATGGCGTTCTTGCGGGTGAGGGGCAAGTAATGGCCGTCACCGGCGCGGCTGGCCTGGGCAAATCACGCTTGATTGCAGAAGCGGTCAAAGCTGCACAAGATCGCGGCTTTGCCATCGTTGGCGGCGAGTGCGAATCCCATGGCGTCCACAGCAGCTACCTGGTTTGGAAATCCATTTGGCGCGAATTGCTGGGAGTCGACGCAACCCGTTCCGTTTCGGAGCAGGTGACAGGACTTCAAGAGAGCCTGACCACGATTGACCCCTCGCTGGTCATGCGCCATCCTCTGCTGACGCCCGTGCTCGACATCCCCATCCCCCAAAATGAATTGACGCAAGCGTTGGATGCCAAGCTACGCAAGACCTCCCTCGAAGCGCTCCTGGTTGATTGCTTGCGTCAGCTCGCCGGCCAGCGGCCGCTGCTGATTGCGCTTGAGGATTGTCACTGGCTGGATCAGCTCTCCTTTGACCTGCTGGAGGCGATCGGACGTGCGATTGCCGACCGTCCGGTGCTGCTGCTGATTAGCTACCGGCCGCGCCAGCGCAAGCGGCGACAGGAGAAGTGGATAGACTCCCTGCCAACCTATCGAGAGATTCAGCTCCATGAGCTGACGGAGGCTGAGAGCGCGCAGCTGATGGAGCAAAAACTGGCGCAATTGAGCGTCAACGCGGCAGAGGACGGCGGCGATCTGAACCTGCCGGACGAGCTGCGCCGGCGCATCATCGAGCAGGCCGAAGGCAATCCCTTCTACGTCGAAGAGTTGATCAATTATCTCCATTTTCAAGGCGCGGCGGCCGAGGCGGATCTGCCCGACAGCCTGCATCAGCTGGTGCTGAGCCGCCTCGATCAACTCGGCGAGGATCAGAAATCCATCCTGAAGGTCGCCAGCGTTATCGGGCGCGTCTTCCGCGTCCCATGGCTTTACGGCACCTACCCGGAGCTTGGCGATCCAAAACGCGTGCAGAGCCAGCTACGCCAATTGACGCGCCAGGAAATCACCCAGCGCGACTACGCTGAGCCGGAGCTTGCCTATCTCTTCAAGCAGCTCATCACGCGCAGCGTGGCCTATGAGAGCCTACCTTTCGTCATCCGCGCGACGATGCATGAGCAGTTTGGCCAGTTCATTGAACGTACCTATCCCGATCTGCTGGAAGAAGAATTCCTGGATCTACTGGCCTATCATTATGGGCACAGTGAAAACAAGGAGAAGCAGCGCACCTACTTCCTGCATGCGGGCGATGCGGCACAAGCCAACTACGCCGTGACGACGGCGATTGACTACTACCAGCGGGCGCTGCCGCTCTTACCCGCGCCGGTCTTTGGGGGTGAGCGAGTAGAAACCATGCTCAAACTCGGCCAGGTGATGGAGCTGGACGGCCAGTGGCAGGCGGTTGAGGAGATCTACGCGGCCGCTTTGGAGACAGCCGAACAGCTGGATGTCACCGAAGCGCCTGCGCTGCGAAGCCAATGCGAAGCGGCCATGGGCGAGTTGCTGCGCAAACAGGGTCGCTACGAGGATGCAACGGCCTGGTTGGAGCGTGCGCGCGCCGATTTCGAAGCACAGAATGATCGGGCCGGCGTGGGTCAGGTGCTGCACTATCTCGGTACGTTGGCCGCCCAGCAGGGCGAGTATGCGCAGGCGCGCGAGCGCTATGAGCGCAGCCTCTTGATCCGCCAGCAGCTGGATGACAAACCCAACGTTGCCAGCCTGCTGAGCAATCTCGGCATTTTGGCCCGGTTTGAAGACGACTATGCACGTGCGCAGCAGCTCTATGAAGAGAGCCTGAGCATTCGCCGCCTCGTTGGCGATCGTTGGGCGATCGCCAATTCCCTGAATAACCTGGGCCTGCTTGCCCGTTACCGCAGCGACTTCGTCGCAGCCCGCACGCAGCTGGAAGAGAGTCTGGAGATCACCCGCCTGTTGGGCGATAAGTGGTCGATTGCCAATACCCTCACCAGCCTTGCCGAAGTCGCGCTCGATATGGGCGACACCGTGGCTGCACGCGCCTGCCTGGCCGAAAGCCTGGAGATCAACCGCACGCTGGGTGAACAGCGGGCGATTGCCTTTATTCTGGAGTCATTCGCCGCCCTGTGCGCGCCGGTTGCGCCGGCGCGAGCATTGCGCCTGGCCGGTGCGGCCGCGGCGCTGCGCGATGCCATCGGCGCGCCCCTTTCCACAGCAGAGCAGGAACGCCTCGAGGAGCTGCTCGAACCGGCCCGTGCGGCATTGAGCGAGGGCGAGCAGGCGCTCGCCACCGCGGCCGGAGAGACACTCGCCCCGGCTGAGGCCATCCGCGAGGCCATGGCCGTCGCGTAGAGAAGCCGGCAGGGATGGCACTATTGCGTGGTCAAAAACAAAAAGAGCGCCGTACGCAAGCAAGTTGTGCGTACGGCGCTCTTTTATTGTTGCCGGCGTGCCCTACTCTTCCATCACCAATGGCAACCAGACCCGTTCTTCCAGTACGACATTGCCGGGCAGGCTGTAGCTGCCAAACTCGACGCCAAGACCGAAGGGGCCATACTCGACCCGCTTGCCGTCGATGCTCACCTCTTCCAGATAGAAGGACGAGCTGTCCGTCACCGCAGTGTAGCGGTAGTCGAGCGGCTCCACCGAGTCAATCGCAGCCGATCGGATCAGCGCAGGATTAAGCTGGGCGCGGGTACCGTCCACTGCCTGTGCCAGCAGGTTGAAGCCGGCCGTGCCCGTTTCGGTCGCGGTCTGCCAGTGGAAGTCGACAACACCGGCGCCGTTGCGCGCTGCCAGGAACCAGGCCAGCGTCACAGGCACGGTGCTATCGATGAGTTCGATGGTAAGTGTAGAAGATGTCGCTGAATTGTAGAGTTCATTCACCAGCACGAGCGTCCCGTCTGGCGCCAGCGGCACGGTCCCGCTGAAGTAGGCATCAACCGAATAGACGCCAGGCGGCAGCGGCACGATGCCCAGGGGTGCACGTCCGGCAAAATCGGTGATGACGGGAATGCTGAAGGCCGTGTCCTGGTTGGCCGCCATGCTCCGACTGGCGGCAGCGCTCTGACTGATGACGGTGAAGATCACTGTCTCTTGACTCAGCGGTCGCCCAAGGTCGTCGACCAGTGTCACAACGATGCCACTGTCTTGCCCCACCGGCACAGTGGGCGCGAGCTGCTCAGCGGCTAAGTCAGTGTCCTGTTTCTCCAGCGTGAAGCTCGTCTCATCAAACGAAGGCGCGTAGGTCGCATCACCGGCAAAGGAGGCGCGCAGATCATAGGTATTGGGCGAAGCATAGAGCGGGTAGTCGATGGCCGCAATCCCTGCGCCGTCGGTGAAGACAGAGCGCTGCTGCGAGCCGATGCTGAAGGTCACACGCTGGTTGGCAAGGGGCGCGTCCGTGTCGTCGACGAGCAAAGCGCTCAGCGCGACGCTCTCGCCATAGCGCCCCGATGTCGGCAGCGGCGACTGCAATGTCACGCTGGTTGCAGTCCGAACGGGCGGCACCGGATTGGTCAGATCATCCGTCAGGTTGTAGTACGCGCCCAGATTGACGTCCAGGCTTACCAGGCCGACGCCGTTGACCGCCTGCACCATAAAGCGGAAGTCAGACGGGGTCGAAGCGCCCAACGGTAGCGTTCCTGTCCAAAGCGTTGACTCCGTCGTATCCTGCACCAGATCGAGTGACTGCCACGTATTTGCAAACGGACCGTCGCCGGTATAGGTGATCCAGACTTCTTGTATGCCCGCCGAGGGATCGCCCACGGTCGTAATCTGGAATTGCACCTCATCGCTGCCATTGTTGTCGACGACTTCGGCGGCGATGTTGGCGATGGTGGGCCGTGCGGCCAGGCTCGGCCGGTTGCCGTCGTATGACACGGTGTTGTTGCTATAGAAGAGGCGGAAGTCGAGGGCCGTAAACGTGCGCGCGATGCTCAGCATCGGGTTTGCAGGACTCGAAATAACCTGCAGCGGCGTCACGTTAAGCCGCGTAATGCCGTCAATCAGCGCGCCAATGTAGTTGACGCTCCAGGTGCGCACGGGATAGAAGGTGTCGGTAAAAAAGAAGCCATGGACGCCACGAATCTCCGTGGCCGGCGCGCCCGTCAGCGGTACCACGTCCTGGATATCCACAAAATCACCACCGCGGAAGCCAACCCCGCGCAGCGTCGTGTTGGCTTCCGAGGCATCGACTACCTCCAACGGCAGCACGGGCTCGGCCGGATTGGTAATCGCGCCGTCGGCACCGGTCCAATAGGTTGCGGTCTGGGTACTGTTGTCGGCGATGTTTTTCAGGTCGATATCTTGACGCGTCAGGCTCGGCGTTACCGTCAGGTCTGCGTAGCTGAGGCCCAGCGTCAGGCCAGGATCGGTTGCATAGCCGGTGGTATTGGTGGCCATGGCACGCGTGGCCGAATTTGAGATGCGGCCGGCCGGCAGGTCGACGCTAAGCATGGGCAGACCAAAGAGCGTAGACTGAATGATCGTCTTCTCGTGAATGCCGCGCAACTCGGGCGTCTCGGCCAGGTAGACGCGCTTGGCCTCGGCCAGTGCCGTGCCGATCGCGACCGGCCCCGTGCCCAGCCGCAGCTGGCGCGTGAATTCCAGATAGAGACGTTCGCCATATTCGATGAACTCGGTGTCACCATACTGATAGCCCGTCCCGCCAATGAAGGTCGCGCCCTTCTGGGCGAAAGCCTGGGCCCAGTCCGGCTGCTCGGTCAGGTTGGGCACTGCGTGCTCGTTGACGAGGCTATAGCCGGAATGACAGCCTGCGCTGTAGATCAGCACGTTGGTCAGATCCAGCGGGGAAAGGGCCACCTCGCCGGCGCTGAGCCGCGTCGAATAGTCGGCGGCCAGTGCGCCGCTGGCGCTGAAATGGCCGGCCAGGAAGATGAGATCGTTGCGCTGACCCAGGAGTGCACTACGCAGATCGTCGGCCGTCCACGAACTCGGGTCGGTCGGCGCGACGTCGCCTGGCGTCAGCAACGTATTGATTGTCGCCCCAATTCCGGCAGCCAGTTCACTCTCCACGGCCAGGGCCGCATCGTCGAGGAAATCGTACCCTGTGACCAAGGCGCTATCCGGCGTGGCCACGACCCCGGCAGCAGTAGAAAGATAGGCATCCAGCATGGTCGTAATTTCGGCCGGCGTCTCCACCAGGCGCCCGACGCCGAGCTGGGGGATGGGCAAGAGGTCGGCGCCGGTGGTCAGATCAAAACGCGAGCCGTACTCATCTTGCCCCAGCACATAGCTCAGCCGCAGGCTGGCTTGCGAGGCCGTGTTGTCGCGCACCGGCGGCACGTAGTTCTGCTCCGGTGCAAGCAGCGCCTGATCCGGGTAGCGGAAGAAGGGAATGACGTCATCTCCGCCCACGATGACAATGTACTCGAGCGGGTTCAGGTCCCAGTAGGCGTCGACGATCTCCTCAATCGCATCGGCCACGAGATTCTTGGCATAGGGACAGGCAGGATTGGCATCCGCCTGGGCGTTGGCGGCGACGACGCGTGCATCTGCGTTTAGGTCGATGATCGTGCCATCGATCTCGGATCGAGCAGCAAATGTGGCCAGGCGCGCCTGCAGGTCGGCCGTGGCACCGTCGAGGCGATCAAGGTCAGCCAGAATCAGCGTGTCAAAGCCGCCGTCGGTGGGCGTGAGCGAACTGGGGGGTAAGTCGGCCGAAACGCCAAGACAGGCGCCACTGCTCAGCGTTACCGTGAGCGTGAAGTCCTCTTCGGGGGCAAAAGCGCCGTTGCGACCCGTGACGCGGACATAGAAGTCGCCGGTGTTGTTCCAGGTGTTGAGGATGAGCCCCTCTGCGGTCAAGCCCAGGAAGGACGACACGCCCAGGATGTTTTTGGACTGGGCCGCGGAAAATGCCTCGGGGCTGAACGCCTCAGGCGAAAAGGCTTCGGGGCTAAAGGCCTCAGGGCTGAAGGCCTCGGGGCTGAAGGCTTCCGGTGAAAATGCTTCAGGACTAAAGGCCTCGGGCGAGAAGGCTTCGGGACTAAACGCCTCGGGACTGAAGGCCTCCGGTGCAAAGACGAGCGGGCTGAAGGCTTCGGGACTGAAGGCCTCGGGCGAAAAAGCTTCGGGACTGAAGGCTTCTGGACTAAAGGCTTCTGGACTAAACGCCTCGGGGCTGAAGGCCTCTGGTGCAAACTCAGCATTGAGCAGCGTTAAGTCATCCTGCGCCAGGAGCAAGTCGTTGTACGCCGCTCGAATGTCGCGATAGACTGTGAGATTGTAATCAGCCGGTAGATCCTCGAGCGTGATTGTTACCTGACCATTTGGCTGTACGGGGAACCTATACCAGCGTGACTCTCCGAGCTCTTCCAGATACCCGGTGACGATCCCGATCTGGGCCTCGTCAAACTGAATGACCCGGGCAGTACCTGCAACAGAAGGGACCCCGAGATCGATCCGGCGTGCGGTAGGCCACGATGTGTTGCGACACAGCTGCCCGCCATCGAGCGAAGCCGTGGCGGTGCGTGTATTGCCATCAGGGCCCTTCAACGTCCAGACTATTGCGCCATTCAATGGCAGTGGGACGCTAAAGGCATTAAGGACGCGGCCGGGTGCAAAGTCGGTGGTTTGTCCACGGTCTTCTGGCGCTGGCGAGAACTTGTTTTTATAACCAACTGGGATCGTTACCGGCGTCGCATTTTCATTGAGATAGCCAAAACGTGCTGCATAGGCCGAGTCTCCAACCTCGTCAATACATTCAAAGACCGGCCTGACGGCCCCGTATTCATATTCGTGAGAGTCAGTCACGCTGACGGCGCCATCAGCGTGACTGATGGCGTGACCCGCAACGTGTGCACTTGTCTCATCAGGGACGATCAGCGTGGCCAGCAGACAGATCAGCAGGGCAAGGCGCAGGATGCGAACAACGGCAGGGCGGTGAATAGGATGGCCCATTTCATACTCCAGGGTTCAGAAAGACTTGCAAGAAGGCGACGAGGAAGCGCCACGCTGGACGTTTATCCAGTGGCACTCGACGGCTGGTGCTGTAACTTCGAATTCGATATCACAACAATTTAGTGCAAATTGCACAAATCGTCAATAAAATCGGGCAATCGTGTGCCCAAATGTACGCAACCGTACGGCACGCACTAGCGCGCCTTGCCCACTGCGGCCCGATAGAAAAGTGAAGGCGACTGCGTTGACGGCGCCAGACTTGTCGCCAAATGCGAACAAATATCACGAATTGTCAAAGGTTTGCACAGCATATGCAATCTAGCTCACGTCAATTCGCGCTTTTTTGCTCTATACTTGCTAAGCGTTAGAGACGGCGCGGGCAATGTTTTTCCGCCCTTAGGCAGCGCAGGCATTGCGCTAGCCATGGCGCGGGCCGTCCACGCACAACTCAAGCGCAAAAAGGAGGTGCATCGCATGGAGACGCACAAACCAAATCTGGCCGAGCTGGCCCAACAGGATGACGAGTTAACCATACTTTGTGCCATCATTGATTGGTTACGCCCCGAAAACGTTACGCAGATCGACGAAGTTGAAGAAAAAATCGAAGATCTCGCCCAGAATATGGCGCAAGAGCCCGAAGCAGCAGCGCAGATTCGCAGCAAATTATCCAAATTCATCGTTGACCTGCGCTTTCTTCCTCTTTACAGCGATACGGGCATCCTGCCGCGCCGGCGCTTCGCATCCGAGCTGCGCCGACGGGTGTACAACAAACTGGCGCCGGCGCCCCCGGTCATTTTCAGTGCCAAGAATCTGATTGAGCAAGTCTTTGATCAACCCGGCGATCCAGAATGGGTCGAGGCACTGCCGGATGAAGCGTGGATGCAGCTGTACGGCAGCTTAATTCCGTCTGAATCTAGCGACAAGGTCAAGCTGCATCTTGTGGATGAAGCGCTGTACGCATTGGAAATGCTCTCCATCTGGTTGGCGGCCGAAGAGATGGAAGACGAGCTCTTGCGTCTTGACTCCACAATTGCAGATTTTGACTCAAATTTCATTGCCCAGGAACGAGAGATCAGTCGCTTCGTGACGGCATGCCGGTCACGCCTGATCCCGACGGTCGCCAGTGAAGAGATCGATGCTTCCCACGCTTGGGTGATGTTGGAGCAGTGTTCGCAGCAGGTCAAACGATTTCGCCAACTGGCCCTGAGCAAAGGCAGCGACCTGCAGCTCACCTATCTGCTGGAACGGCTGGAACAGATCATGGCGCGGATCCGCACGCTGCTGGCAATTCTTACCGCCGATAACCCGCCGGAGATTCAGACGCGTAGCCTGGCCCTCTTTCGCCAGTTGGTGCGACAGCAGAGTGACGAACACAGCGTCAACAGCCTCCTGCGTCAGACCAGCTATCTGTTGGCCAAGAGCGTTACCAACCAAGCAAGCGAAACCGGCGAGCATTACGTCACCAAAGATCGGCGAGAATATGCGGAGATGATGAAACGTGGGCTTGGGGCCGGCGTCTTTATCGCGCTCATGGCGCTGATCAAAATCCAGATTGTGGCCCTGGACCTGCCCATGGGCTGGACCACGCTCTGGGTCAGCCTCAACTATGGCCTGGGCTTTGTTATCATCCACATGTTTCACTTCACGGTGGCAACCAAGCAGCCGGCCATGACGGCAGCATACTTCGCCCACCAGCTGGAACACGCACACAATGGCATGGCCGATCGCAAAGATCTGGCCCAGCTGATAATCGACGTCGGTCGCTCTCAGTTCGCCGCCATATCGGGCAATGTGCTCGCTGCGCTCCCGGTAGCGCTCCTGATTGGCTTTGCGATCAGCGCCCTGACCGGCGGTGCGATGATGAAAGAGAGCAAGGCTGTTGCCTTGATGGCCGGCCAGAATCCATTTACGAGCCCGGCGCTCTTCTATGCCGCAATTGCCGGCGTCTGGCTCTTCGTTTCCGGCCTGGTGGCAGGCTACTATGATAATCGATGCCTCTATCTCGATCTGCCGGAGCGCATTCGCAGGCACCCCCTGCTTCAGCGCACCATGTCGCCAGAGCGGCGCAACCGTTTCGCTGACTACATAGGCGGCAACTTCGGGGCCCTGCTCGGCAACTTCTTTTTTGGCGTCATGCTCGGCGTCACGGGCTACATCGGCTACCTGACCGGCCTGCCGCTCGACATTCGCCACGTGGCGTTTTCAGTCGCCAATGTCGGTTATGCATCGACCGTACTCCAGCCCAGCATCTGGATCTTTGCGGAGTACATTCTCTTTGCACTCATGATCGGCGTTGTCAACCTAACGGTCAGTTTCGCCCTGGCCCTATATGTCGCCATGCGCTCACGCCGCATCCGACTGGGCAGCGTCAGCGCCATCGCCAGCGCCTACTGGCAGGCAGTGCGTCAGCGCCCCTGGGAGGTCATCTTGCCCCCCCCGGCCACGGTCGACACAGAGGCAAATCAGCAACACGCCCACCCCTAAACCAATGCAGTAGAGGATACGCGACCGATGCGATTAGGGAACGCGCCCTGTGAGGCCAAGCAGTTGGTCTTGCAGGGTTGCATCGGCCGCCACCTCCACCTTGGGACCATAGACCCCAATCTGTCGCCACGCTTCGGCATGGGGACTGACTTCATCCCACACGCCCTGCACCAAATCGTCGGAAAGGGTCGTATCGACGCCAATCACCTTGGCTATGTCGTGAGCGCGCAGCGCCCGAAATGAATTGATCTGCCAGAAGTATTCGCGCGCCGGAAAGTCACCAAACGAGCAATGTACGGTCCGGTCCAAGTCGGCATCAGGGAACGCTACTGCAGCCGCGCAGGCTGTCTCCACAATGGCCGCAAAGCTGGCCTTGGGATCCTCTCCCAGCAGGTCACCGTCAAACTGATCGCGGCCGGCTTCGTCCATGGTGAGCCCGGCAAGCATGTCCGGCACCCAGGCATCGTCATAGGCGTGGTAGTTGATGATCTCGCGCAGGGTCACAGGATGGTCGGCCGGCCGCATGGGAAAATCAGGCGGCATGACCATAGCCCACTGTTCATCCTGAATTTGCTCGACAACGTGTTGCAACGCTTGCTCCGCCTTGATGAATACGTCTGGCTCGCGGATACTTCCTCCTTCGGTAGAGTATTGCGGCAGGTGATTGCGGTAGAGTTGATTGCGATAGACTACGAAGATCCTGACGAAGAACTTCCATAGCTTGCTCTTATAGAAATGCTTCGGAAGTTCGCTTTCACACCTAGCCCAGAACATTCGAAACGGTTTGACAATACGGAATGGCTATGTTATTGTTCGCCCCGGCGTACGATAACTCCTCGCTGCCAGACAAGAATCGCTTCGCATTGAAAGCAGTAGGCTCGAATCGATAGTTGGTACATACTTTGACCATGGCGCTTTTTGCCCGGCCAACGAGGAGGTTTGCTAGTTTCAGCGCAAACGCCAATCCCCATCTAGTTGTTCCAGTTGCGCCAATTTGAGGACATCAATCGTTGTTTTCCCGCTCTACCAAAGGAGGAATTTCGTGAAACACGCGCGGTTCCAAGAAAGCTCATGTTGTTGGCCGGTTTTGCCATCCTAATCATGGCAGTCCTCGCCGGCTGTGCGGCGCCGGCAGCGGCCCCGTCTGAAGACGGCGCCCAATCGACAGGCGATAAGATTACGATCAGTATCGCACCGGGCGCATACTACCCCACGGAACCCACGGCAGACAACCCGAATCCGCCCACCGCCCTCAATGATCTGGTTGCGGAGTATGAAGCAGCCAATCCCAACGTGGAGATTGAGCTGATCGAAGTACCGCAAAGCGTCTCGGAGGATACCTGGCGCGTCACGGTCTTCCAGGGCGGCACGGAGCCCCACATCATCAACAATAACTATATTCGGGTGTGGCAAGAAGAGGGCAACGGCTGGTATGTGCCGCTCAATGACTACATCGAGCAGCCCAACCCCTATATTCCAGAGGGCACGCCAGGCCACGAGATGTGGCAGGAATCGATTCCCGAAGTCGTCTGGGACACGACGCTGCACTCGAGCGGCAACCAATATCTGACCACCGTGGATGCGGTGGCCGTCGGCTATTTCTATAACAAGGAGATCTTTGAGGAACTGGGTCTGCCAACTGAGTTTGTGACAGAGACCTCGCTGTG
Source organism: uncultured Chloroflexia bacterium (assembly GCA_963807905.1). Classification (GTDB taxonomy): domain Bacteria; phylum Chloroflexota; class Anaerolineae; order Caldilineales; family Caldilineaceae; genus JAGRCP01. Next base: position 1,072 of record CAWEEJ010000007.1, on the reverse strand, counting down.
GACCGACTGGGCCGACATGATGGAAGACATGGCCATCATCCAGGAGGCCGGCTATGAGCCCCTTGCGCTCTCCATGAGCACGGCCACACCCTTCAACTACAACTGGATCGACGGCGTCACGCTGACCAGCCTCTACCGCGACAAGATTGAAAGCATGTGGGAGCCCGACGCATCCTGGCATGCCTTGAACCAGAAAGAGATGGCCTGCGCCATCCAGAACGGCATCATGAGCGCCAGTGATCCTGAGTTCTCGGCATGGATCGATGTGCTCAGCGAATACGAACCCTACTGGATTGAGGGCTACTCTTCTGCTACGCCCGACGAAGCTTATCGCCTCTTCATTACGGGGGAAACGCCCATCATGCTGGCCAACGCGGCGGTAGATATGTCGCGGGTGCTGCGCGATTCGGACTTCGAGTTTGGCGTCAGCTACTTCCCGCCGCTGGGGGCGACCACCTCCGAATTCGCCAGCAACGTCGACACAGCATACCTGGTTGGCGGCTTCACGGCCGGCTATGCCGTGACGGATCGGGCGCAACGCGAAGGCATTACGGATGAAGTCGTCGACTTCCTCATGTACCTGACCGCACAGCCCCAGTGGTCGCGCGTTGTCTCGGATGCGCCGCGCTCGGTGCCGACCCTGCTCGGGCTGGACGTGCCGGATGCGCTGCAGCCCCTCGCCGCCTTCCTGGACCTGCCCATTCGCGGACTCAAGGATCCCGATCCGCGCCTGACCAAGCGCTATGGCGAAGAGCATCGCCGCCTAATGCAGGAGTACTTCACCGACCAAATCTCCAAGGACGAACTCATCGCCGCGGAAGATCGCCTGATGACGTCCGAGGCCGAAAAGGTCATCGCCGAAAACGACTGGACGTGTGACTTCCAGCTTCAGTAAGCGGCGAGTTGCCACGCACAGGCTCCCGCGAGGCGAGACGGCAGCATAAACTGCGTGTTCGTCCTCATCAGCCTGTCTCATGGGCCGGCTTCCAATGATGTGGAAGCCGGCCCAGTTTCGGTGCCCATACTGCCCAACTCTACGGGAAGACCACGATGGCGAACGTCCCCATTACGA
>CAWEEJ010000006.1:95000-102511 GCA_963807905.1 uncultured Chloroflexia bacterium | reverse complement strand
CTGATCAATTCTCTGCCGGCTTTGGATTCGGTTGAGTTGGAAGGCGATGCCACGACTGGCGTCGACGTCCTGCATTCACACACTCGAAGAGCCGATGCGCATGATTACTTCGAATGCCGGTCTGGATGGCCCAGTGGTCATCGAGAAGGTCCGCACCCTGCACGAAGATGGCAAGCTCACGACGGGCTACGACGTCATTGCGAACAAATACGTTGACATGCTGGAAGCCGGCATCATCGATCCGGCCAAGGTTACCCGCAGTGCCGTTGAGAATGCTTGCTCCATCGCTGCCATGATTCTGACCACCTCGGCACTGGTCACCGACATCCCTGAGGCAGCCCCGGCGATGCCTGCTGGCGACCCAGGCATGGGTGGTATGGGCATGATGTAATCAGATTCGGTTCACAATGAGGTGGACCGATGCAAAAATAGGGGGACGCTCCGGTCCGGAGCGTCCCCCTATTTTTTTTATTGTAGTTCCCCCGGTGATTTTGTCTGGTATGGTTTTTTATCCCTTATGCTTTATCGTGTAGAATGCCACATCGATAGTTGCTTCCCTCTTCACGAGACGCCAATACCGACATCTTGTGTTCGACCCATTGTCCGATCAAACTTTGAATACGACCGATGAATTCTCTCCTGCGGAGGTCGAAAATTTGCTGGTTGATGAAGCCCGTTGGGATGACTGGCCGGATGGTCCATCCCTGCCCATTATCCTTCTCAGCGCCGCTTTTGGCGTGGGTGCAGGCATCATCGGGCTCTATTTTGCATACGAACTGTTTACGCTGACGCTACCTGCCAGCGCCGCTGTCGGTACCCTAAGCGCTTTGGCTGTGCTGGCAGGTATGGCCTCCCTATTGACGCAGTTGCTTGGTTCGAGCGCCTTTCTGGCCAATATTTCAATGAGTTGCGGTTTGCTCGTCCTGAGCGGGCTCTTCTTTGGCGTTTGTACATTATCAGGCGCCATTGTCGCAACGGTTATTCTCAGCCTGGGCGGCTAGTTGACTGCCTATGCGCCTCTACTCACTGGCAAGCGTTCAACGCGGTTGTGGGTCGAGATACAGCCCTTTTGGGCGATAATTGGTTTGAATTGGCTTCATTCGCCTGTATTGAGAATAAATCGGCGCGTCGCTTTGCCATATTGAGTGTTACATCATACGGAAAATAAACGTCTTGGACTCACTGCGACGAAACTTATTGCAGACCACTACCTAAACCTGTGGCGGATATCTACCTTGCTCCCGGATGATCGGGACGGGTAAGATTACGGCTGCGCACCTACCTCATCCGATCTGTGGAAGGGAGAAATCCACTTGAGCGAGCCAGTCAAAGACCCTAGAATTGACGACCTGCACCAGCGTAAGACCGCCGCCAAGCTCGGCGGTGGCGAAGAACGTATCGCCCGTCAGCATGCACGTGGCCGCATGACGGCCCGGGAGCGCCTGGACCTATTGCTGGACAAGAACAGCTTCCGTGAGATGGACGTGTTTGTGACCCACAATTCTGCAGAATTTGGCATGGCAGAAAAGAAAATTGCCGGTGATGGAGTTGTCACGGGGTACGGTACCATTAATGGCCGCCTTGTCTACGTCTATTCTCAAGATTTCACCGTCTTCGGCGGCAGTGTCAGCAACGCCCATGCGATGAAGATTTGCAAGGTGATGGATGCAGCGATGCGCAATGGCGCTCCTCTGATCGGGCTGAACGATTCTGGCGGCGCCCGCATTCAAGAGGGCGTCCATAGCCTTGCCGGCTACGCCGAGATCTTCTATCGCAACGTGATTGCCTCCGGAGTCATCCCCCAAATCAGCGTTATTATGGGGCCATGTGCCGGCGGAGCCGTCTACAGTCCGGCTATTACGGACTACGTCATCATGGTGAAGGACACGAGCCACATGTTCGTCACCGGGCCCGACGTCATCAAGACTGTGACCCATGAAGACGTCACGTTTGAAGAACTTGGCGGCGCCTCAATTCACTCAACTAAGTCTGGCGTGGCCCATTTCGATGCCGAGTCGGAAGAAGATGCCCTCTTTCTAGCCCAGCAATTGGTTGATTACTTCCCTTCGAACAACCTGGACGATCCACCGATTTCCGCGGCGATGGACGATCCGCTGCGTCAGGAGGACGCCCTCAATACGATTGTGCCGGACAACCCCAACAAGCCCTATGATATGAAGGAGATCCTGCGCCTAATCCTTGATGACGGGTACTTTGTTGAGGTTCACGAAAACTGGGCGCAAAATATCATTGTCGCCTTTGCTCGATTGGACGGTCGCCCAATCGGCGTGGTGGCGCAGCAGCCTACGGTGTTGGCCGGCGTGTTGGATGTAGAAGCCAGCCAGAAGGCTGCACGCTTCGTTCGTTTCTGCGATGCCTTCAACATTCCGTTAGTTGTTTTTGAAGATGTGCCCGGCTTTATGCCAGGCGTGAACCAGGAACATGGTGGCATTATTCGCCATGGGGCCAAACTGCTATACGCTTTCTCAGAAGCGACCGTGCCCAAAGTGACCGTGATCGTACGGAAGGCCTATGGCGGCGCCTACTGTGTGATGAATCCTCGCCATCTTGGGGCGGATCTTGTGTTGGCTTGGCCGAGCGCAGAAATTGCTGTCATGGGGCCGGACGGAGCCGTAAACGTTATCTTTAGACGTGAAATTGCTGAGGCTGATGATCCGGTGGCCAAGAAGACCGAACTGGTTGAAGAATACCGTCATCGTTTCGCCAATCCCTATATCGCGGCAGCAGCCGGCTTCATCGACAATGTGATTGAACCGCGTGAGACTCGCCCGCGCCTGATTAACTCGTTGGAGATGCTGCAAAATAAGCAGGCCCGCCTACCCCATAAGAAGCATGGCAACATTCCGCTCTAGCAAGCCCTAGCCAGGCTGACGCCCGATACTTGATTGAGAGCTAAACGGCGCTCGCCCTGTAAAGAGGATTGCACGACTACTTTGGGCTCTAAGAATATGGTATCTGAAGTCGAGTTTGAGCTTTCGGCAGAGCAATTTGAACTGATGGGTTATCCGCGCCTCACGCAAGGACAACCCCTTTCCGTCATTTTCGATACGGGCGTTCTGCTACCCGACCCGGCGGCCCAAGCTTGGTTTACGGTCCAGAAAGAGCCTCTGCAGCAGCGGCTGGAACAAGTTGGTCGCGCTCGCTACGCCTTCACAGGCCAGATCCTGGAGGCCGAGATCGTCAAGGATGACGGTTTTGAACTGGCGACGCTGCTAATCCAGACGGGAAAACTCTTCTTTCGCGCCGTGTGCGCGCCGAATGATGACGGTCGTCTGCCCTTCGGCACCTGGGAAACTCGGACCATCACGGGCGTGGCCATGCTGCACGGCATCGTCGAGGATGACTATTCATCGCCCATCGGACGTCCGACGGGCGTAACGATCTGGCGTTTTCGGCGTTTGATTTTGACGCCGGGTGACACACATTTTGGTACGTGGCATACGAGTGACGACCTGCCTGATTCGCCGTTTCGCTACGATCAAGTCATTGTTGAAGGCCGTCTCCATCGTCACCGAGGGTCAGGGGGCGATGGATGATCGACATTGCGCCGTCTGCCACTAGCAACCTTTGGCGACAAAGAATCTGTCGATGCCCTGAAGGTCGATGGACTGAATTGCCCCGCAGGCTATGATGCGCATGGTATGGCGCATAGCCTGCGGGCAATGAAATAGAGGAGCTTAAAATGTTCAAGAAAGTGCTTGTGGCAAACCGTGGTGAGATTGCCATCCGCGTATTGCGTGCCTGTGAAGAACGCGGTATTTCGACTGTAGCGGTCTTCTCTGACGCTGATCGTACAGCCTTACACGTACGGTATGCCGATGAGGCTTACAACATAGGCCCTGCCCCCAGTACCGAAAGTTATCTGCGCATTGATAAGATTATTGATGTGGCCCGCAATGCCAATGTCGATGCGATTCATCCCGGCTATGGCTTTCTTTCCGAAAACGCTGAATTCGCTGCCGCCTGTGCTGATGTGGGGATCACCTTTATCGGTCCCAGCCCCGATGCCATCGCCCAAATGGGCGATAAAATAACGGCGCGTGAAACGGTCGCCAAGCGCAACGTGCCGCTTGTGCCAGGCTCGCCCAAGGGACTGCACGACGACGATCTGCTGGCCATTGGGCGTGATATCGGGTTCCCGCTGATGATCAAAGCTACCGCTGGCGGCGGCGGCAAGGGGATGCGGGCAGTCTATAGGGAAAATGAAATGACTGCCGCGCTTGATGCTGCCCGACGTGAGGCGGCCGGCGCCTTTGGCAACGATGAGGTCTACCTGGAAAAATTGATCGAAAACTCGCGTCACATCGAGTTTCAAGTCTTGGCCGACAGTCATGGCAACACAATTCATCTTGGTGAACGCGAGTGTAGCATTCAGCGCCGCCATCAAAAATTGATCGAAGAGGCGCCTAGCGTAGCTCTTGACGAGGCCCTGCGCGCGGAGATGGGCGCTGTGGCAATTGCCGCAGCCGAAGCCGTAAATTATGTGAATGCAGGGACCATTGAGTTCCTCTTTGATCCAAAAACCAAAGAGTATTTTTTCTTGGAAATGAACACGCGGCTGCAAGTTGAACACCCCGTCACGGAAATGGTGACGGGCGTCGATCTTGTTAAGGAGCAGATCGCCATTGCCAATGGACGGCGCATGCGCTATCGCCAGGAAGATATCGTGCCCAAGGGATGGGCCATTGAATGCCGAATCACGGCTGAAGACCCAGCCAATAATTTCTTGCCCAATGGCGGTATTATCACCTCGCTCAAAGAGCCAACCGGACCTGGCGTGCGCGTAGAGAGTGCGCTCTATCGGGGCGCTGAAGTAAGCTTGTACTACGACCCCATGGTCGCAAAGTTGGTTGTTCAGGGGGATAGCCGGGCAGAAGCGATTCTGCGCATGCGACGGGCCTTGAGCGAATATCGCATTGGCGGCATCCATACGTCTGTGCCGTTCCATCAGGCGATTATGGATAGCACCGAGTTCATTTGGGGCACGTTTGATACCGGCTTCTTGGGGCGGCGCAGTCTCCCCATGCGTCCGGAGCCTTCTGCGGAGCATGAGAAGATTGCTGCGGTTACGGCCGTGCTTGTTGCGCAGGAAGAGGGGCGACAGGCGATTCACATCGGCGAGCAGCGCAGTGCCAAGGCCGGCGCCATGTGGAAACAGATCGGGCGCATGCGCGCCACGGGAGGGCGATAGTGAAATACTTTGCCGTAGTGGGTGAACGACAATATGAAGTTGAGATCGAGGGCGATCAAATTCTTGTTGATGGAGAACGAGTTGAAGTTGACCTGGAGCAGATTGCCGAGCCAGAGCTCTATAGCATGCTCTATAATGGTCATAGCTATGAACTCGTTGTCGAAGCGACACGGTACGACTATACCGTTTTGATCCGAGGCGATCAATATCAGATTATGGTGGAGGACGAGCGAACGCGCCGCTTGAACGCTAGCCGGAGGCGGAATGACCTGCCTGATGGCGAGTTTGCCATCAAGGCCCCAATTCCAGGCTTGGTGGTGAAGTTGCTCGTAGCAGAGGGGGATACGGTAGAAGAGAACCAGCCACTCCTCATTCTGGAAGCGATGAAGATGGAAAACGAAATCCGCTCTCCGCGTGCATGCGTCATTAAGAAGCTGGAGATTGCTGCCGGCCAGCGTGTTGAGCAAAACGCAGTGATGATTGTGACGGAATAAGGATTCACTCAGTGGGCAGGGAGAAGTTGCATTGATTGGGCACATTTGAGATTTGACAGGCGGGAGGCAGTATGATAATCTTCTCGCTTGTGCCTAGGAGCCGTAAGGCGCTTGGGCGGCACATTAAGAAGTGATCGAATCGCAAGGAATTGTTTGAAAAACAAGCGTCTTGAGATTTGACAGGCGGGAGGCAGTATGATAATCTTCTCGCTTGTGCCTAGGGGCCGTAAGGCGCTTGGGCGGCACATTAAGAAGTGATCGAATCGCAAGGAATTGTTTAAAAAACAAGCGTCTTGAGATTTGACAGGCGGGAGGCAGTATGATAATCTTCTCGCTTGTGCCTAGGAGCCGCAAGGCGCTTGGGCGGCACATTAAGAAGTGATCAAATCGCAAGGAATTGTTTAAAAAACAAGCGTCTTGAGATTTGACAGGCGGGAGGCAGTATGATAATCTTCTCGCTTGTGCCTAGGGGCCGCAAGGCGCTTGGGCAGCACATTGAAAAGTGATCAAATCGCAAGGAATTGTTTGAAAACAAGCGTCTTGAGACTTGACAGGCGCAGAGCGGTGTGATACGCTTGATTCCCGCCTGAAGCATCTCAGTGCAGCACATTAACAACTAAAGAGTGGTAAGACAACAGCGAATTAACCAAGCTCTATCAATTCTTTTTGAGATAAAAAGATATTACGGAGAGTTTGATCCTGGCTCAGGATGAACGCTGGCGGCGTGCCTAACACATGCAAGTCGAACGTGAAGCCTTCATTGACTACTTCGGTATGATTTGTTGGTGGAAAGTGGCGAACGGGTGAGTAACACGTGGGTGACCTGCCTCGAAGTGGGGGATAACCATTGGAAACGATGGCTAATACCGCATGGCTTTGTTAAAGTGGGAACTTTGACAAATAAAGCTCTGGCGCTTTGAGAGGGGCCTGCGTCCGATTAGCTAGTTGGTGGGGTAATAGCCCACCAAGGCGACGATCGGTAGCTGGTCTGAGAGGACGATCAGTCACACGGGAACTGAGACACGGTCCCGACTCCTACGGGGGGCAGCAGTGAGGAATATTCGGCAATGGGGGCAACCCTGACCGAGCAACGCCGCGTGGAGGATGAAGGCCCTTGGGTCGTAAACTCCTTTTCTGTGGGAAGAGAAAAAGGACGGTACCACAGGAATAAGTCACGGCTAACTACGTGCCAGCAGCCGCGGTAATACGTAGGTGGCAAGCGTTATCCGGAATTACTGGGCGTAAAGCGTACGCAGGCGGTTGATTAAGTCTGACGTGAAAGCTCCTGGCTTAACTGGGAGAGGTCGTTGGAAACTAATTGGCTTGAGGTGATGAGAGGGGTGCGGAATTCCCGGTGTAGTGGTGGAATGCGTAGATATCGGGAGGAACACCAGTGGCGAAAGCGGCACCCTGGCATTTACCTGACGCTCATGTACGAAAGCGTGGGGAGCGAACGGGATTAGATACCCCGGTAGTCCACGCCGTAAACGATGAACACTAGGTGTAGGTGGCATCAAACCCATCTGTGCCGAAGCAAACGCGATAAGTGTTCCGCCTGGGGAGTACGGCCGCAAGGCTAAAACTCAAAGGAATTGACGGGGGCCCGCACAAGCAGCGGAGCGTGTGGTTTAATTCGATGCAACGCGAAGAACCTTACCTGGGTTTGACATGTACGTAGTAGTGAACCGAAAGGGGAACGAGCCTTCGGGCAGCGTACACAGGTGCTGCATGGCTGTCGTCAGCTCGTGTCGTGAGATGTTGGGTTAAGTCCCGCAACGAGCGCAACCCTCGTCGTTAGTTACAAG
>CAWEEJ010000006.1:0-90000 GCA_963807905.1 uncultured Chloroflexia bacterium | reverse complement strand
CTATATCGAAGATACCGTGCAGATTGGGCCCGACGTCACCCTGTTGCCTGGTTGTCACCTGCAAGGCGCCACGCAGATTGGCAGCCATACAGTGGTTGGCCCCAATACACAGATCGTTGACTGCCGTATTGGCGCTCACGGTCGCATCACCTATTCCGTGCTGGAAGAGGCGATTATGGGCGACCATTGTGAAATCGGTCCTTTTGGACACCTGCGCAAAGGCGCACATCTTGATGATCATGTCCACATGGGTAATTTTGGTGAAGTCAAAAACAGCTACCTGGCACCTGGGGTGAAGATGGGACACTTCAGCTACCTGGGCGATGCTGAGATTGGCGAGAATGTGAACATCGGCGCAGGCACGATTACGTGCAACTATGATGGGGCCCAAAAGCACAAAACGCGTGTGGAGCGCGATGCATTTATCGGTAGCGATACGATGCTGGTGGCCCCTTTGCATATCGGCGCCGGGGCCGCAACGGGAGCCGGATCAGTCGTCACGCGTGACCTGGCTGCTGGCGAGGTCGCGTATGGCGTCCCCGCGCGGGCCAAAGAACGGGCTTCGTGCTCGGTGACCGCCTCTAATTCTTGATGAACGAGGGGAAAGTGGTCTGCCGGGTTTAGAGCGTGAGGCAGCGATTAATTGGCACGGGCGATGTTTTGCTTGCGCTGTAGTAGCGGCCTTACTGATTCTTAGCTCCGATCGGGGCAGAATGTGTTTCATCTGCTTGTCATGTTCGAAGAAGCAGATTGTGTCCATGTGCCTGGAAGCACGTGGATCATGCGGGGAAATTGAGGGGAGTTAGGGAGTACCTAGTGGACGTCGACCCATTACCATATCTCGTGCTGGTGCTCTTTATGGGGCTCGTTGGATTCGCGGCGGCGGCTGAAATGGCCTATGCCGGGGTGAACCGCCAAGCAATTCGTGCAAAAGCTGAGGGCGGCGACCGGCGCGCTCAGCGGGCGGAAATTGCGCTTTCCGACTCAAGTCAACTTCTAATTACAACCATGCTGTTGAAGACGGCCGGCCTGATTGGCGTTGGCTGCAGTGTCGTCTGGCTCATGCCCTCGTCGCTCTCCATGGTCAGTCAAATTGGCTTTTTCTTGCTGTCCTGGGTCGCACTCTCGTTTGTACAAGTGTTGAGCCGGGCCTACGTACAGCGCCATACTGATCAGGTAGCACTCTGGCTCGCACCGGCTGTCAATGGCTTCGCTGCGCTGCTTTGGCCTCTTTCAACTCTGCTTCAACGTCTGGGCATTCAAGTGAGCGATGGCGATAGTGACATGTCCGAAGAGAGCGTCTTCCTGACAGAGGACGGTTTGCGCCTCCTGATCAACGTACGGGAGGAAGAAGACTTGATTGAAGATGCCGAACGCCAGATGATTGCCAATATTCTGGAAATGGAAGAGACTGTCGTGCGTGAAATCATGATTCCGCGTATTGACATCGTTTCTCTGGACGTCAATACCTCACTCCATGATGCGCTCGACGTGATCATTGAGGCCGGTCATAGTCGCATTCCCGTCTACGAGGACAATATTGATAAGATCGTTGGCTTTCTATATGCCAAGGACTTGTTGCATTGCTTCCGTCATAACCAGAGCGCACGCCCGATCGGAGAGCTGCTGCGCGATGCTTACTACGTACCGGTGACAAAGACGCTCGACACGCTTTTTGCCGAGATGCAGAAACGACGTGTTCACATTGCAGTTGTGGTTGATGAATACGGCGGCACGGCCGGCCTGCTTACGATTGAAGACATCCTTGAAGAGATCGTTGGTGAAATACAGGATGAATATGACGAGGAGGAGGAGATCTATATTCAGGCGATTGACTCCGGCACGTACGAACTCAACGCCCGGCTGGACATTGACTCACTGTCTGATCTCCTGGATACTGATCTGCCTGACGAAGACGCCGATACTCTTGGCGGATTGATCTACAGCCTTCTGGGGCATGTTCCTGATGCTGGAGAAATGGTCGTGTGCGAAGGGTGGCGCTTTACGGTGTTGGCGCTTGACGGCCGGCGGATCGAACTTGTCCGTGCACGGCGGATTGTCGATGATCACGTCGAGGAGGTTGAGGAGTCTGAAGTAACAGATCCGCAGATTTCCGGCTCAAGTTCTTTGATCAACTCATTGACGCTAGATTGACAACTCCTCAGAGAAGCCTTATGGCCATCCAAGCCAACTCAACGCCCGAAGAATTAGTCATCCATGCGTTGGCGGCGCGCGAGCGCGCCTACGCACCCTATAGCCACTACACGGTGGGGGCGGCCGTGCTTACCGAGGATGGGGCAATCATTTATGGCTGCAACGTAGAAAATGCCGCCTATCCGTCCACCATTTGTGCCGAACGCGTAGCGCTCACCTCGGCCATTGCTCAGGGCCACCGGCGTTTTCGTGCACTAGCGGTTGCTACGGAGAATGGAGGCTCTCCTTGTGGTGCATGCCGCCAGGTGATGGCGGAATTAGGCGCGGCGATGGATGTTTATATCGCCAATGCCGCAGGCGACTACCGCTCAACGACCGTGTCGGACTTGCTCCCGTTATCCTTCGGCGGCGACGATCTGCATGAGGCCAATGACGACCAAGAGTAGCGTCGGGATTTATCTCTCCATCGGAAGGTACGCCTGCTGTGAATGATTTTTCCATGAATGTCCCGGCCTTGATGGCGACCTATCAGCTACGCCAGCGTGAATATCTGCTGGAGATAAGTCGCGCCATGGCGTCACGGTTAGACCTACCCAGTCTGCTGCGATTGATTCTCAAGAGCGCTGCTGAGATGGTCGGCTGTCGCGCCGGTTTGATTGCACTCACTGCAGAGCCAATCGACATCGAGGATCTACACGATCAACCGGTTCATTTTGAGGTACGCGTCGTCTACAATATCGACGTGGCGCTACTCCCTGCGTTCGAGCCGCTGTTGACGATTGGACCGCCCGATGGCGGTGATGATGGCGCGTCTCCAGGGACTGTTCCCGGCTTGCAAGAACGTGTGCAGATGGTCGAAGCTGAGTTAGGGACGTCACTTGGCCAGGTCGTGGGATTGCCTTTGCTCGTCGAAGACAAACTCATGGGCATCATTTACCTCTTTCGCAGCGACTATGCCTTTACGCAAATGGACACCCAGATGCTGCAAGGCTTTGCGAATCAAGCTGCAGTAGCGGTGCGCAATGCACGCCTCTATTCGCAGCTCGAGCAGGAACGCAGCCGCCTCGCCACGATTATCGAGAATAGCGCCAACGGGATCATGATTCTCGATGCGAGTCTAGATGTGCTTGTCATCAACCAGGCGCTGGCGACAATGGTTGACATGACGCCGGAAGAGGCGATTGGTCTTCCCTATGATGAGGTGCTGCCCTTGGAAAATATCCAAGGTGATGATATCAGCGTAGTCGGCAATCTCGATGAGATCTTTGCGGAAGAAGGTCTGCGCTGCGAAGGCGAGCTTAACCGGCCTGGCGGCGGGCGGGTATCGCTTGCGATCACCTACACGCCACTCTACGACAATGAAGGACGACCGGTCAACATCATCGTCAATGTCTACGACATCACGCAATTCCGTGAGGAGGAGGAGATGAAGTCGACATTCACATCGATCATCAGCCATGAACTCAAGACGCCGGTCGCGCTCATCAAGGGATATGCGCAAACGCTGGCCCGAGAAGATGCTGAATGGGACGCTGAAACGGCCCGTCAGAGCCTTGAGATTATTGAAGAGGAGGCGGATCGTCTGGAAGCGTTGATCGATAACCTGTTGGACGTAAGTCGCATCCAGGCAAGCGGCTTGCGGCTAGATTTTGACGACGTCAACATGGAACAGCTGGTAACTCGGGTAGCTGATGCCTACCGAATTCAGAGCCCTGCCCATACAATCGAGCTGGACTATCCTGATCCTCTTCCGCTCGTGTGGGGAGATGAAGAGCGGCTACGTCAGGTCCTGACCAATCTGGTCGGTAACGCCATCAAGTATTCACCGGAGGGTGGGGTGATCCGCCTTGGCGGCTGGGCGGAACCGGCAACTGAGACCACAGAGGCACGCGTTGTCACCTTTGTGGCCGATCAGGGTATCGGTATCCCCACGGAGGAACTTCCTCACATATTCGATCGGTTCTATCGAGTCGATAGCACGCTGCGACGGAGCACTGCGGGTGCGGGGCTGGGGCTCTTTCTCTGCAAGGCAATTATTGACGCCCACGGTGGCGAACTTTGGGTGCGCAGCGAAGCAGGATCGGGCGCTACCTTCTTTTTCTCGTTGCCTGTGTCAGATCATCTTTCTCCACAAACGCCCAACAACTGATGCCTGAAACTGCATGTAGGCTAGGTGGGACAGATCTGCCGAGTCAGACAGCATTTAAGGCTGTGCTGCGTTGCCTATCTACAGGCGTCGCTGATTTTTCCTCTGTGTACGTCGGCAACCAAAGCGTAAACGTACTGCCCTGACCGAGGGTGCTCTCGGCTGTTACTTTGCCGCCATGTGCATCTGCGATCCATTGGACAATACTCAGCCCCAATCCGCTCCCGCCCAATTCGCGGCTGCGCGCCTTGTCCGTCCGATAAAAGCGTGTAAACACGTTGTCGAGATTCTCCTGTGAGATGCCGATACCCGTGTCGTCTACGGAGACGGCCACCCAATCCCCTTCATTTTCTAAACTCAGCGTGATGACGCCGCCATCAGGCGAATATTTGATCGCGTTGTCGACCAGATTGAGTAGCAACTGGCGCAATCGTTCACGATCACCCCACACCTGGGCCTGATCTTCGCTGCCGAGACGGATTTCCAGTGCCCCTGCTCCTTTGGCGCGATCGGCAATGCGATGTGCTTGACGGTAGACGTCAAGAAGCAGCGTATCGATTTCAACTGCCTCTTCCTGCAAGAGCAGGGCTCCGCTGTCGGCCTGCGCGAGCAGCAACAGATCGCTGATCATCGCGCCCATGCGACCGGTCTCGACCTCGACCTCTGCCAAGATCTCCGGAATCTGCGTGAGCGTATCGGGCGTGAGCGTCTTGCCGAGCACCGCCGCGCCAGCCATGCGCTGGAGCAGTTCAACGTTGCCCTGGATGGTGGTTAAGGGCGTGCGCAACTCATGACTGACGTCAGCGATTAACTGTTGCTGGGTAGCAAAGAGCTGCTCAATCTGGTCGAGCATGGCATTAAATGTGGCGCTGAGCTGCCCGACCTCGCTTAGATCCTCGACGACATTGAGACGCTGGCCTAGGTCGCCCGTCTGGGTAATGCCGCGTGCGGTCTTTGTGATGTTATCGATTGGCGCCAGGGTGCGGCGCGCTAGAAATGCGCCGACGATGGCGGCAAGCACCAGACTTAGACCGGTGCCCAAAATGAGATAGCGACTGATCTGGCTGAGCGCGTCGCTTACTGCGTCGACCGGCTTGATGACCTGAACGGCGCCGGCGATGTTGTCGTCTACGATTAACGGTACGCTGTACACGAGCATCATTGCATCGTTGGCGCCCGTGGTGTAGTAGCTATGTTCTTCACCCTGTTGCGTCGGCTCCAGCGCAGTGCGAAAGCTTGGCACGACCATGGAGCCGAGGTTGGTACTGCGCTTATAGACCATGCCATTGGGGCCAATGACCTGCACACCCGAAGCGCTGGCAAACAGCTCCACATCTGGAAATTGCATGCGTGATTCACTACTTCGGATGACAAAGAGTTCGAGCTGAAGTTGCTGTGTGAGGGCATTGGCGACTTCGTTGGCCTGGCTGGCTGCTTCTTGCTCTACTTGCGCCCAGAGGTTTGTGGAAAGCGCCGAATAGACCACTACGCTAAACAGGATGAGCGTAGCGCCCAGTAACGCCGTATACCAGAGTGTGAGGCGCAGGCGGATCGTCATGGCGTGCAGGGATGAATCATGGCCAGTATCGCTGGCTGTCGCCGGGACCGGGATGCGAGATAGACTGTTTGGAATTGCTGCATCATGCTTTAGCCACATGTGGCAAATATGAACAATGCAGGTAGGCGAGGCATGAAGCTAAACTGAACGTTAGCTTAGAGTCTCGATACGGACCGGATTCCATCAAGAAGATTCGCGCAGGGTGTATCCTACGCCGCGTACAGTCTGAATCAGCCGCAGCTTTTCGCCGGCCTCTAGCTTTGTGCGGAGATAGCGTACATAAACCTCGATGATATTGCTCTCCCCGCCAAAGTCATAGGCCCAGATGTGTTCATAGATCATTTCACGCGTCAGTACCTGATTTGGGTGGCGCATAAATAGATGCAGCAGGTCAAATTCTTTCGCCGTGAGCGAGATCTCTTCCTCGCTGCGAAAGACTTGACGCGTACGCGGGTTCAAGCGAAGATCGGCAAACTCATAGACTTCGGGATCCGCTTCCATCTTGTGGCGTCGGAAGAGGGCGCGGAGTCGGGCAAAGAGCTCCTCGAAGACCGGCGGTTTTACGACGTAATCATCGGCGCCGGCATCCAAGCCTGTCACGCGATCAGAGACGCTATCGCGTGCGGTTAGAATCAGTATTGGCACGTTTGACGCTTCGCGGATGCGACGGCACACTTCAATCCCGTCCAAGTCCGGCAGCATTAGATCCAGAATAATGGCGTCTGGCATCCTCTCACGCATGCTCTGAAAGGCTTCGTCGGCGTCTTCGGCCGTCTCAACCGTGTACCCCTCAAAGATTAAATTTCGGCGCAGCATGTCGCGCAGGCGCCGATCGTCTTCTATCACCAGTATTCGTTCTGCCATAGGATGCGCGGTTGCTCCAAAGAGTGGATTTTCATCGATTGTAGGTCAGCCGCAGGTGCCTGTCAAATGAGCAGGGAATCGTCCCGGAGTGCCACATTGGCTAGGGAAATTCGGGGACCAAATAACGTGCGCTTGACCCTGTCAAATGTTACAATAGCCGGTGTTGAAGCTTACTGTGCATCGTCATCCAGTTCCAGATCAGGCGCAGTTGTTGGAGTTCGATCCGCACCAGATTTTTGCTTACCCCACATCAATTCCGATTTTGTGAAATCCAAAGGAGCAGGTGAATGAGCGAGCAGGAATATCGCATTGAGCGCGACAGCATGGGCGAAGTGATGGTTCCAGCTGACGCCCTGTACGCGGCGCAGACCCAGCGCGCAGTTGATAACTTCCCAATTAGTGATCTTCGCTTCCCACGCACCTTTATTCGGGCGCTGGGCATGATTAAGGGCGCTGCAGCGGCCGTCAATGAAGACCTTGGTCTTCTGGACCCGGAGATGTCAAGCGCCATTCAGCAAGCGGCTAAAGAGGTTGAGGACGGTCTGCTGGACGATCAGTTCCCGCTGGATATCTTTCAGACCGGCTCGGGGACGAGCACCAATATGAACGCCAATGAGGTGATCGCCAATCGCGCTTCTGCGATCCTGGGGCGTCCGGTGCACCCGAATGACCACGTAAACATGGGGCAGAGCAGCAACGACGTAATTCCGACTGCGATCCATGTCAGCGCAGCTCTGGCAGTGACCGAGGATCTATTGCCGGCATTGCAATATTTGCAGGACACGTTGCTGGCCAAAGCGGACGAGTGCGATCATGTTGTTACCACCGGTCGCACGCACCTGATGGATGCCATGCCAATCCGCCTAAGCCAGGAGTTGGGTGGCTGGGCCGCCCAGATTGCACAGGGGCAGGAGCGAGTTGAGGCGGCGATGCCGCGCGTTTTGGAACTGACCCAGGGCGGTACGGCAGTCGGTACCGGCATCAATGCGCATCCGGAATTTGGTGAACGTATCGCCGCCAAGCTGGCAGAACGCACGGGCGTGCCATTTGTAACAAGCCGCAACTATTTTGTGGGCCTCAGCACCCAAGATGCAGCCGTCGAGCTGAGTGGTCAGTTGAAGACGGTCGCCACGAGTCTGATGAAGATTTCCAACGATTTGCGTTGGATGAACAGCGGTCCGATTGCCGGCATCGGTGAAATCGCATTGCCTTCCCTACAGCCGGGCAGCAGCATCATGCCGGGGAAGGTCAACCCGGTGATTCCCGAGGCGGTCACAATGGTCTGCGCGCAGGTGATTGGCAACGACGTCACGATTACGATTGGCGGCCAAGCCGGTAACTTCCAGCTCAACGTTATGCTGCCGGTGATTGCCTACAACCTGTTGCAAAGTATTACGACACTGGCAAACGGCAGCCGCGTATTGGCCGACAAGGCGATTGCTGGCTTCACCGTGAACGAAGAGCGTATTTCCAGCCTGGTCGGACGTAACCCGATTTTGGTAACCGCGCTCAACCCGGTCATCGGCTACGAAACGGGCGCCAAAGTTGCCAAACGCGCCTATGCCGAAGGCCGTTTGCTGAAAGATGTCGCACTTGACGAGACCGAACTCTCTGAGGACGATCTGGATCGCCTACTCGATCCGCGCCAGTTGACTGAAGGCGGCATTCAGGAATAGGCGTTTTGCTGTTAAGTATATGAAAGAATAAAAGAGCCCCGCACTGTCAAGTGCGGGGCTCTTTTTATTTTGTCGTCTTGGGACACCCACAATCTTATTGGAGATAGCTAAAGGGATTGCGTGGAACGCCCTGGTAGCGGATCTCAAAGTGCAGATGAGGGCCAGTACTATTTCCGGTGTTACCGACCGAGCCGAGATGCTGCCCGCGTGCCACATTTTCCCCGGCTCGAACATAGATGCTGTTGAGGTGGGCGTAGAGCGTGACAAACCCATTCCCGTGATCAATGATCACGTGATTGCCATAGCCGCCATTCCAGCCGCCGCCTGCGGTCACGACATAACCACTGTCAGAAGCTTTGACCGGTGCACCCGTCCATGAGCCGATGTCGACTGCCCGATGACCGCCCCAGAACTGCTGTGACACGGAACCGCTGGCCGGCCACGTGAAGGAGCCGGAGCCCTTAACCGCCGATGCCGGTGCAGGACCGCTAAAGGCGACAACCGTTTGTGGTACATACGGCTTCACACCACCTGGCACCACCACTTGTGTGCCAACGCTCAGCGGCGCACTTGCATCTGCGATGTCGTTGCCAGTGTAGCCGACAATGGCTTGCACATCAGTCTTGTATTTGGCTGCAAGTGAGGAGAGCGTGTCACCAGCTGCTACTGTATGTAGGACGCCGTCGAGCGGCAGAATGTTGAGTTGGTCGCCAATCTGCAACAAATCTGGGTTCTGCTCAATGTCTGAATTGGCCCATTGGATCGACTCGGGCTGGAGTCCGAACTTGGCCGCAATGCCTAGAACCGTGTCTCCAGGTTCGACGGTGTAGCCCTCAATTGTCTGACGAGCGCGTTCCTGGGCGACCGTGAAGGGAATCGCTGCCTTTTTTAGCGATTCGTCGTTGATGGTTAGTGTTGTGTCAAGACCATCAACCGCACTCGCAACGCGCATGCTAGCAGAGGATCCATCCGCATTCAAGAGGGCGTTATTGGGAATTGTGCGGAGGGAAATGTCGACCTCTGGGAAGTCATACTGGCTCAAGAATAGAATGGTCGCAGCCACGATGAGGACCGATAAATGGCCCATGAGACGCAGTGGCGTCATCTGATCGTTGAAGATGTCTCCGCTACGCATCCGCGCCAGCCGTTCTCCCAAGCCCAAAACACGCACTTGCGCCTCTTCGCCGGTTACCTGCTGTGGCGAAAAACCTGTGCTGAAGGAATGGGTTGGGGAGAGAGTAGGGGTTGTTACTTGAGAAGAATCATAAGTGTAGCTTTGACTATTGGCCAAGCTGTCATGGTGTTCACTGGCTAGATCGCCGGTCTGACCCCAACCAGTCACTTTAGGTGTCGTTGACAACTTTTTTCGAAAGGCCGAATTTGCGTCTGCTGACATAAATTGGCTCCGCTGTGCAAGGAAAGGGGCAAACGGTCACAGCCGTGGAAACGTCGCAAGCCTGCAAGTATCTGGGCGATCATTTCTCCCTTTAGAAAGACAATTATATCATGCAAGCAATACCTTTCAAAGGAAACCGGGGGCGTTTCGCCACGCAAAAACCGACGATTGCCCGTACGTGTCGGGCAATCGTCGGTTTGACGTAGGGTTGGCGTACACGCCTGGGGTAGACGCCAAATGAACACAAATACGCCATATATGCTTGGTTTCGCTGCTGAAACGAAAGATTATCGTTTCGGTTTTGTAAGGGTCTCCAAGAATTCCTGGTTGTCACGCGTGCGGCTAAGACGTTCGATGATTGGCAAGATCGCCTCATGGCCGCCGCCCATGGCATCAATCATGCGTCGCAGCGTGTAGACCTTGGCCAGTGTTTCGGGATCCAGCAGCTTCTCCTCTGCGCGGGTACCGCTGCGCTCGATGTCAAATGCCGGGAAAATACGGCGTTCGCCCAGCTTGCGGCTGAGGTGTAGCTCCATATTGCCCGTGCCCTTGAACTCTTCGTAAATGACATCATCCATGCGGCTTCCGGTATCCACTAGTGCCGTCGCGATGATTGTCAAGCTGCCGCCTTCTTCCAGGTTACGGGCTGCACCAAAAAAGCGTTTGGGCGGATAGAGCGCCGCGGGGTCGATACCGCCTGACAACGTACGGCCAGACGGGGGCACGGTTAGGTTGTATGCACGCGCGAGCCGTGTGATACTGTCGAGCAAAATCACGACGTCGCGGCCGCCTTCGACCAAGCGCTTGGCGCGTTCAAGCGCCATCTCGGCAACGCGCACGTGGTTTTGCACCGGTTCATCAAAGGTGCTGCTAACGACCTCGGCTTCTACTGAACGATCCATGTCGGTGACTTCCTCAGGGCGCTCACCGATCAGTACGACCATCAGATGGAGGTCTTTGTAGTTATTGGAAATGCCGTTGGCGATTCGTTTGAGGACTGTCGTCTTGCCGGCCTTAGGCGGACTGACGATCAGACCGCGCTGACCACGTCCAATCGGCGCAAGTAGATCAATCATGCGCGTAGAGATGACGTTGGCGCGCGTTTCAAGCAGCAGCTGCTCGTCCGGAAAAATTGGCGTCAGCTTCTCAAAGTGCGGCCGGCGCTTGGCGACTTCCGGATCCAACCCGTTGACCGCTTCGACTTTGAGCAAGCCATTATATTTTTCCGTCTCTTTGGGCGGGCGAACCTGACCAACGACGAAGTCACCCGTGCGCAGTCCAAAGCGGCGAATCTGACTCTGACTCACATAAACGTCTTCCGGCCCGGGCAACAGGTGGTCACTACGCAAAAAACCAATGCCGTCGGCCACGACCTCCAAAATACCGCCACCGAAGCTGAAGCCCTGTTGCTCGGCATTCGCACGCAATAGGCGCATTACCAGGTCATATTTTTTGAGGCGAGAATAGCCGGTGATGTCGAGCGTTTTCGCCATGTCGCGCAACTCTTCGAGACTGAGCTCTTCGAGATGAGCAATGGTCATCGTGCCGATGGTGGGTGTAGTTGTCATGCGTTGTTTCCTTCAGAGAATTTGGATTTCTATTATGGACCCATTTTCAGGTCGGTTTTCGTGAGTTGTTTTGGCAGACTCAGATCAGCCGCCAGCGTACGCAAAGCGATAGGCGCCAAGGCGACTTCTGCCGCCGTGCGCTAAATGGGGAGATTGCTTTCGGGCAATGATTCTCGGGCAACCTACCCCTAGACTGGCCAACCGCGCCAAGGTACACAATACGCTTGTAAAGGGTGTTGGTATGCAAAGCGAAACAATCCTCAGGCGGTTCTGCCCGTCCACGAGGAATAGCTCATCAGATTTGACATTCTGCAAGCACTACACGACTGCTCATCAGGCATCCGCTAGCAATTTGGTGCTTTGCTCTTCTGTTTTCAGATAAGCGGGAATCCGCGTTGGGAATGGCGTACGGTTTTCTATGAATTCGTTCGCGAGTTGGTTATTTGCTCAGATTTAGCGGGGCCATGACCAAAAATAAGAGTCAACCCATCAATCTTGCATTGAACTAGCTAGTCGTGGATTGTGTGCGCTGGGGATGTCATGAACCTTCGCAACGAGGGCGTAAAGTTTCACCTATTATAGCAGTAGATAGACGAGGCGTCAACTGCGGTTCTGTTACGAATTTGGTCGGGAACGCGAAATGAAATAACAGCGCCTGCTCAATTGAGATTGAGCAGGCGCAATTCTATCTATTATGAAGCGCCAAGCAGCGCCGATTCTACCATTCCCAAATGCCAGCGATGTCTTTTAGCGTTTCAGCGTCGAGGATGTTAATGCGCCGGTAACCGAGTTCGACCAACTCCTGGCGTTTGAAGTCACGCAGGATGGCGCTCACAGTTTCACGATAGGTGCCAAGATGATCTGCCAGCGCTTGATGGCTCACGCCCTTGATCAGGCCATCTTCATGATCGCTCAGCTCCAACAGCAGAGAAGCAAGGCGCTCCGGCAGCTTCTTGTATGCAACGTCCTCCAGGCTGTTCTCTACTTGCATCAACCGCTGACCATACGTTTGCAGCATTCCCCATCCCAAGATCGGGTATTGCATGGTCAAATTGCGTGCCTCGCTGGCGGGGATGATCCAAATAGCAGCCTTATCAACCGCTTCAGCGAAGATATTTGGATCGCCGGGGTTGTCCAGGGCGCCTTCTCCAAAAATAGCGCCAGGTTCAAGTACGGCAATGACGAGACGGCGGCCCTCGTTGTTCGTGCATACCATATTTACTTTGCCGCTCATCAAGACATACATCTTGCTGGCCAAATCATCCGATGTCGCAACGATTTCACCCCGATGGTATGAACGCATGCTCACGACCTTGCTGAAGGCAGGATCTTCCTCACGCAGCGCGGTTAACACCTGCGTCATGTTGTTTTCACCTGTGGTCAACGTACCCACTGTTGCACCTGCGCGAGGCCACTGGTTCTCCTGATTGAAGGAAATCATTGATTAACACTCCTTGTGTGGTACAAACGTGCGTGTTGATTGCGGTCGCTCGTCGGATATTCTATCGTTGTACAGAAAAAGCTCTGTTACCTGTTCAAACGTTGATAATTGCATGATACATCTTTTGCAAACGTTGTGCAATTATTAAACCATGCTTTTGCAAACTTGTCCAGAGGTTAAGATGAGAGCTAGATTAAAAGTGCTCAAGCGTCTCTTGACGAGACCGAACACACACCAGACCGTAGCATAGCATACAACAATGTGTATACTGTTGGTGAAGTATTGGCGTTTCGTTAATGTTTTTGGGATGACGTCTTCCCCGCCATCGCTGATTTGCGGTCTGGAGGCAGGTTGGTTGAGTTGCTGAGGAGGGGCGTTTACTGGATATGCTGTGGAATAGAGAGAGGGGATTCCGGATCAGCCAGCCATGTTGCCAACAGCGTCATTCGTGCCTGCTGCGCTGGGTTCAAGTCCGCAAACCCTACCGTATCTGCTGTAGCCTGACACGCCAGTTACAGTCGACTCAGCAAGTATAGTTACCATCGTAAGCAAACGTTCGAGATCGAGTGAACTGTTCTCCAACAGGACCATGCCTGCCTCTGCACCAGCGCGGCAAAGGGCTAGATTGTCGCTAAATGGCGGCAATTGATCGTCAAAAAGATGCCGGAGGTTCCCTTCGCTCGTTACCTTGAGTGCCTGGGAAAAGAGATCGACTACAGCGGGTTCTCCGTTCTGATTGCCAGATTAGCTGCTTGGCTGAAGCAAAAGTCGCCGGCGAGGATCGTCCCGCCAAGCAGTGATTTGTCTGCGGCGGCAAAGTGATCGTCTAGCAGCAATTTATGTACATTGAGCGCCACGTAGAGGATCTCAAGCGCTGCAGCCAGATTGATGCGCTGTTCACGCAATTGCTCGGACTCGTCTTCATCAACTGCCACCGCCAGAACAACTCCTGCACGGATTGCCGGCGCCGATCGCTCAATTTGCTCCTGGACAAGCTTTGCCAATGGCATGCCTAGCGTATCACTGCTTTGCTGCAATAAGTCTCTTACAGCATCCAACTCTGCGGCAAAGTCCTGCGTTTCGGCTAAATCGGGTGATAATCGGGGCATTATGGGCATGTCTGCTCTGTTCGTACCTTCTGGCGGATGAGGATGCGCCATCGGGGGCGTCGGCGTATTAACGACTCGCCTGCAGCAAATCGTTGACGATGTCAATTGCGCTCTGGGCTGTTTCTCCGAGAAAGATACCGGCGATGTCGTTGCGGAGCTCCGGTTCCTCGTTGAAGATGCGCCCACCATATCCAATCACAGTTGGTGCAGGATCGAACTGCTTCATTCGAGCCGTCAATTCTTGAAGTTCTGCCGCAGCGTTTGGGCTGCCCGCACTCAACAAGAGCATCTTGGGCCGCTTTTCACTAACTTCCTTGAGAATGTCATCGATTGGCAGGTTGCCACCTAAATAATGTGCTTGATGTCCCGCACGGCGTAGGTAGAGGCTGAGTAGCAAGGCGCCCATTTCATGTAGTTCTCCTGGCGCGCAGCCAACCCAGATTTCGGCGGTCTGCGTTCCCGGATTGCTTGCACGCATGAGTGCCATGAGGCGCTGCATCAGAAATCGGGTTGAAAAATGCTCCTGCGTGATGCTTACTTCACCATTATGCCATCGCTGACCGATATCGGTCAGCACGGGAACAAAGAGCTTCTCACCCACTTCCTCAACGGTATACATGGCAAAGGCTTCGGAAAGTGTTGCCTCTGCCTGCTGCTCATCATAGTCGAGTAATGCGGAGAGCAAATCACGCTGAAGCGACTCAAAGTCACGTACTTGGGTGCGCTGATGGTTTGCCGTTGTTGACGGCGTCATGACATCGTCTGCGCTGCCGGGCAAGATGGCGTGGTCGCGATCTCCTGCCTTTTCAGAAATTTGCTCGAGCCAGGAGACCGCCTGACTGATTGACATGCCACTCTCGACCTGTGTCTTCAGCCAATGGATGACGGCAATATCCTGGTCGGAATAAAGACGATAGCCGCTATCCGAGCGATAAGGCGTAACCATCTGATAGCGGCGTTCCCAGGCACGTAGCGTGCTGGAACTGATGCCGGTTGCCTGGACAACGGCTTTGATGTTGTAAAGCGGAGTTGATGAATAGTCGCCGAGAGAGATTTGTGTTATCACGAATCGCCTGCGCTGTCCAGGGGCTAAATAGCCTGTACGACATCTGATTTTGCATGTGGCAGCCATCCTAGCACATTAAACGGAAACCATCAAACATGTGTGCAAAGGTTTGACATGGCGACTATCAGCGCAGCGTTTGTGGTGTGAATCGTGGCTAAATGTCTCTGCGCCGCTGATCGCGCTCGCTACGTGCGGCCTGTTCAATCAACTGCAGCGCGCGCAGCAACTCGACATGCGTGTGCCCGTCCAGCAACGGGGGGACGGCTAGCCCGCCGGCCGCCGCCCACAACTGCCCAACCGACCGGGCAAACGGGTCGTCGGTCCACCCATTGTCGTGGGCCACGGGCATGGTTTGGGGCCGACCTGCTCTGGTCAGCACAACGCTGCCCGTCCTTCTTTTCACGCCCGGTCCAGTGGTGGATCGCCATGCTGGCTCGGCTGCCGTGAACGTCGATGCGTTCGATTGCGTGGGGTACGAGCAGTGCGTCATGCAACTGGGCCCGAAACGGATAACGGCGCAGGCGCGCCAGCGTGAAAAGCTCTTCCATAAGGCTGGCATCATTGCCCAATATGCGCTGCCCCTGGCGTGCGCTGACTTCGACAACCTGATCTCCAAGGAGAAAGGCGAGCGCGTCCAGGCTTTGGAGCGTGCGCTCGAATCCGACGCCGCCTCCGTTGGGCTGGAGCCGCCAGCTCTGCTGCGCCACTGGCAGGAGCGCCAAGTTGCTGATTTCGACCCCTAATAGATCGCCCAAGATCTCCTCATCGAGTAGACGGCGTGCGCTTCGCAGCGCTGGTGTTCCACGTACGATCTGATTAATGGCCAGCGACAAGCTTCGATTGGCTGCCATCGCAGTCAGCGTTTCCGCTTCCTCTGCGTTGAGTGCCAGAGGGGCTTCGCAGAGGACATGCTTGCCGGCACGCAAGGCTGCTGCGGCTTGCTCTGCATGGCGGCTGGGATGGCTGGCAATATAGATAATCCGGATGGTATGGTTTTCCAGCAGGGCTGAGAGGTCGTCGCCGGAAAAGGGGATGGCGTGGCGATCTGCGATTTGGCGTGCGTGATGGCGGTTGCGGCTGTAGATGGCGTGAACAACGCTCTCCGCGCCAAGACCGGACCGATGCTCACGTAGGATGGTCTTCATGAGCCGGGAGGAAGCGCTCTTCAACCACCCGACTGCCGCCAATGATCCCCCAGCGTGGCAAGACCGGCGTGTCGTCAAAATAGGTTTGCAGGGCGCGTGTGGTGGCAGATTGCATGATGATTAGACAGCCCGTCTAGCGCGCTGGACTACGCACCATCGTCGCCAACCATGCGCTGGTAGAGCGACTGCAGATCATCGTCGCCATAGAAGTGGACAATCAATCGGCCGCTGCCGTCAGGATTGCGGGTCAGATTAACCCGCGTGCCGAGCGACGAGCGGAATTGGTTTTCCAGATACTCCACCTGCGCCTGCAATGCCGGGTCGTCAGAGCCCTCTGCCGGCGGCGTGGGCGGGACCTGCATCTTGCGGACAAGATCTTCGGTCTGGCGCACACTCAGCCCGCGCTTTTGCACAATGCCGGCGGCTTCCTCCATCTGTTCTGGCGTGTCGAGGGCAAGATAGGGGGCGGGCATGGCCGGCCGAGAGCGCGCCGCTGATGACTGTTGTCTGGACGCTCTCCGGCAAGTGGAGCAGGCGCACCGTGTTGGCGATGGCCGGGCGACTCTTGCCCACTCGCTCGGCGACCTCGGCCTGCGTCAGCTGAAATTCACCCATCAGCGTGGCGTAAGCCGTGGCTTCCTCCAGCGGGTTGAGATCCGCCCGCTGGACGTTTTCCACCAGCGCCCACTCCATGAGCTGTTGCGGCGATGCCTCCCGCACGATGACGGGTACCTCAGCAAGTTCGGCCAGTTGGGCCGCGCGCCAGCGACGCTCGCCGGCGATGATCCAATAGTGGCCGGGCACATCCCGGGCGGCAGTCACGATGAGGGGCTGAATGATGCCATGTTCACGGATCGAGAGCGCCAATTCGGCCAAGAGTTCGTCATCGAAATAGGTGCGCGGCTGGTGCGGATTGGCAGCGATGCGTTCCGTAGGCAGCAGGCGCACGCCCCCTGCTTCGGCTTGAGCGATTACTTCCTCGGTAGCAGGGTTGGCACGCTCATCGGTATTGACAATCAGTGCACCCAAGCCGCGGCCGAGTCCGCGTTTGGGGCTCTTGTCGGGTGGATTCATGATTGGTTCTCTACTCTCTCGTGGCGGTTATGAGACGGCTCTTGCCGCTGCAAGAACTCGTCCGCCAAGGCGGCATAGGCCAAAGCGCCGGCGCTGTTGGGCGCATAGCTCAAGATTGTCTGGCCATGACTGGGCGCTTCGCTGAGGCGAACGTTGCGTGGGATCACAGTTTCAAAGACCTCATCCGGGAAATACGTACGCACCTCGTGGACGACCTGCTGTCCCAAATTGGTGCGACTGTCGTACATGGTGAGCACCACGCCGCCTACTGTCAGCCGTTCGTTGAGTACCTCCCGCACCTGGCGGATCGTTTGCAGTAGCAGGCTGAGGCCCTCCAGCGCCAGATATTCGCACTGGACCGGGATAATGACGCCATGGCTTGCGGCCGTGAGCCCATTGATTGTCAGTAGACCCAAGCTTGGCGGGTTATCGATGAAGATGTAGTCATACTTGTCGCTGATTGGCTGCAAACTGCGGGCCAGCAGGCGCTCACGTGCCATGAGTTGCGCCATTTCTACCTCAGCTCCGGCCAGGTCCGTCGTCGCCGGAATTAGATCGAGGCCCACCCGTTCAGTCAGTGTTAGCACCTCGTCCACTGACGTTCCGTTGATCAGCATGTCATACGTACTGAGGGTGAGCCCGCGCGGTTCAATGCCGAGGCTGGTGCTGGCATTGCCTTGCGGATCCATGTCCACGACGAGTACTCGCCGACCTTCCGCCGCAACATAGGCAGCCAGGTTCACGGCCGTGGTGGTCTTGGCAACGCCGCCTTTTTGGTTGGCAAATGCAATGATTCTCGCCGTCATGAATTAAGCACGCTGCCCATCGATTGTGACGTCGAAGCCTATGGAATGCCTGAGAAGGGATGCGCGGCCATGTAGTCGAGCACCTGCTGACGCGATGGCATCCCACTGATGCCAATATATTCGACACTGAAGGATGCCGCAACATTGGCAAAGCGTGCAGCATCGAGCGGATCACCGGTCTCCTGGTAGCGAATCAAGAAAGCGGTGGCGAAGATGTCACCGGCCCCCGTGGGGTCAACCTCTTTGGCAGGCCGCGGCGGGACACGAAACATGGCGATGGCGCCGTTGGGGCGGCGTTGAAAGACCGTACTGCCATCGCGGTATTCAGTGACGATGATGAGCGGCACCAGTTCGAACCAGGGAAAGAGGCGGCTGATCTCGTTGTCGATATCTTCCAATGAGAGAATGAGCACATCGATGTGCGGGAGGATCTCGCTGGCCGTTGCCCACGGAATGTGGCTGACCAACCCCGTTTCATCCCACGTGCGCATCCAGCCTTGGGGAACGGCGGCTATCAACGTCTTGTCGTCAAATGCAGCCGCGACCTCAGGTGGGATTTCTTGCACGAGTGGTCCTAACAGCACTGCATTGGGATGGAGCAGGCGATCGGGAATGTCGGCCACGTTGATCGCGGGTGCCGCAGCGAGGCAGTACTGCGTGCGTCCCTGGGGCGTATAGATATTGTGAAACGTGGTGGTGACTTCGCTGGGCAGGCAACAAATATCCACACCTTCTGGTAATTCTACCAGATCAGCAGGCGACTCCGCACGGGTGATAATGGACGGCGTGCGACCCAGCCCCAGCGCTACCAGCGCCGCGAAGCTTACTGTGCCGCCCTGTCGATAGCTGCGATCGGCGGGATCGCCAAAGACGTCGCGCGTCACGTGGCCAATAAGCAGAACGTCGGCCCCCTCATGATCGGCCGACAGCTGGCGTTCTTCATCCATACTGGTATCCTCTGATTCACTGGCGGAGCTGGTTGGCATGAGTATAGCAAATATCGTCGAGTTTTGGATAATAGTTCAAATTGGGCCTGCAACCGCCACTGTTGGTCAAAAAAAGCGACTCCCGTCCTGAGGACAGAAGCCGCTTTTTACTAAAATCGAATGCGGTCGGCCAGATTGAAGACTAGCTGGGTAGAATGGTGACCTTGCGTCTTTCGCCTTCACCCGTGCTTTCCGTGTAGACGGCAGGATTCTCGCGCAGCGCGATGTGAATCACGCGACGTTCGTTGGCGGGCATGGGCTCAAGTGAAACGGGGCGCCCGCTGGAGGCGACCTGCTCCGCCATGCGATTGGCTAACTGGGTCAATTGCTCGATGCGCCGTTGCTTATATTGCTCGACGTCGACGACAATATTCTTCCATGTTTTCAGACGCTGATTGACCATCAGGCGCAGCAAGAATTGGAGATTAGAGAGCGTTTCTCCACGGCGACCAATCAACACGCCAAGCTCGTCACCCTGAATATCAAGATTAAGATAGGGTTCATCATCATCTTCAGCAGCGGTGCGCCATTCGGCCACGACCTCAACGTCAAAGCCCATTAAGTCAAGGAGTTCACTGAGTAGATCGACTGTCAGCGTTTCCCAATCTTCCTCGTCCGCTTCGTCATTATCGTCTGCCGTGTCATCATCGGCGTTGCTCGAATCACCACCGGCCGCGTTTGTCTCAATCGCAGCCTCCGTGATTTCCGTGAGATCAGCCTCCTCTACAGTCTCGGAGTGTGCGGCCGAAAGTAGCGCGGCTTCTTCAGGAAGCGTGTCCACGACATCTTCCACAGACTCAGATTCCATAGACTCAGGAGACTCAGATTGCGTCTCGGCGTCCAAGGCTACTTCGATCGGAGAGAGACGCACCACTGCCGGCTCACTGCCAAAGCCTAAAATCCCGCGGCTGCCGCTATTGACGATATCGATGGTGACTGCGTCGCGCGCTAGTCCCAGGGTTTGGAGCCCCTCGTCGATTGCATCTTCAACCGTTTTTGCGCTGAATTCATAGCTGGGATCAGACATAATTTACCTTTTCTTCGATTTGCGTCTTCGGGGCTTCTTCGCCTGGCTTTCGGTGTTTTCCTGGTGGCCGTCTCCATTGGTTGAGGCATTTGCCGTAATTTGCTCGGGCTCAACCTGCTCGACGACCTTGGCTGCTGTGGGCGTGGAGCCAAAGGTAAAGCGGTCGCTCGTAATCACCCACTGCTGGAGCATCTGAATCCCATTACTTGTGACCCAGTAGAGCGTGAGGCCAGCCGGCACTTGCAGGGTGAAGAAGCCAAACATGGCCGTCATCATCAACGAAATCTGCTTCATCATGCCGGCTTGATCGCCGGCCCCTGCAGTCGGCGTCATCCACTTCTGCATGGCGAATTGTGAAATGACGAGCAAGACAGGCAAGACTAGGTAGGCGGCCAACAGGCCAAACTCGCCAGCCTGAAAGTATTCAGGTATCCAACTGAGTCCTTGCGTATATTCTGGAAATCCCAAATCGGGAATCCAGAAAAAGCTTGCATTGACCAAGTAGGGGCCAAGAACGACCAGGGCAGAATACAAGCCGAACAGGATAGGCATCTGAATAATGAGGGGCAAACAGCCGCTCATCGGGTTCACGCCTGCTTCCTGATAAAGCTCCATCTGAGCCTTGGAAAGCGATTCGCGATCTTTGCCGTACTTCTTCTGGATTTCCTGCAGTCTGGGCTGCAACTCTTTCTGGGCCTGCATGCCGCGTAACTGCATCAACGTCAGTGGAAAGGTCACAATCTTGATCACGATTGTAAACGCAATGATGGCAAAACCCCAGTGATACGGTACGCCTGCCTGAAGAAAGCGAAGATCAAGCCAAATGAGCGATTTGGCCAAGGGCCAGACGACCAGAGTCTGCCAGAGATTACTGGGCTCGGTCGTGGTGACATCGACGCCTTCACGGGGAACGCCACAACCGCTCAAGACGAGCATGGCAACGATCAACGCGGCTAGTAACAACCACCGTCGGTATTTCACTATGTTTGAAACTCCTTTTCGAAAACGGCGATTCGGGCCGTTTTACGGAACAGGGTCATACCCGCCTTTGTTCCAAGGCTGACAGCGCGCAATCCGCTTCGCGCCAAGCCAGGAGCCCTGCATGACACCATACTTTTCAATTGCTTCATAGGTGTATTGGGAGCAGGTCGGGTGAAAGCGGCAGCTACTGGGCAATCCGCGCGAAATAAATTTTTGGTAAAAGCGGATCATTCCGAGAGCTAGTGTGCGCATGATGCGTTTAGTCGCCTTTGGTGTCTCAACCCCATTAGCCATCATGCTGTCGGAACCCACGTTGACGCTGATAGGCTGACCAGCATCGGACCGCACAATACGCACAATAGCAGAAATCAGCGATCTGCTTTGCGTCCATCCTCGTCTTGTAATACGGATGCAGATGAACGCAATAAATGCGCCCGCCCCAAAAGGCGGGCACACGCCATTTCCATCTCCGCATAGGTCGCGCCGCGAATCGGTTGCCGCGCGATCAGGACGATGTCCCATCCTGGCTTGATCTCAGCCATGCCCAGGCGAATTGCCTCACGCAGGCGCCGCTTGATGCGATTGCGTTCAACGGCATTGCCAATGCGTTTACTGGTTGAGAAGCCAAAACGGCTGTAGGGAAGATCATTGGGCAAAGCGCAAAGAACCAGATAGCGGTTCGGATACGATTTTCCCCGGCGGCGTATCTCTTGAAAGCGATCATTCCGCTGGATGCTGTATCGGCGCTTCACAATCTCTTCACGCTCTGTCGATCATCCCCAAATCGTCTTACTTATTGATAATCCGCTTGCGGGTCGACATGCGAACAGCCAGATTTTTGCGACCGCGCAGGCGACGTCGCTTGAGCACATTACGCCCACCAGGGGAACTCATGCGCTTGCGGAAACCATGTGTCCTGAGCCGCTTGCGTACTTTCGGCTGCCATGTACGTTTGGTTGACATCAGCTTTTCTCCCAGAATTTCTATCAGTCTCAGCCACAAGCGCCGTCACGTTCAGTGCACCAACTAAGCAGCGGCGAATCCAGATGGAGTTGCCGTGCATGCCGCGGCGGATTTTAGGCCAAACGAACCATCTTTGTATCGTATGCGTTCAATCCATACGAATAAGCGTGGCAGCCAAAATTGATACAACTTTAATCGTGGCTACCATCAAACGAGCATTATAGTGGCTATCAAACAGCACTGTCAAATCTTGAGCCGTTTTCCGAGAACTCAGGTTTCTCAAGGATCCGACAAGGCGATTTGAACTTGATTTGGCACTCCTCTCGTCACTTGCTGGGTGCACCTTATTTTGGCGGCGGTGTACGAATGGACTGGTCACTTTCTCTAAAGCAGTCCCCCCAAATGGGATACACCCCCACTTGCTGAAAAGCTTGGCAACGTCCTGCGAGTAATGGTAGTATGCCATTGATGGTCCGCTTTGTCAGAGTGGGCCCGACTGAGTCTACACGCGGAGGATGAATGACGGCCGACTCTACGCCGATCCCGACCAATCAGAATAGTACGCCCGGTAGCTACAATGCTATGGCGCGCACAGTCGGTACGGTGATTGACGTGACGGCGGAGGCCGCGGCGGACAGCCCGGAAATATTGCGCTGGCGCGCTGACATTCTCATGGATGAAATGATGCTGGGGGCGGTTGATACGGCTGCAAGCGGCTCCAGCAACGGTCCTCCTGCCGATGTAGCGCCATCCGCAGGTGCAGATTCAGGACGCCCGGAATCCTCCGCACAGATGAGCGCTCCCGCCGCCGCTGAAGCGTCCCCGCCGCCACCGCTGACCCAGCCCGACGGGGCACTTAGCGAGGGAAAAAGAGACGGCGCTAACACTTTGCGGACGCTAACACTACGGACGTTAACACTACGGACGCAAGGGGCGATGAGGATTGGTGGCGGCATCCATTTCGCACGCCGCCGGCCAAGCGTGAAGATGAAGCGACTGTCCCGCCCCACTCCGCAGCACCAACCAGTTACTTTGTGGATGATCTGGCGCCATCCACATCTGCCGAAGTCAAGCCTGCCGATAGCGGCGCTGCTGCTGGAGCCGGCGCGCCTGACGCAGACGCAGGCCTGTTGCGCCCCCCATCGGCCGTCCAGCCGCTGGCGCAAGGTGAAGCCGCTGTCGCGCCCGATCAATCCATCGTTGTCAATGGACGTCAGGGCGCCGATCCGGAACATGGTCGTGAGCGCAAGCGGACGAATTTACTGCCCCGCGCATCGGACGTCAACACGGAAGCGTTGTGGCGAGAAATTGATGAGATGCGCGCCGAGATCGGTAGCGTTATTCCGGAGAACCATGAGTGGAGCATCCGCAGTCGCCATCTCCTCGATAAGGCTGAGACGATTTTGCGCCAGTCGCCCGACCGAACGGCCGAAGTTGAGTATTATCTCAATCAGGTCCGGGGTATTCGCGACAGCGTGCGTCAATCATTTGAATGGTCGCAGATCTATGTGCGGCGGTTGAACATCTATCTATGGTCGTGGATTGGCTTTGCTGGAGTGGCCGCCCTGGGCTGCTTCATCTATCGCGAGGAAATGACCAGCTTCTTCACACTTCTTACTGGCATGGCGTCAGACAGTTTCTTGATGCAGTCGCTACCGCTCTGGTTTGTGACGATGGCGCTGGGCGCACTGGGCGGCGCGCTGGGCGCACGCTACACGATGCACCGGCATAAGCGCCTCGAGCATGGTTTCTTCGATCGCAAATATAGCTTGCGCGGCCTGTTGTTACCGATTCTTGCTGCGTTTGTGGGCATGATACTCTTCGTGCCATTTGGCCTGACGGCCTATTTTGCCCCTGTATCGGGCGCGATTGCGATGACGCTTGTGCTCCTTGCGATGGTTCTCGCCTTCTCGTATGGTCTTTTTCAGGAACGGTTGTACGGGACCGAACTTTGACGGGTCTTTCCTCGCCGACTCTCCTCCTGCACTCCATGATTTATTCTGAAGTAGTTGTCAACGTGCCAATCCGCCGGACTTTTGCTGCGCGTCATGCTGAGGCGCCGCCTGCAGAGCCTTTTGCAGAGCCATTTGCAGAGCCAATGGCTGACGCGTCTTCGCCTGTCCGCTTCCAAACTTATCATTACCATCTGCCGCCTGAATTAGAAGCCGAAGTGCAGCCGGGACATCTCGTCTGGGTTCCCTTTGGACAACAGCAAGTGCAGGGTGTTGTCATTTCGCTGGCCGATCACGCGCCTGTGCCAACCAAGCCGGTTGCCCGGCTGGCACGGCCCGAGCCAGTCCTGACGCATGCCCAAATTCAACTGGCTTTCTGGATTGCTGAGTACTACGTGGCGCCCCTCTCGGAGGCGATTAAGCTGTTCATTCCTCCCGGCCTGCTACACAAGGATGCGGCGACTCACGGTGTGCGCGCCAAGCGCGAATTAGAAATCGAATTGGTGGCAGATGAGGAGGCCATTGCTGCCGGCCTTTTGATCCTGGGTCGAAACAGCCAGCAAGCATCGCTGCTGGCGGCGTTACTTGAGTCGCCCGTCGCCTCAGTGGCGGCTCTCAAGACACGTTGCGGACTCAAGAGCGATAGCGCCCTACGCGCACTGCGCGACAAAGGTCTTGTAGAGATCCTGGAAGAAGACATGGTGCGTCTGCTCCCAGATATCGACGACGCGTGCCAGGCGTTGCTTGCGCTGCGCGGGGCTGACCGCTATCTTCCCATCCTCAGAGCATTGCAGGACGCAGAGGGGCCTTTGTGGAAAAGTGATCTCTATGCGCGTGTCGACGCCGACCTGAAACGCTTACGTCAACTTGCCAATGCCGGCTTGATCATGATGACTGAGCGCATCCATCTGCGTGACCCATTGGCGGGTCGCACCTACGCCCGGACGACGCCACCGCCCCTCACGGGCGAACAAAAAGCTGTCTGGGCAAGCGTTCAATCAACCATTAACCGCAATGCCGATACGGCCGCACCATTTTTGCTCCATGGCGTCACTGGCAGCGGCAAGACCGAGATTTACCTGCGCTCTATCGCGGCCACGTTAGAAGCAGGTCGTCAGGCCGCTGTGCTCGTGCCCGAAATTGCTTTGACCCCGCAGGCAGTGGCTCGCTTCGCCGGTCGCTTTCCTGGCCGCGTTACGGTCATTCATTCCGGCTTGAGCCAGGGAGAACGCTACGATGTTTGGCGTATGATCCGCGCCGGTGAGTACGATGTTGTCGTCGGTCCGCGCAGCGCACTCTTTGCACCCCTGGCCAAGCTCGGTCTGATCATCGTTGACGAAGAGCACGAGGGATCGTATAAGCAGAATGCTGAAGAGTGGGGCAGTTTTACGGTTTTTTATGACGCGCGTACAGTGGCCGTGCGCCTGGCTGAGTTGACCGGAAGCACGTTGATTTACGGCAGCGCTACGCCGAGCATGGAGCGCTACCTCGCGGCCGAGCAGGGCAAACTGACGCTGCTGGAGATGCCCAATCGGGTGGTCGGACATCAGGCTGCTGACGCAAGGGGCGCCGATGTCGCTACGGCCTATGCTGCATTGCCGCCGATCGAGGTGGTTGACATGCGTCAAGAACTGCGCGCTGGCAACCGCAGTCTCTTCAGCCGCAGTTTGCAGGCGGAGCTTCACGCTACGCTTGACGCAGGCGAGCAGGCCATTCTCTTTCTGAATCGACGCGGTTCGGCGACCTTTGTCATGTGTCGAGATTGCGGCGATGTGCAAGAATGCCCGCTATGTGAGATCCCACTCACGCAACATGAGCGGGCCGAGGTACTCGTTTGTCACCATTGTGATCGGCGCTATCCCATTCCGGAAGTCTGTTCTCAGTGTGGCAGCCGGCGCATCAAGTATTTTGGTAGTGGCACTCAGCGTCTTGAAGAACTGGTGCAACAGATTGCGCCTCGCGCCCGCCTGTTGCGCTGGGATGCCGACACAACTGGCCGGCGCGGCAGCCATGAAGCGATTCTACAGCGATTCGCCGATCACGACGCCGACATTCTGGTTGGCACCCAGATGATTGCCAAGGGATTGGATTTCCCCCTGGTGACGCTCGTGGGCGTGGTCGCCGCCGATGTGGGCCTCTATCTACCTGACTTCCGCAGCGGCGAGCGCACCTTCCAACTGTTGACGCAAGTGGCCGGTCGGGCCGGGCGCAGCGAGCGAGGCGGCCGCGTTGTCATTCAAACCTATACCCCTGAACATTATGCGATTCAAGCTGCGGCAGAACATGACTATCACGCGTTTTTTGATCGGGAACGCGGCTTTCGCGCTGAGCATCAATATCCGCCGGTGCGACGCCTGGCGCGTCTGATCTATTGGCACAAAAAGCTGGATAAGGTCAAAGAAGAGACCGCACGTATGGCAGAGGTCTTGCGCTATCGGCTGGCGCAGATGGGAATGGAAGCGGACTGGCTGGAGATTATTGGGCCTGCACCCGCCTTCTTTGCACGTCACCGCGGCTATTACCGCTGGCACATTTTGGTGCGGGCGCCAGATCCGGCACAGCTCTTGCGCGGGGTTGACATTCCCTTTGGCTGGCGAGTCGACGTCGACCCGATGTCATTATTATAGACGTTGGGCTATAGGCTTTCGTAATTGAAGCAATTGAATAGGAGACGGCGGCGCAACCCGGCACGGATTGCTTCCCATGCGCATTTCTATTACTATACAACTGTAGTCGTGCCTAAACTGTCGTACTGTTGAGCCTGTCTGGTTGTAGAGACCAAATCCTAATGGATCCGGAAAAGAATCGCTCTCCTGCCAATGTGCCGATGGAGGCCGAGGACGGCCTGACGTCCGTTCCGAAGAATTGGCTGACATTGAAGGAAGCTAGTGACGTCCTTGGCGTTCACTACACGACCCTGCGCGCATGGGCCGACAAGGGGGATATCCCCGTTTTCCGTACACCTGGCGGCCATCGCCGCTTCAGCGCAGAGGATCTGCGGCGCTTTCTCGACCATCGGGTAGAACAGTCGTCGTACACCGATGCAACGGCCATCGTCGATGCGGCGGTGGACAGAGTGCGTGAGGAACTGCAGCGTTTTCCTCTTCAGGAAGGCCATTGGAGTGGCGCTCCAGACGAGGTGACCCGAGATGCGCAACGTCAACGGGGGCGCGAGCTCTTTGCGCTGGCCATCTCCTTCGTGATGAAACCAAACCAGCATGAGCGCCTGCTCAGCGAAGGGCGCCAACTTGGCTTTGCGTACGGCAGCGAGGCGGCCAGTAGTTCTATGAACCTGGCCGAAACAGGTCGCGCTGTGCAGTTTTTTCGTAACCAGTTGGCGCTGGCGCTCCATCACAATGCTCGCTCCGATGGTCTGGATGCAGATGATGTTCGTATTCAGCAATTGCTCAATCGATTCCTGGATGAGGTTCTGTATGCCGTGCTAGATGGGTATGAGCATGGCTCAGATAGCGGCTAATCGCCCCAAATAGGCCCTGGCTTACATCGCTGCAATAGCTAACCGAAATATATTCGAAAATAGTGGTTGCATCCTGATCGCATAGCTGCTATAATCTCAAACGAAGCTCTCCTCCATGATCGATAAGCTCTGAGTTTGGTTTGATTTGGCCATAATATGCGAAGTAGATCGCCCCGATTGATCCCTGGCTTTTGTGGCACTTTTGCAGAGATGCGATTCATACTATAATTTGTGTTACATGGTCTTGCTCACGCAAGATCATGAAGAATAAAAATACCGTCAACCAATTCGTACGCAGACACTTAGGGAGGTTTTCATGTTCAGTCGGAAAAATCTGTTGGTCACGGTCATCTTGGTTCTCGTCGTCGCCGTATTGGCCGGTTGTGGTAGCGCCGCCGAAGCAGTGCAGGTGCCGGATCGTGAAATCATGGTGAATATGGATGCTGCAATGGCTGGTCAGGCAAAGGGCATGGAAGGCCTCATGACCGGTAGCGTGACCTGGACCGAGGAAGAGTTCAGCAGCTTCGTTACTACGCTTCTCCAGCAGAACCTTGGTGGTATGGCTCCGGTTGAAGGCGTCAAAGCTTGGTTTGAAGGTGACAACGGCCTCGTATTGCAGGTTGGTCTGCCCGGCGGCATGACCGCCGACCTTGCCGGCAAGATCGAAGTAAATGACGCCAACCACATTCAGGTTGATCTGGAAGCTGCCTCGGCCATGGGTCTGACTGCTGCCGGCTCCATTCTGGACGTGATTGAAGGCGCGATTAATCGTGCATTGGCTGATGACAGCTTGGGTGTTGCGCTGAACGTTGAGACGGCTCCTGGTGAAATCACCATCGGTCTGGGCCAGTAAGCTTTATCTCTGCAGCGCTTGAATGTAGGCGCCGACAGAAATCGTAAATAAATGGGATGTTCGAAGAACTCTTCGAACATCCCATTTTTGATTTGGCGGATTGAAGTCGATGCTTAGAGAAGCGTTCGCGATCAAGGACCCCCAAAGAAGGATAAAAGGATGCTTGAGCAAATCACAACGCCAACCTTACTTCTAGATGAAACACGGGCACGGCGTAACATTCAGACGATGGCATGGAAGGCTCGGCGGGCCGACGCCCGTTTCCGACCTCACTTTAAGACCCACCAAGCTGCCATCGTGGGCGAGTGGTTTCGCGAGGCCGGCGTGACTGCAATCACCGCTTCATCCCTTGATATGGCTCGCTATTTTGCAGACCATGGTTGGGATGATATCACAGTGGCTTTTCCCATCAATCTACGTCAAATCGATGAGGTAAATGCGCTCGCTGGCCGAGTGAGACTTGGCATACTCGTCGATTCGATCGCCGCGCTTGGCTTCCTTAGTTCAGCACTTGAATATCCGGTTCAGATTTGGGTGGAAGTCAATGCGGGGTACTTGCGAAGCGGCGTCGACTGGCGTGATGAGACGCTCCTTGGCGAGCTGGCCGCTGCGTGCACCGCCGCACCCCTGCTGACATTGGCTGGCGTGCTCAGCCACGCCGGCAATACGTATGGCGCTCGCTCCGTGGCTGATGTATCCGAGATCCATGCAGAAACCGTCCGGCGCTTGACCCAGGCTCGCGATCTGCTCGGCGCAGTGAGCGGCCGTAGCGATCTGGAGCTCTCAATTGGCGATACCCCTGCCTGCAGCATGGTTGAGGACTTGGGCGCCGTGGATGAGATCCGTCCGGGCAATTTTGTCTTCTTTGATTGGACGCAAAAGGTGATTGGCGCCTGTCAGGAGGAGGAGATTGCCGCGGCCGTGGCCTGCCCGGTTGTGGGCATCTACCCAGCGCGCCATGAGATTGTCCTTTACGGCGGCGCCGTCCATTTGTCCAAAGATTCTCTCGTTCGTGAAGATGGTGCGTTATCATTTGGGGTGATCGCGCCCTTGACCGAAGCGGGCTGGGGCGCGCACTACCAGGGCGCGTACCTGCGGTCAGTTTCTCAAGAACATGGCATTGTTACGGTTGAGCCGGATCGTTGGTCTGAAGTGACGGCAGCATTTGGTGTGGGTGATCTGGTCGCGGTCCTTCCAATTCATTCGTGTTTGACGGCCAATCTGTTGAAGCGCTATTTGACGCTGGATGGTCGCGTCATTGAGATGGCTCCGCTGCCGGGCTAGCCGCGCCGGTAGCAGAGATACTCGCTCGATATCTGCGCATCATGCCCGGAAACAGTGGCCTTGGGATTATGCCAACTTGGCGAGCGGGCCTTCAAAAAACACGAATGCGAATCTTGCCCCCCGAGATTTGACCCTCTTTCGAGAAATATGATACACTTTTCGTTCGTGGGCCACCTGCGTCCATGGAACTTGTTTCTTTGCTTGGCGGGCAGTTGCTCGCCGGTTAAGGAACTATCGTAAGATTGCTTATTCATACATGAGTTAAACGACTTGATCAGTCGTGAGAGTGGGCAGCGCAGATTGCCTGCTGTCAGTTACGTTTCTACGCAAATTAAGTACGCTGTAAAGACCGGGAGGGAATTTTGCCCACAATTAACCAGTTGGTCCGCAAGGGCCGGAAGAGCATCCCCAAAAAGGAAAAAGCTCCTGCGCTGCGCTTCACCCAGAACACGTTGACTGGGCGGACGCAACGCATGAAGAAAGGCAACCCGCAAAAGCGCGGTGTCTGTACGCAGGTGCGTACGACCACGCCCAAGAAGCCGAATTCGGCTCTGCGCAAGGTTGCCCGTGTGCGTTTGACCAATGGCATGGAAGTCACCGCCTATATTCCTGGCGAAGGTCATAACCTTCAGGAGCATAGCGTTGTGCTCGTGCGCGGTGGTCGTGTAAAGGATCTGCCCGGCGTGCGCTATCATATCGTACGTGGCGCCTTGGATAGCACTGGTGTGGACGATCGCAAACGCGGACGTAGCAAGTACGGCACGAAGCGGCCGCGATAAAGCGGCATCAGGCCAAGAAGTCGGAGAAATAGAGCATGCGAAGAAATCGCGCAGAACGTCGACCGGTTACTCCGGATCCTCGTTACAATAGCGAAGTTGTGGCGAAGTTCGTCAACAATCTGATGGAGCGGGGCAAAAAGAGCTTGGCTGCTTCGATTGTTTACGATGCGTTTGAAGTAATGGAAGAGCGAACCAAGCGCCCCGCGCTTGAGGTCTTTGAAGAAGCGCTCAAGAATGCGACGCCGCTCGTCGAGGTAAAGCCTCGTCGCGTGGGTGGCGCCACGTATCAGGTGCCGGTCGAGATCAGCCCGGTCCGTCGTCAGGCGCTGGCCATGCGTTGGCTGATTGACAGCTCGCGCAAGCGCTCGGGTCGTAGCATGTCGATCCGCCTCGCCAATGAATTGTTGGATGCCTCGCGTAATGAAGGCTCGACAATCAAGAGGCGAGAAGATACGCATCGTATGGCGGAAGCCAATCAGGCATTTGCCCATTTCCGCTACTAGTCGGAAGCTGAGCGGGTAGATTTCCTCCGTACCAAACGATGTACGCCGGGCGCGGCGAACGTAACTGATCGATAGAGAGTAGCCGTAGACTGATACGGCGCCTTGGTTATCAATAAGACCATCACTTGGATGTACCGCTACCGCAGAAACGGACGGCGGGGGTGATGGTCCTGTTGTTTGTCACTGGCGCCGTACTATTTTGCCCGCAGCCCGTGGCTGGGACAGGGCCTGGAATTTGATGATAGCCTTGCGTCGGTTTGGCCGCTTTGGTGGCCAGCGGGCTACGCAAAAATAGGGAAACGAAACAATGAGCATCGATTATCCAATCGAAAAGACGCGTAATATCGGCATTATTGCCCATATCGACGCTGGTAAAACGACGACTACCGAACGCATTCTTTTCTATTCTGGCCGCATCCATCGCATGGGCGAGGTCCATGACGGGACCGCCGTCACTGACTGGATGGTGCAGGAGCGCGAGCGCGGCATCACGATTACTGCTGCCGCCATTACTACCACCTGGTTAGATAAAGAGATGGGCGAGGAAGTACAGATCAATATCATTGACACGCCCGGACATATCGACTTCACTGCTGAAGTACAGCGTAGCCTGCGCGTGCTTGACGGCGGCGTGGTCGTCTTTGACGCGGTCGCTGGTGTGGAACCTCAGTCCGAAACAGTCTGGCGCCAGGCCGACCGCTATGGCGTGCCGCGTATCTGCTTTGTTAACAAGATGGATCGTATCGGCGCAAGCTTCGAGCGAACCTGCGAAATGATCGTCGAGCGTTTGGGGGCGGATCCGCTCCCGATTCAGCTGCCGATTGGCGCTGAAGACGATTTTGCCGGCGTCATTGATCTGTTCGGAATGCGTGCCCTGATTTTCAGCGATGAGCTGGGCGCCACTCCGACCATTGAGGAGATCCCCGCTGATATGCTTGAGGCTGCCGAGGCGGCGCGTGAGCATATGATTGAGCGAATCGCCGAAACCGATGACGAACTGACCATGCGCTTCCTCGAGGGCGAGGAGATCACCAACGCTGAGTTGGCCAAAGCGCTGCGCGCAGCGGTCATTGCCAACCAGGTTGTGCCGATTTTGTGTGGTACCGCACTGCGCAACAAAGGCGTTCAGCCTCTGCTGGATGCCGTGGTGCGTTATCTGCCGAGCCCGCTCGATGTTCCGCCCGTGAAGGGGACCGACCCCAATACAGGCGAGGAACTTGAGCGCAAGGCCGACGTCGACGAACCTTTCTCTGCGCTTGTGTTCAAGATTGTGACCGACCCTTTTGTCGGTCGATTGGCCTATGCCCGTATCTACTCCGGCACCTTGTCAGCCGGTAGCAATGTCTATAATGCCAACCGCCAGCGCAAGGAGCGGGTCGGCCGTCTGCTGCAGATGTATGCCGACAAGCGTGATGAAATCAAGGAATGTGAAGCAGGCGACATCTGCGCCATTGTGGGTCTCAAGCAGACCTTCACCGGCGAGACGCTCTGCGACCCGAGTGAGCCCATCCTGCTTGAGACGATCGAATTCCCTGATCCTGTGATCAAGGTGGCGGTAGAGCCCAAGTCCAAGGCCGATCAGGACAAGCTTTCCGAGGCGCTGATCAAGCTGGCTGAGGAGGATCCGACCTTCCAGGTTGCCTACGATGATCAGACCGGACAGACAGTAATTGCCGGTATGGGCGAGCTGCATTTGGACATTATTGTGGATCGCCTGAAGCGCGAGTTCCGTGTTGGCTGCAGCGTCGGTCGACCCCAGGTTGCCTACCGGGAAACGATTACCAAGCCGACTCGGGTTGAAGGCCGTTTTGTACGGCAGAGCGGTGGTCGTGGTCAGTTCGGTCACGTTTGGCTGGAACTTGAGCCGAATGGAAGCGGTAACGGTATTGAATTTGAGGAGAAGATCGTGGGCGGTGTTGTGCCGCGTGAATACTTCCGTGCCATTGAGCGCGGCGTCTTTGAGGCTGCAGAAGGTGGTGTTCTGGCCGGCTATCCGGTCGTCGACGTCAAGGCAAGTCTCGTAGATGGTTCTTACCACGAAGTGGACTCGAATGAAATGGCCTTCAAGATTGCGTCCAGCATGGCTTTCAAGGATGGCGTGCGTCAAGCCCGTCCTATTCTGCTGGAGCCGATGATGAAGGTTGAGGTTGTGGTGCCCGAGGAGTACGTCGGTGACGTAGTGGGCGATGTCTCGAGCCGTCGCGGTGAGATCGGCGGCATGGAAATGCGTGGCGGCAACACCCAAGCCGTCAAGGCTTCTGTGCCGTTGAGCGAGATGTTTGGCTATGCCACCTCACTCCGTTCGATGACTAGCGGTCGCGGTACGTTCACCATGGAGTTTGAGCGTTACGCTCAGGTGAGCGAGTCGATTAAGGAGAAGGTGCTCAAGTCGGCATAGCGCCGGCCGGATTCTCCGGATGAAGAATGGGTTGATTTTCATTTTGCCTCTGGTAAATTTGGGAATACCCTCTTCATTACGGTATACTGTTAAGGTTTGCGGCATTCAGAGGCCGCACCTGCTTTCCAGTGTATTTTTCTGCACCGCCGAATAACTTCGGCGGTGCAGTTCTGCCTAAAAGCGCCGCAGGCCTGTGTGCGAACATGTGTGCGAATTTGGGTGCGTTTGAAGGAATAATTGCCGGTCTTGGAAGTGGCAATTAGAGTGGTCATAATGGTAGTTGACGGATGTAAAGTCATTTGTAACGTTATTGGCAATAGGCGATTTTAAAGATTGAAGGAGTAAGCCATGTCCAAAGAAGTATTTGAGCGGACAAAGCCCCACGTAAACGTGGGTACGATCGGTCATATTGACCACGGCAAGACGACCCTGACGGCAGCGATCACAAAGACGCTGGCCTTGAAGGGCTGGGCGGACTTTTCCAAGTTCGATCAGATCGACAATGCGCCGGAAGAGAAGGCGCGCGGCATTACGATTGCGATTTCGCACGTGGAGTATGAGACGGAGAATCGTCACTATGCCCATGTGGACTGCCCGGGTCATGCCGACTACATCAAGAACATGATCACCGGTGCAGCGCAGATGGACGGTGCGATTCTGGTGGTGGCGGCGCCCGATGGCCCCATGCCCCAGACGCGCGAGCACATTTTGCTGGCGCGCCAGGTGGAAGTGCCGGCCATGGTTGTCTTCCTGAACAAGGTCGACATGATGGACGACGAGGAGTTGCTTGAATTGGTGGAGATGGAGCTGCGCGAGCTGCTCGATTCCTATCAGTTCCCGGGCGACGACATTCCGATCATCCGCGGCAGTGCGCTGCAGGCGCTGGAGAGCACGAGCGACGATCCGGAAGCGCCCGAGTATGCGCCGATCTGGGAGCTCATGCGGGCGGTGGATGAGTACATCCCCACGCCGGAGCGTGAGACGGACAAGCCATTCCTGATGCCGATCGAAGATGTGTTCAGCATCAAGGGTCGCGGCACGGTCGTAACGGGCCGCATCGAGCGTGGCGTGGTCCACCCGATGGAAGAGGTCGAGATCGTCGGCATCCAGCCGACGCGCAAGGTGACGGTGACGGGTGTGGAGATGTTCCGCAAGCTGCTGGACGAAGGCCAGGCTGGCGACAACGTCGGCTGTCTGCTGCGCGGCATCAACCGTGATGAGATCGAGCGTGGTCAGGTGCTGGCCAAGCCGGGCAGCATCACGCCGCACACCAAGTTCTCGTCTGAGGTCTATGTGCTGAAGAAGGAAGAGGGTGGTCGTCACACGCCGTTCTTCAAGGGCTATCGCCCTCAGTTCTACATCCGCACCATGGACATCACCGGCTCCATCGAACTGCCTGAGGGCGTGGAGATGGTCATGCCGGGTGACAGCGTCAACATGAAGGTCGAGTTGATCTCACCGGTGGCGTTGGAAGTCGGTAGCCGCTTCGCCATCCGCGAAGGCGGTCGCACCGTCGGCGCCGGCGTCATCACCGAGATTATCGAATAGGGTAAGGTCGAGGCTGGGACGAAGCGGACAACATCTCGCTTCGCCCCAGCCTTCACCTTTTTGCGAGGAAAGATACATGGCAAAGCAGCGTATTCGGATCAAGCTTAAGGCGTATGACCATCGTGTGTTGGACGCTTCCGTGCGACAGATTGTTGACGCGGCGGAGCAGACCGGCGCCCAGGTTGTCGGGCCGGTGCCGCTTCCCACCCGCATCGAAAAATTTACCGTGATGCGGTCAACTTTTATCGATAAGGACAGTCGCGATCAGTTCGAGATTCGTACTCACAAGCGACTGATCGATGTGGTGGAGCCGGGCAGCAAGACGATTGAAAATCTTACTCGCCTGAACCTGCCCGCCGGCGTAGATATTGAGATCAAGCTGTAAGCGATTAACAATTTTTGACACACAAACCTTGTGTTGCGAATTGATGGCAGGATGATGTGGTCGGGCCTGCTGTTGCAAGTCGACCGTCAGTCCTAGGAGGAAAAGATGCGTGGAATTTTAGGTAAGAAGGTGGGGATGACCCAGCTGTTTGATGACAGCGGTGCGGTGATCCCCGTCACGATTGTCGAAGCGGGACCCTGTACGGTCACCCAGATTAAGACCGCAGAGGTCGATGGGTACAACGCCGTGCAAATCGGCTTCGAGGAAACCGCTGAACGCAAGCTGACCAAGGGGCAGCGAGGTCACCTGGCGAAGTCCGGT
The DNA here is from genome assembly GCA_963807905.1 of uncultured Chloroflexia bacterium. Lineage (GTDB taxonomy): Bacteria > Chloroflexota > Anaerolineae > Caldilineales > Caldilineaceae > JAGRCP01. The sequence goes on along the minus strand of CAWEEJ010000006.1, from coordinate 54,539 downwards.
GCGTCGACGCTGCGTCGCCTGCGTGAGTTGCGCTACGCGAGTGTGCCCGAATTGAGCGCCGGCGATGTGATCAAAGCCGATGTGTTCGAGCAGGGCGATTTTGTGGATGTGACCGGTATTTCCAAGGGTAAGGGTTTCGCCGGCACGGTGAAGCGACACGGCTTTGCCGGCGGCCCCAAGACTCATGGCCAGTCGGATCGTCACCGCGCACCCGGTTCGGCCGGGGCCGGCACGACCCCAGGCCACACTTTCCCCGGCATGCGCGGCCCCGGTCAGATGGGCAACAAGCGCGTGACTGTCCAGAACGTGCAGGTCGCACTGGTTGATGCAGAGCGCAATCTGTTGGCCATCAAGGGGGCAATCCCTGGTGCGCGTGGCAGTTTGGTGCTTGTGCGTGAAGCAGTGAAGAAGCCGAAGCAGGCCTAAGCCCCGGCATATTAGGAACAAGGAGTCTTTACGATGTTGTACCCTGTTAAGAACTTGGCCGGGCAGCAGGTCGGTGAACTTGAGCTTCAAGATGCGATCTTTGCCGCACCGGTTAATAAATCCCTGATGCACCAGGCGCTGGTTCGCCAGTTGGCGAACGCACGCCTCGGTACCCACAAGACGAAGACCCGCAGTGAGGTACGTGGCGGCGGCCGCAAGCCGTGGCGTCAGAAGGGCACTGGTCGTGCCCGCCAAGGGTCGATCCGTGCGTCCCAATGGGTGGGCGGCGGCACTGTTTTTGGTCCGAGCCCGCGCAAATATACCAAGCAGATGCCGAGGAAGATGAGCCGCGCTGCACTGCGCAGCGCCCTGAGCGTCAAGACCGCAGCTGGGCAGTTGCTGATCGTGGATGCGCTGGCAATGGATGCGCCCAGAACCAAGGACGTTGTTCGCGCCATGGAAGCGTTGGAGGTCGGTGAACAGAGCGTTCTCCTGGTCATGGCCACGAAGGATGAAACCATGCGTCGCAGTGTACGCAATCTGCCTCGGGTCAAGACGATTCTCAGCAGCTACGTGAATGTTCGTGACCTGCTTGGTTATGACTTGATCGTACTTTCGCAAGACTCCGTCACTCATCTCCATGAGTGGTTAGGCGCCGGCGAAGCCGTAGTTGAGGCGGAGGAGTAACCCATGCATATTTATGAAGTCATTAAGCGACCGGTCGTCACAGAAAAGTCGATGATGCTGGTTGATTACGAAAATCAGTATGTATTTGAGGTTGACCTGCGCGCCAACAAGCTGCAGGTTAAGGAAGCCGTTCAGATGGCGTTTGACGTAGAGGTTGTGAAGGTAAACCTCATGGTCATGCCCGTGAAAACCGCATTACGCGGTCGTCGCGCACGGATCCGCAAGTCGAAGTGGAAGAAAGCCATTGTCACATTGGCGCCAGGCGATTCGATCCAGTTGTTTGAAGGCGTCTAGTCGGAGGAGCGTGAAATATGCCAGTTAAGATTTATCGTCCCACGTCTCCCGGGCGCCGCAACATGACTGTTTCGACGTTTGAGGAGATTTCGAGAAAGGCGCCTGAGCGTTCGCTGCTTGCGCCATTGAATCGAACCAATGGCCGCAATAATCGCGGCGTTGTAACGGTTCGTCACCGCGGCGGCGGTCACAAGCGCCGCTACCGTATCATCGACTTCCGTCGCGACAAGTTTGACGTGTCGGCCAAGGTTGAGTCGATTGAGTATGATCCGAATCGCAGCGCACGCATTGCCCTGGTTGTGTACAGCGACGGTGAGCGCCGCTATATCATCGCCCCGGTGGGGCTGAAGGTTGGCGACACGGTCATGTCCGGCGAAAACGCCGATATTCGGATTGGAAACGCCTTACCGATTCGTAGTATCCCGCTCGGTACCGTGATTCACAACATCGAGCTCTATCCTGGCCGCGGCGGTCAGCTGGTGCGCAGCGCCGGCAGTGCGGCTCAGTTGGTGGCGAAGGAAGGTACGATGGCACAGGTTCGCCTGCCTAGCGGTGAAGTTCGCTACATCGACATGAACTCGCTCGCAACGATCGGCCAGGTCTCGAATCCGGATCATGGCAACCTGACGATGGGTAAAGCGGGCCGCCGGCGCTGGCTGGGTCGTCGCCCAAGCGTGCGTGGTGTCGCCATGGACCCTTCCTCTCATCCGCATGGTGGTGGTGAGGGTCGCTCGCCAGTCGGTATGCCGGGACCGAAGACGCCTTGGGGCAAGCCGGCCCGGGGCAAGAAGACGCGCCGCAACAAGCGCACGAGCAAGTTTATCGTCCGTCGCAGTAAGGGTAGATAAGGGAAAGTAGGAGAATAGATAATGTCTCGATCATTGAAGAAGGGCCCTTACGTCGATCCGAAATTGCTCAAGCGCATTGAGGAAATGAATCGACAGGGCGAACGTAAAGTTGTCAAGACCTGGTCGCGTGCTTCCACCGTGTTCCCCCAGTTTGTGGGCCACACGATTGCGGTTCACGATGGCCGTCGCCATGTGCCCGTCTACGTAACGGAGAATATGGTTGGTCACAAGTTGGGAGAATTTGCGCCCACGCGATTCTTCCGCGGTCATATTCGGTCTGAGAAGGGCTCCCGAGCCCGCGGCTAGTAGCAAAGTCAGGAGCGAGCGAACGATGGAAGTTCGAGCTGTTACGAAATATACAGGCATTAGCGCCCAGAAGGCGCGCCTGGTTGTGAATGAGATGCGCGGTCGATCGGCCGAAGATGCACTGGCGGTTTTGGAGTTCATGCCTCAGTCTTCTGCCAAAGTTGTGGCCAAGACGATCAAGAGTGCATTGGCGAATGCGGAAGAGAATTACGGCCTCGAGCCGGAAGACATGTATATCGCCAAGATCGTGGCTGATGACGCACCCATGCGAAGATGGCGGCGCTTTGGCGCCCGCGGTCGCTTTAAGCCATGGATTCGACGCTCGTCCCACATTACGGTCGTTTTAGAAGAACGTATGAACGGGTAAAGGAGAATTCATCTTGGGTCGCAAAATTCACCCGACAGGCTTTCGCCTGGGCATTGTCAAGGAACACAAAAGCCGCTGGTACGCCAACGGCAAGACCTATGTTGACCAGTTGGACGAAGACCGCTCAATCCGCGAGATGATTGTAGTGGATTCGCCAAAAGCTGGCATCAGCGGTATCGAGATCGAACGGCAGCCTAATCAAGTACATGTGATTATTGATACGGCTCGCCCTGGCGTCATTATTGGTCGCAAGGGCGCCAACGTCAACATCCTGCGTACAAAGCTGCAAGATCTGACCCAGAAGAAGGTCAAGATTGACGTGCGCGAGATCAGCCGTCCGGAGATGGACGCCAAATTGGTGGCTGAAAGCATCGCCGAGCAGTTGGAACGGCGCATTAGCTGGAAGCGCGCGATGAAGCAGTCTGTGCAGAAGACCATGCGGGCTGGCGGCAAGGGCATCATGATTACTGTCGCAGGGCGTTTGGGCGGCGCAGACATGGGACGTGTTGATACTGTGCGCGAAGGACAAATTCCGCGCCACACGTTGCGTGCTGACATCGACTATGGCACGGCCGAAGCGAATACGACCTTTGGTGTGACCGGCGTCAAGGTGTGGATCAACCACGGCGAAGTGATGCCCGGTGAAGAATTTCATGCTCGCTTTTCCAGCGAGAACTGATGTAGCGACGGTCGTGCTTGGCGCAGACCGTTAGAGGAGATACGACCATGTTGATGCCTAAGCGTGTAAAATATCGCAAGATGCAGCGCGGCCGCCTCAGGGGTAAGGCCCATCGCGGCAGTCAGATCGCCTTCGGCACCTATGCTTTGCAGGCCATTGATCGGCATTACCTAACCAGCCGCCAGATTGAAGCGGGCCGTCGCGCCATCGTGCGCTATGCGCGTCGCGGCGGTAAGGTGTGGATTCGGGTCTTCCCGGATAAGCCGGTAACGCAGCGTGCTGCAGAAACCCGCATGGGGTCTGGTAAGGGTAATGTTGATCACTACGTAGCCGCGGTCAGGCCTGGCCGGATCATCTATGAGATGGCCGGTGTGCCCGAAGAGGTGGCGCGTGAAGCATTCCGCTTGGCTGCCCGTAAGCTGCCGATGAAGACACAGTTTATTTCCCGTGACGATTTCGGGGGCTAGGGGGTAGGAACAGATGAGTGCTAGTGAATTTCGCAGTATGACGAATGCCGAGATTGCCGGCAAGCTAGATGACGCGTATCAGGAGCTCTTCAATCTGCGCTTTCAGCGCACGTCGGGTCAGCTTTCCAACACCGCCCGCTTTAGTGAGGTGCGTAAGGAAATCGCCCGCATGAAGACTATCTTGCGTGAACGTGAACTGGCCGAGGAATAGGAGCACGAAGTATGCGTGAACAACGACGTGCGCTGGTTGGCGTAGTCACCAGCGATAAGATGGACAAGACGGTTGTGGTCACCGTACAACGTGTCACCCGACATCCGCTGTACGGCAAGGTTATCAAGTTGAATAAAAAGTACAAGGCTCACGACGAGAACAACAATGCCAAGACGGGCGATACGGTGCGCATTCGCGAATGCCGGCCCATCAGCAAGGACAAACAGTTCTTCGTTGAAGAGGTCTTGGAACAAGCTGAGATTGTCTAAACGAGGGTGTTGCCATGATTCAGCAAGAAAGCCGGCTCAAAGTAGCCGACAATACCGGTGCGAAGGAACTTCTCACCATTCGCGTAAAGGGCGGTAGCACCCGTCGTTATGCGTCGGTAGGCGATGAAATTGTGGCGACGGTGAAGTCGGCCGCGCCCAATGGCACCGTCAAGAAAGGCGAGGTGGTGCGCGCCGTGGTTGTGCGGACCAAGCGTGCGTTGCGTCGGGCAGATGGTAGTTACATCCGCTTTGACGAAAACGCGGCCGTGATTGTAGATACTCTGAAGAGCCCGCGTGGGACCCGTATTTTTGGCCCGGTGGCGCGCGAACTGCGTGAACACGGCTATATGAGGATTGTCTCTCTTGCCCCTGAGGTCCTGTAAAGCAATTGGACTCGATGGCGGCAGCATCGCGATTTTGGGGGCGAAGACATTCGCTCCCGGCACGAGGAGTAACGCATTATGAGTTTGAAAATTTGTCAAGGCGATACCGTTGAGGTAATCGCCGGCAACGAAAAAGGCCACCGCGGCGAAGTCCGTCAGGTGATTCAAAAACGCACCAAGGATGGCCGATACGATCCCAATCGTGTCTATGTGGTTGTCGCAGGCGCCAATTTGGTGACCAAGCATCAGCGGGCGACGGGGCGGGTGAATACCCAAGCTGGCCGCATTGAGCTTGAAGCGCCAATTCATATCAGCAATGTCATGCTGGTCGGCAAAGACGGCACGCCGACCCGGACCGGCTATGAAGTGGCCACGAATGGCGAGAAGACCCGGGTTTCGCGCAGCGGCGACCCGTTGCCAAAACCGGGTAACAAATAGTTGATTCCGGATTTGAGATCAAGTCTGCGGCGTAGCATTCCGCAATGACCAATCGACAATCCGCAATCATAAATGCCTGACCTTGTGTCGGAATCAGACCGACACCTGCGGGCGAGGAGCTTAGAAAATGAGTGAAAACGGCAAGACGCCGGCGCCCACACCGCGCTTAAAAGAGCGCTACAGGGAAGAAGTTGTGCCGGCAATGATGAAAGAGTTTGGCTACGATAACGTCATGCGGGTGCCGCGTTTTTCTAAAATTGCTGTGAACATCGGCCTGGGTGAGGCGCTGCAGAACAGCAAGGCGATCGAAGCGGCGTCCACTGATATGGGCATCATGACCGGTCAGAAGCCGGTTGTGACCAAGGCGCGAAACTCGATTGCGACTTTCAAGCTGCGTGAAGGCCAGCCTATCGGTATCAAGGTAACCCTGCGTAGTGATCGTATGTGGTACTTCCTGGATCGCCTGATCAACGTCGTGCTGCCACGTCAGCGTGACTTTCAGGGCATATCGCCTGATGCGTTCGACGGCCGCGGCAATTACAGCCTGGGCTTGCGCGAACAGTTGGTCTTTCCGGAGATCGATTACGAGGAAATTGATAAGGTGCGTGGCCTGGAAGTGACCATTGTCACGACGGCCAACACTGACGAGGAAGCGCGCCGCATGCTTGCCCTGCTTGACATGCCTTTCAAGCGTGCATAACGGAAGTAGATGAACAAGTTTTTTGATTCACGCGTGAATGGATAAGGAGTCTTTCTGTGGCAAAAAAATCCATGATTGCCCGCGAGGAGAACCGAAAATATACCGTGCGTGTGCGCAATCGTTGCTCGATGTGCGGTCGCCCACGAGGGTATATGCGTCGGTTTGGCCTGTGTCGAATTTGCTTCCGGCAGGAAGCGCTCAAGGGCAATCTTCCCGGCGTTGTTAAGTCCAGTTGGTAAGCTTTGGGCAAATCGTGAAATCTTGACGGATGAATGTGAAGGCTTTATAGCCGAATTTGAAACTTCATTTCAGTCCCTCAATCTTCATACTTTGCCTGGGTGCTAACTACAATTTTCTACGGGGCCGAACGGTCTTCGGGCGGTCACGTTTAGGCAAGGACAATCCTTGCAGAAGGTTGCAAGAGTAACCTAGGAGATTTTGAACTATGTTAAGTGATCCAATTGCTGATATGCTCACGCGTATCCGCAACGCTGCCATGGTGCAGCGAACGCAGGTGGTAATGCCCTCATCGAAGATGAAGACCAGCATTGCCCAGATTTTGACAGATGAAGGTTTTGTCGCTGGCTTTAGCGTGTCCGACGATGTCCCTCATCCTCAGTTGGTTTTGGACCTGAAGTACACGGGCAAGGGCAAGTCAGTCATTAGTGGCCTCGAGCGCATCAGCAAGCCGGGGCGGCGTGTCTATACGGGATACAGCGATATCCCGTGGGTGCGCAGCGGGTTGGGAATCAGCATTTTGTCTACGCCCAAGGGCCTCATGACGGGGCGAAACGCCCGTCGGGCGCGTGTGGGCGGTGAAGTACTTTGCAACGTTTGGTAGCGCCGGGACAGGTTGTTGGGTGCAAGCCCCAGCAACCGAGCGCTGTAGGAGGATAATTATGTCTCGTGTTGGACGCAACCCGATCCCGGTTCCCAACGGTGTTACCGTCACCGTTAATAAGGGCAACCTGGTAACGGTAAAAGGACCGAAGGGGGAACTGCAACAGCAGTTGAACCCGGTGATGACGATCGAGCAGGAAAATGGTGAAATCACTGTTTCCCGACCGAGCGACGATCGTGAAAATCGTGCGCAGCACGGCTTGACGCGCTCCCTGCTCAACAACATGGTCGTCGGCGTGAGCGATGGGTTTACTCGTCGCCTGGAAGTTCATGGCGTCGGCTATCGCGCTGAATTGCAGGGCAAGAAACTTGTTCTGCAGGTTGGCAAGAGCCATCCCGTTGAGTTCGAGCCGCCGACCACCATCGAGTTTGAAGTGCCGAAGGATGGCCGTTCGATTACCATTTCCGGCCCCGACAAAGCCGAAGTTGGCGAGTTGGCGGCTGTGATCCGCAAGACGCGCCCGCCTGAACCGTACAAGGGGAAGGGTATTCGCTATGCAGGCGAATACGTGCGCATGAAGGCTGGCAAGGCCGGCAAAGCCTAGAGGGGATTAGAGCCATGGCGAATGAAACACGCTTACAGGCGCGCCAGCGCCGTCACGCCCGTGTTCGCAACAAAATACACGGCACGGCGGTGCGGCCTCGTCTGAATGTATATCGCAGCATCAATCACATTTACGCGCAGGTGATTGATGATGACGCCGGCGTTACGCTGGTGTCGGCCTCGACTGTTGACAAGCAGTTGCGCAGCCAGGTGGATTCACTGAGTCCGCTGGAACAGGCCCAGGAAGTGGGTAAGGTGGTCGCCGAGCGCGCGCGTGCGGCCGGTATTGAAACTGTCGTCTTCGACCGCGGTGGGTATCCCTATCATGGCCGTGTGAAGGCGTTGGCCGAGGGCAGCCGCGAAGCCGGCCTGACCTTCTAAGGGGGTTCAAACTTATGGCACGTCGAGAACGTAGAAAAGATCGCGAACGAGACGATCGTGAAGAGCTAGATGAACGCGTCGTCCATATCGCCCGCACGGCCAAGGTTGTGAAGGGCGGTCGTCGTTTTGCCTTCCGCGCAGTCGTGGTTGTCGGTGATCAGAAGGGACGCGTCGGCGTCGGTGTTGGTAAGGCGCGTGAAGTGCCGGATGCCATTCGTAAAGCGTCTGATATTGCCCGTAAGGAGATGGTTAGCGTCTCTCTATTGGGCACTACCATTCCGCATACGATTCAGACGCGCTTCGGCGCGGCGGAAGTGCTGCTCAAGCCGGCGAGCCCCGGCACCGGCGTTATTGCCGGCGGTGGCGTGCGTGCTGTCGTTGAGGCGGCCGGCATCAAGGATATTCTGAGCAAGTCCATTGGCAGTGACAATATTCTGAACGTGGTTCAGGCCACCTTTGCCGCACTGTGTGACTTGCAAGATTTTCGTGTCGAAGCCGAACGGCGTGGCGTGGAGCCGAAGCATCTGGCGCCGTTCTGGTATAAGGAGGAAACTTATGCCTAAAGACGCGGGCAAGACGATTCTGGTGACGCTGACCCGCAGCCCCATTGGCTACGAAAAGAGCCAAAAGGCAACGGTCGCAGCTCTCGGGCTGCGCAAGATGGGTCAGACTGTTGAGAAAGAGGATAACCCGACTGTACGTGGCATGATCAACAAAGTGTCGCACTTAGTCGAGGTCGAAGATGCGTAGGGCCCGGCAAAGACGCGCTGCGTAGCGACTCGTTATGCAGTACGCTTTGTTTCCGTAGAAAACTTATCTATTTGAACAGAAATTTTGAGGAATAAAGATGAAACTTCATGACCTGCGTCCCGATGAGGGTTCGACAAAAAAGCGCAAGCGAGTGGGTCGTGGCACTGGGTCTGGTAAGGGCAAGACCAGCGGCCGCGGCACGAAGGGCCAGAATTCCCGCTCCGGCGGTGGCGTTCATATGACCTTTGAGGGCGGTCAGCTCCGCCTGGTCAAGCGCCTTCCCAAGATGCGCGGCTTTAACAATCGCTTCAAGGTGACCTACGTTCCGGTTAACCTGGACGAACTGGACGCTCGCTTTGATGCCGGAGCGGAAGTCTCGCCTGAGTCATTGGGCGCGACCGGTCTGCTTGGCAACACCAGCGACGCGGTTGTTGTATTGGCCCGTGGTGATGTGAGCAAGGCGCTAACGGTCAAGACGCACCGCATCAGCAAGAGCGCGGCAGCAGAAGATCGAAGCGGCCGGTGGCAGTGTTGAGATTCTGCCGTTCGAAATCAACAAGAATCTGCCCCGTTCCTAGACAAATGCGCGACACACTGACGGCGATCGCCCGTAGAAGGCATCGCCGTCTTGGTGTTATCAGCGGAGGAAATCCACATGCTTGAAGCAATGCGTAATGCATTTCGCTTGCCGGACCTGCGCCAGAAACTGCTAATCACCTTCGGCATTCTGGTTCTTTACCGGCTTTTTGCCAATATTCCCTTGCCCGGCGTCAACCGAGATGCACTAGACGTCCTCTTTGGCGGTGAGAACGCCAACATGCTGCTTAGCCTGCTGAACTTCTTCAGCGGCGGCGGTCTTGCCCAGATGGGGATTATGGCGCTGGGCGTCTATCCTTACATCACGGCATCGATTATTATGCAGCTCTTGACGCCGATCGTGCCCGCTCTGGAAGAACTCAGTAAGGAAGGCGAGCAGGGCCGCAACAAGATCAACCAGTACACCTATTACATGACGGTACCGCTGGCGCTCTTGCAGGCCATCGCCCAGGCGACGCTGCTCAGCCGGCCGGTCGGCGGCGTGACGGTGTTGCCCGATTGGGGCTTCACGGCGGGTGGTTGGCTGCCTTCCTTGACCATCATCGTCGGCATGACCGCCGGCACGATGTTTGCAGTCTGGCTCGGGCAGTTGCTGACCGAGCAAGGTATCGGTAACGGCATTTCGCTCATCATTTTTGCCGGTATTCTGGCCGCTGTGCCAACGCAGATCGCCCGCCTTTGGCAGGAGCCTGCGCTGATGGTCATCTTTATCTTCATCACCATTTTGACGATTGCCTTAATTGTGCTTGTGAATGAGGGGCAGCGACGTATACCCGTTCAATATGGGAAGCGGGTGCGTACTACTCGCGGCAACCGGATGATGATGGTGGGCGGGCAGAGCACGTATGTACCGTTGCGCGTCAATACTGCGGGTATGATCCCGCTGATCTTTGCCCAGAGCCTGCTGATTTTGCCGTCGACGGTGGCTAGCTATTTCGTCAGTCAGCCTGGCGTGATCGGCAATGTAGCCGGCTGGTTTGCCACGGCATTCAGTCCGCAGAATTTCCTTTACTGGACGCTCTATTTCTTGTTCACGGTCGCCTTCACCTACTTCTATACTGACGTCATGTTCCGCCAGCAGAATCTGGCTGAGACGCTTCAGAAGCAGGGCGGTTTTATTCCGGGGATTCGTCCCGGCCAGCGTACCGAAGAGTATTTGAATGGCGTCATGACTCGCATTACGCTGGTTGGTGCGCTCTTCTTGGGCTTCATTGCAATTCTGCCCTATCTGGTCGGCGTGACGGTGGACTCGATTTTTGGCACGGCCGGAATCCTTACCGGCTACCAGTCACTCATTATTAGCAGCACTGGTCTGCTCATTGTGGTGGGTGTGGTTCTGGATACGATGAAGCAGATTGAAGCACAGCTTTCAATGCGCAACTACGAAGGCTTTATTCGCTAATTCACGCGTGGAGGAAAACCCGATGGGTGGCGAGAAGCGAACCTATATCGTACTGTTGGGCGTGCCTGGCGCCGGTAAGGGCACGCAGGCGCGGATGCTGGAGCAGGAGTTTGGGCTGCCGCAGATATCGACGGGCGATATCTTTCGCTACAACCTAAAGAATGAGACTGAGCTGGGTCTACTGGCCAAGGGATATATGGACCAGGGCGATCTGGTGCCGGATGAAGTCACGATCCGCATGGTGGAAGACCGTCTTCAGCAGGAAGATTGTGCTCAGGGCGCCATCATGGACGGTTTCCCCCGTAACTTGGCTCAGGCCGATGCCTTTGCTGAGATGACAGCGCCGTATGGCGGCGTCACCATTGCACCGTTGATCTTTATCGATGATGACGAGGCGATGCGGCGCATTACTGGCCGGCGCGTCTGTCGTTCATGTGGCGCCGTCTTTCACGATGCATTCAACCCGCCGCAGACGCCCGGCGTCTGTGACGTCGATGGGGGGGAGCTTTATCAGCGCGATGACGACAAGCCTGATACGGTTCGCAATCGACTTTACGTCTACTACAAGCAGACGTCGCCGTTGGTCGGCTACTATTTCGCCCAGAATTTGCTGGCTGAGATTGATGGCGCACAGCCGATTGACGGTGTCTATGCTTTGTTGCGCAGCGCTTTGAATGGATAGAGTGAGGCCCAGCGATTCAGTTTGAATGGCCCGTTGTTCAGAGAGAATTGCTGGAAACCATATGATGAATATGTTCAAATGGCAGAAACAGAAGACGCAGCGACCTATGCGGCGACGCAGTCAGGATCGCTCGCAGCCGGTCCTCAAGAGCCCGCGTGAGATCCAGATCATGCGCGAGGCCGGGCGGATTGTTGCACGCGTTCATGCTGCCATGCGTGAGGCCGTACAGCCGGGCGTAAGCACCTGGGACCTGGATCAAATTGCGTTGGAAGTGTTGCAAAAACATAACGCAACTTCCGCTTTTTTGGGCTACCGCGGCTATCCGGCTCAGATTTGCGCCAGCGTTAACGACGAACTGGTGCATGGGATTCCCAACAGAGAGTCTGTCTTGCACGAAGGCGACATCATCAGCATTGATGTCGGCGCCCACTATCGAGGTTTCATCGGCGATAGTGCCTGGACGTACGGTGTGGGCGAGATCAGCAAGACCGCAACTGCCTTGATGGTCGCCACGGAAGCAAGTCTCTTCCAGGGAATCGAGCAGGCCGTTGTGGGCAACCGTGTGGTCGATATCAGCCGGGCGATTCAGCAGTACGTGGAGGACGCCGGCATGCATGTCGTGCGGGGCTACACGGGCCACGGCGTTGGGCGGCAGATGCATGAACCGCCCCAGGTATTGAATTACGTCGCAGGGGATCCAGACGGCAACATGCTGCTGGAGCCGGGGCTGGTCATTGCGATTGAACCGATGGTGCAAGCAGGCACCTGGCAGACCAAAGTGCTGAGCGATGATTGGACGGTTGTGAGCAAAGATGGCAGTCTTGCCGCCCACTTTGAACACACAATTGCTGTTACCAATAATGGCCCAGAAATTTTGACTCTCCCCTGAGGGTGTGATAGACTAGTTAAGTTGCGCTAAATGGATTTGGGGGTAAGACGATGAAAGTTCGACCGTCTGTTAAAAAGATGTGCGAGAAGTGCAAAATTGTGCGTCGGCGCGGGGTAGTTTATGTGCTCTGCTCCAATCCTAAGCATAAACAACGGCAGGGTTAATTTCGACGCGGTAGTTTGAAGGAGAAGGCTTTTATGGCACGTATTGCCGGCGTAGACATTCCCCGCGATAAGCGGGTTGAGATCGCCCTGACCTATATTTACGGCATTGGCAGGACGACAAGCAAGCAGGTCTTGGAAGCGACCCAGATCGATCCGAATATTCGGGTGCGCGACCTGGATGAAAACCAACTGACGCGGCTGCGTGAGTATATTGACCGCAACTTGATGGTAGAAGGCGATCTGCGGCGTGATGTCAACATGAACATCAAGCGCTTGATGGAGATCGGCAGTTATCGCGGCATGCGTCATCGACGCAATCTGCCTTCACGCGGTCAGCGCACGCGCACCAATGCGCGCACGCAGCGTGGTACGCGCAAGACGGTGGCTGGCAGGAAGCGCGCGAGCAAGTAGAAATTGATTGATTAGGAATTTTCGCAGTACTTTGCGGGTCTAGTTGTCGGGTGTGGCGGTTGCATACATCCCGCTTGGGCGCAAGAAAAATATCGTTCGCAATGAGATCGCCGGTTTGAATCGGCGGAGTAGTGAATAGGCATAAGGAGTCATCATGGCCCGACCACAGCAGAGGCGGGATACTCGCTCACGACGTCGTGAAAAGAAAAACGTCCCCCATGGGCAGGTTCATATTCACGCGTCCTTTAATAACACGATTATTACAATAACCGATCCCCAGGGCAATACGCTTTGTTGGGCTAGTGCGGGAACGGCAGGCTTTAAGGGCAGTCGTAAGTCGACGCCTTTTGCGGCGCAGCTTGCGGCGCAGAGTGTAGCCGGCACTGCGCGCAGCGACTTTAACATGCGCGAAGCCGATGTTTTTGTAAAAGGGCCCGGTCCCGGACGCGAGAGTTCGATCCGGTCGCTCCAGGCAGCCGGCATCATCGTTACGTCGATTACGGACATTACGCCGCTGCCACACAATGGCTGCCGGCCGCCTAAGAAGCGCCGCGTTTAGATTTGCTGCCAACTGGGGTGAGGCAATCGCTCCGCAAGGCAAAGTAGGCGATAGGCGACCGAATGATAAGAAACCTGAGCAGGTGGCTGCGAAGTTGGGCGCCACCTGCTTTCCTACGGATGAAGCTGTAGGATTTGCAGACGCTAGAAATTAAAATTTGGAGGAATAATGGCACGTTATACGGATGCAGTGTGCAAGCTGTGCCGGCGTGAGGGCCAAAAGCTCTTCTTAAAGGGGGATCGCTGTCTGGGTCCCAAGTGCGCAATTGATAAGCGCAGCTTTCCGCCTGGTGCGCATGGCCGCAAGGCCGTCTTCCGCCGCAAGCAGTCTGACTTTGGTCTGCAGTTGCGTGAGAAGCAGAAGGCGCGGCGAGTTTATGGCGTAATGGAAAAGCAGTTCCGCCGTTACTTCCGCGAGGCAAGTCGCCGCAAGGGATTGACTGGTGTGGTCTTGCTGGGAATCTTGGAAAGCCGCCTCGACAATGCCGTCTATCGGCTCGGTTTTGCTGATAGTCGGGCGCAGGCTCGTCAGATTGTTCGACACGGTCACTTTGAGGTGAATGGTCGCAAGACCGATATTCCCTCCTTCCAGGTAAGCCCTGGCGACGTAATCAGCGTCCGCGCCAATGCGCGCGCCCTGACCTACTTCAAGGACCGTGCTCAAATCATGCAGGGGAATGTGACCACGCCTGCCTGGTTGAGCCTCAATCTAGCTGATATGAGTGGTTCGGTGGTCGGTGAGCCGAGCCGTGAAGATATCGAAATTCCGCTGAACGAGCAGCTGATCGTCGAGTACTACAGCCGCTAAGCAAGCGCTGTATGCTGGTGACGATAGCCATGATCAGTCGGATTTTTGCCACAACACGGCTGTGTAATTGTCCCTCCGGGGCGTCTCGGCTGAAGCTCAACGAGGCGGCTGAGGTCGTCAATTGCACGTAAAACGCAGGGAGGGTGCGCCGTTGCTAAACTTGGTCTTACCTAAAATTGAAGTAGAAGCGAGTTCGCAAAATTACGGCCATTTTGTGATCAGCCCGTTGGAAAGCGGCTATGGCATTACCTTGGGTAATGCGTTGCGCCGTGTACTGTTGTCTTCTTTGCCGGGGGCAGCCGTTACATCGATTCGCTTGAGCGGCATTCATCATGAGTTTTCGGCAATTCCCCACGTGCGGGAAGATACGACGCAACTCATCCTGAACGTCAAGCAGATCCGCATGACCAGCCTGTCGGATGATCCGGTACGCATGCATGTGGAAGTATCCAACGAGGGTCCGATTACGGCTGGTGACTTGATTGCGCCGCCTGATGTAGAGATTATTAATTCGGACTTGTATCTGCTGACTGCGGATTCAAATGACGTGGATTTGGACTTTGAGTTGGTTGTCGAACGGGGGCGCGGCTATAGCCCCGCCGAAGAGCGGACCCGGTTGCCGCTGGGTGAGATTCCCGTTGATGCCATCTACAGTCCCATTCGCAAGGCGTCTTATCGAGTGGAACGAACTCGTATCGGTCAACAGACCGATTACGATAAGCTGAATCTTGAAATCTGGACGGACGGTACGATTACGCCGGAAGAAGCGATGCGCGAATCGGCCAAGATTCTGGTTCAGCATTTGCAGCTCTTGGCCGGTGTCGAGAAGATCGAAATCGAAGTGCCGCAAGAGGAAGAAGAAGGCATCCCAGCGCGCGTCTATGATGCGCCGATTGAAGAGCTTGAGCTAACCGTTCGAGCCTATAACTGCCTGAAGCGGGCCGGGATCACCAAGGTCGGTGAGATTCTGCGCCGCATGGAAAAGGGCGAGGAAGAGATGCTGGCCATCCGCAACTTCGGTAAGAAGTCGCTGGATGAATTGGTTGACAAGCTCGCCGAAAAGAACTATCTCAACGTACCCGGTGTGGACCTGAGCGCCTTTTGGAGTGACACTGGCGGTAACGGCGCCGACGCTGCGGACGGTGAGGAGAGTGATGAGGCCTTGGCTGATGCAGATGAAGCTGCGGAAGAAACAGCTTAAGGTTGTCCAAATTGTTGAGTGCATTCATCTTGCGTTCGACATGTGAATCTTTTGGATTGATAATCGCCCGTCGTAGGAGTTTGAATCATGCGCCACAATATTAAAGGGCGTCGGTTGGGGCGAGATAGCGCCCATCGAAAGTCGCTTTTTCGCAATCTGATTAAAGACCTGTATTCTCACGAGCGTATCGTTACGACCGAAGCCAAAGCGCGGGCTGTCCGTAGCGATGCTGAAAAGTTGATTACGAAGGCTAAGCGCGGGTTGGCCGACGGTGGCAATCGCGTTCATGCTCAGCGTCAGGTGGTGGCCTATTTAAACGATAAGCCAATTGCTACCAAGCTGTTTGACGACATCGCACCGCGCTACAGCGAGCGGCCTGGCGGCTATACCCGCATCATCAAGCTTGGCCAGCGCCAAGGTGATGGCGCCGATATGGTCATTCTGGAACTGGTCGACTAGTCAACCGGCGATCTGATTTCGTGACCGGAATGTGACTGGCCCGTGTCGTCTCTGTATGTTGCCGCACGCGTTGCCTTCGATGGTACGGATTATTGCGGCTATCAATATCAGAACGGCGTACCGACCATCCAAGGTGAGCTGGAGCAAGCGTTACGAGCTTTCTCTTCATTCGATGGTCGAGTAATCGGTTCCGGACGCACCGATACTGGGGTGCACGCCGTAGGTCAGGTAATTGCGGCTGAAGTTCCCTGGTCGCATGGGCCGGCAGTGCTCCAACAGGCGTGGAATGCACATTTGCCCGACGCAATTCAGGTACGCAACGTGGTTGAAGCGCCGGGTGGGTTTCATCCCCGCTTCAGCGCCACAGCGCGGACCTATCGCTACACGGTTGATTGCTACTCGACTCAAGAAGCGAGCGTGACGCTCCCACTCCCGTTGCCGCGTCACTCACCGCTGACAGAACGCTTTGCGCTCTTCGAGCCGCGTTTCCTCGACCTGATGGCGATGGACAGCGCAGCCAGCCTACTCTTGGGCGAGCATGATTTTGCGACCTTTGGCCAGCCGCCACAGGGCGAAAACACGGTTCGTCAGGTTTACGAAGCCGGATGGCAGGCAGTTGAGAGCAATTTGCGGCCTTTGGCAGACCTGCCGGGACGGCGTTTTGTCTTTACGATTTGCGCAAGTGCCTTTCTGCGCCGTATGGTCCGTAACCTGGTAGGTACGTTGCTTGAAGTTGGGCGCGGACGGCGGAGAAGTGAAGATGTCCAGGCTGCGCTGATGGCTCGTGATCGCCGCCGTTCAGCACCGCCGGCTCCGCCGGCAGGCTTGACGCTGGAACGAGTCGACTATCCGGTCGAAATTTGTCCGTGGTCGGACTGTGAATGAGTGACGGGGCTTTACGTAAGCTCTATTGACAAGAAACAAAAAACTTTAGCAGTTGGATCGGAGCCAGCAAGATGGGCTCAGCGTTTTACAAGGTACCGAACAGCACATTATTTGGTGGATTTGAGAGGGAGAACGTAGCGTGAAGACATATAGTCCAAGCGCCGAGGAGGCCAAAGCTGGCCGTGAATGGTGGGTCATTGACGCCACCGATCAGACCCTCGGACGGCTGGCTTCAGAAATTGCGCAGATTCTGCGTGGAAAGCACAAGCCCACTTTTGCTCCGCATGTGGATGGCGGTGACTTTGTGGTTGTCATCAACTGCGAGCGTGTCGCCGTGACCGGCAACAAGCTGGATTCGGTCAACTATTACCGGCACTCCCGTTATCCTGGCGGTCTTAAGAGCCGCACGATGCGCGAACAACTGGATCGCTTCCCGGATCGAGTGATCTTTGAGGCTGTGAAGGGGATGATGCCCAAGACTCGCCTCGGCCGTGCGCAGATGAAAAAACTGCGTATCTATGCCGGTCCGGAACATCCGCACGCGGCACAGATGCCGCAGCAGTTGGAACTGTAGGAGAGGTGCAATGATGGCTGAGTATATTGAAGCAATCGGCCGCCGCAAAACGGCTACCGCGCGTGTCCGCCTCTACCCTGGACAGGGTGAGATCGTCGTCAACGAGAAGCCGATGGACGATTATTTTGGACGCGCACTTGACCGCATGATCTTGATGCAGCCCATGGCGCTGACCGGTACGGTCGGTACGTACAACATCAGCGTCCATGTCAGAGGCGGTGGTGAGTCGGGGCAGGCTTCGGCCGTGCGCCACGGCATCTCCCGTGCGCTGATCAAGGCAGATGAAAATCTGCGCCCGGTGCTCAAGTCGGCCGGCTATCTGACCCGCGATTCGCGCGCCAAGGAGCGCAAGAAGCCTGGTCTGGTCCGCGCCCGTCGCGCCAAGCAGTACACGAAGCGCTAGACGATCGCGTACGTGCCTGTCTGGTACGGCTGAGTAGAGATGGAATTAACTGACTTCAAGAGCCCTTGGGAGCAAAGCCTCAGGGGCTTTTGTCTTTTCTGCGTGCTGCTGCGATTGTTGCAAAGGATCTTTGCTATGCTGATTCGCACCGGATTGCTCACGGTTGGCCTGCTGGATGAGGAAGCTATCACCATCATCACCGACGTGTTGCGCAAGCGTCTGCCCGGCGTGCAGGTGCTCCAAACGCAGGCTGTTGGCAGCCAACGCCACTGGGTGGCCGATACGCTCATGCGCTGGTGTGATGAGGAGGAAATGGACCTTATCGTAACGCTTGGCGGAACCCTCCCGGCACCAGGACCGAGTTCCGCCGAGATCACGCCAGAGGCGACCGGTGACGTGCTGGAGCGCCTACTGCCGGCTTTCTCCGAAAACATGCGCAACCATGCCGCACAGGAGACGCGCCTTGCGCTTTTGGATCGGAGCGTCGCCGGCATCCGTGGCAGGACCGTAATCCTTAACCTGCCGGCAGGCACTGCAACGCCGGTACTTTTCCTGAACGGCGTTATCGATCTCCTACCGGCGCTGCTTGCCCATCTAGGTGATCATGAAGCCGCTCCCGTAGCGGAGGACGAGCTAGCTGATTGTTGCCGACGCTGCGCCGCTTGCCGATGAGGATGTCGGTGTTGACGCACCCAGGCGAGCCCAGCGGCAGGCTGAATGCGGAGGAATTTCAGGCGTTCCGACGCAGACGACGCCACGATTGATTTCCTGGAGCGGGCGCACGTAGAGAACAAGCGGATTGACGCCGACCGGCTCCTCGGTCTCGACTAACTCAACCGGCGTTGGCTATCCCCCATCTGCCTCGTTACCGGCCTATGTCGCTACTGAGCTGCCGCTAACTGCTGACGCTGCTCCTCAATTGTTTCCATCAATTCGACAAATGAATCGGCGAACTTTTTTACGCCCTCTTCTTCCAGCGCATCCGTCACCTCATCGATTGAGATGCCAATGGCGGCCAGCTGCGCCATGATCGCGCGCGCTGCATCATAGTCTTGATCAATTGTGCGTGCCACCTGACCATGGTCTAGCAGATGACTCCAGCGTGTTGGGCGGCATGGTGTTGACTGTATGAGGACCGATCAACGTCTCGACATAGAGTAAGTCGGGGTAATCAGGGTTCTTGGTGCTGGTACTGGCCCAAAGCGGCCGCTGCACCTGCGCTCCATCGACTGCTAGCTTGTCCCAGCGCTCGCCGGCGAAAGACCTCTTCAAATTGAGCGTAAGCAAGCTGGGCATTCGCCACAGCGATCTGGCCAAGGAGAGCGTCGAATATCTCGGCCTGCTCCGGATTGTCGGCACGCAACTTTCCGAGCTGGGCGTCGATGTTGGCGTCGACGCGGCTGACGAAGAAACTGGCCACTGAAGCAATCTGATCGATGGGCTCGCCGGCGGCCTGCCGCGCTTCCAATCCGCTGATATAGGCATCCTTGACTGCAAGGTAGCGATCCAGGCTGAAGATCAACGTGACGTTGACGTTGATGCCGTCGGCGATGAGCGTGCGGATGGCTTCCAGACCGGGCTCGGTGGCCGGCACCTTGATCATGAGATTGGGGCGATCGACCATAGCGTGGAGGCGGCGCGCCTCATTGATGGTGCCCTGGGTGTCATAAGCCAGATCCGGTGCAACTTCGAGACTGACGAAGCCGTCGTGGCCATTGTTGGCGTCGTAAACGGGACGCAGCACGTCGGCCGCAGCCTGGATATCCGCCACGGCCAGCGTTTCGAACAATGTTTTGGCGTCGGCATCACTGTTAGCCAGTTCGGCCAGATCTTCGGTATACGCATCGCTCTTGCTGATGGCGGCCTGAAAGATCGTCGGGTTAGACGTGACGCCGGCGACACCCTTCGCAACCAGGTCTGCCAGTTCACCCGATTCGAGCATGCCGCGTTCAATGAAGTCGAGCCAGACACTCTGGCCAGCTGCACGTAACTCTGCTAGTTGGTTGGTCATATTCTCTCCCCATTTCCATAAATATGATGCGGTGGATTCTTGCAGTCAACTCTAGCTGCCAGCGAATGGCAGCAAGCATCACGACTGCGATGCCAGTATACCGCTGCCCTCGGCTTCGGTTGAAGTGACCACGCCAACGTTTGATACGCCACGAGAAGGCGGATAATTCTTTTGTAGCCCCAATTACGGCTACCTTTTCCCTTTTTGGAGTACAACTGAGTATCGGCATACAATAGATCAAATCCGTGCGCAGGATATTGTCTTGCATACCGATTATAACTACGAGTCACAAAGTTAAGGAGCGTGAAATGAGTAGTCCTATTGAAGTAAGCGATCAGGACTTTGACGAAAAAGTCATCAAGGCCGATCAGCCGGTGCTGGTCGATTTCTGGGCAGAATGGTGCGGGCCGTGCAAGATGATCGCTCCGATTCTGGAAGAACTCGCCGAAGAGATGGATGGCGATCTGGTCATCGGCAAGCTCGATGTGGATCATAACCAAAGTACGGCGATGGCCTATGGCGTGATGAGTATTCCGACCCTGGTGCTTTTTAAGAATGGCGAGCCGGTTGACCGCATCGTTGGCTACCAGCCGAAGCCGCAGCTCAAGAGCCGGTTAGAAACTCATATCAGCTAGTTATCGCCCCGCTCTACATTGCAGAATCCATCAAAAAGGGATGACATCTATGTCATCTCTTTTTCTTTGCGGATTAGGTGAAGACGTCTCCGTGTTGGTTGTTGGAAAATGGCTGCTTTTTGGTCTACCTACGGTAAAATGCTCGATAATTGAAGGCTTGGGAATTGGCAATAATCGTTTGATTTGCTGAATGATCAGTTGTGATAAGGAGGAGAAACAATGGCAACAATCTCTCCTGCAGTCGAAAAGAGACTGACGGAAGAATTAGCTCCCTGGCTCGAAACGCCGGATCCGCGCGCGTTGCTGGCTGAGGCCGATCCGGAGATTTTTGAAGCGATCGAATTGGAGCGTCAGCGACAGTTTGCCGGCATCGAATTAATTGCCAGCGAAAACTATACATCCGCACCGGTTTTGGCGGCGGTGGGCAGCGTGCTCACGAACAAGTATGCCGAGGGCTATCCGGGACGGCGCTACTATGGCGGATGCGTCTATGTGGACGTGGCCGAGCGGGTGGCAATCGCCCGCGCCAAAGAACTCTTTGGCGCAGAACATGCCAATGTGCAGCCCCATTCCGGCGCACAGGCGAATGAAGCCGTTTATTTGGCTCTGCTCAAGCCGGGCGACACCGTGTTGGCGCTCAAGCTGGACCACGGCGGCCATCTTTCCCATGGTTTTCACCTGAATAGCTCGGGCAAGCTCTACAATTTTGTCCACTACGGCCTGGATCCCGAAACCGAGCGCATTGACTATGACGAAATTGCGCGCCTGGCCGCCGAACACAAACCGAAGCTAATCGTAGCCGGCGCCAGCGCCTATCCGCGCTTCTTCGATTATCCGCGTCTGCGCCAGATTGCTGATGAAGTCGACGCCCTGCTGATGATGGATATGGCCCACGTGGCGGGGCTGATCGCAACGGGTCTGCATCCCGATCCTGTTCCCCTACTGTGACGTGGTGACGACGACGACTCACAAGACCCTGCGTGGCCCGCGCGGCGGCATGATCCTCTGCAAGGAAACGCTGGCCAAGAAAATTGATCGGGCTGTATTCCCCGGCACCCAGGGCGGTCCGCTCATGCACGTCATTGCAGCCAAGGCAGTCGCTTTTCAAGAGGCGCTGCAGCCTGGCTTCAAGTCCTACCAGGAGCAGGTGCTGGCCAATGCTCAAGCGCTTGCCCGCACGCTGGAGGCCGAAGGTCTGCGCATCGTCAGCGGCGGGACGGACAACCACCTCATGCTCGTGGACTTGGGCGTGCTGGGTGAAGACGCGGACGGCAATGAGATCACCGGCAAGGTCGTGGAGCAGGCGCTCGACAATGCGGCCATTCACTGCAACAAGAATATGATTCCCTTTGATCCCAAGCCGGCCATGGTAACCAGCGGCATTCGCCTGGGCAGCCCGGCCGCCACCTCGCGCGGGATGAAAGAGGCTGAGTTCGAACAGATCGGTCGCTGGATTGCGGCGATTGCCCGCAGCCCGTTCGATGAAGAACTGCAGGCGCGTACACGTGACGAAGTGCTGGAAATGGTCGTTAATTTTCCGGTTCCGGCTTAACGATAGGCCCTTTGCGGCCGCATCGGCTGTAAAATTACTACTGCAAGCAAAAAGACAAGCGTTGTAAATGGGATTTTCGTCCCATTTACAACGCTTGTCTTTTTGCTGGCGCTCCGATTCGCAATGTTTGCCACACATCGTGCCGTTGGATGACAATAGTCTTCGTCTCCATAATATTCAGTGGTCAGGGTCACGTGCCGGAAGGGAAGTACGATGACGACAGGCGAAAGCGCCGTTCAGACATACAGCCGACGAGAGCAGGTTGGGTGGTATTTCTACGACTGGGCGAATTCCGCCTTTTCAACCACGGTCGTGACGGTCTTTCTCGGCCCATACTTGACCACCGTCACCCAAAACGCAGCGGATGCAGCAGGCTACGTGCATCCACTGGGTGTGACCGTTTTGGCCGACTCCTTTTTCCCCTTTATGGTTTCGCTCTCCGTGCTGTTGCAGGTATTTTTCTTGCCTGTTTTGGGCGCAATCGCTGATTACACCCGCCTCAAGAAACAGATGTTGGGCTTCTTTGCTTATCTAGGGGCCTTTGCCACCATGGGGCTCTACTTTCTTAATGGCGACAACTATCTGCTCGGCGGCTCGCTTTTCTTGCTGGCCAACCTGAGCTTTGGCGCGGCGATGGTCTTTTACAACGCGTTCCTGCCGGACATTTCGAGCCCGGATGATCGCGATCGCGTCTCGTCCCAGGGCTGGGCATTGGGCTATCTGGGCGGGGGGCTGCTGCTGGCGGCGAATCTCGCTCTCTTTCTACAGGCTGATCGCTTTGGCCTGTCTGCCAGTCATGCCGTGCGCATCAGCCTGGCTTCGGCCGGCATCTGGTGGGCGATCTTTACGGTCATTCCGCTGCTGGCGTTGCGGACTCGGGCATCCCAGCGCTCCCTACAACCTGGGGAGCGCTATGTGACCGTCGGCTTCAAGCAGTTGGGGCACACGCTGCGCAATCTGCCCCAATATCCACAGACGCTGCTCTTCCTCGTCGCCTATCTGCTCTACAATGACGGCATTCAGACCGTCATCGCCCTCTCCTCTCAATTTGGCGCGCAGGAACTTGGCCTGGAGGAATCTTCCTTGATTTCGCTGATTCTCATGGTGCAATTTGTGGCCTTTGGCGGGGCGTTGCTCTTTGGCTATCTGGCGCGCTGGATGGGCGCCAAGCGCGCCATTCTGCTCAGTCTGGTGATTTGGACGGCGACAGTGGTCTATGCCTATGGCTTTCTCCAAACCGAGCGTCAGTTTTTTGTGATGGGCGGCATCATCGCGATCGTGCTCGGCGGCAGCCAGGCCCTCAGCCGGTCGCTTTTTTCGCAGATGATTCCTGCCGGTCAAGAGTCGGAGTACTTCAGCCTGTACGAGGTAAGCGAACGGGGAACGAGCTGGTTGGGGCCCCTCTTTTTTGGATTGGCTCTCCAGTTTACGGGCAGCTATCGGATTGCCATTCTGTCGGTGGCGATTTTCTTTATTGCTGGTCTGGTGCTTTTGCCGTTGGTCGATGTGCCGCGTGCCATTCGCGAGGCGGGCAATGAAGTGCCCGTCAAGGTTTGACTGACGGCATGCTACAACGCCTGCTCAGACGAGGCTATTTGTTCCACTTGATGACACGGCCGCTGGTCGTGTCCAGAATGACCTTTTCGCCCGGCGTCAGATTGTCGATATCATCACCCACGCCGATGATGGCCGGAATACCAAGTTCGACGGCGGCAATCGCCCCCGGGCTGTCCGAATCCTTGATCGGCAGTAATCATGCCGCCGGCACGCTGGATTACGCGCATGCAACTGCGGTCGATGGATTCACCAAACACGATGTCCTGAGGACCGACGGCGAGATCGTCCTCCGTCAGAGGAGGATTCAGGTGGACGAGGGTCCCGGCAACCTCACGCTGTCCCAATCCCGTGCCACGGGCTACCACTTGTTCAATCGTGCGCACCATCATCAAGTTGGTGGCGCTGCGCACGCTGCCGACCACGCCCGCCGTCAGCACCACGGTGTCGCCTTCGTTGATATAGCCATGCTTCTGCGCAATGGAGATGGCGTCAGTCACGACTTCGTCCGTGTTGCTCAAGCGGCGCGTGAGTAACGGATAGGTGCCCCAGTAGAGGCAAAGACGACGCTGCACCATGGGGCTGGGCGTGACAGCAACCAGCGGCACCGCCGGGCGGAATGCCGCAATCAGGCGCGCGGTCGATCCACTAATTGTAGGAGCGACGATTGCCTTGGCGTTCACGTCTTCGGCCGTCTGCATCGCAGCGTGACAAATCGCGCCCGACGCCGTAAAAATCGCCGGCTGATCAAGGGCCATGGTGATATTGGTATCTTTGCGAACCCGCTCGGCCTCTATGGCAATTTTCACCATCGTATTGACCGATTCTACCGGATAAGAGCCGGCGGCGGTTTCGCCCGAGAGCATGATGGCGTCACTACCGTCGAGCACGGCATTGGCTACGTCGCTCGCCTCCGCACGCGTCGGGCGCGGGTTGCGGATCATGGAGTCGAGCATCTGCGTTGCCGTGATGACCGGGCGCGCCGCACGGTGACACTTGTTGATGATCATCTTCTGCACGGTGGGCACGGTCTCGGGGCTGGTTTCGATGCCCAGGTCGCCGCGCGCGACCATAATGCCATCAGATGCCTGAATGATGGCATCAATGTTGGTGATTGCTTCGGGCTTCTCGATCTTGGCAATCACAGGCGTTGTGCGACCGAAGGTCGAATATTCCTCAATCAGCGCCTTGAGTTCCAGCACTTCACTGGCGCTACGCACAAAACTCAAGGCGATCCAATCCACTTGGTGAGCGAGCGCAAAGCGGACGTCTTCGAGATCTTTTTCAGTCAATGCGGGAATGTTGGGCGAACCGTCGGGCAGGTTGAGGCCCTTTTTGTCATGCAAGACGCCGCCAATGATCACACTGGTGATGATCTCGGTCTCTGAGGTCTCTTCTACTTCCAGCTCGAGCATGCCGTCGTCAATGAGGATGCGGTGGCCCGGCTTGACAGCTTGCGGCAAGTCGGCGTACTGAACGGGCACACGGCCGGGCTCGCCAACGATATCGTCGGTGGTGAGCACTAGTTTTTCCCCTTCAAGAAGGGGAACGCCTCCCTCCTGCATTGTGCCCACGCGCAATTTGGGGCCCTGCAGGTCGGCGAGGATGGCAATTGGCTTATCCAGCCGTTCGGAGACGGTCCGCACCCGTTCGATTGTGCCGTTGTGATATTCATGGGTCCCGTGGCTCATGTTGAGCCGGGCGACGTTCATGCCGGCTTCAGCAATCGCGGTTAACGTGTCGATTTCGCGACTCGCAGGACCGATTGTGCAAATGATTTTAACTCGCAGCATGCTTTCCTCGACACAAGCAACAGGTGACGCCTCACGATTTAGTCAATCCCGCTATCCTACCACAAACCCGCCTTGGTAAGAAGTCTTCTTCCGAGTCGGCGGTGCATACCACATTTGGGGGGCTGCTCTAGAGAAATCGACCAGTCCGTTCGTGCACCACCCCCAAAATGGGATGTACCCTCCGAGTCGACGGAGCTTGAACGATAAATAGCAAGGGCGGGGATCGTACGATCCCCGCCCATCTTTGTGTTAACGCTCGCCATGCTCAGGCCACTCCGGCCGTCTTAGGATGGAGATGGCACGCCTGCCGGCGTCTGTACAGCCGACTCATCCGACTCATCCGACTCAAACTCGTCGTCATCAACGCCATTGACCTCACCTAGCGAGACCTCGCCGGCGGCACGCCGGGCGCGGAATTCATTGAATTCCTCTTCGCTCATCCCCAAGGGCGGTTGTTCGACGCCCAGACGCCGATGCCAGCCGTTGCGCAGGTTCTTCACCGTGCGGTTGAGCGGATTGTCATCATGCGTTTCCGCAAAGGTTGCCACGGCTGCATCGGGGCTGAGCGGCGCCAGACCATAGGTTGCCGCCAACTGCTCCCGGTGGTGCGTGATCCAGAGATAGAGATCGGCCTCCGTGCGATGCGGGAAGGCATCAAGCAGATGGTAGCGATGGATTGCCTCGATGACAGGCAGATAGATGTTGTCATACCAGCTTGCTACAGCTTCTTCCCAGCTCATCCCTCCTACATCATGATTGTTCGCCCGCTCTTGATTCTGGAAATAGCGATGTACCTCAATGTGACGGAGCAGAATCCGATAACGCCCCGGTTCGGTGAGCTGCAGATCGTTGTCCGGTCGCAAGTCGTCGAGATGAGTGGCCTCAAGGAATTGAGTTCGTTCGGCCTTCATGATCCACTCGTCGTGCTCAAAATCTTCCACCGTGATCGGAACGGTCGTCTTCACTTCGGTGACGTATGCCTCGACGTCGGCGGCGCCATTGGCGCGGGCAACGCTCACGCGATGGTTGCCGTCGCGCACGAAGTAAACATCGCCAATCTTGTAGAGTTCCACCGGGGGCAGGCCCTCGAGATCGTTCATCGCCGCGTCCAAGCGTGACCAGCGATCGGCATTGACGGCTGATCGAGGCAGGAATGAGCGCGTGAAGTCATGGTAGCGACCCACGCTGCCGATAATTTTGTCTAACGGCACATTTTGCGTGCCCATGTCTATTTGTTGGCGCGCTTTCAACCGTTTGGCCACTTCGTCGTAGTTTACCAGGTCGGTATCGGCGCCTGTAATCAAGCTGAGCAGATCAACCATCTGCGCTTTGGAGACGTTTTGTCGGTATTTTCTTAATGCGTTCGATTGTAGGTGGCTGTTTACCATGACCTACTCCTTTTCCAGATCGCTCTGCAACAGTTCATCAGAGCGGGTGAAGCGATCTTCACCAATTCAAGCGGATGTTTTCAAACCCGAATAGTCTACAGGAACTGGTTTGACATATCCGTACGGATGCTACCACATGACGATTTAAGCTTCGTCAACAAATGAACAATTCTTCGTTAAAGTTCTGTTTGGCTTTCGGAAATAGCCAAAACGGAATCCAAACGGTAGTTTATCATGACCACCGGCCAAAAAATTGCGCCGGATTGTGCAACGTTGCCAGGAAATTCTTGTGCAATCTGCATAGATCCGCCGTGGTCGCATAGACGTAGCATGCTGTCCTCGTGCAGCGATCGACGCTGCCGAGGCTCGTAAACGGTCGCCGTGCAGGAAGTGTTCCAGCAGCCGCGGACGCAGTGACTGCGCCGACCTTGACGCTGGTTGAGCCGCAAAGGCTGAGGGGATATTGGTGAGTGGTAGCGACGCCGGTTGAGCCTGTCGAAACCAGAGAGCGGATGGGCATCAGGCTGCTTAGTTTCGACTACTTCGGCACGCTCAGTCCAAACAAGCTCCAGGCGGGGGGAAAATCAGGCGGACGCTGTCAGCACGATACAGGCGTCATTGCGCAACTGCATGCAGTTCACACCTTGAACAACGCCTTCCTTGGCCGGGACTTCGCCGCTGTTGAAGCGAATGATTTTTCCCAACCGGGAGATGATGAAGAGGTCTGGTGCGGCATTGGCTGGAACGGGCGTCACGGCGATCAATTGATCTGTTTTCATGGCAATTTTGCCGCTGGCGCCGGGAGATTTGTTGGCCGCAAAGCCATCCATGAGCCGGATGGTGCCCTTGCCGTCACTGCCAATCAGAAAGATACCGTCTTCCGCGCCGACGTCGCCAACACCAACAACCCGATCCTGGGGATCAACGCGGATACCCAGGCAACCGCGCACGGGAACCTGGCGTTCGGCAAAGCGGATGGCCCGGCCGGTAGCCGTAGCAATGAAGATGTCAGCCTGTCCAGATGTCCAGGCCGCGGCCGCGGGCGCCCGACTTTCGTGCGAATCGATCAGCACCGTGCCGGAACGCAGATTGGCGCCGAAAGATTGGCCGCCGATGCGCCGGGTCTGGCCACGTTCCGTTACGAGCGTGAGAAACGGTCCGCCTGCATCAGGCAATGCAATCGCAAGCCGTTCATCGGGGCGTAGAGTGAGACCATGGGAGAGGGCTTCGCCGCTGCCGCGCACGTCTGTCTCGACGATCGTGTTCACCGGCACGCGGAACGCACGCCCTTGATCGGTGATGAACAGAACAGCGCCCTGTTCGTCCGCGGCAACAAGAAATGCCGGCGGCTCTCGGTCACTCTCCAAATCAAAGACGCCCATACCGCCACGACGTTGACGTGCGTAATGATGGCGCGGCGTGCGTTTCGCCATGCCCGACGCGCTGATCGAGATGATGTTGATGGTTGTCGGCGGCTCGCTGGGCTCCGGCGGCGCGCTGCTGCGTACGGCGGGTTTGTCTTGTAGCGCAGCTACCTGATCCTCCAGCGCCTCAATGTACGCGATAATTTCCGGCGCGACGTTGGTCAAATCTGGCCGATTCATCTTGCTTTTCTCCCAAACTGGTTCATTCCAATGGAATGTTACCGCTGATTTCCAGAATGCGCTCGGCATAGCGCCGGCGCAGGTCGGGCAGTTCCTCCCACGCCGCGCCGCCGTCGAGATGCTCAAGCAACCGGTCGGGCCCCCAATTGTAGGCGACGAGCATCCACTGCGCCTCAGCGTAGCCTCGCTGGCCGAAGAGCGTGCGCAGATAGTCAAGGTAGGCCGCCGCTACCAGCGTATTGCTATAGGCATCGAAGGGATCATTTGCCCCCACGGCGGGCGCCCACTCCCGCCATGTATCGGGCAAAATCTGCATGAGGCCCAAATCACCGTCAGCGCCCAGGGCCACCGAGTCAAAGTTGCTCTCGATATAGGCTTGCGCGGCCAGCATGCGCCAGTCCAGATCATATTGGCTGGCGACCAGTTGAAACATCTCGGCATAGGTCATGTTGGCGTCGGGAGCGGGCGGGAGGGCAGCCGGCGCCGGCTCAGGCGGTGCAATGACCGCGCTGGATGCCACAACCTCTCCCGGCGCAGAAACCTGATCGGCTTGCACCACGGGCGCAGAGACAACCGGCGTGTCGGGAAGGGGCGCAGCTTCATCCACGGCCGATGACTCCACTGCTGGCGGCGCGGGCGGTGCAGGCGCATTGAGCATGACCGCAATCACTGGCGCCGGCGCGGGTACGGCAGCCGGTGCGACTGCACGGGTAGCAGTCTGGAGCAGCAGCAATCCGCCCAGCCCCGTCATGAGCAACATCAGGCCTGCTGCCGTGAGCAGCGCCAGCGCGGTCGCGATTTGCCATGGCCCCATGACGGGCCGGTTTTCAACTCGACCGGGCAGAATATGGGGTACCTGTTGCTGATCGCGCAGGCCGACCGTCAGCCGAAAGGGTAGAACCTCGCGTCGCAGACCCAACCAGCGTGTCCGATTAGGGATCGCCTGCCCGTGTACCAGTAGTGACTGACCCGGTTCAAGCTCGATCTGAAGGCTGTCCGGCTGCCACAGGCCAATATCCGGCCTGGCAAACTCGAAGCGACAGGCGCGGGTAATCTCCTGGGCATTGACGTGGATGATTGCTTTGCGATTGCCTTGATTGGAAATAGGCAGACGAAAGGGCGCGGTTCGCTGTGAACCGCCGCTGAGCAGGCTGCGTGGCTGCAAATCGCCGACAGCGACCTCATCGAACGGCGTAATCGTGAGCCGAGCAACAGCCCGGCTATATCTTTCCGGATAATCGGGTGAGTGGGCAATGATGGTGATCAGGTGCTCGCCAGCGCGGCTCGTGGGTTCACGACCCGGCGCCATCGTTACCTCCAGCCGCGCCCGTTCTCCTGGCTGCAATGGCGTACTCAGCGGCGCTACCGTCGTCCAACTCGCTGCTTGCTCGCCCTCAACACGGAGATGGAAAACCGCACTTTGCGGACCGTTATTGAGCAGATTTACCTGCAACGTCACGGTAGCACCAGGGTTAACCGTCAGGGTATCGGCCTGCAGACCCAGGATGATCACATCATCATAGTGGTCAATATCTTCCTCGAAGACAGCGTCTGGGGCAGGACCCTCCGTCCCGGGCGGTTTCTGTCGAGCGCTCGCTGGCGGCGCGACCTCGCCGTCGAGTACGACGCTGAACGCTGCGTCTGTCGCGATCTCCTGCCCGTCGTCTACGTGTTGGGATGAGTGGGGCCGCGCGTCAATTACCTGCCAGTTGCGTAGAAAGTCTGGCACGGCGCCCGCGGGGTGTGATGAGGAATTGTCGTCGCCAGGTTCTTGCTCCGGCGATAGCTCTTCGGGATCGATCATTTCACGACTGACTGATAACCAACCTGCCTGCAGCGGCCACAGCGCCGCCGATGTCGTTCCAAGTATCGGCGTGGATAGAGCCCATTGTCAAGTGTGGTAGGAAGCCACAGGAAGCCAGCAATGGGAACGAATTCGTTTTGCCAGGCGTATTTGGCGTGAATCGTAGGCGGCTTTCCCAACGAAGCGTGCGATTTCCTGTACACTGCGGACAACTATTCGTTTTTTCATTTTCGGCCAATGGCAATGACCACATCTGTGACGGCTGCAAAGGAATATGAAACGCATGGCCCTAACCGTCCGAGCTGGCGCCCGGTGTTCATTGGCGTGATTCTGGTCGCCGTAGCGGCCGCCGCCATTAGTTTTCCGTATGTCTGGCGTGCCTGGGTCGAGCACCGCTATAGTGCCAGCATGTACGATCTGGATGTTGCCCTGGAGGCCGGGCCGGCCGAGCGGGCGGCGATTGTCTATGGTGCACGGGTCTATCCCAGCGGGCGTCTGAGCGGCATGCTGCGCGACCGCGTCGATACGGCGGTCGCGCTTTATGAGGCCGGTAAAGTAGATAAGCTGCTGCTCAGTGGCGATAACAGCACACCCGAGTATGATGAGCCCAGCGCCATGATGGCCCATGCGATTGCCCGTGGCGTGCCGGCCGAAGACATCCAGCCAGATTATGGCGGCCGGCGCACCTACGATACTTGCTATCGGGCCAAGCACGTCTTTCAACTCGACTCGGCTATCCTGGTGACGCAGGAGTTTCACCTGCCGCGTGCGCTCTTTACCTGTGAGTCCCTTGGCATCGACGCAGTGGGTGTCATCGCCGATCGTCGCCCCTATGATCCGCGTTCCGTGGCGTGGTCGGAGTCACGTGAAGTCCCTGCTCTGGTTGTTGCGCTGCTCGATGTGATCCGCCAGGCGCCGGCGCCCGTCCTGGGCGAGCCGATTCCGCTGGACTGACCCGCGTACAACGATATTCCAGGACTGCTCCGCCTACGCTCCGCCTCTATCCTTCACCTGCTATCATGACAGATGCCTTCCGTTCTGTTCTGGCGTTGGGCATGATAGGCTGTATCTGCACGCGCTGCGGTCTCCTTGCCTAGCCATGAATGGGTAAAGTCGGATCGGTCGTCTCTGCCCCCATGCCCCCTGTGTCGAGGGCCAGTTATCATTGTGCGTCAACAGCAACCTAGCATACAGCGACGACGCTTGACATGCGCTATCTTGGGTTCGCTAGCGGCCTATGCTGCCCCACCGACGGAACGATCAATTTGTTTCGTCCGTTAGAGCCGGTGTAACGCATCAATCCGCCGCATTTTGTTCAAGGGTACCCGATAGACGTGAAGGATTTGACAACCGTTCAGCGCCCCCACCCGGCGGCTCGCAGCCAATTGCACTGGCTGGGCGCTCTTTTTATGTTTTTGTTGCTCCTGTCGCCATTTCAGCCGGCCAAGGCCGTGCCTCTGGGGCAGGCAATCCAGCCGGCCGCGGCGCAGGATAGCGCTACCCAGCCGATTGACGTTGTGGTGTTGCTCGATGATTCGGGCAGCATGGCCACCTGTTGGCCCTGGCCCCAGGATCGACCGCCCTTCGAGCCTCCCTGCGGCGGGCCCAGCCCCAATCTGCCCAGCGATCCGAGCGAGTTGCGTTACAGTGCAGCCCGTCTGCTCATCGAATTGGCCGATCGAGATGATCGGGTGGCGGTTGTGCGTTTCGACAGCGCCGCTGAAGGGGTGGGTGCGCTCGGTCAACTCACGCCAATTGGTTCGGAAGAGAACCGACGGCAGCTCTCCAGCACGCTGCAAGCGCCTGACAGCTACCTCCAACGCGGGCTACACGCGTATAGATTTGGGGCTGGACGAAGCCATTCGTCTGCTCGATGAGGGACGCCAACCGGGGCGAAGTCAATACGTTCTCCTGCTGACGGACGGCGAGCCCAGCGCGCAGACGGGCATTGCCAATCAGACTGCGCGCGTGCGTGAGCAGATTGACGCCCTCAACGCATCGGGCGCGCTCGTCTTCCCCGTGGTGCTCTGCAATCCCAGCGCCGGCTGTGCCGGCGATTTTTTGCGCGAAGAGTTCGCCGCGTTCGGCGTGCGCGAGGCGAAAACCGCGCCCGACCTGCTCCAGATCTTTGGCGACATCGTGGCCGACATGAAGCCCGACCGTTCGGTGACGGACCAGCGCAATGGCAACGGCGCCCTACAGGTCTCCATCCGTGATGCCCATGGCGCGCAGAACATGGCCTTTGTCACGCCCAGCGACGGCCTGCTCAACGTCCAGCGTGATGGCGAACCTAACCTGGCGCGCACCATGCTCGACGACGCCAACATTAGCGTCAGCCGCATCGATCAGGAACAACTCCAGAGCGGCGTCTGGACGATTGACACCAGCGATCGCAGTGGTTTTGCCGTGGTGCAGGCGGAGAGTTTTCCGCAACTGTTGAACCCGCCGCCCAGCATTGCCGATAGTCCGGCCTCCGTACGCTACTATCCCGTGGGCGCGGCGCCGCTGCTTATCGCCCAAGGTGTCGGGCCAGGTGCGGCGGAGCCGATTTACATTAACGACGGTACGGAACTGACAGCCTTTGGAGAGACAGGGACGCGTGCCCTTGCGCTCACGGAGGCGCCGGAGACCGTGCGTCTTCAGCTCGGCGACGACAGTCAGCCGCTGCAACTGATACGCACCTTTCAACTTCAAGCGCGTGATGACTTGCCGCGGGCTCAGGCCCTTTCACCGACGCCAAGCGAGCCGGGCTTACTGGCCGATGGACGGCAGCGCCTGCAAGCCGGCTTTAGCAGTGGGGAGGCCATCAGCGAAATGGCCGGTACGGTCTTCGTCAGTGATACAACAGAGGATGCACGTGGCGGCGCCTTGGCCTATGAAGCCCCAATGGAGTGTGCCAATCTTCTCTGCACCGATGACGGATTTATGCCCGAGGACGGGCGCAGCTATCGCTACACCTTTGTGCTGGAAGCGGTCAAGGACGGTCTGCGCTTCAGTGACTGGGCGCAGACCGAGACAGAGTTGGCCCCGGCTATCTATTTGCGTGGCCTGCCTGCCGAACTCGACCTGGCTCAGATGCCGGCTGACGGATGGTCAATCGATCTGGCGTCCGGCACCATCGAAGAGATCGGTTCGATCGAAGGCGCGTTGACCTTGGCACGCGTGGATGAGACGGATCCGACCGTTGTCGAGCCGGTCACCACCGTGACCCTCGACTTTAACGAAGAGGTGCCCGAGGAAGGCAGCGTCCAGACGGCATTGCGCGTGGCTGGCTTGGAGACTCTGCGGCCCGGAAACTATGTGGGTGAACTAGAACTATTGGCGCGTTCACCCGCAGGGTTGCCCATGGATGTGGACATACGCCCCGGCGCAACCCTGCCGGTCTCGCTCGCCGTGCCGCGCCCGCTCGCCGTGATCGGGGCGCAGACGGTTGATTTCGGTGATGTGCTGTTTGACACGTCACCCAATTTCCGTTTAGATCAGGAAGCGCTGGTGCCGGTTGACTTTAGCAGCGCACCGTTCTTGCTAACGGGTGCGATGGTCAATGGCTCATGTGCCGATGTCGTGGTCGAAGCCGGTGAAGTACGGCGCCAGGCCGGACGTGACGTCTTGCCCCTGCGGCTGCGCAGCACCCAGCCAGTTGATCCGGGCGCTTGCGCCGGTGTACTGCTCCTGCGGGGCCCAGATGGCGATCACGATGTGCAGCCTGGGCAGATCGAATGGCGCACGCGCGTCAACGCTGTCGAATGGTCACCCGTAGACGGCGCATTGAGCTTTGGCGACCTGCAGCGCGCGGGCGAGCAAACGGATGCCACCCTCATGGTGCGCTTCACGGGCAATACGCCTTTCGTGTTGGAAATGGCCGACATTGCGGCCGCCGGTGCGAATGGCACAGGTAACGTTCTCACCGCTGAACAGATTGCCATGCCGCCTGTGGAGGTGAATGGCGAACCGGACGAACAGGGTCTTTATGAAGTGCCCGTGACGCTCACGGCACGTCAGGACATCCCCTTTGACCCGTTGCGCGGTACGCTCTATGCGGGCGAACTCGTCCTCAATGTCGTGGGGCTGGATGACGTGCAGCGCGTAGGCGTCAATTTTCGCAGCCCCAATTTCATGCAGCGCTATCTCGCACCCATTTTTGTGCCGATCTACTCGACGCCATGGGCCTTCTGCACGGTGCCGCTGACATTTTTGCTGCTGTTGGTCAGCGTTGCCCGTATCCGTAGTCGAGGCATTAACGAGGATGAGATCGAAGAGGCCGCCATGGCGGCAACACGACAAATGGCGGCCGAAACATTCACGCCCAAGGTAGCCAACGCAACCGAGACCGAACATTCATTCGTTCCGGTGAGCGGCAGCGAGTCGGTTTGGGGCCAATCTGAATGGGGCGCGCCCTGGAACGG
This sequence comes from uncultured Chloroflexia bacterium, assembly GCA_963807905.1. GTDB lineage: Bacteria > Chloroflexota > Anaerolineae > Caldilineales > Caldilineaceae > JAGRCP01. Next base: position 20,109 of record CAWEEJ010000006.1, on the reverse strand, counting down.
CGCAACTTCCGCGGGGGACACGCCTGCCCCGCCCACCACAGATCGACCCAGCGCCGATCCGTGGCGTGACAGCTGGTAACGCCAATAGAACACCGATCGGGCGGATCAAGCCGGATTGATGGAAATCTGCTCTATTCGCTCAATCAGCGTTTCATTGACGTTCATAACGATAGGTTTTGATTATATGACGAGTGACAACAACGCCCGCTTTGAGAAGCCCACAATATATCCGACGATGGTGGTCGGCGTGGGCGGTATGGGCACGAATACCGTGCGCGCGGTGAAGAGGCGCTTCCGCAACGTGTGGGGCGGTGATCAACTGCCCGGCATGATTCAACTGATGGCGTTGGACACCGAGCCGCTTGTGAACCGGCTCGATCAGGAGCCGCTCTTCGCCGATGAGTTTGCCTATATGGGCAAGTTTGATGCGACGCGCCTGGTTGCCAACCTGGACCAGCATCCTGAAATCGCACGCTGGTGGAACTATCCGTCTATTCCGCTGGGCTACATCCATAATGGCGCCAAGCAGTTGCGCCCGATTGGCCGCCTCTCTTTTTTTCGCAACTACGTGACCTTCAAGCAGATGCTGGAGACGAAGCTGGCCAATCTGGATCGTATCCGTGACATGGAGACGGCTCAAAATCGTGGCTTTCCTGTCGTGGGCAACTATCAGCTTGTCTATGTGGTGGGCAGTCTGTGTGGCGGAACGGGATCCGGCATGTTTATGGATGCTGCTCATCGCATCCGGTCGGCGGTGCGCAACAATGGGCGCATTGTGGGTGTGTTCTTCCTGCCCGACGTGTTGGAACCGGAGATCTCCAGCGACATTCAGCGCCGGCGCATCCGCGCCAATGCGTACGCGGCGTTGAAGGAACTCAACTATTTCCAGGAGACGCAAGAATTCCGCGCGCTCTACCCCAGCGAGCAACGTGAGCTGCCTGACACGCCCTACGCTCCCTTTGACTTCATTTTTTTGGTCAGCCGCACCAATCGCAACGGCAACAGCCTGGCCCGCAAGTCTGACGCCGAACAGATGGCGGCCCATCTGATTCAACTCACCGCCATCAGCCATCTGAGCAGTGAGATTCTTGGCCTGGAGGTCAACGTGGTGCGCGAGCGCATGTATGATCTCAGCGGCGCGGCCGGCGAGGTGACGGGCGTCCAGCCGCTGCCCTTCGATGGCTTGGGCGATGGCGAAGGACACCGACGAGGCCACTTTCTTGTCTACAGCGGCTTTGCTGCGTCGGCCCTGGTCGCCCCTCACGAGGCCTTGACCGACTTCTGGCAGCGTGCGTTCACGGCGGACCTGGTGCGTCGTTTTGCGTCGGGGCCGTCACTCACAGATCCGCGCGGCCCCATGCCGGAAGCCGATCAGCAGCGGGTGAATAACCTGTGGCAGGGTTTGTTGGCCCAACTGGTCAGTCGCTACGCAGCGCTGGATAATGACCGTTTGGAGACGACGGCTGAGGAAATTGAGGAGCAGACTGGCGCCTGGCACAGCTTTTGGTCACCCGTCCAGCAGACGATTCAGCAAGCGTTGGCCGATACGGGTATCCGCGGCGCAATCGCAATCTGCGACCTGCTTGGCCCGGTCAATGCTGCGAGCGCGCCGGCCAATTCGCTGCCGCGCCAACGCCTCTTTCTGCTCAATGGCGCGCCGGTCACGGAGGAAGACCGATTGCGTTGGCGCAAAGTGCTGGCCCAGCAGGGCGGTATCGTGGAGCAGGCGCAGCAGGTCGGCGCGTCCTTTGGCGATATGCTGATGATGGCCTTCAATCCTCGCCAGGCCAAGGAGCGTGCCCAGGATTCGGCTTCCCGGCGGGCGCGTTCGCGCCTCTATCAGCGTCGTGATATGGTTGAGCGGGTTCTGGTAGAGCAGTTGGGCAAGCAAGCGGCGATCATGCGCGAAGCCTTGCGGGCGCAGGTGGGCGCCTGTGCCACTGCGCTCGCCCGGGCCAATCAGGAGGCTGGACGCATGGCCGATCGCATCGATCCGCGCGTACCGGACGGCTATCCCAGCACCAGCACTTACTACGAATTGGAGACGGGGGCGGTTGGGCGCGACTACTTGCAGCAGTTCTATCGTCGAGCGGGTGCAACCGTGACGGCAGGCGACTGGCAGCGTGCATTGGACCCCCTCTTTGGCCAGCTGGTGCAATCTGCCGACGTGATTGGCGCCGATCAGCTCTATGCGCATCTGACATCCACGATCGAGGGCAACCAGGAACTTCTGGACCGGGTGGATGCATCGGTTGACATCAACCATATTATCACCGTGCAACATGGCCAGGAAGTAGAGCGCGCACGCCAGCGACCCGATAACCGGATTCATCAATGGCTCGATCGGCTCAATCCCTACATTCGGTGGGATGCCGACCGCTTCTCATTCCATGAGACCAATCTGGAGCACATTCGCCTGGCAGCCGTACCCAGCAGCCGGCGCGATGACCCTGAATTGACTGCAGCCACCGTCGGTCAAGAGGATTTTAAGTGGATCCCAACGGGGGATCACACGCGCATGGACGCAGTTTGGATCGTCCATGGCCTGCCTGTCACCCTCTTGGAACGTCTGGACGACTATCGCGCCCAATACGAGAACAGTCTGGATTTTCCGATTCGCCAGGAGTTTCATCTCAATCCGGCCTGGACAGCGCTGCCTGAGATCACGCCGGAGATTGACGAACCGGTGGTTAATTGACGATTGTCGACGGCCAATGATCAATTGTCATTGAAGCGACATTATCATCAATCACCGGTAATCGACGGCGGGCCATTGACAATTGACTATCGACAGTTACCGCAATGATCGTTAATTACACCCAAAGCCGCGCGGCCATTCTTTGTTTCGGCGGGTGGGGCCTGCAGGTGATGTTTCACCTCTTGCCCCGGCTTCAGGCTGCCCAGGAACAGCGCGCTGCGTTGGGTGCGTTGGGGCCGGACTTGCAGGATGTGACCCGCTTTGGCGCGCTCATGGCTGATCCGGAATGGGCCGATCCGGGGCAGGTACGGATGGAACTCTTCCGACCCCAGGATCAGTTAAATCTGCCTCCGTACTTCATTGAGCGCACGCTGGGCAAGTTGGGGGCGGGCCGGCGTCTGCCGGCCGAGCTGACGGCCTCCGAGCGCCGGGCGATCATGCTTCTAAACGCGACCCGGCCATACCTCGCGCCGCTTGGCTATGGCCAACTCGACTTTCGCGCTGACGTTACGCCATCAGCGGTTCGACCCACGCGCTCCATGTTCTTCTCGGCTGCGGCCCAACATGCCGACCCCGTGTCACGCCTGCTCGAGACGCATTTGCTTGATCCCATCCGGCATGACAGTTTGGATCCCGACGACCCCTTTGTACAGACGACGCTCTATATTGTTGCGCCGCTCTTCGAGCCGCTCACGTCGGCTCTGATTTGGCCGACCGTGACCCAACTGCTGGCGCGGAGCGGCCGTCAACATATCTCGCAAGTTGTGGCGTTGTTGGCGACGGGGAGCTATGCCGGCGACCTGAGCCGGCCGCAGGAGGATGGCGTAACCTACGTTGCGCTGCGCGAGCTGGAAGCGCTCACCGGGCAGCGCGAGTGGCCCGATGGTGCGAGCAATGCCGGAATGGAACAGTTGCTGGGCCGGCAGAACCCGTCGCTAACCTCGCACATGGGCGCGCCCCTCTTCGACTACATTTATCTGCTCGATCGAGAAAAAAGCAATCAAGGTCTGGCCGACGACAGCCATGAAGTGGCAATCTTGGCGGCCAATGCGCTAGAAGCCAATCTGGTTTCGGGCGGCGGTCTGCACATCCAGGAGCAGCTTGGGATCGGTCTCCACGCCGGCGAGTCACGGCCTTACAGCCTCCTGGGGGCAGCAACCGACTATGTGCCCATCGCCCACGTGCTGCATGCGATCAATCGACAAGAAGAGAGCCGCCTGGTGCGCGAGTGGGTGCTGCGCAGCACGCCTGAAGAGACGCCCCGTACCAATGCGCTCTTGCGGAACGCAGCCAGCCGCGCACCTCGTGCCCAGACGCTGCGGGATCTGGGATTTGAAGAGAGTGCGGCGCTCACTGCCCTGACCGAGCGCCTGCCCGAGCTCTTTGAAAATCAATCTCCGGCGCGCATTGCCGATCTGAGCGTCAGCCAGAATTTTGTCCTGCCTCCGCCCGTGGCGGCAGATTTGCGTCGCCTCTCCGATCGCGATTGGGCGCTTGGTTTCGAACGCCACCTGCTGGAGACTGAGCCCTACGTCGCGTTGGCCGTGGGGCCTGAGGCAGTGGACGAAGCGTGGGGGCTGCGGGCCGACGAATGGACTGTAGCGGACGGAGCGTGGACGGGCGACACGCGACTCTTTTCTGAATTGATCCGCAACATCAACCGCCAGGTTGTGGATCTCGTTGCGGCCTCGCCTGCCGGTCTGACCGCAGCGCAAGAGCAGGTACGGCGTTGGCGAGCCGAAGCCGAGCAGCTTCAGCAGGCGTTGGCGCTGGGCGCTACGCCCAACCGGCGCGAACTGGCCGATCTTCAGCAGGAGATGGCGGTGCGCGCCTGGTGCAATGAATATGAACTGGCAGCCGCCCAACGCCCGTCGTTGAGTAGAGGTTTGCTCCGCGGCGTGCTAATCGTGGCGCTCGTCGCTGCATTGGCGCTGGGCTATTTGGCCGTCATAGAGCAGCCTTGGGACAATGTACGCGATGGTTTGGCCCTGGCCGGTTTTGCCACGGGGATCTTCGGTGCAATCCTCTTTGCCTATCGCTACATGCTGGCGCGCGTGACCCGACTGCGCCAGCAGCGTGTTGACCTGGCCACGGCTGTAATGACCGCCAACGTCCGCGCGGCGGCCACGACAGGCATGGTACGCATGACTGCTCAACTCAGCGCGTTGCTGGACGTGTGGCAGACCATGCTCGACGATGCCCATCAAGAACTGACTGCCCTTGCCACGCCGCCCATCATGCCTAACGCGCCGCCAGCCGATGTGCGCCCGACGCATCTCTATCGTCCCTATCTTAGCGAGCGGCTGTGGGCTGAGTGCCTTGACTACTTGCGCGTGCAGCAGGATGCCCGGGGCAACAGCAGTGACGCCCGCCTGGATCGCCTGTGGGGCGATGACGCATGGCGGCGCGAGGTTGAACGCATCTTCAAAGCCATGTTGCCGGTCGATGCCGGCGATGTGTCGATTCAGGCTCAAGCGCAGACATTGGCCGAGTTGATTCGAGGCACCGTACGTCGTTCTGTCGCGCCCGTGAGCTTGGCCCGGACGGAACCAGCGCGCGCTGAATTGATTCGCGCGCTGGCTGAGGAATATAGCATTGAGCATATGCTCTGGCGCAGCCGCGAGGAGACTGAGGAACTTCAGCGTCAACTACGTGCATTGGAAGCGTCTAATGGCCGGACTGCCCTAGTTTCCAATGTCCAGGCTTTTCCGCGCCGTCGCTACATCGAAAACAGTTGGAATCGGGCCAAGCCAACAGCCAATTACGATGTCTCGGATCGTCTCGCCGTCTACGGCATTACGATTGACTTTGCGGCGGCATCCGGTCGATCTGACACGGATCTGACTCGTACATTGCTGGAGGAGTATAATCTAGCGCTTTTGCCGACCCAGGATCCATTCTCCGTCACGTTTGTGCGCACCGTGCACGGCTTGGGATTGGAGGATCTGGACTGCATGCGCCGCTACGCCGCCGAATACGAAGCCTTAGCGATGACGGCAGAAACCCGACGCCTGCTGATTGTCGACGGGTGACCGTAGTGCTTCCGTTGTCTACTGCGTGCGGGAAACTTGTTCCTATTACGATTAATTGGGTAGAATACGAGACCATTGTGATCGGTTCGGATAATCTGTGCTTGCGACCCTCATTGGACCCTCAATATAAGAGCCTACACACGATCATTGCTCAGTAGGCGTTTCGTTCTCTTCACCGCACTCTACTTCATTGCCATAGAAAACGTTCTTGAAGCATCTGCGCGCGCGTTGGGTGCTTGGCCACGAGGTTGCAGCTTGTTGATGAGCGCCCCATTATGGGGTGTTTGAAGGGAGTAAAGAAGGTATGCAACGAAACAAGAGTATCGCCCTGGTTTTGGCATTGTGTCTGTTCATTCTGGGACCGCTGGCCGGCATCGCGTTGGCGCAGGATTCAGGCACGAACACCTATGTCCCCTTGATTACTCGGTTCGGTTCTCCGGCCGAATATGGGCCAACGGCCTTGCCAACCCCAACGCTGCCGCCCGATGCAACGCCAACGCCTACACCCACTCTGCCGCCTGGCGTGACGCCATCGCCCACACCGACCTTTGTACCCGGCGTCACGCCAACGATTACGCCAACTGCATCGCCCACGCCCGCACGTCCGCCATCGAGCGAGTGTGTCCAGTATGGTGCGGGCGTGCGGCGCTCCAGCCATTTTGGCGTGCAGATGTATGATGATACGGGTCCTGACCGAGAGTTCTTCGAACCGTTGGTGGCTAGTAAGTCCGGCTGGGTGCGGACGTTGGTGCCGTGGGCGCAGACGGAAAGAGAGAATACTACGCCCGATCAGTACAATTGGGAACGTATCGATAATGAGCTTGAAGCGTCAAAGCATGTGAATGTCCAGATGATTGGCACTATCAGCTTTGCACCGCGATGGGCGGCCAGCGCACCCAACGGTCCCATCAACTTAACGAGCCTGGACGAATTTGCCCAGTTCGCGGCGGCAGTCGTAGAGCGATATGACGGGGACGGTCTCGACGACGCGCCTTGCTCGCCAAGAGTGAAGCATTGGGAACTTTACAATGAGCCGGACAATCGCTATTCATGGGGAAACTACCCCGCAGAATACGCACAGATGATGGCCGCGCTCTATCCTGCGATGAAGGCCGCCGATCCGGAAGCCAGAATTCTTTTTGGTGGTGTCGCCCAGGATTGGTTCGTTGATCAAGACGGCGTCTTCGTACGCAACTGGGTGGAGCAGGTGTTGGCTGCTGGAGGCGGGCCCTATTTCGACGTGATGAATATTCACAACTATGCGGGCTACTTTCCTGAACGCGCTGATCATTTCCCGGGTACGATTGAAAAAGTTGACGAATTCCGTCAGATCATGCGCGACTACGGTTTTGACAAGCCGATCATGATCACGGAAACGGGCGATCACGCGACATCATCCGATGGTTGGTTGGCCCATCGCCAGTCAATCTATTTGACGCAGATCTTTACCCAGGCGCGAGTTTCGGGGGTTGAAGCGGTAACCTGGTTTACGCTCTATGATCTGGAGGGCTATCCTCGTTATACAGGGCTGGTGAAATCAGACAATCCCCCCTCTTATAAGCCCGCGTTTGATGCATTTCTGGCGATGAGTGATTTCTATGAGTATGCCAATTACGTGCGTACACTCACACCCGAAACGGATGGCGGTGACGGCTACATGGCGTACGAGTTCGATGACCCAGTCAATAACCGCAAGCTAATCGTCGGGTGGACCTACTGGGATGCAGAAGAGAACGTGAGCACGCAGCTCACCTTTGATGCGACCAGCGCGATTCGGTTCAATATTTATGGTAATGCAACACCCTTAAACGACGGCAGCGACGGAGCAAATGACGGGAGAATCACGGTCACGTTTGATAAAGAGCCGTTTATTCTGCAGTTGCCGCGCTAGGCTGAGGGCAGGCGAGAACGCAAATGGGGCGAAACTGGTCAAACCTGACAGAGAATCTGAAGGTTTGGCCAGTTTCGCCCCATCAGCATCTGCCCGGCTTGCCGGTCGGCATGATCGGGTCCGCCAAGCTTAATCCACAATAAGAATATCGTCATCCTGCGTGCTGCGAACGAGCAGAACCGACCCTATGCGCGCCATCAACTGATTGATCTGCTCGGCATATTCATCGTCGTGCAAATGCGCCGGGATACGCAAGCCGAGTAGTGACAGATCGGTTTCTTCGCTCCATCGCTCCATAATGTCGGCGATGGATTCATCTCCCTCGCGTACGATGACGACCGGCTCGCCGACGACGCGTACCTCTTCCAGCACCGATTCCATATGGGCAACAGTCTGTGCCTGCCCCCCTTCGTGTTCAATGATCCGCAGTAGGCGAATCTGGGCGCCGCGCCAAGAGCGGTGCTGACTGATGATGTGGGCGATCAGGAGCATGAGATCGGCGTTGCCGCCGCGTCCACCCCACCAGACATCAATCCGCTGCTGCCGGCCATAGCCGCGCTCCGAATCATAGCGTAGAAAAAGCGTGGACTTGTTCAGTGCACGCAGCGCATTCATCAACCGAATCCCCTCAATGCGTCCCCTTGGGCTGCCACTCCAGCCCAGCAGGATGGCATTGGGCTCAAGCCCGCCTACGCCATGAGCTTGCGCAACCGAGAGCACACCGTCGTAGAAATTGGGGACGACGTCTGCTTCTGTGAAGGCCATCATCTCGCGCTCCTGAATGTAGCCGCGGATGTGCTTGCGGGCGGCGGTGCGCAGATTGCGACCGGCAATCTCTTCCACATCGCCGATGATTAGCTGTGAGAAGGTGACGATGCCCTTGCCTCTGCTTAACCAATCGGCCAGCTGGACGAGCTGTTCGCGATTGTGTGGACGCCCCGTGAAGACGAGGATGTTGGGGCGCCAGTTTTTCCGGTGCCAGGTTTGGTTCTCTAGATTTAGCAACGCATAGCGGGCCAGCGTGAACCAGAGGCCGCTTCGTACATCACCCCAGGTATGGGACAGGGAACGCTGCTCCAGGTAAAAGAAAATACCAAAGCTGACCACGATTGCGACCACAGTCGCCCAGGGGTTGATGAGGAACATGGCCCCGTAACAACCCAGCGCGCCCAGCAGCGAAACGCTCCAGTGGACGGCGAAGCGCGGTCGATAACTTGGGTTGCCAACCCATCGCTCGATGCCTGCCGCCAAATTGGTCATGCCATAAGTGTTAAGAAAAAACATGCTAATGACCGGCGCGACGAAGTTTAGATCGCCCATCCATACGACTGAGAGAGCGATGGCCGTGGTGATCAAGACCGCCACGCGCGGCTCCGTCTTGCTGCCAAGTTGGCCCGCAAACGAGCGAGGCGCAACGTGGTCCAGCGCCAGCGCCTGGAGAACCCGCGGCGCTGCCATGATGCTGCCCAGCGCAGAAGAGAGCGTCGCCGCCCATACACCGATCAGAATTGCCACCGGCCACGCCGCGATATCCTGCATGATCAGATTATTGCTGACCAGTTCGGACGGCGTGGCATGGAGCGAAAGCCAGATGACGGTGGCAATGTAGATAATGGCTGTGACGACGATGGAAAGCAACGTGCCGCGCGGAATGCTGCGGCTGGGGTCCTTGAGGTCACCCGACATGCTGGCCCCGACCGTAATGCCGGTGACGGCGGGGAAGAAGACCGCAAAGACCGTCCAGAAGCTCTGCCCGGCTACGTACTCGGGCGTGAGCGTCGGCTGAATGAAGTCGCCCCAGCCGCCCAGGAAAAAAGACGCGAGGGCCACGCCCAACGCGCCCAGCACGAGAAACTGAATGCGCAGCGCAAAATCGGCCCCAACATAGGCGGTCAGACCAAAGACGATGACGACTGCCGTCGAGATTAGTCGTTCGTCAATCGGTTGGAAGAGGGGGACGGATTGCAGTGCTTCGGTGAAGCCGATGACGTAAAAGGCTACTGAAATCGCTTGCGAAAGATAGAGTGGAATGCCGATTGCCCCCCCGATCTCCAAACCCAGGGAACGGGAGATCATGTAGTAGTTGCCCCCCGTGCGCACCGTCATGCTGGTGGAAATCGCGGAGAGCGAGAGGCCGGTGAGCAGCGTGATCACGTTGGAAATCAACACAATGGCCAGCGCACCGATCAGGCCGGCCTGGCCCACAACCCAGCCCGTGCGCAGAAAGAGAATCAGACCCAAAATCGTCAGCACATTGGGGGTAAAAACACCGGCGAATGTCCCAAAGCGACCCTTGGCGCTATTGGTCGCTCCGGGCACGCTAGGCATGTTTGCGGCCATGGTCAGAGGTCCTTATATTTAGATCCGGTTCGTTGGGATGCAGTCGATCACCCGCGGACTCATGGTCCGGCTAGGTATTTTTGCACGTTGACAATGTGTTCGTCGTACGTGCGCGGCGAATACATGCGCACCGCTGCCGTCGGGGAGGGCGACAAAGAAGAGGTAATCGTGCTGCTCTGGCGCAAGGACGGCCTGAATACTCGCCAACCCGGGATTGGCAATGGGACCGGGCGGCAGCCCCGTGTTCAGATAGGTGTTGTAGGGGCTGATCACCGAGCTATATTCTTCCAGGAAGACCGGCGTCTTCCACCACTGGCCGCTTTCCGGCTGATAGCCTAAAGCGTACTGTACCGTGGGGTCGGCGTCGAGCTTCATGCCGTTGGCCAGCCGGTTGAGGTAGACGCCGGCGATGGCCGCTCGCTCCGCCGGCACAACGGCCTCGCGCTCGACGATGCTGGCCAAGGTGAGAACTTCATGCAACGTCAGCGCAGTCCGACCCTCGCTGGCGGCGGCGGTATAGAGCGGCAGCGCCTTGGCGCTGAATACCTCTAGCTGTTGGGCCAGGACTTCTACGCCGCTGGCCCCCGTCACCGGCAGGCGATAGGTGTCGGGAAAGAGATAGCCTTCCAGGCTGGCGCCGTCTGGTTTCTGCTGCAAGAAGGGGAAGCGGCTGAAGTCCAAATCGGTCAGGTCGCCGCTTTGGGCCTGAGCGAGATAGCGGTCGTCGGTCAGCACGCCGGCAGACGCAAAGGCTTCGGCCATCTGCTCCAACCGCCAGCCTTCGGGCAGCGTCACGCTGAGACCGGCGGCGGCTGCATCTTGCAGCACTGCGGCGATCTCAACCACGGTCATGGAGGGCGTCAACAGATAGCTGCCCGCTTTCAGCCGATCAGCCAGCCCGTTGATGCGCACGTAGGCCTCGAAGAGAAACGCGTCTTCGATCAGCCCGGCTTCGGCAAGCTGCTGGCCGATGACGCGCGCAGGCGTGCCCGGCTCCACGACAAAGGGCACCGGCTGATCGCTCACGCTGATCGGGCTGTTGAGTTCCTCTTGATTGGCGGCCAGATAGGCGCCCAGCGCCCGTTCACCCGTGCTGCTGGCGCAACCGCCCAACCAGAGTGGTAGCAGCATCAACATCGCCGTGATCAGCGGTCGGACTGCCCTGTGTGTCGTCAGGAAGGCGAAAGCACTCATCAGGCTGTCAGTTGAGACGCTGTTGCGCGCCGGGCAAAGTGCGGATCTTCGCGGTAGAGGCGCTGGAGACCTGCTTCGAGGCTGGTGCGCGGGCGATAGTTGAGCAGGCGCCTGGCTTTGCTGATATCCGCGACGAGTCGACGGATGCCGCCAGACGATTCACCGTTGTAGAGCACATTGGGCTTGGCCCCGACTACTTTACCGATCATGGCGACCAAATCATTGAGTGACGTTTCCTGGCCGCTGCCGACGTTGATGATTTCGCCATTGACGTTGTCGGCTTCGGCCGCTGCAATCAACGCCATAATCACGTCATCCACGAAGACGAAGTCACGCGTCTGGCGTCCATCGCCAAAGATGATCACCGAACCGCGTCCCGCAATCTGCTGCATGACCTGCGGCACAACGGGTGGATGAACAGGCGGCAGCGACTGTCGGGGGCCGTAGGCGTTGAAGATGCGTAAGGAGACCGTCTCAAAACCACTGAGGGCGCCGATGTTGAAGAGATATTGCTCTGCAGCCAACTTGCTCACGGCGTAGGGCACGCCTGGTTGCGGCGCCATCACTTCGCCAACCGGTTGGAGAGGCTGGTCGCCATAGACGGTGGCACTGCCGGCAAGAATGACCCGCTGCACGGCCCCGACATCACGGCATGCTTCAAGGAGTGCAACCGTGCCGCCCACATTGACATTGTTGTATTCACGCGGGTAGAGCACAGATGCGGGAACGCTGACCCGCGCAGCCAAGTGGAAAACCCAGTCAACGTCCTGAAGCAGTGACCAAAGCTTGGGCACGTCGTTCATATCACCCCGGGTGAAACTAATGCCGGGCTGGAGGTATGCGGGATCACCGCTGGTCAAGTCGTCCAGCACGCGCACAGAGTGGCCTGCCGTATGCAGGCGATTGGCTAAATGGCTGCCCAGAAATCCTGCGCCGCCCGTAATAAAAACTCGCATGGTGAGAGAGATTGCTCCTTGTTCGCTTTGCGCAAAAATTACGCAAAGTATCGACGTTTCGCAACCGTCATGACAAGCGGGCCGATACGATCATATTGACCGTCGCGCGCATATTTTAGCATGGCGGCGTCCGATACCGAAGGTGAATGCGGGATGAAGAGCAGCGTTGTCGCTTGATCGTCAACGCGCGAAGTCGCTGTAATCTGTCGATTCCGAAGCGCCGGGCGCGCCGGTGCCGTCGCGAAATCGTGCTCTGTTTTGAGAAGAACTGCGGGCATCCTCGGCCAGGAAGAGGGCGTTGTAGCTGCTGCACGCTTCAATCAGGTGTGCGGGCGCGTAGTGGCCGAGCGTCCAGAAACGCAGCGGCTGCTCGCTCTCGAATAGACACGCGCTGATTTCCGCTGTGCTCATGCCCAGGGCTTCGAGCTTGCCCACTTCGCTTGCCAGCTGCGAGAGATAAGCGATCTTTTCGTGGATTTCGGGTTGGGGTGTGCGGCGAATGGCGCCGCTGCTGGGAAAGAGTCGCTCTGGCCGTAAGCCAGCCAGTACGCGGAGACTGCCCAGAAGGTTGAATAGATCCGCTTCCGGCGTCCAGGCGGAGTCCCGACCGGCCAAGTAGGCGTCACCGGAGAAGAGCCAACGCTGGGTGGGCTCAAAATAGCAGGTATGGTCCGCCGAGTGGCCGGGCGTCTCCACTGCGCGCAGATGGTAGTTGGGCGTCTCCACCCGATTGTCGATTTCATCCAGCAGCTGCACAGACTCGACGCTGCGGGGCTTGCCCCAAGCCAGGCGACGATAGGCTTGCAGCTTGAGCCGTGCAGGATCAGTGGCTAGCGCGCTTGTGCGTGTCGAGGCGTAAACGGGCACGTGGGGATAGCGGGCACGTATGGCCGCCAGCGCGCCCAGATTCTCCTCATGCCCGTGGGTGAGGACAATCTGTTCCAGGGTAACCCCTGCCAAGTAGTCCAGCAGCTCCGCTTCTGTGCAGCGCGGCCCACAGTCGATGAGCAAACCATCGACGAAGTATGCGGTCGTCCAGGCGATAGGACGGCCCAGAAATGCCCGGGCTAGCCGGATTGCGGTGATCGGACCGTGCTGCTCAGTTTGAATCATCGGATTGCCTCCGCGTGTACAGCCTGCCCCGTCCGCAACCGCTCCAGCACCGCGGCGGGAATCTTGGCTGTACGACCCTCTAAATCGACACAAATGTGATCGCTGTGACCTGTTGCCAGAAGATCGCCGGCTTGATTTGTCACCTCGTAGGCAAAGCTCACTTGACGACTGCGCAGCGACGTCACGGTTGTCGTCAACTGCACCGTATCACCAAAGCGGCTGGCGTTGCGATAGCGCACCTCCAGCCCTGTGACGGCGAAGTGATTGCCTTGCGCTGCTACTTCAGCATAGGGCATGCCGGCTGCGTCCATCCAGGCGACGCGGCCCAACTCAAACCAGACGATATAGGCCGCATGGTGGACGATGCCCATGGCGTCGGTCTCGGCGAAGCGCACGAGAATATCAACGGTAACGGATTGGTATTCAGCCATGTGTATGAGCTTGCTTGTCTACTGGCACGCGGATGAGGCGGACAGGCACTGATGCAGGCAGAAAATCCGCCCCATCCACATTACATGATTACATATGAATTGGGTGGCCTTCAACTGCGTGGGCCGCTTCCATGAGCGCTTCACTCAAGGTCGGGTGCGCGTGGACGTTGCGCGCGATCTCGGCCGGCGTGATCTCCATGAACTGGGCCAGGGAGAGCTCAGGCAGCAACTCGGTCACGTCCGGACCGACCAGGTGGGCGCCCAGGATTTCACCGTATTTGGCGTCAGCAATAATCTTGACGAAACCGGTGCGCTCGTTGAGCGCCTGGGCCTTGCCATTCGGCATGAAAGGAAACTTGCCCACGTTGATCTCATAGCCGGCTTCCTTGGCCTGCGCCTCCGTCATGCCCAGGCTGGCGACCTGAGGGTGGCAGTAGGTGCAGCGCGGCATGAAGATGTAGCGCTCTTCGGGGATGGGGAGCGTTTCGACGCCGGCGATGGTTTCAGCGGCGACCACGGCCATGGCGCTGGCAACATGGGCCAGGGCCAGTTTGCCGGTGCAGTCGCCGATGGCAAAGATGTTGGGCACGTTGGTGCGCATTACGTCGTCGACCTCAATGAAGCCCCGCTCGTTGACGTTGACCCCCGCAGTGTCGATGGCCACCTTATCCGTATTGGCCTGAATGCCAATGGCCATGAGTACCTTGTCGGCCTTCAGGGATTCGGTCTTGCCGCTACTGAGATCTTTGACCGTGACGGTGACGCCGCTGTCGCTCGTCTCCACCTTTTCGGTGCGCGTGCCGGTCATGATCTTGACGCCGCTCTTGCTGAAGGATTTGGCGACTTCTTTGGCGACGTCTTCATCTTCCAGCGGCAGCACCTGATCCAGCATCTCGATAATGGTGATCTCCGTACCGTAGCTGCTGTAGACGTAGCTGAATTCCATGCCAATCGCGCCTGAGCCGACGACGATCATCTTTTCGGGCAGCGGGTCGAGCACGACGGCGTCCCGATATTCGATGATGCGGTCGTGATCGATTTCCGTGCCGGGCAGGCTGCGCGCCCGCGCGCCCACGGCCACGATGAAGTTGGCCGAGGTCACGTCGCGCTCCTCGGCATCCTCGACAAATTCAGAGGGGGCGATGTGGAGCGTGTGCGCGTCCTTGAAGGTTCCGTGACCATTGATGACGTCGATCTTGTTCTTCTTCATCAGAAAGCCGACACCCTTGGTCTGGCGACCCACGATGTCGCGGCTGCGCTTGACCGCAACGCTGAAGTCCACCGTTAGGTTGTCGAAGCTGATGCCGTAGGTCGCGGCATCGTGGAGCGTTTCAATCACCTCGGCGTTGTGGATCAACGCCTTGGTGGGAATGCAGCCCCAGTTCAGGCAGACGCCGCCCAGCGTCTCCCGCTCAACGATCGCGGTCTTCAGGCCGAGCTGGGCCGCACGAATCGCGGCCACATAGCCGCCGGGACCACTGCCCACAACGATAACGTCATATTCATAATTGCTCATAGTAAATACCCACTTTCAAGAATCGTGAGAGATGCCGGGGATGGGAGAAAGCCGGACGGCGCAGCTGATCCGCTTGCCGCCTTGCGTTTCTCATTGCCAATTCTCCAGCGTCGATTTGATGATGCTGACAAATTTATCCGCTTCCGCACCATCGAGGATGCGGTGGTCGAAGCTAAAGCTCAGATAGCACATGGGGCGGATCACAATGGCGTCGTCCGCGCTGGGCAGGAGGGACGGGCTGCTGCTGATCACGATCGGTCGCTTTGCAATGGCGCCGATGCCCAATATGCCGGCCTGGGGCTGATTGATGATTGGCGTACCGGCCAGGCTGCCGCTGGTTCCGTGATTGGTCACCGTGAACGTGCCGCCCTGTAGCTCGTCCGGTCCCAATTTGCCGCTACGTGCACGACGGGCCAGATCCTGAATCGCACGGCCTATGCCCTGCAGGTTTAATTCACCAGCATTGCGGATTACTGGGACAAGCAATCCCTCTTTGATCGCCACCGCCATCCCAATATGGACCCGTTTGTTGTAGACGATGGCATTGCCGTTGAAGCGGCTGTTTGCCGCCGGTATCTCCTTCAACGCCAGCGCCGTGGCGGCCACAAAATAGGCCATGTACGTGAGCGCGATGCCCTTTTCGGCAAAGGGCCGTTGATTGGCCGCTCGATGGCGCACAATGGCGCTCAGATCGGCCTCCATGATCGTGGTCACGTGGGGGCTCGTGCGTTTACTCAACGTCATGTGGTCGGCAATCATGCGGCGCATGTTGCTAAGGGGGCGACTGACTACATCGGCGCCTGACATCGCCATTGAATCAGCGGGCCCTGCAATCTGCCGGCTTTGCGCCAGATAGGCCTCCATGTCGCGCTTGGTAATGCGCCCGTTCAGCCCGCTGCCCGGGACCACATCGAGGTCCACTTCATGTTCGGCTGCCATGCGTGCGACAACGGGGCTAATAAATGTACGTCCTCCGGCCGCCTGTGCCGCAGCGTCAACCCGTAGCGCTGGTTCGACTGCTCCTTCACTTACCGGTGCAACTGGTATGTCCACAACCGGTCCGCCATCTGTCGCCGGGGGGGGCGCTGACGTTCCGCTGCGCTGTTCGTCCGGCAACGCCTCGCCCGGGTTACCGATATAGGCAAGAACTGCACCGGCCTTCACCGTTTCGCCCGCTGGACTCAAAATGGCGAGCAGCGTGCCCGACGCGGGCGCGGGCACTTCCGTGTCAATCTTGTCTGTTGAGATTTCCAACAGCGGATCGAGCTTGTCGACGGCATCGCCTGGTTCTTTGAGCCAGCGCGAAACGGTGCCTTCGACAACGCTTTCACCAAGCTGAGGCATTTTCACGGGTGTCGCCATCTTGTTCCTCAAGAACAGGACGATAAATCGTTCTACAGGGAGCCGTCGAGGGAGGCCTGACAGCGGCAGGTCAACTCGTGCGTATCAGTCGGAATCGCTCGACAAGGCGGTTCGCTCGGCCAGCGCCGGCTCAGTCATTTCGCCGGTCATATAAAGGTACTGCTTTCCCGGCACAGTTGTAAAGCCGGCGTGATTGCCCTGCGCGTCCAGGGCGACAATATTCATATATTGCCCTTCGCGTGCGTCCAGAACCAGTAGATCGCGTAGCGTTTCGGCCCCCGCCTCTTGCAAGGTCATGCCGCTCTTGAGGTAGACGATCAGGCTGCGTGCCGTACTGGCACGGATTGCCAGCTCCCCCATGCCCGTGCAAGCGGCCGCGCCATAGCGATTATCGCAGTAGTTGCCGGCCCCGATCAGTGGGCTGTCGCCCACACGGCCCGGATACTTCCAGCCGATGCCGCTGGTGCTCACGGCAGAGGCGATGTCGCCACGACTGTCCCGGGCCAGGAAATTGACGGTTCCCAGCGTATCGATGCGATCGCCCTGGGCCGCACGGTCCTGTAAGTTGAGGGGCGCCGTCATCTGCATGGCAACGTGGCGAAGTCCATCTTGCGATCCAGGCTCTACGTTGCGTTCCTCAAAACGCGCTTCCCAACGCCGCACGGCCTCATCCGTCCGCTGATTGACGCTGGGAAAGCCCAGTTCGGCTGCAAATCGCTCGGCCCCGCGTCCAACCAGCAACACGTGGGGCGTCTGTTCCATCACGCGGCGCGCCAGGGTGATGGGATTCCCGTAGCCGTGAATTGCCGCCACCGCGCCGGCCTGAAGCGTGCGGCCATCCATGATGCTGGCGTCGAGTTCAACCTCTCCCAACACATTGGGCAGACCCCCATAGCCAACGCTATGGTCGGTTGGATCATCTTCCACAATGCGGCAGGCTAACTCGATGGCATCCAATGCGCTGCCGCCATTGGTCAGCAATTCCATGGCGGCTTTGGCGCCACGGCGACCATTTTCGCTGGAGACGATCACGGGCAAAGTTGGGTCGATGGTCACAGGCATCTCGTTTCAGTGCTTACTGGCTAAAATAGGCGTCAACCGTCTTGCGGACACGTTCACGCAGCGGCTCCCAATCGACTTCGGGCAGCTTGTTGACGGTGACGAAGTCACGCACCATGAAGACGTTGTAGATGCCGCCCAGGGCAAATAATTGGGCGGCCAGCGGATGTGCAGCCGCAGCTTCTGCGCTGGGAAAACTCAAGGGAGATTCAAATTGCGGACTGGGCAATATGTACTTCAACGCGTTGGGATCGGGCGTTGACTGTATGAGAATGTCCATGAAATGCAGTATAGCAGTTCAGGTTGGGCGTTTCAAGAAAGGCGGCAGGCCTGCGGCGATTTCAATTGCATGGGATGGAGCGCTGATTCAGACGCATTCGTGGCATCAGGCTGATTCCGCGGTCGACCTATTTTCCATTACCTGATAGAGGGTCACCCATTCAGCAATCGAAAGAGTTTGGGCGCGCCGGCTGGCATCGATGCCGGACGCAACCAGGGCCATGTCGATCTCCTTCTTCGGCTTGTGGAGACCTGCGCTGAGGCTGTTGCGCAACTGCTTGCGCTTCTGGCCAAAGCCGGCCCGGACCAGGGCAAAGAACTGCTCGGTGTCGATCTTATTGCCTGCAAGGGCGGGATGAGGGCGCACCGCCAGCTGCAGCACCGCACTATCCACCTTGGGCACAGGATAGAACGCACTGGCCGGCACGTGAAACGCGATGCTTGGCTCGGCATAGAATTGCACGGCCACGCTCAGGATCGACATACCCCCCGGCGCCGCGCAGATGCGCTCAGCCACCTCCGCCTGTACCATCACCACCGCGCGGTCGGGCTGCGGCGTTGCTTCCAGCACGTGGCGCACCACTGCGCTGGTGATGTAGTAGGGCAGGTTGGCCACTAGCTTGTAGGATTGGGGAATGCGGATTGCGGACTGTGGATTGTCTGTGGAGCCGCTGTCGTGCGCATAATCCGCATTCCCCCATCCGCATTCCCCAATCAGCTCGCCCGGCGCGAGCTCCAATATGTCGCCCTGCACAATGTGGACGCTGTCGGTAAGAGCAAATTCGGCGCGCAGGAGGGGGACGAGGCGGTCGTCCAGCTCGACCGCGACGACGCAGCCAGCCTGCGCGGCCAGACGGGCGGTCAGCGTGCCCAGGCCGGGACCGACTTCGAGTACGGTGTCATCCGCGCTCAGGTCGGCCGCGGTAATGATGCGATCCAGATAGGTTTCTTTGACCAAAAAGTTCTGGCCGAGGGATTTCTTTGGGTCAATGCCGGCACGGCGCAGCAGCTCGAAGACGGAGAGTTGACTCATGAAAGCAAGCGCGTCTAGTCGTCCAGCTTGAGGACGGACATGAAGGCTTCTTGGGGAATCTCGACCGAGCCGACCATCTTCATGCGCTTCTTGCCGGCCTTCTGTTTTTCCAGCAGCTTGCGCTTGCGTGAAACATCGCCGCCATAGCACTTGGAGAGCACGTCTTTGCGCATGGCTTTGACGTTGGCCCGGCTGATGATCTTGTTGCCCACCGCGGCCTGAATTGGCACCTCGAACATCTGGCGCGGGATGATCTCCTTCATCTTGGAGACCAGGCGCTGGCCCTTGTAGAACGCATCGTCACGATGCACGATGACGCTCAGGGCGTCGACAGGCTGCTGATTGACCAGAATATCGAGCTTGACCATGTCAGATTCTCGATAGTCGTCGAGCGAATAGTCCATGCTGGCGTAGCCTTTGGTACGCGCCTTGAGGTCATTGTAGAAGTCGACAATGATCTCCGAGAGGGGAATTGCGCAGGAAATCTCGACGCGCTTGGTGTCGAGCCAATTCTGGTTGCGTAATTCGCCTCGGCGCTTAGTGACCAGATCCATGATCGTGCCGATGTAGTCCGACGGCGTGAAGATGTGGAGGTCACACCACGGCTCCTCGATCTTCATTACCTGGGTCGCCTCGGGCAGTTCGGCCGGGCTGTCGATCGTAATGACAGTGCCATCGGTTTTGGTGATCTGATATTCCACCGACGGGGCCGTAAAGATGACGTCCAGATCGTACTCGCGCTCCAGCCGCTCCTGGATGATCTCCATGTGAAAGAGGCCGAGAAAGCCCAGGCGGAAGCCAAAGCCCAAAGCCTGGCTCGTCTCCGGTTCATAGACCAGCGCTGCGTCGTTGAGCTGGAGCTTCTCCAGCGCATCGCGCAGATCGGTGTAATCGTCGGGGCTGGATGGATAGAGGCCGGCGAAGACCATGGGCTTCATGGGCTGGTAGCCGGGCAGCAGTTCCGTGGCCGGGGTGGCGTCCAGGGTGATCGTGTCACCCACGTCAAGATCTTGCAGTGTCTTGAGCCCGGTGGCGATATAGCCTACTTCGCCGGCGTGCAGCTGATTCGTGGGCAGCATGGCCGGCGTCAGCACGCCGATCTCCAGCGGTTCCATGGACTTGCCCGTGACCAGCGATTTGAGCGTGGGCGTGCCGTTGATGGTGCCGTTGAAGACGCGCACGTACGCGATCACGCCCTTGTAGGG
>CAWEEJ010000005.1:0-60157 GCA_963807905.1 uncultured Chloroflexia bacterium | reverse complement strand
TGCAACAGGAGAAAGATCGCTACGCCGCGGAGCAGGTAGCCGGCTAGCACCGCCTCATCCGAGCCAACTGAGCAATCCAAAAAGGGGAGCCGTCCGTGAATCTTGGACGGCTCCCCTTTTTGTGCGTCGAAAGCGAACCAAGCCGCACCACGAGCGTGAGCAAAATAAACAGAGCCAGTATCGCATAAAAGAAGGCACGCTCGCGCAAGACTTGCGAAAGTGAATACCGCCAATTCGACGGCTGATCCGCTTGCGCCTCATTCGTCTGATCAGGAGTTCCAGCCATGACGAAATTCCTCTCAGTTTCGTGACAACGGGATGGTGATGGCTGCTTCTGGCCGAAGCGTGACTGCGGGCGTCTGGCCGTAGGTATTCGATGGAGATGCTCCAACGGACCGGGAAACCACCGTGGCGCCTGCACGACGAAGGTTTCTTCTCATAAGCATTCTTCTCACGAAATCTCTGAACTTCCCGGCAGGGGTCAGGACGAACCACCCTAGACCAGCTGCCGTTTGCCCCCTACCGAGAAGCTGACGCACAAACCGAACAATCGAATCATTTAGCTTGTCTCGGTTTGTACGCGACCCGCTGTCTCTGCGACCCCCTTGGCCCGCTTGCCCAGTTCGCCGGCCAGGGGCATCAGGATCACCAGACCAATTACCGAGATCACCATCAGGTAGGTGACCACATCCATATCAAAGTTCTGTCCGGCAACCACCAAGGCAGCAGCGATATTGCGCTGCCCGGTTCCCAGACCCATTACACTCTTGATCTGACCTTCGGAACCACCCAGGAAATAGCCAATTGCCACCGAAATCAGGATAAATATGACCCCGGCCAGGATGCCCCAAGAACCCACCAAGCCGATCATATCTGTGAAGTTGAGGACCAATCCTGCGACGGCCAGGACCAAAATGGCGATATTGGAAGCCTGCCCAAATGTGGGCTGTACTTTGACAGCGACATCCTCGTAACGGGCGTTGACGAACAAACCAATCGCCAGCGGGAGCAGCATCATCACAATCAGAGATTGGGCAATATCCCAGGAGCTGACTGCCACATCACCCAATAACAGTGGCAGTACAATCGGCAGGTTAATGATGGTCACAATCATCAGCAGCACCATCAAGCCCACCGAAAAGGCCATATTGCCCTTGGCGACTTCAGCCAGCTTGGGCAAGAAAGGCGCGCCCGCGGCGGTGGCGAGCAGGATCAGGCCAATCTCCAGGGACTCATTCAACGGCAGGAGCAGGGTGATCACGTAAGCTACGATGGGCACTAGAACAAAGTTAGCCACCAGCGCCAGAGCGACGAGCTTCACATCCTTGAGCGGCGCGATGATCTGCTTGATCTTCAGGCTCAGCCCCATGCTGGCCATACTGCCGATCACGAAGACCAGCAGGGATTAAGTTGCCAGGGTTTCCAGAATCTCGGTCATTGCATTCTCCTTCTCGAAACAAACTTGGTAGGAACACGCATCCTGGGTCCCGTTGACATTTAGTCGTAACGTCCCCGGCACGGGCGCCTACAAGTCTGCTAATCGGTTATTCTGCCGCCCGTGCCGGGGACGTGCCAGGCGCAAAGCAGGTGGTTTTCGAAATGTCAACAAAGCACTAGTGCATCGGCAATCTTTATTTGACGAGTCTACGAACTTGTTCTTGCCGATGCATTTAGGTTCCGCCACAGAAAAACGGGTCGTCAGCTCAAGATTGGCGGAACACTAGTCCATCGCGGCGGAAATACCACGGCGGGAATACGGTATCCTTACCATTGATAGAAGCTGTTGACTTATTTCCGCCGGGATTTACTAGCTCTTTTGCTGCGCTTCGGCGTACCCGAAAGGGCAGCATGTGCTATGCGAAGGAAGGGTGTTTCTGGTCTGCGCATCAAGCTCTGCCCATCAGCGATGCCGCCATTACCCCACCCGCCTGACCGGCGGCGGCGTCCAGGTACCGTCCAGGGCTTCTGCTTTGGGCCAGTATAGGCGTAAATTGACCGAAAACGGCCCCTCGGGCGCGGGCAGCCAATTGGGTTCCTTTTCCTTGCCCGGTGACTGATGCTGCAGGTAGAGCGTGATGCCCCCATCTTCATCGCGCACAAACTCGTCCAGCATGGTCGAGTTGAGCAGATAGCGGTTGAGCCGATTCGCCACGAGCAGGCTTTCCGGCAGTTCATACATCGTCAGCGACCAGAACGAATTGACCGGCGGCAGCCGGCCGGGTGCAAAGCGCAGGGTGTAGCTATGCGCGCCGTCGAGCTTCTCCCCGTCGGCATCGACATAGTAGGACGGATAAATCGCCTCTGCGGCACTGTTGCCCCAGATACCGAGCACGGCCGCCGCCATGCGATAGAGATAGTTATTCTTCAGGTGCTCGCGTGTGCCAAAGGCATCGCCGGAGCCAATCTCGCCCGCATTGACCCGCTGCTTAAATTCGTCAAACTCGCCCCACGCATCGGCGATGCCCTGGCCGATGGCCGCCTTGATTTCCGGTGAAAAGGCATCCCAATCGAAGTCCCGGCCGGCGCCAATATTGAGTTTGGCAAAACGGGCCATGAGTTCCTGCTCCGACGGGTGGGTGGGGCAGAACTGCAGCACGAAATTCAAGTGCTCGAAGATCTTCGGCGGATTCCCGAATCTCCTCACGCGTCAGCGGCTGGATGAAGTCGATTTCGGGGGCGGCCTCGGGCGCCGGCTGGCCGAGAAATGTGGAAAGGGGCTGCACCTTGTAGCCGGCCTGGACAGCCTGCACATTTTCCAAGTCATCCGGATTGAACAGCTGCGTCCGATACACCGCCAGGATCAACTCGGTTTCGGCACGGATCACCTTGCTGATGCCTTCCGGTTTCTCCCCTTCCCAGCCGGGCCCGGCGATCAGGAAATTCCCGCCATCGTTGCCGGTCGCACGGCTGCCGATATAGTCAAAGTTGTGGGTGTAGAGGTCGACGAGCTGGATGCTGAAGTAGCGCTCCTTCTCAAGCGGGGGAACGGTCAGGACCATGGGTTCGGTACGCAGATCCAATGCCAGCCAGCCATAGGGGGTATCAGAATTGGGCGTTTGCACCGCCCTGTCTTCGTGGGTGTAGACGCGGGGAATATTCTCGATTTGGTTCCACGGAGCCTTGTAATCCGGATTGTCCTCATTCACAAAATAGCTGTAGAGAATGCGGTAGCTGTCGACCGGCGGGTTGGCATACATGTAGGCTTCTTTGGCGATTTGTCTTGCTTCTTGCGTAGAAAGTTCAGTCATTTTAGTTCCTCGTCAAAACATACAGGGTGGATGCCGCCATGACCCCACCCGCCTGAGCGGTGGGGTCATGGCGGCGAATCACCGGCAACGGCCGCTTACTCCTTCAGCATCTCTTTTTCAAGCATCTTTTGATGATCCACCGCCACTTCTCCGTGCGGGATAACCACCACCCGTTTGAGATTGCCGGTAAAGGTGAAGGGCACCTCATAGTCCTTGATCACCGGCAGGCCGTTGTCGTAGCCGCAGGTCAGACCTTCGTTGATGCCAAAGCAAACTGGTACGGTATGTTCAATCTCGGCTTCGCCAACCGGATCGCCGTTGATGAACAACTTGCCCTTGCCCTGATGCTCGCCGGTCTTCTCTAATTCAAAGCGCAGGGTACATTCACCCGTCGGTACATCCACATTGGAGTGAACGTAGTATTGGGCCAGGCCCAGGAAGTTGTGGACGTAATGCAGTTTGTTCTCCTGAACGTAGAAGGAGTAGCCGGCTGTCAGGCCGCCGTGAGCCAGCAGAACGCCTTCGGCGCCCCCTGCCGGGATAACCACCTCTGCGGTAATGGAGTGGGAGCGATTCTTTAGATTGGCCGCGCCGGTTTCCGGAATCTCCGGGGTATTGGGATAGTAGACATACTCCTCTCGCTCCGGCACGCCTTGTTCTTCCATGGCGTTGGCCATCCGGGCCACCTCGCCCCCTTGCAGCGGCAGCACATTAAATTCTTCGGCTTCGGACCACCAGCGGGCTTCCAGCGCCTTCACGATCTCAGGATATTTATCGGCCACATCGTTCATCTCGGCGCGGTCTACCGGTTCAGGGCCGCCCGGATCAACCCGGTACAACTCCCACTGCTGTTGGGCCAGCCCTTCTTCGGTGACAGGCTGGCCGAAGGGATAGTTGCAGACGGCTTTCCAGCCGTCGCGCCACAGGGCGCGCTGGCCAAACATCTCGTAATACTGGGCCTCTTTTTGGGTGGGCGCTTCGGCATTGTTAAAGGTGTGGGCCAGGCTTACGCCTTCAATGGGGCTCTGTTTCACCCCTTTAATCGCTTGGGGGGGTTCAATGTCCAACACCTCCAGCAGGGTGGGGACCATATCAACAACGTGGCTGTACTGGTCGCGCACTTCACCCTTGGCTGAGATACCGTTGGGCCAGGTCACAATCAACGGATCGCTGATGCCGCCGTTGAATGTTTCTTTCTTCCAGCGTCGGAAGGGGGTGTTGCCGGCCATGGTCCAGCCCATAGGATAGTTGTTGTAACACTCCGGGCCGCCCAGTTTGTCGTAAAATTGCATATTCAGCTCAACACTTTCTTCAATGCCGTTGAAGAAGAGCCATTCATTGGCCGAGCCGTTGGGGCCGCCCTCGGAACTGGCCCCGTTGTCGGACATCACCATAATCAGGGTATTGTCCAGTTCACCCAGATCTTCCAGAAAATCGATCAGCCGGCCAAGGTGATAATCGGTGTGTTCCAGGTAACCGGCAAAGACCTCCATCATGCGCGTGTACAATTTTTTCTGATCCGCGGTCAGGTCAGCCCAGGGCTGCACTTCCGGCTCACGCGGCGGGAGTTCGGTATTTTCGGGAACCAGCCCCATCTCTTTTTGACGGGCCAGGGTTTTTTCACGGTACACGTCCCAGCCATCGTCAAACGCGCCCTTGTATTTGTCAATCCATTCTTTGGGCGCTTGATGCGGGGTATGCATGGCCACCGGGGCGTAATACATAAAGAAGGGTTTACTCCGGGTCAATGGCCTTTAACTCGCTCACCATTTTGATGGACTGATCGGTCAAATCTTCGGTCAGGTGATATTCTTCCACATCCGGCCGTTCCGCCCGATGATTGTCGATGATCAGTTCCGGCTCGTAGTTGTCGGTGGCGCCGCCCAGGTAGCCGTAGAAGCGCTCAAAGCCTTGCCCCAGCGGCCAGCGGTCACGCGGCGCGGCGGTGTGGTTTTCACTGCCGGGAGTCAGGTGCCACTTGCCCAGGGCAAAGGTGGCGTACCCTTGCTCCACCAGCGTGTCGGAGACAAAGCCATTCTCCTTGGGGATCAGGCTGTTGTAGCCGGGAAAGCCGGAAGCGATTTCTGAAATACAGGCCATGGCGTTGGAGTGGTGATTGCGCCCGGTCAGCAGGCAGGCCCGGCTGGGGGCGCACAGGGCAGTGGTGTGCCAGTTGGTGAAACGCAGGCCGTCGGCGGCCAGCTTGTCGATATTGGGGGTGGCAATGGGCGAGCCGTAGCAGCCCAACTGCCCAAAGCCCACATCATCCAGCAGAATCCAGACAATGTTGGGCGACTCTTTTTTGGCCTGCGGTCTTTGCGGCCAGGCCTGCTCCGAGTCGGCCAGCGTTCGCCCGATCTTCCCCGTAAAGGGGGTTCCAATGGGGTAACGTTTTGTCTTGGCATGATTTGCTCCTTTACGTTTGATCATAGGGTTGGTTAATTTTGATTGTTAAGCCTTCTGCACCGGCGGCGTCCATTTACCTTCAGAAACCTCAGACCGAGTGCCGTACAAGCGGATGAACAGATAGAAAACAAGCTCAGGCGCAAACAGCCAGTTCGATTCCCCGTCCGCGTCCGGCGAACGGCTTAGGTCAGGCCGCGCCTTTCTTCGCCGCCTCAATCGACCGGTTGAGGCGGCGGGAAGATCCATGAGCCGTCGAGAATTTCGGCGCGTGGCTGATACATGCGGATGGCATAGTTCCGGCCGAGTGTGATGGGGATGCAATTGACCCGGCCGTCGTCGCAGCCACCGAGATGGATGGTTTATGAGCCGTCCTCATTGGGCTGGGCGGAAAAGTTATTGTGGCTGTTCACGCCCAAATCGTTGGCTTTCAGGTACCCATCGGCATTGTAGCTAGATATACCTGATATTGATCTTCTCAATCGTGCCATTGAACTTGAAAGGCGCACGTTCATGATAATCAAGCGAAACCGGCGATCCCAAATCCATACCAACATCGAACGTTTCCGAAGCGGTGAAAATCACCGGCACAGAGTCTTCAAATCGGCCTTGCCCAACCTGCTCCCCATCGAAACGGAAAGTGATGGTGCCGCCGGAGCGACGCTCCCGTGAGTCAAACTTGATTTCCACCTCAATCGTTACTTTACCCGTTGGCAAAGGGTTCTCTGACCGCACCTTATACCGATTGAGCGTCATGGCGTTGTATTCAGCATGTAGGTAGCCCTGATCCATGAAGACGGTGAAACCGGCCGAAATGCCGCCCAGACAGAAGAGCACCCCTTCCGCGTTTTCAGGTAGCTCTGCTGTAATCGTCGCTAGTGAGGAAAAGCCGCTGATGAATCGGGGTGCCAGCGTTTCGCCAATGCGGGTTTGTCCGGCGAAAAAGTTCCACTCGGTGAGTGGCGACACGCGCATCTCTTCGGGATGATAACCAGGGACATAAAGACCGCCACCAATGGGGAAAACCTGATTTTTGGTGGCTTCCATCGTGAATATGGCCTGCATAGCCCGAAGTTTCTTTGGCATTTCATCTGCTAGATCATGCGCTTGAGAAAAATCTTTACCCAAATCGTAAAGCTCCCAGACATCCTCATCGGGGTCCCAGTTGAGCAACCCTGTAATATCTGTAGACCAAGGCTTTTTGGGGCCAAAAGCCGCTGCAAACCAACCATTCTGGTAAATCCCCCGACTGCCCATGATATCGAAATATTGGGGGCGTTTTTGTTCCGGTGCTTCGGGATCATTGAAGCTGTACACCATCGAATCGCCGTCCAGCGCCATCTGTTCAAAGCCATCCACACTGCGCGGTGGGGTAATCCCGGCGACCTCATACAAGGTAGGCACAATGTCGATCACATGATGGAACTGTGGACGTGGTTTCCGGTCGGCCTGAATGCCCTGCGGCCAATGGATCACACAGGGCGTGCGGGTACCGCCAAAATGGGCGGCAATCAACTTGGTGCTTTTGAACGGCGTATCGCCGGCCCAAGCCCAGCCATGATGGTACATATTCTCGAGGAGTGGACCGCCGATGGCTTCCAAACCACCATAGTCCCGTTCCAACACGTCCAATTGTTGATCCACCGTACTGGACATCGAATTCTGAGCCAGCAATTCTGAAATGGTGCCGTTCATGCCTTCGGCTGAAGCGCCATTATCCGAATTGATGTAAATGACGAGGGTATTCTCGAGCAAGCCCTGCGCTTCCAATTCGTCCACGATTTTGCCGTACTGGGCATCTGTATGCTCCAAGAAACCGGCGTAAACTTCCATGAGCCGGGTTTGGAAGGCGCGTTGGTCTTCGGGGACATCGGCCCATCTTTGCATGGATGAATCCATGGGCGTTAATTCCGCATCCTCCGGTATCCAGCCTAATTCCTTTTGACGTTTGAAGGTTTCTTCCCGTAAGGCTTCCCATCCTGCATCGAATTTGCCTTTGTATTTATCGGCCCACTCTTTGGGAACATGATGCGGTCCATGCACTGCACCGGGGGCAAAATATAGCAAGAACGGGTCATCGGGGGTATATGCCAGATGATTACGAATGAAGGTTCTGGCTTTGTCCGCCATATCTTCGGTTAGATGGTACTCAGGATCGTGAGGCGGTTCGATGGGGTTGATGTTTTCAAAGAGGCGCGGTTCATACTGCGATGTTTCACCGGCGATGAAGCCGTAAAAGTAGCGAAATCCTAAACCGGTGGGGTATTGGTCATAGGGGCCGCCCGGTTTGATGTCGCTGGGCGGGGTATTGTGCCATTTGCCAAATGCGGCGCTGTTGTAGCCATATTCGGACAATACTCTGGCGACCGTGGCCGCAGAGCGAGGAATCTCGCCGACATAGCCATCAAAATCATTGGCAAATTCGGCAATTTGCCCCGCGCCAACATGGTTATGATTACGCCCTGTCAGTAAGGCAGCGCGGGTGGGTGAACACATGGCGGTGGTGTGGAAACGATTGTAGGCAATTCCGCCCTCAGCCAGCCTAGATACGGTAGGCGTATGCACCGGACCGCCGAAGGTGTCGGGGTTGCTGAACCCGGCATCGTCTGACATGAAAATCACGATATTGGGGGCATCTTTGGGTAGACGTTTGGGGTCCTGCCGCCACTCGTGATTTGATTCCGCCAGCGTGCGTCCAACGACACTGGCCGTAGGCGTCTGCGGGAAGGGGAGAGATGATCCGTCTACTTGTGAGTCTTTGTTCATTTTTGTCTCCTTGAGTCAGAACCTTTACTTTTGCACGGAACCAATGGCTTTTTTCAGCCGACCGGTCGGGGCGCCGGGAAGGACCACGAGCCATCGAGAATTTCGGCGCGTGGTTGATACATGCGGATGACATAGTTCCAGCCGGGCATGATGGGAATGCAGTTACCCCCATCATCTTCACAGCCGCCGAAATGGATCGTGTACGAGCCGTCCGCATTGGGCTGGGCCGAAAAGTTATTGTAGCTGTTCACGCCCAACTCGTTGGCTTCCAGATACCCGTCGGCATGGTAGACCGTGATCGACCAGAACGCATCCACCGGCGCGGGAAGCTAACTACGCTGGATGATCGCTTAGGCGGGAGCGCTACTCCTGGCGAAAGCCGGTTCGCCTTCGCCAGGAGTGTGGGAAAACGGCTTACTGCTGGGCCATCAGCCGTTTCAGTTCGATTTCGTCATCTATGATGACATCGCCGGATACGTCAATCGACACCTGTTTGATTTCACCAGTGAAGCGGAACGGCGCAGTGTACGCCGCCGGGTTAACTGAATCAAAGGCCGCATAGCCGCAGCTTGCGCCCAGCATGCCGAATATGTTGGGGGTGGAATACGGGACTTCCAAGTTACCTACCAGCTTATTGTTGATATAAAGCTGGAAGCGACCCGGCGAGCCTTTACCCTCCTT
This sequence comes from uncultured Chloroflexia bacterium, assembly GCA_963807905.1. GTDB lineage: Bacteria > Chloroflexota > Anaerolineae > Caldilineales > Caldilineaceae > JAGRCP01. The sequence goes on along the minus strand of CAWEEJ010000005.1, from coordinate 51,059 downwards.
GAACCTGGGTTCGCCGGTTGGCTCAAACTCATAGCGCAGGCTGACATCCCCCGTGGGTACCGGTTCGCTCGAGACCAGCTCGAACTTCTCCAGCCCAACATAGTTGTGGATGTAGTGCAGGCGCTCATCTTTGACATAGAGTGCGTACCCGCCCAGGCGACCGCCCTGCGTCATCAGGATCCCCTCAGCACCGCCCTCTGGAACGACCAGTTCCGCCGTAATGCTGTGCGGGCGATTGTAGATCCGGGGCACCGCAGGGTAGGGGATCGGCGCACTGCCTGGATAGTAGACATATTGCTGGCGTGGCCGGGAGATGGACGGCCCGGAGATGGCCCCGCGCTGTAAGTCGAATGTAGCCAGGGGCAAAGCGCCATATTTACCGGCTTCTGCATACCAGCGCTGAGCCATCTCTTGCACCTTGTCCGGCATCTCTGCCGCCAGGTTCCTGGTCTCTGCCGGGTCCTCCTTCATGTTGTAGAGTTCCCAGCCATTGGCATCCAAATCATTCAACACTTCAGTCGTCAATGGCGCACCAACGTAGAGCCCCGCTTCGGCCGCTTCCGCAAAGCTGGAACCGGGGAAGGGGCAAACCGCTTTCCAACCCTCGTGGTAGATGGAACGGTGGCCAAACATTTCGAAATACTGGGTGTGGTGTTTGCTTTCAACCTCTGCATCGTCAAAGCTGTGCGCGAAGCTGATCCCCTGGACAGGCGATTGCGGTACGCCGCGAATCATCGCCGGCGATTCGATATCCAACGCTTCCAGAACTGTCGGCACCAGGTCAATGGCATGGGCGTATTGCGTCCGTATTTCGTTGCTGGCCTTGATTTCCTCCGGCCAGAACACGATGCAAGGGTCGCTGACGCCGCCGCGATAGGTTTCTCGTTTCCAGCGCCGGAAGGGGGTATCGCCCGCCCAGGTCCAGCCCCAGGAGTAGTGGGGGAAGGTGTTGGGACTCCCCCATTCATCAAAATGCTTTAGATTATCTTCTAAGGTTTCCTCAACACCGTTAAAGAACAACCCTTCGTTGAAGGTGCCGTTGACCCCGCCTTCGGGGCTGGCCCCATTGTCCGACATGACCACGATGATCGTATTGTCAAGCTCGCCGATCCTTTCGAGAAACTCGATGATGCGCCCGAAATGGTAATCCGTCTGCTCCACGAATGCGGCATAAACCTCCATCTGGCGTGCATACATCTTTTTCGCGTCGTCCGTCAACGAGTCCCATTCCGGCACATCGGGATCGTGGGCGGAAAGTTCTGCACCTGCCGGGAGAATCCCCATCTCCTTCTGGCGCTCAAAGACCACTTGGCGGTATTCGTCCCAGCCCATATCAAATTTACCCTTGTATTTCTCAATCCATTCCGGTTCTACCTGGTGCGGGGCGTGTCCGGCGCCGGTGGCATAATAGAGGAAGAAGGGCTTATCCGGGGCGTTGCCGTGGGCATCCTGAATGAACTCGATGGCTTTATCAGCTAGATCAATATTCAGGTGATAGCCTTCCTCTGGCGTTTTGGGTGGCGGACACCGGGTGGTTGTCGTAGACCAAATCGGGGAAGTATTGGTCGGTATCGCCGGCCAGAAAGCCGTAGTAGCGCTCAAAGCCGCGACCCAGCGGCCAGCGATGGAAGGGGCCGGCGGTAGTGACTTCTTCGGGCGGGGCCAGGTGCCACTTGCCGACGGCAAAGGTGTTGTACCCCTGCTCCAACAGCGTTTCCGACAGAAAGCCGTGTTCAAAGCCCATATAGCCATTGTGGGCCGGATAACCAATCGATAGTTCAGTGACGGCCGACAGGCCCAGGGTATGATGATTGCGCCCGGTCAACGTACAGCCCCGGGTGGGCGAACAGAGCGCCGTGGTGTTAAAGTTCGTGTAACGCAAGCCACGTTGTGCCAATTTATCCAGAGTTGGCGTGTTGACCAAGCCCCCGAAGGGTGACAGTTGTCCATAGCCAACATCGTCCAAAACAAAGAACAGGACATTGGGTGCGCCTTCTTTGGCACGCGTTGGCTCCGGCCAGGCGGGTGAAGACTCGTCCAATGTTCGGCCAATGACGCCGGGAAAGGGGGTTCCAGGTTTGTATTCAACGATTTCAGACATTTTTATCTCCTTTATTTTGCTAATTTTGTAATTAATCTCAGCCCACCCGCGAGCGGCGGCCGCCTCAGTCGACCGGTTGCGGCGCCGGGAAGACCACGATCCATCAAGGATTTCGGCACGCGGCTGATACATGCGGATGGCGTAGTTCCAGCCGGGCGTGATGGGAATGCAGTTGGAACGGCCGTCGTCACAGCCGCCAAAATGGATCGTGCAAGAGCCATCCTCGTTGGGCTGGGCGGAAAAGTTGTTGTAGCTGTTCACGCCCCGATCATTCGCTTCCAGATACCCGTCGGCGTTGTAGACCGTAATCGACCAGAACGCATTCACCGGCGCATCCTTTACTGTGATTGCGTGAGGTGTTTGGCCGTCATTTTTCTCAACGCTATCGAAAGTGTACATCGCTGCGCTACGCGGTAATCCACCCCGGCCAGCGGCCGCGCCGACGAGATAGTCCACTGGCTGGACATCTTCCTTGCGGCCGAAGGCGTAAGTGGGATCAAAGCCGAGTGCCGCTAAATCATTGAGGGCCTTACGCACAACTGCAATATCATCGCGTTATTACAAGTTCCAAAACAGCTTGCTTCGTTAGCGCATTACACCAAGAAGCAAGCTGTTAATTCATACACTTAGATCCTCGTATGATTGCCTGGTACTCATCGTTGACTTCACTGTAAAGAGGTGTTCAGCCACGAATTGACACGAATTTCCTCTCTGGAATCGGCAAAATAATTCGTGCCAATTCGTGCTAATTCGTGAAATTCGTGGCAACGAAAGCTCTTTCAGCGGACTCATCGTTTAATGAACGGCGGTGGAACGTATCCTTCAATCTTTTCTGTGTCCGCCTGGTAAGCACGTAAGAGAACGCCCAAACCGTCTCCCGACGCATACAGCCAATTCCCGGCTTCCGGCTTGCTTGAGAATTTGAAGGTGATGCCCCCATCTTCGTCAAATTCCATTTGATCCATCGTAAGCACGTAAGAATCATACTCATTTTCTTTTACATAAAACTCTCCATCATGGGCAGTAACAGACCAGAAGCCAATATCTTTAAGCGGCGGTAAGTCCTCTTTTTTGAAAACAAGTTCACCCTCGCCCTCAAAGTAGCCAAGGAAATAATTTGCCTCTGCTTTTGAGTTGCCCCACAAGCCAAAGTGGGCGCCTACGGCTCTGCCCATATAGTTTTTATTCAAAAACTGGCGATTGCCAAATACTGTTGTCGCACCGACCCAGCCATTGCCCAGGGCGGTTGACGTTTTACTTTGTACCTTGATGTCTGCGAATGCGGCATCTATGCCAGCTTGCACCGCTTTTCTTTCTTCTTCTGTCAGTGTGACATCGCTGAAAATGCCGATTTTGGCAAAGCGCTCAAACAGGTCTGTCTCGCTTTCAGGTATTTCGGTCAACAGATCGTTGATGAGTTCAACAAAATCGGGAGAAAATGCTTTTTCTTCGTCATAAGTCGGATATGTGTTGTTTTTAGTGGGGGCATCAATGACCTTGATCTCATCCTCAATGCTTAGCACTAGCTCTTCTTCAGAGGCATTTGCTATATCAATTCTGATCGCGATGAGGACGTGGTTGCTTTCCAATTCAATTGGCGTAGCGTTCAAATCTGGTAATTGTTGACCCTTATTGTAGAAGGTGAAACGCCCCCCATCGCCATTGTTAGCCCGCGTGCCCATGTAGTAAGTGTTATGGGTAAAGGCATCAATGCACTGATAGACAATGTAGCGGTCTTTCACTTCAGGTATTTCTATGGTGACTGGCCCATAGGTCGTGCCGATCAAGATACCCCCGGTCATCGAAGTTAAGTTGGGACATACAATAGGTTGCCCCACATTTTCCCATGGTAATCCGGTGTTAAATACGGGTTCATTGAATGTCAAACCCATAAACTTCATCATGCCATTGATAGTCTTTATCTGTTGCAGCATGGGATAGGCGTACACAAAGGCCTCGTATGCAATTTCTTTCAGATTGTTCTGATTATTCATAGTATTGCTCCTTGTTATTTTGGATGGCTAGGAGTGGCAGTCCGGCAACCAACGGTTGCTACGGCAACAGAAGGTTGCTTGATACCTGCCACTCCTGAAATTCTTTAACTTGCGTTTATCGGACTGTTTATCTTTAGTCCACACGCACAATCAGCGGCGGTTCCCATGTGCCATCAAGAGCCGCTGGTTTCGGCCAATACAAGCGCAAAGATATGTAGAACTCCTCGGCAGGTGCGGGAAGCCAGTTTGCTTTTTGGGCTGGATCGGTTGGTTCCGCATGTTGTATTGTAATCGTCAAGCCGCCATCAGCATCGCGTACAAGCCCTTCTGTGGTTGAGTTGATCAGGTAACGATTGATGGGGTTTTCCACCAGATAGCCGGCCGCGCCGTCATACGACTTGTCGTACATGGTGAGCGACCAAAACGCATTCACTGGCGGATCGGTTTCCCATCGAAGCTGATAAGCGTGTGCGCCATCAAGATTTTTGCCATTCGCATCGACCCGAGCCAATGGATAGAACGCTTCGATCTGGTCGTTCCCGCCCCATCCAAGCTGGGCGGCAACGGCGCGTAAGGCGTAATTCCCGTTGAAGAATGCGCGGTTTCCAAACACTACCGCCATCGCAAAGCTATTCACATTTTGCGCAACCGCCGAAAATGCTTGGGCGAATGCTTCTACGGCTGCGGCAATACCTTGTACGATGGCCTGGCGCTGTTCATCGCTCAATGCGTCAGGATCAAATGGTACGCCAGCCCCGATTCCAATTGAGGCGAATCGGGCAAACAGTTCCGTTTCGCTGGGGTGGATGGGTTCACACAGGGGCAGTAAAGCATTCATATAACCGATAAAACGCTCATCGCGGGAAGCGGGATCGTCCCAGTGCGGCCAATCAAACGACGGTAACGATGGGGCTTCTCCGCCCTGAAACACCTCATATGGCTCCAGACGATATTGGCGCATCACCTCGGCAAGGGCGGGCTGATCTTCAGGGTTTAGCAATTGGGTACGGCCGATCAAAAATACCAACTCCGTCTCAAAGCGGAATGAACCAGCGAATCCTTCTGGCGCCTCACCTTCCCATGTCGGTCCCATCAGGAAATACGAACCAGCCGCAGTGCCTGTGGCGCGGCTGCCGATGAAGAGTTCGTTATCGCCTAACAGATTTTCAAACTGCATCACGTAGTAGCGGTCTGTAATCTCTGGTACGGTGAGTACCACTGGGCCGCCACGCAGATCCAGCATCCCCCATGAGTAGGGGGTGTCGGCATTCGGGGTGATAATTTCGTTGAACGTGTGATCCAACGTAACCGCTTCCCCAAATGGGCCAGCGTTGGCAGGCCCGCGATACGCTGGTGAGGCGGGTTGCAGGAACGTTGCATACGCAAAGCGGTATCCCATCAGCATGGGGAAGCCATAGGTGTACGCTTCTTCTGCAATTTGTTTGGTTTCTTCTAGGGTGATTTTATCCATGATAATCTCCTTTATTTTGGATGGTTAGGAGTGGCAGTCCGGCAACCAAAGATTGCTTGATACCTGCCACTCCTGAAATTCTTTAACTTGCGTTTATCGGACTGTTTATCTTTAGTCCACACGCACAATCAGCGGCGGTTCCCATGTGCCATCAAGAGCCGCTGGTTTCGGCCAATACAAGCGCACGACCAGGTAGAAGAACCCTTCGGGCGTGGGCAGGACTTAACTTACTTTCATGATTTCACTGGGCCGCCAGGATTTGTCAAACCAAGTTTTTAGCGGGCCGTAGATGCGCAGAATGGCGATAAAGCCTTTACCAGGGATGGTCTGAATCCAGTTATTTTCCTGTCCGACGGGCGGCTCTGGCGCAAAGTAGATAGCGTGAGAACCATCCGGATTGGGGGCCACCTGGCTGCGGGTGCTGTTCAACCCAGGGAACTGCTGATCCGTTTGCAGCATTGAACGGGTCTGTGGGTCATAGACCATCACGGACCAGAAATCTTTGGCGGGCACATCCGGAGGCAGGTGTAACTTGTAGGTCTGGCCGCCATCCAGATATTGGCCCGTTGCATCCAGGCTGGCAATCCCATATTGAGAACCCACCCCCACCATTTCGATCTCCATGGCGGGTGTCACCCCGGTGTAGGGGTAATGGAACAGGGTGCGCGCATCCATCACCCGCGCACCGTTTTCTTCAAATTGGTAGCTGCCCAAAAATGGGTTGAACCAGGCTGAATCTTCGTAAAAATAAGCCTTTTCAGTGATCTCACTCCCTTTCTGATGGAATGAGATCGAGCGGGCGGTGGCATTACCGACGGCGACCGCTTCGGTCAGAGTGGCTTTTGTGCGTTCATCCGGGTCGAAGGCAGCCCCCTTGCGGATGCCAATCGCATACAATAATCCCAATAGTTCGGGGCTAAAGGCGGCGGCTGGTTCTTCTTGAATAACGCTGTTGACTTCTTCATAGAAAGTGAAATCGTTGGAATGTATCGTGTTGAAAGCTTTACCCGAGAAGTTGATGAATTTCGTGTTCTCGCGTTCTTCGGGTTTGTCTAGCGGATAAATGCGGGTGTGCTGTTTGATGCTCTCTGCGCCTGGTTTGGGATCGCCATCCACCAGGAAGCCGCGCCAAAACAGGACATTGCCATAGGTGGGAGATGAATAAACATAATAGCCCTCTGGCGTCTCGCCCTCATAATCCGGTGGCAGGAAAAGGTATTTGCCACCCTGGCCGCGGTCCGGTCCGGCATTGCCTAAGTCGGCGACATACCGGAAGAAGAAATCATTGAAGATTCCCAGGGTGTTGGGCGGGCTTTCCACTACAATTGGCCCATCTCGTAAGTCTATCCAGGTTTGAGCATAGATGCTGTCTATATTGGCGGTCAGGAATAAACTTTTTGAATCCATCAAATCTGCGTAAATACCAATGATGCCGTTGCGGGTGATTCCGGTTTCCCGGAAGCCCTCTCGCGCCGCCCACAGAGAAGCCGCCGGTATCCAGTTAAGGAAGGCTTCGACGCCGCGCATGAATAGCAGATTATCGTAGCATTTTTCTACGGTATCCTGGCTGGGAAAGCCATCAAAGAATTTGAGCTTGCCCAGACGGGTTTCCACCTGATCGGGGGTGGTGATTGAGGCTGGAATATCGGTGGTCATTTTGTATTTTTTACTCATCTTTTTCTCCTTCAAATTTGAGTCAGTTTCTTCATCCACAATATGTTTCTTTTTTGTGGTTCATGATTGTCTATAACGGGCCGGAGCTTTAAGCAGGAGTCTCTGCGGAAGCATCTCCGACACGTTTTCCCAACTCGCCAGCCAGCGGCATCAGAACCAAAAAACCGACAACGGAAATGACGATCAAGTAGGTGACGACATCCATGTCAAAGTTTTGTCCGGCGACCACTATGGCGGCGGCGATATTACGCTGCCCTGCCCCTAATCCCATTACGCTTTTAATGCCGCTGTCTGAACTGCCGAGAAAGTAGCCGATCGCGGCGGCTGCGATGATGAAGATCACCCCAGCCAGAATGCCCCATGATCCCACAAGGCCGATCATATCGTTGAAATTGAGTACCACTGCCAGTACACCCATAACGAGCAGGGCGATGTTGGATGCCTGCCCGAAGGTGGGCTGGATTTTGGCGGCGATGGTTTCATAACGAGCGTTTATTAACAATCCAATCGTTAACGGAATCAACATCATCAAAATCAGCGATTGGGCAATGTCCCAGGGGCTGACTTCAACAGCGCCCAACAGCAGAGGCAGGACGATGGGCAGGTAGATGATGGTCACGATCATCAACAGCACCATCAGGCCCACTGAAAAGGCGACATTACCCTTGGACACTTCAGCCAGTTTTGGCAGAAAGGGAGCGCCAGCGGCCGTGGACAACAAGATCAGGCCGATGCGTGCTGGCTCATTGAGCGGCATCAAAGAGGTGATGAGGTAGGCAAGGATGGGCACCAAAATAAAATTGATAACCAGTGCCAGAATCACCACCTTGATGTTCTTCAGTGGAGCGATGATCTGGCTCATTTTGAGGGTCAACCCCATGCTGGTCATACTGCCGATCACAAAGACGAGCAACGCTAATGATGCTAATATTTCCATTATTTCAGTCATGATTTTCTTCCTTTGTAAATGGAACGCTGATTGCGTTCCCGAATATAGATAAAAGACGTTAGGCCAAAATTGTTTCAATCGTGAAGATTGAATCCATCTGATTTTATTCTGCCCCACTTGCCCGTCGTCCCAAGTAGGCGAAGTTGTTGGTCCAGGCATCAATAAACTGCATCACATAGTAGCGGTCTTGTGTATCGGGAAGATGCAATACCTGCGCTTCATGGGTCTAATCAACAATCGCAATGGCGTAGAGCGTATCGTTGTTGGGGGATACGAACTCAGTTTCAGGCCCGGCCAGTTCTCTTGCATCCCCAAAGGTGTTCACGGGCGCAGACCAGGCAGATGTTGGCTTTGAAGCAGTTCTTTCCATCTCCTGGATGTTATAAACCAGGGGATAGCCGTCTACCTGCACTCCACCGAGATGAGAGGAATCCCCAGTGTGTTCAGGCGGTTGATCAAGCCGACAAGCGCGCCTTGATCCATGGGTTCACTGATGATCGTCGACAGGATGCTGCCCACCTTATCGGTGTCAACGACGACCGATCGCGCGCCGAAATAGTCAAACCAACTTTGGTCCAGTTCACCCTGAATGCAGATGCGGTAGGTTGTTGGTTCGTACATGTTGAAGGTTCGAGCAGCTTGAGCCATGGCACACCTCAGCCCCTTGAATTGAAGCGGTCGCTTGAACCGTGACACCCCGAGGTTGGACGCTTTGGCCCATTGATGAGCAGGTGAAGACACAAAGCGCCAGGCACTTAGGCCAGCGAAAATAAATAGCTGTACGTGACACCTTCCTGGAAGCTACCCGCAGCGAGATCGCTTGACTGAAAGAGCTTCCAGGAAGGTCGTATAGCGAATTTCTTGCGACGACCTTAAAGTAGTGCTCGCTTCAAAAACCGGGTTTCTGATTTCGACAACCTGCCTGACTGTCTGGCAGACGAGAAACCCAGTTTTTCAAAGTAGCATCACTTTAGATCTCTGTCTCGATGACAAGTGTAGCAAGTTGTAGAGAGCAACGCATCTACCAAAATGGTAGAAATGGGGTGGAGAAACGATCAGGCGAGGGTTTCCGTCTCGATGAGGCCGAGTTGTCGGGCACGCACGACGGCTTCCCGGCGGTTGGGGACGGCGAGCTTGGCGTAGATGTTGAGCGTGTGGGTTTTGACCGTGCCCGGCGCAATCGCCAGTTCGGCCGCGATTTCTCGATTGGTCAGGCGCTTGACAAGGAGCGCCAAAACGTCCATTTCGCGACGGGTCAAGGAAGCCGGCAGCACGAAGGTGTCCGGATTGTCGCTATTCGCGCCGTTGCGGCGTCCGTCCGCTGCGGGGCGTCGAAAGGCATGAAGAAGTTGGTGCAGGAACGCCGGCGCATCGTCTCGGTCGGCAAGCCGCTGCAGGAGCCAGCGCATGGGCGCGCCCAGGTCAACGAAGATGCGCACGATTGTGCCCGGCTGGGCCAGTCTCGCCGCCCGCGCCAGCCGCGCCAAGGCCTGCGCCTCATCCTGCTGCGCGGCATGGTGCAGCGCTTGCAGGGCCAGCACTTCGATCAAGACCGTGGTTTGGTGGGTTGACTCGCTGTGTCGCTGCAGCTGGTCGAGCAGGTCCCGCGCACGTCGACGCGCGGTCGGGCCTTCATCCATGAGTCGGATCTTTGCCAGCGTGAGCGCAGGGCGGCAGAGGTTATGCATGAGGTCCAGGGGCGGGGTCGACGCAAAGCGAGAGGCCCACTGCTTGGCAAATTTCCTGTCGCCTTGGCGCAGCGCGAGGTTGGCCCGTGCAGCCTGCAGCAGGGCGAGCACGGTTGTGTTTCCGCGCTCCGCAGCGAATGCGGACGCGTCCGCCACGACCGCGTCGACTTCCGCCGCGCGGCCTTGAGCCAGGTAGGTCAAGGCCAGTCCATAGACCGCATTCGCATATGCTTCGCCATAGTTGAGATACGGCTGGCGTACGACCGTGGCAAAATGTGCTTCCGCCGCCGCAAGATCGTTCTGAAAATACGCGGCCTGCCCCAGATGATAGCGCGCAAAGCCTTCAATCTGGGCGGCGGCGGGATAGTCGCAATAGGCAAGACACTGCTTGGCGGTCTGCTTCATCTGCTCCAAATCACCCGCCAGCCAGAAGAGCGGGCAGGCTGCCATCAGGGTCGTGGCCTTGCGGGGATGACTATCGCCAGGGTCTCCGTCAAAGCCCTGGGCAATGAATGCATGCACGCGCTGCGCATCGCCCTGAATCTGGTGCGCTACCGCCAAAACCACCCGGGCCAGAGTGCCCAAGATCCACAACTCAGGCGGCTTCTTCGCGATGGCATACTCTGCCGCGACAACGGCCCGTGCAGGGTCGGTCTTGAGGATGGCCAGAAAACTGGTCAGTGCGCTGACCTCGGCCTGAAGATGACGAACTTCATGCGGCGGCAGATGCGTGTCGGCCAAGCATTCCTCAAGTGCGCGCAGCGCGGCGGGAAGCCGATCGTTATGGCCGCGGTGATAGAGCAGCCAGGTCTCGAGCATGAGCAATTGCGGTTGCCGTGCGATTGTTTCGGCTTGAAAGCGATGCAGATAGCGCTCCAGCTGCTGCCACTGCGCCTGGTTCATCAGCGTGTAGCGCCGGTCGGCCACAATGCGCACAGCGGCATCCACATCGCCGGCGGCGAAGGCATGGTCCAGCGCCTCATCGATCAAGCCGTTCTGGGCAAACCAGCGTGACGCCTTTGCATGCAGATCGTTGATCTCGGCCGGCGTTCGCTCGCGCCGGAGCAAAGCCTGCAAGAGATCGCCAAACAGATGGTGGTAGCGGAACCAGTTCCCGGCCGGATCGAGGGGTACAAGGAAGAGATTGGCCTGGTGAACCTCGCCTAGAATCTCGCGAGCCTGCGCGCCGTCCTGCAAGAGCGCAGCACACAGTTCGGCATTGAATCGATCTAGAATCGAGGTGGTCAGCAGAAAATCGCGTACGTCGGATGGCTGGTGAGCGAGCACTTCGTCCGCCAGGTAATCCACGATGACCGCGCTGCTTGTCGCCTTAAACTGCGTCGCATAGCGCGCAACATCGGGCGTATGGCGGAGCGACAGGCCGGCCAAACGGAGACCTACGGCCCATCCTTCGGTCGCCTCTTCGAGCAGATCCACCGTTGCGTGACTCAACCGGCGCCCCAGCGTCAGCTGCAGCAGCGTCTCCGCCTCCTGCGGCGAAAAGCGCAGGTCGCCCGTGCGCAATTCGCTCAGGTCACCGCGGGCGCGCAGACGGGCCAGGGGCAAGGGTGGATCGATGCGCGTGGCCAGCGCCAAGTGAACTCCTGGCGGAAGGTATGCGATCAGGTCGGTGACAAACGCGTGAATGGCTGGATCTGTGATGTGATGGAAGTCGTCCAGGGCGATGAGCAAACGCCGCCCGCCGGCCGCGCCCCCCTCGTGTGGAAGATGTTCCTCGAAGTAGGCAGTCAGCTGGTTCACGAACGAGGAGAGCAGCACTCTGGCCGGTGGCGTCTGGGCGGCATGGAGCAAGGTGTTGATCTCGCCGCACGCGTCAGGATAGACAGTGCGCACGGCTGCGCAAAGATAGCCGACGAAGAGCGCCAGGTCATTGTCGTGCATGTCCAACGAGAGCCACGCGCCGGCGTTCGGAACCTCTTCCAACCATTGCGCCATCAGCGTGGTTTTGCCTGCGCCGGCTTGCGCCGAGATGAGCGTCACCCTGCGGTCGAGTCCGCGGTTGAGGCGGGCAACCAGATGGGGACGTTGAATGAGATCCGGATGGACGCGCGGTTGCTGCAGTTTTGTGAAGATCAACATGGGCCTGTCCTACACACCGACGACCATGGCACCTAGTATATCCCGGCGGAAATGAACCAATGGCTTCTAGCAGAGGGTGCAGGGCCGAATATCCGCCGTGATATTTACGACGTCATGTATTCGTGTAAGCAGAGTATAGGGCTTGCGAACTACATTGGCAAGAGAATCGCAGCCGGCCTGTCGAGGAGCCAACCGTCCATGGTTGCCGCAGGCAGGCTTACGCCGGGAATTATTGTGCACCACCTGTCAACGGTGCGTGCATATATAGCTCGCCCTGTTCAAAGCCCCGCGCGGCATAGTAGTTGCGCGTGCCGGTGGCGGCGATGACGCTGATGCGCGCAAATCCGGCGCCCCGGCTGATCGCCTTGGCCGTGTCAATCAGCTGGCTGCCCAGCCCCGCGTGCTGGGGCGTGCCCGGTCGATCAGCGCCCAGGGAGAGAGCGGGGCCATAGACGTGCACCTCGCGAATCATGGCGCTGCCGCGAATCTCGTCGATGAAGGCGCGGCTGCCGCCGTCCGGCGTCTTGGGGAGACTCAAGCGCAAGAATCCCGCGATCAGTCCGGGTTCTTCGCTCTCCGGACCGGTTGCAAATTCTAGAAAGTGCTCATGCGTCAGGTCTGTCTCATACGTGGTGTTGCGCAGAATCAGCTCCGACGGTGAAACCTTGCGGCGCTTGATTTCACGGCAGCGGATGCAGCCGCACTGCAGGCCACGTTCGCGCAGCACCTCGTGTACCACTTCACGCAAATTGCTCAGCTTGACGCCGGCCTGAATGTGATGGGCCGGAATATCGCGGAAGAGACGGTTGACGCGCGTGTAGGGCTGAATCGTCGGTTTGATATCGACCAGCAGATCGACCAACTCCTGCTCCGTATACGGGTGGTAGTCGCCCGCCTCCCAACGGTCATAGAGTTCCGTGTCGCCGATCAGTGAACAGGGATAAATCTTGAGCTCATCAGGCCGAATGGCCGGATCATCAAAGAAGCGGGCAAAGTCTGCCCGATCCTTTTCCGGCGTCGCGCCATAGAGATTGGGCATCCAATGCAGATGCAGCTTGAAGCCGGCGGTGCGCAGGAGGCCCAATGCATCGCGCACGGCCTGCACGTCATGCCCGCGCTTGTTGCGCAGCAGAATCTCATCATCCAGGCTCTGTACGCCGATCTGCACCTTTGTCACGCCCAGCTGGCGGAGATGACGAATCTCCTCGGGCGTAATCCAGTCGGGCCGCGTCTCGACAACGAGGCCCACGTTGCGATGCGTTGTCTGGACATTGCGCTGCTGGGCTTCTTCCAGGGTCGAGGAGGCAGCCAGGGCAGCATCGCCGGCAGCGTTCATGGCGTCAAAACAGCGCTGGACAAACCATTCCCGGTAGGCTTTACCGTAGGCGCTCCAGGTTCCGCCCAGAATCAGCAATTCGACCTTGTCCGCATCGTGACCGATGGCCTCGAATGAGCGGATGCGTCCCAGCGTCTGCTTGAAGGGGTCAAAACCGTCGCGCTCGGCGCGCTGGCAACCCGGTTCATCAAAGATATAGCTCTTGGGCATGCGGTAGTCGTCGGGACAAAAGATACACTCGCCCGGACAACCCGCAGGTGCGGTCAGCACGGTAACAGGCGCGACGCCGCTCTGGGTGCGCATGGGCTTCATGCGGATGCGGCGCATAATGATTGGCTCCGGCTCCATATCGCCCTCGGCAACGAGATGACGATAGCCGGCAATCAAATTGGCTTTTGAGTAGAGTCCTTTGCCCTCTTTGGGGAAGCGGGTTAAGATTGGACGCAGACTCTCTTGCCCAAGCCACGCATCCTCCGGCGTCTGCAGAATTTCCTGGCAAATCGCATAAATCTCGGCGCTATGCTGGGCCGGATCAAAGGTATCGCGGCGTGCGTGCCACAGGCGATTTTTTTCAAGGACGTCAGCCGGAATTTCATCCGGCGCAAGTGTGCGTTTCATGGCGCAAAGTATACCACATCATGGACGAGGCAACGCGGACACGCCTGCTGGAGATCAATCGAGACTTCTATGCCACCGTGGCCGCGCCATTTAACGCCACGCGCCAAGCGCACACGCCCGGCAAAGCGCGGCTGGTTGCGCTGATCGGCGCACGGACCGAAGGCGAGCCTTTACGCGTTCTGGACGTGGGATGCGGCAATGGACGGCTGGCCTTCATGCTCGAAGCGCTCGGGCGGCCAATCGACTATATCGGCGTGGATGCTGCATCCGGGTTGCTGGAGCTGGCGGCAGAAAATACACGCGATTTGATCCATGTTCAGGCGCGTTTTGTCCAAGCCGATCTGGCCGAAGACAGCTGGCCCGAGGCGCTCGTGGGTAACTTTGACGCCGTGCTCTGTCTGGCGACGCTACAGCACATGCCCGGCTACGCGCTGCGCAGCCGGCTCGTGGCGACGCTGAGCGGACTGACCGCTGACGATGGCGTATTGATCATTTCCGCCTGGCAGTTCATGGAGAGCGAACGACTGCGTGCGCGCGTGCTGCCGTGGGAGGAAGCTGGCGTTGACGCAACGCAGATAGAGCCTGGCGACGCGCTCCTGCCGTGGAAGCAAGAGGTCTATGCCGTCCGCTATGTCCACCAGACGACTGAGCAAGAGTTCACGCGCTTGGCAACGGACGCCGGCCTGCGCATGGTTGACACGTTCCGCGCCGACGGCCGCGAAGGCAACTTGAACCTCTACGTGCTGCTCCAGCAAGCCGGCGCGGGCGCCGAGGGCGACACATCATTGCAGTAAGCCAACGCTCCCGGCTCCCGAACAAAGAGCAAATAGACAATTTCAACAGAATGAAGAAAGGCCAAATAATGGATGACGCAAACGGGCGAACCGCAGACATGGTGGCTGCCTTTCGAGAAATCTTCGACGCCGAACCGACCCACGTCACGATCGGTCCGGGCCGCGTCAACCTGATCGGCGAGCACACGGACTACAACGATGGTTTTGTCTTGCCCGTGGCGATCCAACGTGACGTGCGCCTGGTGCTACGTCCTCGCAACGACCGCATCGTTCGCATCGTCTCACTGGACTACGACAACGAAGCCACGTTTGATCTGGATGCGCTGGCCTACGATAAGAAAGAGCTTTGGATCAATTATGTCCAGGGCGTGGCCCAGGCTCTGGCCCAGGAAGGCGCTACGCTGCGGGGCTTTGATGCCGTGCTGAGCGGCAACGTGCCCCGCGCCAGCGGCCTCAGCAGTTCAGCAGCCCTGGAAATCGCCGCGGCCCATGCCTTCCTGACCGCTGCCGACCAGCCGGATTGGCTGACCGGCCCCCAGATTGCCCAAGCCGCGCAGCGCGCCGAGAATGAGTTTGTGGGCGTCAATTGCGGGATCATGGATCAATTTATCAGTGAGTTGGGCAACGAGGGCCACGCCCTCCTCATCGACTGCCGCAGCCTCGACTATGAGCTGGTGCCCGTTCCTCCCGAGGCATCGTTGGTCATCGGCAACACCAAGGCCAGTCGCTCCCTGGCCGGCAGCGCCTACAACGAACGGCGGGCCGAATGCGAAGAGGGCGTTGAGCTGCTGAAGACCGTTCTCCCCGGCATTACGGCGCTGCGCGACGTGAGCAGCGAGCAGTTGGAGGCCAACAAAGCATTGCTGCCGGAAACCGTCTATCGCCGCTGTCGTCATGTGATCAGCGAGAACGAGCGCGTTTTGGCCACGGTCGCCGCGCTCAAGCAAGGGGATCTGGCGGAGGTTGGTCGCCTCATGGACGCCAGCCACGCCAGCCTGCGCGACGACTACGAGGTGAGCAGTGATGCGCTGGACGCGATGGTCGAGGCCATGCAGCAGGCGCCTGGCTGCTACGGGGCCCGCCTGACGGGCGCGGGCTTTGGCGGCTGTGCAGTGGCGCTGGTCGAGCCGGGGATGGAGCAGCCCGTGGCCGACGCGATCTACGCCCGCTATCCGGGCGTCACCGGCATCTGGCCAGACGTCTATCGCACCCCGGCCTCGGACGGCGCACGCGTCGAGGCGCTGTAGGCGGCCGGCTACTGCTCACTATTTGGCGCGGTACGCGGATCCAAGAGCTGGTCGACATGCAGCCAGATGACTCGGGAATAGCGAAAAATCAGCGGCCAGAAGACCGCCATGGTGACGATGATGATCAGGCTGAAGATTGCAATGGACGCATTGAGGAAGATAGAGCAGCAACGTCAGGGGCGCCAGAATCAGGAAGCCCAGGACGTAGGCAAAAAACATTGCGTTGAGGAAATAGCCCGTCTCCCGCTCAAACTGTAGCCCGCAGACCGGGCACGCCTTGTTCATGCCCAGCAGGGACTGGAAGACCTTGCCCTGCAAGCAGACCGGGCAACGTTGGCGAAGGACGGCGGTGAAGCGGTTCATCAAATGACCTTTACGGCTCTACGACACGGAAGCTGATTGCGGACAATCGATCTTGTCCGCAATCAGCTTCCGGCGCGATTTTGATCCGTGCTCGGTCTACCAGTCGTGATGCGTCGTGGAGATTAGACCGAAACAATCCATCTACGCTACGCCTTGCGACTCAACGCCACGGTTACCGGCCGGCCATTGAGTTCAAGACTGACCTGGGGCAGGTGACTCGGCACTTCGTCGCCCTGCTCGGGATGGAGCTGAACGAGATCGGTGCTGAGCGTCTCCTGGCGCACATAGCGCCCGTAGGTAACCAATACGTCGTGGAGCAATTCGTTGGCATCCGCGCCCGTGTCGGCCACGTAGGTGACGATGCGGTCGCTGATCTCCAGCTCGGCGTCCTTGCGCAGCTGCTGGATGCGGCGCACCAGCTCGCGTGCCAGCCCCTCCTGCTCCAGTTCCGGCGTCAGATCCGTGGTCACGGCGACGAGATAGCCGCCATCTTCGGCCACGCTGTAGCCGACGCGGGGCGAGGTTCGCACTTCCACATCACCGGCCGTGATCTCATAGTCCACCCCTTCGGCTTCGACCATGACCGCGTCACCGGCCTGGAAGCGGGCCGCAAGCTCGGCTTGATCCAGCTTACTCATCGCACCACGGATCTTCGGATAGCCGGCCCCGTACTTCTGCCCCAACTGCTTGGGGAAGGGGAAGACTTCTACCTCGACCAGGTCGCCGCTGGCATGGGTCGAGGCCATCTCCTTGACGTTTAGCTCGCCCAATACCAGCTCTTGCAGACGCTGAAGGCCGGCGTCTTCTTCGCTCTCGCGCGTGCGCACGATGACTTCCGCCAGGGGCTGGCGCACCTTGAGATTGGCGTTCTGCCGTGCGGCGTGACCCAGGCTCGTTACCTTCTGCACCAGCGCCATGTCCGCGCTCAGCTGCGCATCGATCAGCGCCTCGCTGACCGTGGGCCAGCGGCTCAGATGCACGCTGTCGGCCACGTCTCCATCGCCATTCGCCGGCGTTACCACCAGGTTCTGGTAGATCTCTTCGGCGATGAAGGGCGTGGTCGGGGCGAGCAGATGGGCCACCGTCACCAGCACGTGATGCAGCGTGGCCAGGGCTTCCGCGTCGCCGTCCCAGAAGCGCCGGCGACTCAGGCGCACGTACCAGTTGCTCAGCCCGTCGACAAACTCGGCGACCGGCCGCGTGGCGCCCAGCACGTCGTAATGCTCGAAAGCCTCGGTGACGTCACGCACCAGCATGTTTAGCTCGGAGAGCACCCAGCGATCAAGCAGATGCTCGGGCGCTGGCGATCCGCTGCCCTGCGCCACGCCTTCCTCGCTCAGATTGGCATAGGTCACAAAGAAGCTGTAGGTATTCCACAGCGTGTTCATGAACTTGCGCACCGTCTCGCCCACCAGATTGGTGCTGAAGCGCCGGCTGTTGCCGGGCGGGCTGGCCGTGTACATGTTCCAACGCGTGGCATCGGCGCCGTGGGTATCAAAGACCTCCCACGGATCGACCACATTGCCCTTGGACTTGCTCATCTTGCTGCCGTCTTCGGCCAGGATATGGCCCAGGCAGATGACATTCTTGTACGCCGGCCGGTTGAAGAGCAACGTGCTGATCGCATGCAGCGAATAGAACCAGCCGCGGGTCTGATCGACCGCCTCGCAGATGTAGTCGGCCTGCTGCTGCTCTTCCCACACCGCCTGGTTTTCGAACGGGTAGTGGTATTGGGCAACGGGCATGGCGCCACTGTCGAACCAGACGTCGATAACCTCTGGCACGCGGCGCATGACGCCGCCATCCGGCGCCTCCCAGGTGATGTCGTCGACATAAGGCCGGTGGGGATCCAGCTGGCTCATATCCTGCCCAGTCTTCTCAGACAGTTCGGCGCGGCTGCCGATGCATTCCATATAGGTGCTGCCGGGCGCGTCGCTCTGCCAAACGGGCAAGGGCGTGCCCCAGAAGCGTTCGCGACCCAGCGCCCAGTCGATGTTGTTTTCCAGCCAGTTGCCAAAGCGTCCATCCTTGACGTGGCCGGGCACCCAGTTGATCTCCTGATTGAGCGCGACGAGTTCATCCTTGTGCGCGCTGGTACGGACGTACCAGGTCTCCTTGGCATAGTAGAGAAGCGGCGTGTCGCAGCGCCAGCAAAAGGGATAGGTATGCTCGTATTTCTTGCTCTTGTAGAGCAATCCCCGACCGGCCAGCTCCTCCTCGATCATGGGATCGGCATCCTTGACAAAGACGCCGGACCAGGTGACCTCATCCTTGAACGTGCCGTCGCTGTCGATGGTCATCACCACGGGCAGACCATACTTGCGCCCAACTTCCATATCATCGGCGCCAAACGCAGGGGCGATGTGGACAACGCCCGTCCCGTCGTCGGTGCTGACAAAGTCGCCGGCAACAACATACGCATACGCTTCCTCGACGGCGAAGAAGGTATAGAGCGGCTCATAGCGCATGCCCAGCAGGTCGCTGCCGGTCATCTCGTCCAGCACTTCATAGCCAGGGTCCAGGACGCTCTCGGCCAGCGCCTTGGCCAGATAGAGGGTGTCGCCGCTGGCATCGCGCACTTTGACATAGTCGATCTTCTCGCCCACGGCCAACGCCACATTGCCCGGCAGCGTCCACGGCGTGGTCGTCCACGCCAGGAGGTACTCATTGCCATTGGCACTTGCTGAGTCTGACGATCCCTCAGTCTTCACCTTGAATTTCACGAAGACGCTCGGATCGATTGTGCCTTCCTTGTAGCCCAGGGAGAGCTCGTGACTGCTCAACGGCGTGCCGCAGCGGGGGCAGTAAGGCACGACCTTGTAGCCCTGATAGAGCAGATCCTTCTCCCAAAACTGCTTGAGGATCCACCAGGTCGATTCGATGTAGTCGCTGTTCATGGTGACGTAGGCATCATCCAGCGAGACCCAGTAGGCCATGCGCTCGGTCATCTGCTCCCACTCGTTGACGTAGGTGAAGACCGATTCGCGACACTTCTGGTTGAAGGGCTCGACGCCGTAGGCTTCGATCTGCTCCTTGCCGGTGATGCCCAACTGCTTCTCGACTTCAATCTCTACGGGCAGCCCGTGTGTGTCCCAGCCGCCCTTGCGGTAGCAGTAATAGCCCTGCATTGTCTTGTAGCGGGGGAACATGTCCTTAAACGCGCGCGCCAGCACATGATGAATGCCGGGTCGCCCATTGGCCGTTGGCGGCCCTTCGTAGAAGACATAGCGCGGGCCATCCTTGCGCTCTTCCATGCTGCGCTGAAAGACGTTGCGTTCGCGCCACAGGTCCAGCAGTTCCTTTTCCAGGGCCGGGTAGCTCACGGACGCGCTCACCGGTCTGAATTGCGGCGTCACGTCCGTCGCAGTTGCTTCAGTCTCACACATATCCAGTTCTCCTCATTTCGTAAGCCGGTCTCTTCCCGGTTTAGCGCCGGATTGACCGGTAATTTTAGCCGTTCAAAACTCATTCCCACTGTCTTGCCGTAAGCCGTTCAGGCTGATGCCAGCCCCAGCCCAGCTTGTAGAGTCGCCGCTCCATCCAGGCGTTGTAGCTGCTGTGCGGCCAATCCTCCGGCCGCATGACCAGTCCATGTCGGACTGGGTTGTAGTGTATGTAGTCGAGCGCTGCGGCAAAGACCGGCAGATCATCCAGGCGATCGATCCGTTGCCGAAGCGGCCAGATCGGCGCGCCATCCGGCAGCCCCATCATTACCTGGTAATCGCGTTCGAACCGACGCGTCGCGTTCTGTACGATGGCGTCGGGCGGCGTGCCGTCCGGCGTCTCCAGCAGCAGGTGCACGTGATCGGGCAGGGTCACGTAGCCGTGGAGGCGATACGGCACGTCTCGCCGCACCGCCAGCAAGAGCGTCTGCCAAAGATGGACGGCCGCCTCACTGGCCAGAACGGGCTCGCGGCCCCTGGTATGGCAGGTGATCAGGCGACAGCGTGCTGAGAAATGGGGCGCATAGCGGGCCAACTCCGGCTCGCTTGTACCGCTATCCGGCCAATGACCCTTGATTGCGCGATCACTCATCCGTACTTTCAGCCAGTGCGATATAGATCCGCTTGTTGATCTTGCCCTTACTCTTGTAATCCGTCACCTGCATCTGGCCTACCTCCGCCGTGTTGTGAACGTGGGTGCCGCCATCGGCTTGCAGGTCCAGACCCACGATCTCGACCGTGCGCACTTCGGTAATACCCGCGGGCAGCAGGTTGATCTTGGTGCGGATCAGGTCCGGAATAGCAAAGGCCTCTTCGCGGGGCAGGATGGCGGTCCGAATATCGCGTGCGGCCGCGATCTCTGCATTGCACTTGGCCTCAATTTCGCCGATCAGCTCGCGCGAGAGGGTCTCAAATTCGAAGTCCATGCGGCTCTGGCCCGGCTCCATGTTGCCGCCGGTGACGCTGGCGCCGTAATCGCGCCAGACGACGCCGCACAAGATATGCATGGCCGTATGGGTGCGCATGAGCTTGTAGCGTCGCGCCCAGTCGATTTCGCCCGTGACCGCGTCGCCGGCGGTAATCGACGGCTCGCCACCGTCGGTTGCAAGCCAGTGCCAAAGCTTGCCCTGATCGCGCTTCACCCGAGTCACCGGATAGCGGATCTCATTGACGACGAGCCAACCAGTGTCAAAGGGCTGACCGCCGCCGCCGGGATAGAAAGCAGTCCGATCCAACACGACGCGCAGCCCGCCCTCGCTGGCCACAGCCGTCACCATCGCCGCAAAGGTCTGAAGATACGCCTCATCATAATAGAGTAGTTCAGTCACGATCGTTCTCCTGCACGCCCAATACAAAAACCCGTCCCCAAACGGGGACGGGCTGAATAGACCGCGGTACCACCCCGGTTCTTGCCGCTGCGAATTGTGATTCTATCGCAAAGAAGCAAGCACCTCTGCTGCAAAACCAACCAAACACCATCAAACCAGTTGAGTTTGCCGTGGGAGTTAACGGGCCACGAACCCGACGGCGCTTAATAGATGAATGAAATATTCATTGTTCAGGCCGCAGCTCCGGAGGGATTTTCGACGTCATTCGCTTCACCCGGCTTCCACCATCCCGGGCTCGCTATGAAGGTGACTAACGCGTACTCGTCTCCATCATCGCTGTCGCATATAGATTGCCAGAGTGTAGCATGCAGACCACAGCCTGTCAAACAAAATGGGCACGGCACCATTCCTGCGAATCCGGATTTGGGCAGCATTCTGTTCTCCGCTATACTACGATTCATTATTATTGTGCAATTTTCTTCAATCATGCGCCGCCAACGCATGCAACATATGCAGGAACGAGGAGGGTGCTCGTGGCAGAAGCCGTTCAGGTAATCGAACCGTCGGAAGCCGTTGTCGAAAGCAACATCCTGGCAACATTTACCGGTACATCTACAAATAGCAACATCCCGCTGGGCGTGGCCATGACTGCTGCCGGCGGCAGCGCCTTCATGATGGGCATGACGGACGTCTTCTTTGCCGAAGCGACCGCCTGGACCATGGTGATCTGGGGCATTCTGTTCATCCTGGTCGGCCTGGCCGATGTCGCCCAAACCTATGTCGTGCGTGAGGACGGTCTGGAGATTAAGAACGCCTTGCGTCTTTGGGATCGGGACAAGTACTGGCTGTGGGACAATATCTATCAGCTAGATGTGGCGGTGACCAAGCCAGACGGCCGCCTGCAAGATGCGACCATGAAGGTTCATCACCAGGCCCCGGGCGCAACCGCGCTCGAGCGCGAAGATCGTGCCTATGACCCGGCGCTGACGGCCCTCATCATCAAACATGCAAATCTTCAGCCATCCGGAGATGTGGTGCTCGCGGATTTAGATGCCCTGCCCCAGGGCAAAGGCGTTTATATCTGGAAATAGGGCAAGAGGCCAGTTTATCTCGTCCCAGTTCAGCATCAAAAAGCGCCGGCAGTTGTGCCGGCGCTTTTTTTGATTGGTTACT
Organism: uncultured Chloroflexia bacterium; assembly: GCA_963807905.1. Lineage (GTDB taxonomy): Bacteria > Chloroflexota > Anaerolineae > Caldilineales > Caldilineaceae > JAGRCP01. Next base: position 28,780 of record CAWEEJ010000005.1, on the reverse strand, counting down.
TGACCTGGCGTTGTGTGGGGTCAAGCATCATACGCTTCGATAAAGCTCTCTGCCTTCTCGACCAAGTCTTTGCTGCCGATGAAGAGGGGCACACGTTGATGCAGTTCGCTCGGGTCAATGTCCAATATTGGCTGGGCGCCGGTCGATGCGTAGCCACCGGCCTGCTCGGCCAAAAAGGCCAACGGCGCCGCCTCATAGAGCAGGCGCAGCTTGCCCACTGGCTTTGTCGAATCCTTGCGGTCGGCCGGGTAGTAGAAGATGCCGCCAGTCATCAAGTTGCGATGAAAGTCGGCCACGAGCGAACCGATATAGCGCAATGAGAGGCTAGGTCCGTCGCCCTCTTTCCCCTGCAGCCAGTTGGTAAATCGCTGGACACCTTCGCTCCAGTAGTGTTCATAGCCCTGGTTGACGCTGTAATATTTGGGCGTGGACGGTATCTGAATGTGAGGATGGGACAATAAGAACTCGCCGATGCTCGGGTCTAGCGTGAAGCCATGGACGCCCTGGCCTGTGGTGTAGACCATCATCGTGCTCGATCCATAGATAATGTAGCCTGCGGCCACGAGCTTGTTCCCCGGCTGCAGGCAGTCCGCCAGCGTACCTCGGGTGCCATCGGGGGAAATGCGGCGGTAAATTGCAAAGATGGTGCCGATGCTCACGTTGTAGTCAATATTCGAGGATCCATCCAGTGGATCGTAGAGCAACACATATTTCCCAGTGGGAAAGCGATCGGGGATGGGAACGACATCTTCGTTTTCCTCGGAGGCCATGACCGCCAGGCGGCCAGTGTGGTCGTTGAGGCGAAAAATCGTGCGTTCGGCAAAGTGATCGAGCTTCTGGACGGTTTCGCCCTGCACGTTCTCTTCGCCCGTGCTGCCCAAAATCTCAACCAGACCGGCACGGGTTGTCTTGCTGGCAATGATTTTGGCTGCGATGGCGAGATCATAAAGGATGTTGGTTAGCGCACCAGTGGCGTCAGGGTGATGCTTCTGCTGATCAAGAATGTAGCGCTCAATTGTGGTAATCTGACCTTCAAAATCGTGAATGTCCGACATTCTTCCTCTCCCCAATAAAAGTGATGGTTGCGCGAAACGCATAGGTACAGCAGCAGGGACTCTTCCTGGATAGCGGCGGCGTGCGGTTGAAGCTGAGAGTCCCCGGCACGACACGAGCCCTGCCGCGAGCACCTGTCCATGACGGATTGAACGGTTGCGATTATAGCACGGGTGGTGCAAGAGTCGGGCTTAGTGGGCACGCCAGAGAAACCTTTGGCCCATCCGCGTTCTATCTGACGGCAGGCGACATCATCGCAAGGGGGAAAGAAAAAGGGTTCGACCAACGAAAATGGTCGAACCCTTTTTGATCTATTCCGGACTTACTGCATATTGTTCCACTGGCAACTCAGGCCGCGCTGCGCAGAATTGGCTCCAGTTGGATCGGCTCCCCATCATGATTGTAGAGAGCGGGCAACGCGCCGTCCATGAAGACATCGGCCCCCACCACACAGCGCGCAATGTCCGTACGGCTGGGCGCTTCGTACATGACGTCGAGCAGTGCACCCTCAACAATGCTGCGCAGGCCGCGCGCGCCTGTCTTGCGCAAGAAGGCCTCTGTGGCAACGGCCTCCAGCGCTTCCGGCGTAAACTCGAGCTTCACGCCATCCATAGCAAAGAGGCGCTGGAACTGACGCACGACGCTGTTCTTGGGCTCCGTAAGAATCCGCACCAGTGCATCCCGGTCGAGCGTGTCCAAGTTGGCGATCACCGGCAAACGGCCGATGAACTCAGGGATCAGGCCAAAATTCAACAGATCGTCGGGCAGGACATGCGCCATGTAGAAGCTTTCCTCGCGGCTCTCCGCTTCTTGCTTGCGGATTTTCAGCTCGCGCGACCGTTCGTCGGGGTCGGTGGGCAAGTCGTCATCGCGTGACTCGCGCATCGTCTCAAAGAGCGTCACGTCCCGGGACAATAGTTCCTCATCGCGGGCGGCAAAGCCCATCGTGCCCCGGCGGTGCATTCGCTTCTCAGCGATCTTGTCCAGCCCAGCGAAAGCGCCACCTACGATAAAGAGCACGTTGCGCGTATCCAACTGGATGAACTCCTGTTGGGGATGCTTGCGACCAGCCCCTGCCGGCGGCACGTTCACCGTCGCGCCTTCAATGATTTTGAGCAGCGCCTGCTGCACGCCCTCGCCACTGACGTCACGAGTGATGCTGGGGTTGTCGCCGCCTTTGCGGCCGATCTTGTCGATCTCGTCGATGTAGACGATGCCATAGGCCGCGCGGTCCGTGTCCCAGTCGGCCGCTTGCAGAAGGCCCGAAAGGATCGTCTCGACATCTTCGCCAACGTAGCCGGCCTCTGTCAGCGTCGTGGCATCGGCGATTGTAAAGGGGACTTGGAGCAGGCGTGCCAGCGTCTGGGCCAGGAGGGTCTTGCCGCTCCCGGTGGAGCCAATCAACAGCACATTGCTCTTGGTCAATTCGACATCCAAGTCGTCTTCTTCATCCAGGAGTGCTGAAGTATCCTGCTGGCCGGTCATGTTGGCCAGGTCGTCGCCGGCACGAATGCCAAAGACCCGTTTGTAGTGGTTATAGACCGCTACCGAGAGCACTTTCTTCGCCCGCTCCTGACCAATCACGTACTGATTCAGGTGGGCCACAATTTCCTTCGGGCTCGGGACATGCTGCGGCTTTTCGGCCACATGGCTTGCACCCGACGCGCCGAAGACACCTTCTTCTGTCAGCACTTCTGCGCCCAAAAGAATGCACTCGTCACAAATATAGGCTTCGTTCTCGCCCTCGATCAGCCGTGTTGCATCCCGTTGGTCCTTGCCGCAAAAAGAACAACGACGGCTATCTGAATTGGGGTGATCAGTCATGATTGCTTCTATTCCTGTCCATCAAACGCTTCGTACCTGATCAATCATCGTAACGCTGCGTGGGTAGGCTCGAACAAAAATCCCGGCCACAGTTTAGCAAGATACTAAACCACGTGACCGGGATTCAACGAGTTAGCGCTCGCTCTGGGCCGTGCCCGTAAAGAGGGGGACGGTTCGTGCTATGCGCCATTCCCGTTTACCGACGGCACAATGATCTCACCGTCTTCTACGATCACAATATCATCTGTATCGCCCAGTACTTCATCAACCAGGCCATATTCTCTGGCCTCCAGCGCATCCATGTAGCGATCACGCTCGAAGTCTTTCTCAATTTCCTGCCAATCATGCCCGGTGTGCTTGCCAACCAGGTGGAAAAGCTGGGTCTGAATACGTTCCTGCTCTTTGAAGGCAACGCGAACATCCTCGGTGTAGCCCTGAGCGCCACTACTCGCAGGGTGCATATGGATTGTGGCGTGGGGCAGGGCATAGCGTTTGCCCTTGGCGCCAGATGCAAGCAGTACGGTGCCCATGCTGGCGGTCACGCCGACGGCGTAGGTGCTTACAGGAGCAGGAATCATCTGCATGGTGTCATAAATCGCCAAGCCGGCATAGATGCTGCCGCCAGGGCTGTTCACGTACATGTTGATCCCCTGATTCGGGATCTTCGCTATTCAAATAGAGCAACTGCGCCACAATCAAGTTAGCCACCTGATCGTTGATCGGCGTGCCCAGGAAAATAATCCGTTCTTTCAGCAACAGGCTGTAGATATCGTAGGCGCGTTCGCCGCGGCTCGAACTATCAATGACCATTGGTACGACATTTTGTGGGTGTATCATCTCGTTTATCTCCATCGCTTGGATGACGGGTCGAGCATACGTTGGTCTGATCGGCAATGATCGCTGCCTAAGCGGCTGACGCGGCCCGACTTCAATAGTTGCTTACCAACACAACGAACGTAGTGACCCAAATTGGCCTAACCAAATCTATGGTAAGCGTCCCATGCCGTCTACAATGTAAGGCCTCTTCGATTCCGCGTTTGCGTTACGTTAGTCCTCTTCCGCAGACGGTGTCGCTTCTTCGCTTTCGTCATCCACTTCCAGCTCGGCTTCGACCGTCACGGCATCTTCTTCGACGTCCTGCGCCTCTTCAACTTCCTGCGCCTCGTCGCCCTCCGCAGCCTCTTCGCTTTGCGCAGCCTCTTCGGCCTCAGCCGCAGCAGCAAGTTTGGCCGCTTCCAACTCTTCTACCGACGGCAATTCCTCGCCGCGTACAATCTCCAAAATACGATCGAGCGCCTTCTCCTGCAAAATCTGCGTCTCGAGCATGGGCCGCCCTGGGCCGCTGCGCAGCATAGACGCCAAGGCATCGGCTTGGGCCTGCGCCTCTTCGTCTTCGCTGGCCTCGCCAACGAACTCTGCAATCTTTTCCTCGATGTCTTCATCCGTAGCAAAGACGAATTCGCTCTGCAGAATCTCGGAAATAACTAGATTGCGCTGGGCGATCTTCTCCGCATCCTCCCGTTGACTCTCGCGGTATTCTTCCATATCCTGGCCGGTCTGTTCGAAGTAGCCCTGGAGGCTCTCGATGCCGAACTGACGCAGGCGTTGCTCGTAGTCATTCATCATGGCGTCAAGCTGATCTTCCACCACCACAGGCGGATAGTTGAGGGTCGCCTCTTCCAACAATGCATCCAGCGCCTTTTCCAGATAGTTGTTGCGGGCATCGCTCTCGGCCTGCTCGCTGAGGCTACTGCGGATATCGGCCATCAGGTCATCGAGGGTCTCATAGTCCGGACCAACCAGCTGTGCAAATTCGTCACTCAATGCGGGCTTTTCATAGGCCTGGATACTGTTGACGGTCACCGTAAACCGGGCCGTCTTACCGGCATAAATGCTCTGGCTGTCGGCTGGCCAACTCAATTCGAATTCGGCGTCGTCACCGGCTTTCAAGCCGAGCAATGCCTCATCAAAGCCGGCCGGCTCCATGGGGTTCTCGTCATCAGGCGTCACGTCCCAGTCGCTCTCATCCAGAACGACAACCTCTTCATTGTCGCCATCAGCCGGGATAACGCTCTTGACGTCGATATTCATGAGATCGCCATATTCGCTGGGCCGTTCTACATCCTGCCAGCCAGCGTACTGCTCGCGGTAGGAGTCCAATCGCTCCGTCACGGCTTCTTCTTCGATCTCGACCTCGGGCTCATCAACACGCACGCTGCGGTAGTTGCCCAATTCGACTTCAGGCTCCAGCGGAATCAGGAGCTTGTACGTCATCGGATCCAGGGCAATATCATCCAGAGAGGCCTGGGCATAGGGCTCATACTCAATCTCTTCCAGCGCCTCGCGGTAGACGTCCTGACCGAGATCGTCGATGATCTCGTTATAAATATTCTGAACGCCCAGATATTGAACAATGATGTCATAGGGCGCCTTGCCCTTGCGGAAGCCGGGGATGCGGTACTGGCTGCCGAGCTTGCGCGCCGCCTTGCGCAGTTGCTGATCGACCCGGGCCTGATCGACTACAATCGTCAATGCTATCTGGCGGTTTTCCATCGGTTCGGTGGTAACGGTAAGCGACATTGGTTCCTCTGAATCGTGTGTCGGTTTATGCAGAAGCAACGTAGGGAAATATTGGTTCTACCAATAGGTTCAAAGCTATCGACGCGTTGGTCGTACATACAACTGGCGCGGACAAAGCCGGCGACAACATCTTTCCGGGAGCGAATTCATCCACCTCCTGGGTCGTCGCACGACAATGACAATAAAGTATAACACAAGCCGAAGGGGCGCCCCAAAGTTTCGCAAAGCAAAAGGAAAAGAGGTTCTTCTTCCGACTGCCCCACAGAACCCGCGGCAGCGTGCAAGAGCGATTTTGGCTGCGCGCAGCACAGCGCAACAGATTCTGCCGATGCCCCACGTCAGCAGCGCCAAGATACTGAATCCCTCGAACGTCCCGGCGCAAGCTACGCAAATTCGTGCTGACCTGAACAGGTTTGGCCTTAGACGCGCCCGAAAGCCTTTTCCAGCTCACCTGCACTCAGCTGGATCATGGTTGGCCGGCCATGGGGGCAGGTACGAGGAGCTTCACACGCTTCCAATTGGCGGATCAACTCGCGCATCTCGATTTCGCTGAGCTGCTGGCCCGCCTTGATTGCGGCGCGCTTGCAAACCATCTTGACGAGCCGCGCCTCCAGCTCCTCACCAACGAGGTTGCGACGATCCCCCAGCATATTGACAATCTCTTCCACCGCACGCTGCGGATCTTGACCGGAAAGCACGCTGGGGATGGCACGCACCAAAAAAGTATCGCCGCCAAAGGATTCAATCTCAAAGCCGATTCGATTGAGCGCATCCAGATGCTCGGCCACCTGTCCGGTCAACTCCGCCCCGACATGGAGCGTTAGCGGCTCCAGCAGGTGCTGGCGGGGCACGCTGTCGTCGCTCAAACCATAGCGTTGCTGCATATATTTTTCGTAGAGAATGCGCTCATGGGCCGCATGTTGATCGATCAAATAGAGTCCTTCGGGACCCTCGGCGATGATGTACATTGATCCGGCCTGACCAACTACGCGTAAGGGCGGCAGTTGTGAGCGCCGTTCGACCAGCGGCGGTTGAGCAGTTTCGTCCTCGGCTTCCTGGCCGGCCGGAACGGAACGTTCCTCGCCAGCGCTGGATCCAGCCGGGCTTGGCACGGCCGGTTCTTCGTCCCGATGGGGCGCCGGCGGCGGCAGCTCGAACGCTTGCTGACGACCGGCATTGAGGAGGCTGGCGCGTCGTTCCGCCCAGCCCTCATCGGGGGACCAGGCGCCCGATGACGCGGATGAACCTGCGGTCTGATCGCCAGGGCGCAGGTCGGCATCCGGCACCGGGGCAACCGCCATGACGCTGCGGCGCACGGCTTGCTGCACGGCAGAGAAGAGCGCCCGTTCGTCCAAGAAGCGCACCTGCGTCTTCTGCGGATGGACATTGACATCCACCCGGCTCGGGTCCATGTCGACGAAGATGACGGCGAGCGGATAGCGCCCGCCGGGCAGGAGGGTGTGATAGGCCTGGACGACCGTGTGGGTCAGGCTGCGGTCCTCCACATAGCGCCGGTTGATGAAGAGGTGGATATTGCTGCGATTCGGGTCGATGGAGCGAAGGTAAGCTGGTATAGCCATAGACGCGGAGTGCGTCACCGACCGGGGCCGAGGCGGTTGAGTCTTCGCCAACGGACTCGGCTTCCGGCATGAAATCTACTTCGGCGGCAAGCCCCGTGTCCAGGACTGACGCCTGTCCGGACGCAGCGGGCATAGGCGCAATTTCGATCATCTGGCGTGCCTTGTCCGGGCCATAAATCTTAGCCACAACGTCAAGTAGATCACCACTGCCCGTGCTCTGAAAAACGAGTCGACCCTCGTTGACGAAGCTGAAGCGGCGTTCGGGATAGGCCAGGGCATAGTGCTGTACCACCGCAGCGATTCGTCCGGCCTCCGTGGCCGGTTTGCGCAAGTACTTACGCCGGGCCGGTACGTTGTAGAAGAGGTGCTCCACGGTAACCATCGCGCCGACCGCCGCGCCCGCACGCTGTGCGTCGCCGATTTCGCTGCCTTCAACCCGAATCTGGGCGCCAAAGTCGTCATCGGCGTGGCGGCTGAGCAGCGTGACCTGGCTCACGGCGGCGATGCTGTAGAGCGCTTCGCCGCGAAAGCCAAAGGTGCCGATGTGGTTGAGATCATCGGCAGTGGCCAGCTTGCTTGTGGCATGGCGGGCAAAAGCCAGCGGCAAGTCTGCGGCCGGAATGCCGTGCCCGTTGTCGACGATGCGCAGAAGACGTTGGCCGCCTTCGCGGATCTCGACACGAATCTCATCAGCGCCGGCGTCGAGACTGTTCTCAATCAATTCTTTGGCCACGTTGGCCGGTCGCTCAACGACCTCGCCGGCGGCGATTTTTGCAGCAATATCGGGTGCAAGCTGGTGAATTCTCATGACCCGGCATTATAGCACCGATTGCCAAGTTCGTCGTACCTTTTTGCCCGATGCCTGCGTCTTAACCTGTAGGTTGATCGATCCATTAGCTCCAGAAGTTCTTACCAATTTGTTCGTTCGTGGTCTTGCTCTAACCAGGCGTTCGTTCTGGCCGGGAACCCTTTCACAAGGAGACGCATATGCAGCCTTCATCACGCTTCACCGCTCATCGCTCCCCCCGCATGCTCTTGTACGGCTTACTCTTTATTGCGCTCGTCGCCATGGCCGGCGTGGCCATGACTACCGGGCCGGACGCCCTCGCCGCGCCGGCGCCGCCGGACAGCACCATTCCGCCAGGCACCCTGCCGACGCCGGACGGCCCGCCCTTGGGCGGCATCATCAACATCCTGCACCTGGCGCCTGTAGCCGCTGACCTGGACGACACAGCCGTGGTTATCTGCAATGACGCCGATGACAGCCTTGTTGGCGGACCGCTGCGCTATGGCGAGCAGAGCGGCTATCTAACGCTCTTCGTCGGCAATTACGACTGGTATGTCGCCGCAGCCACCGGCGGCTGCGATCCGGGAGGCCTGCTCCTGGATCTTGATCCTTTCGCCATGCGGGGCAACGCCAAGCTGTCGCTGGTGATTTTCGGTGGGGCCAATACCCAGCCACTTGACTCAGTCTTGATCATTGAGGCGCTGGGGTTAGACATCAACATGATGCCGATTTTCATCCAACAACCATAGTGTCTTGTTCAGCATAAACTGATGGGAAACGAAAGAGTCCGCCATTGCGAACGCAATGGCGGACTCTTTCGTTAGACACTCAGCAAGATCGACTAATCCGGCTCAGCCCCGCCGCTGATGGCGGGCACAAAATGCACCTCACTCGATTCAGGCAAACGCTGGCGCAACCCACGCGGCGCAACCACGCCGTCGACAACTACGGAAATGCCGGGACGCAGCCGCGCTTCGTCGCAAAGCCGATCGCGGAGGCCGGGAAAAGCACGTTCCAACTCATCGACAAGCATACCGACCGTCTCGCCCGTCACGGTCACCTGCTCCACACCGCCGGTCAGATCGCGATGAAGCGCAGGAATCCAGACTTCATGCGCCACGGCTAGGCCTGTTCCCAGACGGCCTGCATGACGTTGCCGGGCGACATGGGCAGCACGGTCATGCGCACGCCCAGTGCGCGGTAGATGGCGTTGGCCAATGCGGCCGGCGGCGGCACGATCGGCACCTCGCCCACGCCGCGCACGCCGTAGGGATGGCCGGGCGACGGGACTTCCACCAGGATGGTGTCGATCATGGGCAGGTCAAGCGCAGTGGGCATGCGATAGTCAAGCAGATTGCCGTTAAGAAGATGGCCTTCATCGTCATAGACGTATTCCTCATTGAGCCCCCAGCCGATGCCCTGGGCCACACCGCCCTGGATCTGCCCCTCCACATAGCTGGGATGGATGGCCGTGCCCACGTCCTGAGACGCGGTATAGCGCAGAATCGTCACCTTGCCCGTTTCGGGATCAACTTCGACATCGACCACATGGGTGGCAAAGCCTGGGCCAAACTTCTTGGGGTGGACGCTCGCCGCAGCCGTGATGGGCACATCACCGGCTTCCGCCGCCAATTCCTTGAACGAGAGGCTGTCGCCGTTGTGGGAAAAGACGCCGCGCTCGACCGCAATCGACTCGGGCGCTACGTCCCAGAGGTCGGCGGCCGCTTTGCGCATCTCCTCATTCAGCTTTTTTCCCAGCTCATAAACGGCCCAGCCGGTGCCAAAGGTCGTGCGACTGCCGCCAGTGACATCGTTGTAGCCGACCGAATCAGTGCCCGCGACCTGAGGATGAACGTCTTCGGCCGCGATGCCCAGCGTCTCGGCAAGCTGCATGGCCAGCGACGCCCGGGTGCCGCCAATATCGGTGGAACCCTCCACCAGGCTGACCGTGCCATCGGCGTTGACGCTGGCCGATACGCTCGACTTGCCGCCCCAGTTGAACCAGAAACCAGAGGCAACCCCGCGGCCACGGTAGGGGCCCTCCAGCGGCGTTTGATAGTGATCGCTCTCAGCGATGGCGTCAAGCGTCTCCATGAAACCAATCTTGGGGTAGACCGGCCCATCCGGTCGGCGGTCGCCCTCGACAACGCCATTGATGCGCCGCATCTCCAGGGGGTCGATATCCAACTGCAGCGCCAATTCATCGATGACAGTTTCGGAGGCAAAGGCGGCATTGGTGCCACCCGGCGCACGGTAGGCCTTGGCATGGGGCCGGTTGACCAGCACGTCGTAGCCGTCGATCTGCACGTTCTCCAGCTTGTACGGGGCAAAGATCACGCCGCTGGCCGCGCCGACGGGCGAGCCGGGAAACGCGCCGGCTTCGTAATAGAGCGCCGCTTCGGCGGCCGTCAGCTTGCCATCGCGGGTGGCGCCCATCTTCACCCTGATGGTGGAGCCGGAGGTAGGTCCCGTGGCCTGAAGCACCTCGGCACGGCTCATGGTCATCTTCACCGGGCGGTGGCCGGCCTTGCGCGAAAGCAGGGCGGCAGCCGGCTCCAGATAGACGTCCAGTTTGCCGCCAAAGCCGCCGCCAATCTCCAGCGGCGTCACTGTGACCTGGGAGACCGGGATCTGCAAGAGATCGGCCATTTGGCTGCGTATGGCAAATGCACCCTGGGAGCTACACCAGACCTGGACATGACCGTCATCGCCCCAGATCACCGTGCCGTTTTGGGGTTCGATGTAGCCCTGATGCACGGTACCAGTATGGAATTCGCGCTCGACAATCACGTCGGCAGCCGCAAAGCCGGCGGCCAGGTCGCCGTGTTGGTGGCGCAGGTGCGCGGCCAGGTTGGTCGGCCGATCCCCCTTCTTGCCCATCTCGTCCGTGCGCAGAAAATCGATCAGGATCGGTGCGTCGGGCGCCAGCGCAGCCTCCACATTCATCACGGGCGGCAGCATTTCGTATTCCACCTGAATGAGTCGGACCGCCTCGTCGGCGGTATGGGGATCATCGGCGGCCACCGCGGCCACGGCATGACCGTGATAGAGCACCTTGTCGTGCGCCAGAACATTCCAGCTTTCATAGCGCACATTGGAGACCGTCTCGCCGTACTCTTGGACCTTGTCCGGCGCACTGGGCAGATCGGCCGCGGTGACCACCGCCTTGACGCCGGGCAACGCCGCGGCCGCGCTCGGTGTCGATGGCAACGATGCGCGCGGTGGGCATGGGGGCTGCGCAGCACCTTGCCATGCAGCATATTGGGCAGGTGAATGTCGGCGCCGTATTGGGCGTGTCCGGTCACCTTGTCGACACCGTCATGACGGATCGGCCGGGTGCCGATCACTTGATAGTCGCTCATTGATGGGGTTCCTCTCTATTTCACAGGCTCCAGGACCGCGAGCGGATTCGTGCGCTGCGGCCCGTTCACGATAGTTGTCGCTTCAGTTTGCCATGAATCTACGCAATTTCGTGGCTGATGATCCGTTGTGATTCGTCCAATCCGCCGCACCAGCGTGCCATGACGCACGCCTAGGAGGCCGCCTCCGGAGCGCGGATAAAGTCAAAATCTGCGCCGAGATCGGCCTGCTGGCAGTGCTCGAAATAGAGGCGCTCGTACCCGCGTTGGGGAATTCGCGCCTCGACTTTTCGGGCCGTCTGCCGTTGCGCGAGTTCATCATCGGACACCAACAGGTTGAGCGCTCGCTTGTCAGCACTGAGCTCGATCCTATCCCCCGTCTGCACGAGGCCAAGGGGGCCGCCCACGGCAGCTTCCGGCGCCACGTGAAGCACAATTGTGCCAAACGCGGTGCCGCTCATGCGCGGATCGGAAATGCGCACCATATCCTTGACGCCCCGCTCCGCCAATTTCTTGGGGATGGGCAGATAACCGGCCTCGGGCATGCCGGGTCCACCCAGGGGGCCGGCATTTTGCAGCACCAGAAAATCATCTTCCTCAATTTCCAGATCAGGGCTATCGATCCGCGCCGCCATGTCTTGCAGCGAATGAAAGACAACCGCACGACCGGTCGCATTGAGCAGCGCGGGCGTGGCCGCAGAACGCTTCAAAATCGCGCCGTCCGGGGCCAGATTGCCGCGTAGGGCAATCAGTGCGCCACGCGGCTGGAGCGGGTCGGTGGCCGGGCGGATGACCTCTTGCCACCCTGGGAAGTCGTACGGCTCATCCAGGCGCTCGGCCAGCGTCATGCCGGCGACGGTAGGCGGATCCAGCTCTAGGAGCGGCTTTAGCTCTTGAAGCAACACCTGCATGCCTCCGGCTCGATGAAAATCTTCCATGTAGGCGCTGCCGGTCGGCTTCAGATCGACCAGCACCGGCGTTGAATCCGCCAGCCGGTTGAGGCGCGCCAGGTCCAGGTCGATGCCCAACCGACCGGCAATGGCGGTTAGGTGGATGATGGCATTGGTCGAGCCGCCGATGGCCTGCAGAACGCGCAGCGCGTTATCGAACGCGGCCGGTGTCATAATCTGGTCGGGCGTCAACTGCTGCCGAATCAATTCCACCGCCTGTTTGCCGGCGGCCTCGGCATGGCGCATGCGGTCGGCATAGACGGCCGGGATAGACGCGCCCCCTGGCAGCATCATGCCCAGCGCCTCGACGAGACACGCCATCGTGCTCGCCGTGCCCATGACGCTGCATGTACCCGGCGTTGGTGCAAGACGTCCCTCGACGACGTCAATCGTTGCGCGATCGATTTCGCTGCGCCGGTAGCTGGCCCAGAAGCGGCGGCAGTCCGTGCAGGCGCCGATCCGCTCACCATCAAATTGGCTGGTCAGCATGGGACCCGCGGCGACAACAAGCGCCGGAACGTTGGCGCTGGCCGCGCCCATCAGCAGCGCGGGCAGCGTCTTGTCGCAACCGCCGGTCAGCACAACCGCGTCCAGCGGTTGCGCCCGGATCATCGCCTCCACATCCATCGCCATCAGGTTGCGATAGAGCATGCTGGTGGGTGATAAGAAGACCTCACCCAACGAAATGGTCGGGAATTCCAGGGGCAAACCGCCCGCCTGCCAGACGCCCCGCTTGATCGCGTCGATCAGTTGCGGAAAATGGCGGTGGCAGTTATTCAGCTCGCTATAGGTGTTGAGGATGCCAACCACAGGCTTTTCCAGCGCCTCATCGCTAAAGCCCATGGCCTTGGCAAAAGAGCGACGCAGGAAGAGGGCAAATTCTCGATCACCATACTCGGTTAAATTTTTCGCAAGACCTTGACTCATCGCTGGCCACTCATCATGGACACATGCCGATCGACTTGGAAATGGTGGGAAGCACTCTTTGCTGATGCAGAGCCCTTCTCATTGAAATGCCTCTTGAAGCCTGATGCTTTGGTCTACGCGGCGCTGTCAGCGGCGTCGAGTACGGCGCGCACGATCTTGTCATAGCCGGTACAGCGGCAGAGATTGCCCGCCAGCCAGAAGCGCACCTCCTCCTCCGACGGATCGGGATTCGTCTCCAGCAGGGCCTGGGCCGAGAGCAAAAAGCCCGGCGTACAGATGCCACACTGGAGCGCAGCATGCTCCAGGAACGCTTGCTGTAGAGGATGCAGGCGTTCCGGCTCGGCCATCCCCTCCACCGTATGCACGTCACTGCCTTCTGCCTCGACGCCCAAAACCAGGCATGAGTTGACGAGCACACCATCGAGCACGACGTTGCAGGCGCCGCAGTTGCCGTTGTTGCAGCCTTCTTTTGTGCCCGTTAGCTGCAGCGTATCACGCAGAACTTCCAGCAGGCTCTGCCGCGGCTCGCATAGAAACTCGACCGGGTCACCGTTCACAGTGGTCGAGACGATTACTTTGGATGTCATTGATTGCTCCATTTGTTTGTTATGGGGTTGTGGGGTTTTGGAGTGGTGGAGTTTTGGGGGGAAGCTTCTGAAGCATGAAGGATGCTCCCCACTACCCCAAGACCCTACAACCCCACTACCCAAACCCCACCCCTTATGCGCTTGCGCGCGCTCGCTCCACAGCCTTACTCAGCGTCCGTCGCGTCAGAACACCCGTCAAATGGGTGCGATACTCGGCCGTGCCGCGCATGTCGGAAATGGGCGTGGCCGCGGCGCGGGCGATCTCACCCGCCTCCTCCAACGCGTCAACGGTGACTTCGCGGCCGCGCAGGGCGTCGCCGATGGCAGGCACGAAGAGTGGTCGGGGCGCAACCGCGGCCAGCGCCACGCGTGCGTCTTCAAAGTGGGTGCCCGCTGCATTCAATTGCACAGCGGCGCCCACGCCGACGACTGCAATGTCCATTTCGTTGCGCGGAATAAAGCGCAGGTACGCGGCGCCATGGCCCGGACTCGGCGCCGCCATCTGCAGCGATACGAGCAGCTCGCCCCGCCCCAGCACGGTCTTGCCCGGCGCTAGGCAGAACTCCTCGACCGGAACCGTGCGTTCGCCTTCTGGCCCGGCGATCGTACAGCGTGCGCCGTAGGCAATCAGCGCGGGGATGCCGTCGGCCGCCGGCGACGCGTTACAGAGGTTGCCGCCAAAGCTCGCCCGACCCTGGATCTGAATGCCGCCAATCAGATGAGCGGCGTCGACCAGGCCAGGGTAAGCCGCAGCAATTGCTGCATCTTCATTAAGCTGACGACAGGTGACGGCCGCGCCCATCGTCAAGCCATCGCTTGGCGAATAGGCGAGCACCGACAGTTCCGGAACCGGCTTGACGTCGATTACCATTCCGGTCTGGTAGCGCCCTTCGCGCAGGGCCACCAATAGGTCGGTGCCGCCGCTGAGCAATCGCGTGTCGCCGTTGTACCGGGCGAGCAGCGCTACGGCATCGGTCACAGTTTGAACCCGTTCATAATCAAATGCTTGCAAGGAACCCTCCTTCACGCTGGGGAAATCATCTACATGGTGCACCAAATGACGGACTGCCAGAAGCTACAAAAGGGCTTCACAAAGTATGCGCGAGAGTCAGAGACGCTCATGTGTTCTCCGGTTCTTGCCTGCAAAGCTTTGTGCACAGTTTCGTAACTCCGCCCACGGCTGAGCAGGCGTCAAGAATTGAGCCCGCTAAGTCTACCGAAATCAGCTCATGCGGTCAATCGTCAATTGTGCGCGGGGTGCATACCGCATTTTTGGGGGACTGCTCTAGAGTAAAGCGACCAGTCCGTTTGTATACCGTCCCCAAAATGGGATGCACCCTTGTGCGGATTCCGGAGGACTGTTTGACATGTAGTCTTCACTCCATATAATGACCGCATGTCCGGTGCCCAAGCGGCCCATACGAAGCAGTACGGAAACCTAGGAGAACGAACATGCGCAAGCCAGCAGTACTCTTCTTGATAGCGTTCGTTGTGATTTCGTTGCTACTCGTCACCGGCGTTGTACGCACGCAGTCGGTAAGCGGCCAGCAACAAGATCCCGCCAGCCTAGGCGTCTTGGCGACGCCTGAAGATCCGGATATTATTGCCCGGGGCGCCCCCCAAACAGAAGGTTCCGTCTATCTACAAAATCCGGTGCCGCCCATCCCCGACTCTCCCGACGCAAAGCCTTTTGGCAGCACAAGTTCGCGCGCCCAAGCGACAGATGACGAATGCTTCGATTACATTTCCAACCCGAGCTTTGAGACGAATGGCGCATGGTTTGGCCAACCCAGCTCGAATGTCGGTTTTTCGGAAGAATCGTGGGTAACCGGTGCGCGCTCAGCCTTTCAAAACACGCAGTTCTACAGCAATTCGGCGATCTGGCAGACGGTGCAAGTACCCGCCAATGCAACGGCTGCGGGGCTGGCCTTTTATTCCGGCGTCGTCTTCGCCGACCCGGGAGATGTTGTCTACCTCGCGATTTACGATGAAACATTTAGTGAACTGATCTTCTGGTCCTTCCTGACCTACACCCAGACCGGGACCTGGAAATACTTCGAGGATGGCCTCCCAGTAAACCTACTGGCAGGCCGCACCATCCAGCTTACCTTTCAAATAGAAGAGGACTACGACGGCTTTTTCAGCGAAATTGTCTTTGACGATGTAAGCCTCATCTTCTGCACGCCGGACGGCGCCGGACCACCCACGGCCACCCCGGGCGCGACCAGCACTCCTGCACCGACGACCGCGCCGCCCACGGCCACGCCGAGCCCGACCCCGACGCTCTTGCCGGCGACCCCGCGGGCGCCCACGCCCACGCCTGTACCGCCCCAGCCGGGCAGCAACGTGGATCTGTCAATTACCGCCATCCAGGTTGGCCAGGCGCTGATGGCTGATGCCGATCCGGTCACGGGCGCGCCCGTGCCGCTGATAGCGGGCAAGCCGGCGCTGGTCCGCGTCTACGTAGACGTCACCGGCGTCGACTCCGTCGAAAATCTGGACGGCACGCTATTCGTACGCGATTCTCAGAACGTGGTGCAGACGGTTGAATCGCTCAACGGTCCCATTACTTTGGTCGGCGACTCGGCGGAAGGCAGTGCAGGGTCCACGCTGAACTACCTGCTCGACATTGCCTGGCTGACCGGAGAAATCGATCTCTGGGCGGAAGTCGACCCGAGCAATCAGATCGCCGAAAATAACGAAAACAACAATACGACCAACGAGATTACACGGCGCTTCCAACCGGCGCCGCGCCTGCGCATCGCCTGGGTGGAGATGAATCCAGGCCTTGATCGGGAGATTGCCCTTACCAGCGACAGCGACATTCGCAGGTTCTTCCCGGTGGGCGCAAATGGGGTTGACTACTTCTTCCAACCGGGCTTCAACCAGTCTCTCAATTTCCCGCTCACCGTGCAGACTTATCCGGAGTACATCAATGCACTCAATCGCTTCTGGGATCGCATGACCCATGAGGGGAGCTGGGTAGGCGGCGCTCCTCCCGATCGCCTCTACGGCTGGGCCGCGGGTCAGCCGTCCGGTCTCTGCGGCGTCGCCGACGCCATCTTCGCCGGCGGACGGGGGCGTGTGGCAACTGGCTATGCCCTTAGCTGCGGCGCCGAAACGCTGGCCCATGAGCTGGCCCACATTCTTGACCGCACCGGCCTGCGGCACACCGCCAACCGCTCCGCTCAGGAAGATCCCCGCTGTGTCGGCGAACCGGGCGGTCCCGAGCCCCAACATCCCGTCTATCCCAATCTGCCTCTGGGCTCAATCGGCGTAGTCGGCTTTGATGCGTCCCGCCTGCAGATCCTCTTTCCCCAGGATACCTACGACTTCATGACCTACTGCGCGCCGGAGTGGATTTCGCCCTATAACTATCGGCGCATGGCAGCCGGCTTTGCGCCCACTGCGGCAAGAACTACCGCTGCGGGAGGAGGCGAATTCACGGCGAAATTGTTGATTTCAGGAATCATTGAGCGGGAGAGCCAGAACGTTACGCTCGATCCGTTCTACGTAATCCGCTCTGACACCCCTGCGGATGCCAGCACCGGTAACACCTACTGTATCGAACTCCAGGATGAAAGCGACGCAGCGCTGGACAATCGCTGCTTTGATCTGGGCTTCCTCAACATTGAGACGGGCGAGCCCACCGACACGGATGGATTCTCTTTGGTCGTGCCGTATCCGGTCGAAACGGCCAAAGTCATCCTGACCCGGGGTGATACGGTACTGGCGACACGCCAAGTGAGTCGCAATCAACCCTTTGTGCGTCTCACGAGCCCGACCGGCGGCGCGGATCTCTCCGGCGATGAAGTCACCGTCGCCTGGAATGGCGCCGATCTCGATGAAGACCCGCTCTATTTTTCGTTGGACTACAGCACGGACTCAGGTGCGTCTTGGCTGCCGCTGGCCGCGGATCTGACTTCAACGTCGGTGGTCGTCGATCTAAGCGTGCTACCCGGCAGCAATCAAGTACAATTCCGAGTCGGCGCAACCGACGGGATCAACACGGCCTACGATACATCCGACAGCCTCGAGATTGGGTTTGTGGCCGACAATTCGATTACCGTGACCGGGAAACCGCCGACCGCCGTCATCCGAACGAAGCAGACCCGCATCGATGTCGGCGCGGCGATCGCCCTGGAAGGCACCGGCTATGATCTGGAGGACGGGCTTCTGCCGGAGGAAGACCTGCGCTGGTGGTCCAATCGAGATGGCGATCTTGGCACGGGCAGTTGGCTGCGCGTAACGCCCTCTGCGGGCGTGCACACCATCATCCTGCGGGTCCGGGACAGCAACGGCAACGAAGCGACGAACAGTCAAACCCTGTTGGTCGGCGACAGCGCGAACATCTTCCTGCCAATCATCGAACGCAGATAGACGTCCCTATCTGCCCTTTTCATGCTGGTACTCACGCCATATGACTGTCAAAACGCAGACCATTCAGTTTCACACTCAGGGTGATGCCGACATTCTCGAAATCACCGAGCAGGTTGCAGCGCTTATTGCCGAAAGTGGGTTGGAGAATGGCATCGTCACCCTCTTCACGCCGTCGGCCACCAGCGCGCTGACCACGCTCGAATATGAGGCAGGGTGCGTCAGCGATCTCAAACGTCTCTTCGACCAGCTCGCCGACCCCAATCGCCCGTATGCGCACAACGCACGCTGGGGCGACGGCAACGGTCACGCCCACGTGCGCGCGGCGCTGCTAGGACCGTCGCTTACCGTGCCCTTTGTAGATGGCAACCTGACGCTGGGCACATGGCAGCAGATCATCTTTGTCGATTTCGACAACCGCGCCCGCCAGCGACAACTCGTCGTGCAGCTGATGGGTGAATAAACCGAATGTTTGATTAACCCTTGAAAGGACATGATCCCCCGCATGGTCCTCCTTTATCTGGCCCTTGCCTACTTTGCCGGCGTTCTCGGCGGGCGTTTCGCCTGGGACGCCGGTTGGATCGGCTGTGAGTTTCCCCACTGGCTCTGGTGGGGCCCAGCTTTGCTGCTCCCCTTCACGCCGCTCCTCAACCGACTGCACGCTGCGAAACAAGCGGACGCGGCGCTCGTCTGGCCGCGCAGCGCCGGCTTCTCGGCGCCCCGCACGCAGCCCTGGACGCCGACGCTGCTCGCGGCGCTTGCGCTGTGCACGGTAACAGGTGCGCTGCGCTATGCGGCTCGCCCCCTCACGCCCTGCTGGACAGAAACCGATCTCGCCTACTACAACCTGCCGGCCGATCAGGCCTTTGTGCGCGACGCGCCCACCGTTATTGTCGAAGGCTATGTAGACAGCTACCCCCTGCTGGCCGGCACAAAGCAGCGCCTGGTTGTACGCGCGACATCGTTGACCGGGGCCGGCCGCGTCCAGCCGGTGACGGGTGAATTACGCCTGACCACGGGCATCGAGACGCGCTACGTCTACGGGCAGCCGTTGCGTCTGCGCGGGCGCTTGGTCACGCCACCCGATTTTGAGGACTTTTCCTTCCGCGAGTATCTGGCGCGCAAGGGCGTGCACAGCCTCATGTACGGCACGCGTATTACGCCAGTGGACGCACCGCCAGCGGGCAGCCGGCTGCTGACAGTGGTCTACGCGCTGCGTGCACGGGGTGAACGTGTGCTCAACCAGCTCTTGCCCGAGCCCTATGCCGCGCTGGCCAATGGCATGCTGCTTGGCATCGAAGCCGGCATCCCGGACGATCTCTACGACCAGTTCAATCTCACCGGCACGAGCCACGTAATCGTCATTAGCGGCAGCAACGTCGCATTAATTTCCGGCGTTCTGCTGGCCCTATTCGCCCGCGTCCTGGGCCGACGCCGCGCCGTCTACCCCACGCTGGTCGGCATCGCGCTCTACGCTCTGCTCGTGGGCGGCGACGCCGCCGTGATGCGCGCCGCGCTCATGGGCGGCCTCTTTGTGTGGGCCGTGGCGCTCAACCGGCGCAGCACCGCGCTGGTGAGCCTGGCCGCGGCCTGCTGGGCCATGACGCTGGTCAATCCGCTGACGCTGTGGGACGTGGGCTTCCAGCTCTCCAGCGCCGCCACAGCCGGCCTGATTCTCTTCTCACCGGCCATCACCGAGGGCTTCCGGCGCTTTGTGCCCGGCTTTGGCGGTCTGCTTGCGGGCGAAACGCCGCCTACGACGCCGAATGCTGAACCTTCTGCAGCGTTCTCCAATCAGGCCCTGGCACGCACGCGCAGCCTGGCGCGGGGCCTGCTAGAAGACGGACTGCTGGTCACCCTCGCAGCCAACGTCACGACCCTGCCCCTGGTCGTCTTCTACTTCGGGCGCTTGAGTCTGGTCAGCCTTCTGACCAATCTGCTCATTTCCCCGGTTCAACCGTACATCATGCTATGGGGGTCCGGTGGGGTATTGGCCGGCGTGGCGGGATTACGCTGGCTGGCCCAAGCCTTGCTCTGGATCCCCTGGCTCAGCCTCGTGTGGACCGTGGCCATGGTCGAGTGGACCGCGGCTTTGCCTGGCGCCAGCCTGGCGGTTGCCCAGTACGGCCTGGGCGCGTTGCTGCTGACCTATGCGCTCATCTTTGGCCTGCACTGGCGGCGACAGCTGGCGGCGGGCGGTCGCCGGCTGGTCGGGCGCATGCGTGGCGGCGGCTTCGTGCGATTGTTGAGCCCGGCACTGGCCGGCGCGCTGGCCGTGATTGCGCTGCTCGTATGGCGGGTGGCGCTCACCCAGCCCGACGGCCGGCTCCACGTTCATTTTCTCGACATCGGTCAGGGCGACGGCATCCTCATCACCACGCCGTCGGGCCGCCAGGCGCTCATCGACGGCGGCGCCGAGCCCGAGCGTCTGCTGGCCGAGCTGGGCGCCGTCATGCCCTTCTGGGACCGCTCACTCGACCTGCTGCTGCTCACCCATCCGGATGCCGACCACATGGCCGCGCAAGCGCAGACGCCTGCACGCTTTCGCGTTAGCCATGCGCTGGAGACGCCCGTCACCCAGGCCGATGGTGCGGCCGATGGCTGGCGCGACAGCATGATCCAGGGCGGCGCATCGTTGACCCAACAGGCAGCAGGCGGTTGGGTCGATTTGGGCGATGGCGTGGCGCTCTGGGTCCTATGGCCGCCGCCGGCGGGCTTTGAGCACGAGCACGCCGACAACGAGAATTCGCTCGTGGTCAAGCTCGTCTACGGCGACTTCAGCGTGCTCCTCACAGGCGATGCCGGCTTGCCCAGTGAGGCAATCTGGCTGGCGGAAACCGCGCCCATTCAGGCGAACGTGCTCAAAGTCGGCCACCACGGCAGCCAGAGCGCTTCCGGCGCAGACTTCGTGGCCGCGGTGACGCCGACCCTGGCCGTGATCCAGGTCGGCGCGGACAATGATTACGGCCATCCTCATGCGGACGTGCTGGCAAATCTGGCTGGCATTCCCGTGCTGCGCACCGACCGGCACGGCCGCGTGCATCTCTGGAGCGATGGGAAACAGCTATGGGCGAAGACGGAGCAGGGAGGGCTTGAATGGAAAAACGGCGACTAACTGGGCCGCTACACTGCTCAGCATCCAGCCACCGAAGCAGATATTCGTAGAGAAGCAGAAGCCTGTTTGATCGAATTTGAGGGCGGTCCTGGTGCAAGAGACCTAACGGGGCACGATATCTGGGCCGTTGTCGCCAATCTGCACACGGAATTATTGCCACACTTTGGCGGCAGAGGCTGGAGGGTAACGGGGCAACTTTGATCCATGTTGCGCTGGTACGGCCCACTATTAAAGACCACAATCAACGTCGTAAACAAGATCATAACAAACGGGTGGTATCCTTGCCGAAGTATTGGGCGATCCTGTGATACAATTGCTCACTAATTATGGGGTTTTGGTTCGTTGCAGCCAGGTGGAGAAATTGCCTGCGCATGCGCAACAATGGGAAATCAGACAGAGTTGTCGACGTCTAGACTGCGCGAGGATATCTGCCGGCATGATTCGGTTTAAGCGAGTGTATCATTCCATTCTGGGTTGGACATTGCTGGCGATTGGGCGGCTGATCAGTCGGGTGATTCTGCACGTCAACGTATTGGGTTCGTATAATGTGCCCACCAATCGCCCGCTGATCGTCATCTCCAATCACTTCAGCTGGTTTGACGCCGCACTGATCACGCTTTACCTGCCCTTTCGCCCGGTCTTCATGATCGCCACGGAATCGCAGCGCTTTTGGTTCGTGCGCCTCTTCATGGCCGCGTTCCAGGGCATTCCCATCTGGCGTGGTGGCGTCGATCGCAAAGCACTGCGTATGGCACTGAATATGCTGGATTCCGGTCAATCCATCGCTATCTTCCCCGAGGGTGGTATTGACCCGTGTCGTGTGGCGCAACGTGCCCGGGGCGAGCTGGTTGAAGAAAGCGTGACCAACGACTACAGCCACAACTCGCGGCTCGATGCGCAACTGACCCATGCCCAGCCCGGCACGGCCTTTTTGGCCATCCAGAGCGGCGTGCCCATCCTGCCCGTGGCCCTAATCGGCACCGAGCAGATTCTCAACAACCTCGTGCGCGGACGCCGGACGTCGGTCACCGTCCGCATCGGACGACCCTTTGGTCCGTTGGTCATCGACAAGAGCATGGGGCGACAAGAACGTCGCCAGCAAATGGATACGATGGGCGACATGATCATGCTCAACATCGCCGAACTCTTCCCCGTAGAGAATCGCGGGCCCTTCCGCAATGTTGGCCGCCCCGATGAGCGCGCCCCGTGGATCAAAGCGCAACCCAACAGCCAGAAAGCCTCCTAGTACAGATCGGCGTGAATACCACGACAGAAATTCGGAGAATCTACCACTGGTGGGAACTGTATGAGAATTTCTGCCGGGATTCACTAGCCTCGCAATAGACTGCCTGCGTGTTCAACCGACTTGTTGTGATTGCCCTCGCCGCGAACCCGTGTCGCATGACACAGATGCATCGATCTCAATCAGCCACAATCAGACGAGTTACTGGCGCAACGCCAACGCCCCCTGTGCGCGCAGCAGTTCACTGGAACCGCCATCCGCGCCCGGGGCGTCTTCATCGATAGAGCGAACAAGGGTATCGACCTGCATCAGCAGACGCAAATGCTTGAAACGAACCAATCAATGGACCTCATCACACCCAATACTCAGCTATTTGAACTTCTCTTCATGCTGGAACGGATCAGCCTGATCGTCATGATTTTGGGCATTACCTATCATGCGTATTGGCGCTTTCATCCGGAGCGTACGACAATTCGCAAATAAGCAAATAAAACGAGGCGACATGTTGTCCCCGAAGTGACAACTTATCGCCTCGTTCACCTCGAACGCAACCCGCTGCACCCTGCAACGCATTACATCACACGAACTACATGCCGCCCGCAACCTCGTAGACCGTGGTCGTGCCGCTAAACTCGTTGGCCACGATCAGCAGCGGCGCGCCGGTGGGGCTGACATCCGCCGGGACAAAGGCGATGCCCTCCGGCGCCAGATCGCCGGCAGCCTCGGTCGCCGCAGCAAGATCGCGCTGATTGACATACTCAACAAAGACCGGGGCCGTCGGATCAGTCACGTCGTAGATCATGATGCCCCCGATGCGCTCCAGACCGAGGAAGACGATCGTACGTCCGTCGATCTCGGCCAAGGCCAGCGCCTCGGGCTCGCTGCCCTTGTCGTCGCTGCGGCTGTCAAAGCTATCATTCTCGCCCGAAGAATTGAAGCCGTCCGGGAAGCGTTCAGCCGTGATGCGGGCGATCTCATCGCCGGAATCAAAGACCAGGTTGCCCGCACTGTCCCAGATCGAGAAGGAGCGTGCGCCAAAGCTATAGATCTCATCATAGTCGCCATCGCCATCCGAGTCGCCATTGGCGAGGGTGGTCTTCAAGCGTCCCAGATTCTCCTCAGTCTGAAGCGTTTCTGCATCGGGGAAGGCGTCCGGATCCAGCGTCAAATCCTCGACCCGGGCCTCCTCGCTGTAGCCGTCATAGTCGCGGGCGTCGCCTTCGTTGGCCGTGATCAGATAGACTTCGCCATCAACCGCGTAAGCCACGATGGCATCAGGCTGGTACATCCCGCAGCGTGGGCCAGCTCGCCAGGTTCACGCCGCCATCCTCATCGCTGGCATCGAGTTGATTGCCCGGCTGGCTGTGATCCTTGAAGCCCAACCCGATTACGCCCGTCACCTCGCCTGCGGTCAAGTCGATGACGGCCACAGCGTTGTTCTCTTGCAGCGCAACGTAGGCCGTCGCCGAATCAGGCGCGACCGCGATGTATTCCGGTTCCAGGTCCTGAGCGACCGTAGCATTGGGCCCAAAGATGCGTACGCTCGGGTCTAGTTCGGCATCATTAAAGGCGCCAAAGCCGGCAATTGTCACGGCCGCTTGGGTCAAGCCTTCTATGCCGCCGCTGATGTCGATGATGGCGATGGATCCCTCGGGATCATTGGTGTAGTCATCACTGGGTTCGCCTTCGTTCGCGGTCAGCACCTTGCTGCCGTCGGGCGTAAAGGTGACCATATCGGGCAGCGCGCCCACCTCAACCTGGGCCAACACTGCGCCGTCCGTATCGAAGAAAGCGACGATTCCATCGGCTTGCTTGTCCTCATTCTCGATCGCAGTTGCAACCAGCCCATCGCGGATCGCCACGCTATTAGCGACTGCGCCTAGTGGGGTGACGTCAATCTGATCGACGAGGACAGGCATCGTCGGGTCACTCAGATCAACAATGTCGATGGTCTGCGCGCCGCCATTAACGATGAATGCCCGCACCGAAGTCGGATCAAAGGCAACAATCTCGGCCGCCTCTGCGTCGAACTCACCGCTGTCATAGGTGCCGAGTGCACGTAGCGTAAAGCTGGCAGTCGTTTCAGTCTCACTCTCCGTGACCGTCTCAGGCTGAATCGGCGCAATGCAGGCGCTCAGCGTAAGGAGTAGCAGCGTGAATAGGCCGACCGTCATCACTTTCGAATAGTTCATCTAACGTTTCCTTCCCAGATGGATAGTGGAAATGGCGATTACAACATGCAAATGCAGCGGTAGTCCTTAAATGAAGCGCTTCTGAACGCCTTCGAGGCGTGGCTTCTGATAGCCGGAATCCAGAGATGGAGGGGGTCGATGCAGGCTCGCTCAATAGACTGCTAACAAGCATCAACGCTGTGTCTATCTGGAATTAATCACTCCCCTGCATACTGCTCTCTGTGCTGCAGGGGAGCAGATTCATGCGAAGATTGATCTACACCTTTGTCGGACAACCCCAGGCAGCGGTTGCGGTATGCGAAGAGTGCTGCAAGCAACGTCTCAAAGCGATTCTTCACTGTTTACGCCGCAGTCACGCAATCTCCCACTGAAGTTGACATTCAACGGCTCCCGTCGTTCGCTAGATTTCTACAACGCCCATCAAAATCTGCGACGCAATCAAAGTGTAACAATATTGTAATATTGTTCGCAATGCTTTCGTGTTACATTAGCAGGGAAGAACCGCCTTGCATTGCACAACCATTGGTCACAAGTTAAGTTAAGGTTGCTCGAGAATAGTCAAATTGAGTAAATGCAGAGCATCGGGCTTACGTTTGCGCTTGATCAAGCCAAAGAGTTTGGCATTTTCAGCGAGATACGTAGCTGGCTCATCGGTTTCGCTGCGATAGAAAGCAGTGGTACAGAAATGGAGACTGCGACAGACGCCCGGTCCGTCAATCACTCGTCCATTTGCCATCCGTCAAGAAACCTTAACTTGTGATGGATGGCATTAGCCTTACTTCAAGGTATTAATCATCACATCTAGAAAACGCTTGGCTTTTCTAGCGGATCCGCTTTATCAGCGATTTGTGATGCTCTTCACACCCCGGGATGGTAGACAGTGCAAGCCGAGAAAGGAGAGAAAATGAGCATGATGCTCTAATGCTTTTGTAATCTGATCGAGTGGCTGGACCTATGACGGGCGTCACGGGTCCACAATCATATTAGGCAAGTTCACAACATACAACCAAGACGGCAAAGGACAACCCCCTTATGTTGCCTAAAATTCCCCTATTTGATTTGATCTGCGTTCGAACAGTTCGAAGTCTGCACACTGTATTGCGCACCGTTGCTTCTTCGCTTTTCTTAGTCAGCTCACTCCTGTTTCTATTCCACACTGCCCAAGCTGCTTCACCACCCAACCTAATCAACGACATTCCCTGGACCGATACCGGCGGCGTCTACGATCCCAACAACGGCCTCTTCACAGCCGCCTTTGGCGGCGTGGCCGACATTGAGGCCGCCTACAATAACGGACGTCGCCAAGAAGAGATCCAACTCGGGCTGACGACCAACAGCCTCGGCTTTCTCAGCCTGCCCGCACAGGCCGTTTGGGACAGCTATGACCATAATGAGCGCGCCCTCTACCTGCTCAACGCCGAGCGCATTGCGCGTGCAGGCAGCGGACCAGGCGTCACTGGACTCCCCTTCCAGGATTGGGACGCAGACACAACACGCCTGGCTCAAGACTATGCAGATTTTTTAGTCGCCAATAATCTCTGGGGCCACAACCAAGACGGCACACCCTTTCAGCGGATTGAAAACGATTCCGTCCTGGGTCCTTGCACTGAAATTCTCGCTCGTGCAGAAAATATTGCGGGCTTCTGGAGCGGCGGGGCGGACAACCCCTTACCCGTCGAACGTTCAATCTATAGTTGGATCTACGCCGATACGGTCGCAGCTTGGGGGCATCGAGAAGCTGCGCTGCTACAAGACACGGATCTGCAGAATAACCTACCGCTCCTGGGCTTCAACAACAATGTCGGCGTTCCTGCCAGCGAAGGGTTTATCGGCATTGGCGTCGTTGAGAACAGCCCGACGTACGATCCTTTTTCCTTTAATCTACCCGCCAGTCGAGGCACCCTCGTCATCATGGTCGTGATTGATCCCATTTCGACCGGGACTTGCCCATGGGATATCGTGCCCACCCCAACGCCGGTCCCGCCGACAGCCACGCCGATCCCCCCGACAGCCACACCTGTCCCACCGACAGCCACATCGATCCCACCGACGGCCACGTCGATCCCACCGACGGCCACGTCGATCCCACCGACGGCCACGTCGATCCCACCGACGGCCACGTCGATCCCACCGACGGCTACTTCGGTCCCGCCGACGGCTACTCCGATCCCACCGACGGCCACGTCGATCCCACCGACGGCCACGTCGATCCCACCGACGGCCACGTCGATCCCACCGACGGCTACTTCGGTCCCGCCGACGGCTACTCCGATCCCACCGACGGCCACGTCGATTCCACCGACGGCTACTTCGGTCCCGCCGACGGCTACTCCGATCCCACCGACGGCCACGTCGATCCCACCGACGGCTACGCCGATCCCACCGACGGCTACGCCGATCCCACCGACGGCTACGCCGATCCCGCCGACGGCCACGCCGATCCCACCACCGGCCTGCAATCTCGGCGGCACAACACCGCCCTATGACAACAGTTCCAGCGGCGGCAGCAATGTCGAGTGTACCGGCACGCTGTCCGGCATCTATAAAGATGTCAAGGTGCCCGAAGGGCACAGTTGCACGCTAAACGGCGCAACTGTGCGCGGCAACGTGACGGTGAAGAAGGGCGCCAGCCTTACGATACTCTCTAGCCAGATCAAAAATGATGTGCAGACGGATAGAGGCGCACAGCTCTTTATCAGCAATTCCTACATTGGCAACAATGTGCGCATCAAGAAGGTACAGGCAGGCAATGGGCTGAGCGGCGTCGAGAACAGTACCATCGGCAACGACTTGCAGGTCAACGAAAACGCCAGCACGGTTGCGCTTTCTTGCAGCATCGTGGGCAACAATCTGCAGGCCAACAAGAACCGTGCCGGCCTGACCATCGAAGATAATTCCATCGACGGCAACCTGGAGTGTAAGGACAACAATCCGGCGCCAAACGGCAGCGGCAACGTCGTCAACGGCAATGCCAAGGATCAATGCGCGACTGTTGCGGTCAATCGCTATATGGAAGACGACGGCGTCGAGCTTGATAGCACGATCTTCCTCCCGCTGATCGAGCGCTAGCCTGAGCCACCAACGCCTGCGTTTTCTCGTCCTAGGCAGGCTGCTCGTTTGCCGCGCTTCATCGCTAGGTTGGCGCCTCATTTCCTAGGAGATGCAGGCGTCGACAGTGGAGCGGCGGGCCAACCAATCGTCCATCTCCCCCGGAACCCGCTTGCGCCGAAGCGCCGCATGGAAAATCGTGCGGCGCTTTGGCGTATATAGCCTGTGAGACTTCGTTTGCCAGGACGTTGACTTCGTAGAACTTGGCCATGTCCTCCCGGCGATAAGCAGCGGCAACATCCGGGTCAACGGTGAGCAAGCCATTGGCGGCATTGAACGCTGCCAAACTCCCTCTAGGCCTACTCCTCCACGAACCAATCCGGGTGTATCCCAAACTTTTGTAAGTTCAGGTAAGCTCAAGTAGAGCGGTAGCGTGCTGACAGCGGTCGGAGAGCAGATAGGAGCGCTAAGCCAGTACAGATTGGGCGCCTTGTCGACTCCAGCGCATGCCGGCCTGTTTCATTCGTGCCTGAGCGACGACTTTGCATGTAGACTCGACAGTGCCGCTGCAGATTGGGTAGTCGGCCTCGCGGAATTGCTTATAGCGCATGCGGGCCCGGTTGCGCATGAGATAGGCCAGCGCCTTGCGTACCTCATCGGGCAACACATGGACTTTGGGGTAAATGCGGCGAATGTTGCACACAATCTGACGCAACCGGCTCTGGGTCAGAAGCCATTTCTGCTCAGCCACCCAAGCGGGATCTCGGCTTCCGCTTTCGGCACCTGAACCATCACAATCGCTTCCGCTGCCTGCAGCCCGACTAACTCCTGACCATAGGCTCTCACCAAACGACAGAGACTACTCTTGGAGAGATTCACATGGGTCAACTTCGTGATATTTGGCCGCTCGACGGTACGAAGCAATCTCCACACCGCTGCTGAGCGCATTGACAATCGTTTCCGGTGTCCAGCTATGTGACGTCAGATTCAGCCGCTGGTCCAGAGGGGAAAAGACCACTGCCACACGCTGGACAGTAGTGATAAGACCGCTCCAGTTCACCCTCGCCTTCGGCGTGGACGACGTCTCGCTTGCGCTCCCCTCAGTCTACTTCAATCTTAATTGCCCAAAAATCTGGGACGCACTTGCGGCTGAACAAG
>CAWEEJ010000004.1:0-87917 GCA_963807905.1 uncultured Chloroflexia bacterium | reverse complement strand
ATCGTTGGTTTTGGCGCCGTCATCGCGCTTACGTCTGAAGCATACAGCTTGGAGCATCTGTGGGTGGATCCCGGCGCAATGGGACAAGGCATCGGGCGGGCGCTGCTGGAGTACGTGCTGGAGACGCTGCGAGCAAATGGTGCGCAATTTCTGCAGATCGAGTCCGATCCCCATGCGGAGGGGTTTTATCGGCAACTCGGTGCAAAACGCGTTGGCGAGGTTGTTTACGAGCTGGAAGGTCAGCCTCGCCAGCTTCCCCTTCTCGTCATCGAATTGACGCCGAAATAGACAATCCATTGCCCTCCTGGAGGAAACTGTTGCAATGAACGAAGCACGCCAGAAATGGGAAACCCGCTATCAGGGTGAAGATTTGCCCTGGGACACCGGCATCACGCCGCCGGAAGTAGAGGCCTTCTGGGTGGAGCATCCACGCGGCGCACTGGCGCTGGATCTCGGCTGCGGCACAGGGACCAACGCGGCTTTCCTGGCCCGGCACAGCCACCAGGCAATCGGCGTCGAGCTGGCTCTTTCTGCTCTGCTTATTGCCCGCCAACGTGTCAGCCGCGTTGCGCCCGCAGATGGGTCCCTGGCCTTCGTGCAGTCGGACGTGGCCCGGCTCCCCTTCACTGGCCTAAACGCCGACTATATCCTCGATATCGGCTGCTTTCACGCCGTGCCGCCGGTTGACCGTCCCCTCTACGCAACCGGCGTGATCGATAACCTGCGTACTGGCGGCTACTATCATCTGTATGCAGCCGACCGCGTGGAGCCGCTGGACGGCGAAGCACGGGGGCCTGGAAGGAACGGCTTTGGTCCGAATGAGGTTGTCGAACTCTTTGCGCCGCACCTAACCGCAGTTGAGATCATTGCCGGCAACGGCGATTCATTCCCTTCGCGCTGGTATCTCCTTCGCAAGAGATAGACAATTCACGCACGAATACTCCGCTGACTGTTCGTTCTGACGTGAAGCGTCGGTGCCCTACTCACTGTTCTACCTTTTATTTGGCGGTTTTCCAGCAATTCTCATTTTCAAAATGACAATTGCTGGTCGCGCCATGCATGAAAAGCAGCAACGCAGCGATGACCTCCACCCTATCTACTCACGCTCTCCATAGCTTCTCCATATCCTCTCGTTATCATATGGACCATGACCATATCAACTGGAGCGATCTAACGCTCCCCACGCTTATGAGAGGGTTCGATGATGAAACGCAAACTATCAACTGCCATGGTTCTTGCTCTGGTCATGATGCTTAGCCTGGCCGTTACGGCCATGGCCCAGGGCAACGGTCCAGGTCCCCACGACGGCTACTGCCCCCTCGCTGCAGACGGCGCCGGCGAATGCGCCTATGGCGCGCCCGCGGACGGCACAGGCCAGCAGTTGGGGCGTCAAAGCCAGCGATCTGCCGGCCAGGGACAGATGAGCCAGCGTGGCGTCGGACAGCGTCAAGCCGGCCAGGCTCAACGCGCCACCTATCAGGATGACGACGGCAATCAGGTCTGCGACCACTACGCAGCGGGTGAGAATGGCCGAGGAAGCGGCACGGTTGGCCAGGGTCGTCACAGCCGGGCCCAGCACGCCCAATCCGGAATGGGCAGCCAGATGCAGCGCCAGCGAGCTGAAGGCAAGGCTGGTCAAGCGGCGCGCGGCAATCGGTGATAACACTGTCACCGATATGGCCGATGCCTGAAATGTGAAATAGTTCAACGGAATGGACAATGCCTGCGATCGACGGTCGGTGACAAGATGCCGACCGTCGATCGCGTTCCAGGCCCGATCGAAATGGGTGCATCCCATTTTGGGGCCGGTGTACGAACGGGCTGGTCGCTTTGTTTCGAGCTGCTCCCCAAATGTGGTATGCACCCGATCAAAATGCCAAGATTGCCGCTGCTTCCACAGTGATGGATAATAGCAAGGAACATCATCCACAAAATGGCAAACGCACCACTCATGACTGATGAATCAAGCAGGCGCAGCAGCGGTCCCTTCATCCTCATCGTCGACGACGACCCAAAGATTGTGCGTCTCGTGCGCGGCTATTTGGAGGAGAGCGGCTTTTGCGTTGAAGCAGCCGGCGATGGTGAGGAAGCGCTCCATGCTATTCGCACGCGCCGTCCCGATCTGGTCGTCCTGGACCTCATGCTGCCCAAACGGGACGGCTATGCAGTGACGCAAGCCGTGCGCAGCGATCCGGCGCTGCAGGAGACGCCAATCCTCATGCTGACGGCCCGTGTCGATGATGTGGACCGCATCCTTGGGCTGGAATTGGGCGCAGATGACTACGTCACAAAACCCTTCAACCCGCGCGAGGTCACCGCTCGCGTCAAGGCCATCTTACGCCGAACCAATGCGACGCATGCCAATGCACAGGGTGGCGAACAAATCCTCCAAATCGGCGCGTTGACGCTCGACCTAACTGCCCATACAGTTCAACAGGCCGGACAACCTCTTGCCCTGACGCCTAGTGAGTTCGACATCCTGGCGCTCTTTATGCGCAATCCCGGACGTGCGCTCACGCGCACGCAAATCATTGAGGAGGGACTCGGCTACGAATATGCCGGCCTGGAACGGACGGTCGACAGCCACATCAAGAACCTGCGCCGCAAACTGGAGGCCGACCCCCAACAGCCCCGACTCCTTGAGACGGTCTTTGGCGTCGGCTACCGGCTGAACCGGGACGGATAAGCGCCCACGCGATGAATCTTTCAACGAAGGTGCTGGCAACGCTGGTTCTTGTGTTGGCGGTGGCGCTCCTCACGGCCAGCCTACTCATCGGGCGCACCGTGGATGCGACCTATCGCAGCTATGTGATCGACTATCGCCGCGGTCAAATGCGCCAAGCGGCCGCGCAGGCCGCCCAACTTGAGGCAGCCGGCGGTTCATGGGCGGAGATCGAAGCGTGGCTCAACAGCAGTTTTGGGGCGGGGAGCGTCGGCGGCCGGGGCCCAGGTCGTGGTCCCCGCTGGCAACGCGAGGAGGCGATCGGCGCCCCGATGTCAACCTTTGTCATCATTGATCCAGTCAGCGGTGCGCCATTGGTCGACGGTGGACCGCCGCTGCCGCCCGCCGCTGTAGAAAACGCGACACCGATCATCGTCGACGGTGAGGTCGCGGGCAGACTGGTATCGACGATGCCCGTGGACGCGATCGGTGAGGCGGAGCAAGCTGTGCTTGACCAGATCAATCGTGTGATTGGCCTTTCGGCCCTAATATCGGGTAGCGTGGCGTTACTTTTGGGCGCACTGCTGGTAGGTAGTATTCTGCAGCCGCTGCGCCGACTGGACGCCGGCGTTCAGCAAGTGGCAGACGGCGACCTTTCGGCGCGCGTCGCCGTCAGTGGGCGCGACGAAATCGGACAGCTGGCCCTCCGCTTCAACGCCATGGCCGCTAACCTGGAGGAGCAAGAAGCGCTGCGTCAGTACATGGTCGCCGACATCGCCCATGAGTTGCGCACGCCGCTCAGCGTAATCCAAGGCAATCTGCAGGCGATCCTCGACGGCGTCTATCCTTTGGAAATCGAAGAGGTGCGCACGATCTACGACGAGACGCGTCTGCTCTCCCACTTGATCACCCAGTTGCACGAGCTAGCCCAAGCGGAGGCCGGGCAGCTAGCCCTCGCCCGCGAGACGCTCGACGCGGGGGATGTGCTTGAGCAGATGGCAGCTAGCTTTCGTGCGTTGGCCGAACAGCAGCAGGTCAATCTCGCAGTGGTCGACCCCGACCCGCCCCGCTGCGTCAGCGCCGATGCCAATCGCCTCCAGCAGATCCTCCACAATCTGCTGGGCAACGCTCTGCGCTACACGCCGGCCGGTGGGCATATTCGTCTGGGTGCGACGCCTGCGTCACGCGATCAGATTCGCTTCTGGGTGGAAAATGACGGGGACGGGATTGCCGCACAGGATTTGCCCTACATCTATGAACGCTTCTACCAGGCAGACGCAGAGCGCAGCACCAGCGCGGCCGACGCAAGCAGTACCGGGCTGGGGCTAGCCATTGTCAAGGCCCTGGTCGAAGCCCACGGCGGTGCGGTGGGTGTAGAGAGCACGCCCGGCAAGACAACTACCTTTTGGTTTGAGCTGGCGGAAGCTGAGCAGTGTTGAACAGCATTGAGATCGAAAGCGAAAAGGAGCACAAACTATGGCATGGTTTCAAAAAGAACTTCAGTTGCAGGCACGCGACCGCGGCTTTCATCTGGTCACCGCTGAGTTGGTGAGCCAGTTGCCCGAAGTCCAGACGCTGCAGGTCGGACTGGCCCACTTCTTTATCCAACATACCTCGGCTTCGCTGGCGTTGAATGAAAACGCTGAGCCGGAAGTGCGCACCGATATGGAAGTGCATTTCAATCAGCTGGTCCCGGAAAATCAACCGTACTACACCCACAACTACGAGGGCCCCGATGACATGCCCGCGCATCTCAAGGCGGTCCTCATCGGCAGCAGCGTGACCGTCCCCATCAGCAAGGGTCGCCTCAACCTGGGCACGTGGCAGGGCATCTACCTTTGCGAGCATCGCAACAGCGGCCACCAACGGCGGATCATGGTGACGCTCCACGGCGAATGAGGCGATGCGCCTAGGCGGCCAACGCAGGGTCAGCGGCCAAGGACAGCAACTTATCCATCTCGACATTGCCGCCGCTGACGACGATGACGATCTGGTCGCCTGTCAGAGTCGCTTTGTCGTGGAGCAGCGCGCCGATACCCACGGCGCCACCGCCCTCGACGATCTGGCGCTCATGGCGCAGTGCATGCACCATGGCGCGCCCAATCTCCTCTTCCGTTAGCGTCACGTAGTCGTCGACCGTGGCTCGAATCAAGTCGAAGCTGTGGCGATTCTCCAGGCCGATGCCGCCCATGAGACTGTCGGCGAGCGTGGGCTCTTCGGGCAGTTGGACGGGGTGACCAGCCGCCACGCTGGTGATCATCACCGGGCCGCGGGCCATGGAGACACCCACGGTGCGGATCGCAGGATCTGCCGTCTTAAGCGCCACGGCAATGCCGCCCATAAGTCCTCCACCCGACAAGGGGCAGACAACCGTCGAGACGCCAGGGAGATCCTCCAGAATTTCCAGACCAATTGTACCCTGGCCGGCTATGATGTCAGGGTCGTCAAAGGGTGAAATTGGCGTCAGCCCCTCATCTTCGGCCAGGGTCGCGGCATGGGCTTCGGCCTCATCCTGGTTGGCGCCATGAACCACGACCCGAGCGCCTGCGGTACGCATGGCAGCCACCTTATGGGGCAAGACAAGCTCCGGCACGCAGACGACAACCTGGACGCCCAAACGCCGGCCCACTGTGGCAACAGCGCGACCGTGATTGCCGGTCGAGACGGTCACGACACCCCGCTGGCGCTGGGCTTCGGTTAGATTCAAGAGCCGATTGGCCGCGCCACGGATCTTGAACGCGCCGGTCTCCTGCAAATTCTCTAGCTTGAGATAGACCGCTCGCCCGGTGCTGGCGGAAAGCGAATCTGAACGCACCAATGGTGTCCGGCGCACGAGGCGGTCAATCGTCGAGCGTGCAGCATAAATCGAGCGTAGGGTGATTTGTGGATTCATGGTTTGCCCTGCTTCCAACATGGTCGAGTCAATCAACGGATGCATGCCATTTTGGGGGCGGTGTACGAACGGACTGATCGATTTCGCTAGAGCAGTCTCCCCAATGTGGTATGCAATTCAATCAACAAACGAACTGCATTAATGGTACAATAGCGTCACTATGAGCCAACCGCCAATGCGCCTTCCCGGCGTCACAAATAGCAAGCCGGAGCCGAAACGCACCTCCGTGCGCTCAGCCGAGCGCACGGAGGCAAAGAATGCCGAGGGCGAGCGACCACCGCGTTTGGGGCTGAAGCGGATTGAAGCCCATACACGCGATACCGACCGCCCAAAAATCGGACTCGCTTTGGGCGGCGGCGGCGCCCGCGGCATCGCCCACATCGGCGTTCTCAAGGTGCTTGAAGAAGAAGGCATCCCGGTGGACTTCCTGGCCGGCACCAGTATGGGCGGCATCGTGGCCACCCCCTTTGCCTACGGCTACAGCGCGCGTCAGATTGCGCATGAGGCGGCCGCGCTTGGCTCCGTCAGCAGCTTGCTGAAGCTGGTTGACTGGTTGCCGACAACCAAGGGGCTGCTCCAGGGTCAAGCCATCTATGACTATCTGGACGAACAGCTTGGCGAGGAGTTAACCTTTGCCGATCTCTCCCTGCCCCTGGCGCTGACGGCAGTCGATCTCAAGAGCGGGAGCGAGGTGATCATCAAGTCTGGTCGCGTCAACACGGCGGTCCGCGCCACGATGGCCATACCGGGCGTGATTTCGCCGGTGGAGATTGGTGAGACCCGGCTGGTAGACGGCGGCATTCTCAATAACGTGCCGGCCGACGTCGTCCGGGAGATGGGGGCCAACATTGTCATTGCCGTCGATGTGGCCGCCGGACGACTGATCACGGATCCGCGCAGTGGCTTCAACGCCGACCAGGTAATCCGCTCGGCGTTGCTGCCCCACTTTGCGTTGGACATGTGGCGCGCCCAGGCCATCATGATGCAGGAAATTGTGCGCTATCGGTTGCTCCTCTCGCCCCCCGAAGTGTTGATCATGCCCCCAGTCCCGCCGGACGTCACCACGTTTAGCTTCAACCGCGTGGCTGAACTCATCGAAATCGGCGAAGCCGCAGCCCGACAGGCGCTGCCCGAAATCGAGCTGGCGCAGGAGCAAGCAAGCAGGGCCGCACGGCGAGCGCTGGACGAAAAAGATTGACTACATCCGTTGGAGAACTGCCGTCCCCAGTCTCCGAACGGTGCTGGAACATGCCCTTGCTACGATGCTGCGCATTGAGTATGCTTAGGTTAGCCAGCGCCCGCATGGTTCGGCGTTCATCGTGCGCCATCCAGACGGCCGGCTGACAGCCGGACAGAGGTTCCCCATGCCAAACAATGTTCGGCCTTCTCTTTCCGCTTGTTGCAACAAAGGAAGAATCGAACCATGATCAGCAAACAGTCTCAACTCGTCTCGTCCAACGGCGCCGCTCTTTCGGGCCTGCGGGTAGCGGTCGCCCGAGCTCAGGATGACGCCAAGGAATTGGCCGCCCTCCTAGAGGCCAATGGGGCCGAAATCGTCTACTATCCGTGCGTCGAAATTGTGCCCTTTGCCGAAAATGAGGAATTTGATGAGGCGCTGAAGGACGCAGCCGCAGGCAAGTATGACTGGCTGGTTCTCAACGATGCGGACACAGTCATTGTCCTCGCCGAACAGCTCGAGCGCCTGGGCCTCGACCCCCGTGCGTTGAATAAAATGAAGGTGGCCACAATCGGCTGCATGACCGAGCAGAATGCTCTGCAGTATCTGGGACTGCAGTCTGACTTTGCGCCCACGATCTACACGCCCGAGATCGTGGCTGAGGCCATGAAGCTCAACGTGGGTGATCGCGTTTTCTTACCCCAGTCGGCCGTCACGCGGATGGCGCTGGCCAAATGCCTGCGTAACACCGGCGCCGACGTCAATGCGGTCAATGCCTATCGCACCATCATCGGTCGCGGCGGCGATCCGGCCCCCGTCATGCTTTGGGAAGGGCAGATTGACGTCGTGGCGTTCACCTACCCGACCGAAGTTCGCTACTTCGCCAAGCGCCTCAAGTATGAAGGCGGCAGCCTGGCGATGCTTGACGACGTGATCGTGGCCTGTATCGGCCCCATCACCGCCGATGCCGCACGCAGCTATGGCTTCAATGTCGCGCCCGTGCCGCCCCAACACACCTTTGAGGGACTGGTCCAGATGATCGGTCAGGTTGTCAGCGGCTAGCGTCTGTCGGTCCGAGTACGCAGCAATTAGCGTCAAAAACAAGACCGCGGACCTGCCCAGATGTGCTCTAGTCGGTCACATCTGGGCAGGTCCGCGGTCTTGCTTGTTGCGAAGATCAATCCCGATCTCATGCCGCAAAACTTGCCCGCAATTTTGAAAAGCCGTATACTAATAGACTGACACGGAGAGGTCGCATAGTCTGGCCGAGTGCGCGGGCCTGGAAAGCTCGTAGGGTGCAAGCCCTCGAGGGTTCAAATCCCTCCCTCTCCGCCTGGTTTACCATCCGGGGCGCGCATCAGTCTCGCGCTGGATGCTCTAACTCAAATTCGTGTGTTTGGATCGCTTCGTCAGGCACTGGGTCCTGTGCGGCAGGACACCGTGAACTCCGCCAGGACCGGAAGGTAGCAACGGTAAGCGGAACGTCCTGGGTGACATGGGATAGCCTGGTGTGCTGGCGAAGCGTTCCGAGCACACGAATTTTTGTACCTACGACCCCCGCCTATCCAAGTGATCTTGCTCACGCCGCCCCATGAATCTTGTCGCCGTCATCCACATCCCCACACG
This sequence comes from uncultured Chloroflexia bacterium, assembly GCA_963807905.1. GTDB lineage: Bacteria > Chloroflexota > Anaerolineae > Caldilineales > Caldilineaceae > JAGRCP01. Next base: position 79,559 of record CAWEEJ010000004.1, on the reverse strand, counting down.
CCCATGGAGACGCCATGACTTTCTTCGAAAAGTTGGAACGTGCCAGCGTGCGCAACCAGAGCCTGCTCTGCGTCGGCCTGGACCCAAATCCGGATCAGTTGCCCGACCGCTATCGCCAGGGCGATGATGTAGCCGCTGGCATCCTGGCCTGGAACCGGGCCGTCATCGAGGCGACAGTCGATCTGGTCTGCTGCTACAAACCAAACATTGCCTTCTACGAAGCGCTGGGTGCAGCGGGCATGGCGGCGCTGCGCCAGACGCTGGCCCTCATTCCCGAAGAGATTCCCATTCTCCTTGACGCCAAGCGGGGCGACATCGGCAGCACGGCGGCGGCTTACGCCCGGGCCTGCTTCGACGAACTGGGCGTCGATGCCGTCACGCTCAGCCCCTATTTGGGGCGGGACAGCGTCGATCCCTTTGCCGCCTATGCCGACAAGGGACTCTTTGTGCTCTGCCACACCTCGAATCCCAGCGCTGAGGAATTTCAGAAGTTGGAGATTACCGACTGGCGAACCCTGGACCGCGAGCCCAATCAGCCACTCTATGTCCATGTGGCGCGGACGGCAACCCACTGGTCGCCCAACGTCGGCCTGGTAGTTGGCGCGACGTACCCGGCGGCTATGCAGTCCGTTCGCCAGGCCGCGCCCGACGCCTGGTTTCTGGTGCCCGGCATTGGGGCACAAGGGGGCGACCTGGAGGCGACGCTGGCGGCCGGTCTGCGCGCCGACGGCAGCGGTCTCATCATCAACGCCAGCCGCGGCGTGGGGTTGGCCGACGATCATCGAGCGGCTGCAGACGCACTACGGCAACAGATCGAAAGCTGTCGAAAGCTGGTGAATGCCAGTCACCCTGCGACCCCACTCGTCCGAACAGTAGCAGAAGAAGTCTTAATCCACGGTCTTCACGAACTGGGCGCGATCAAATTTGGCGATTTCACGCTGGCCTCCGGCATGCAGTCGCCCTTCTACATCGATCTGCGCCTCCTGGTAAGTCGTCCTGCGCTGTTGGCCCAGGCGGCGGATGCCTATGGAGCCATCCTGGGCGATCTACGCTATGACCGCGTGGCGGGCGTGCCTTATGCCGCCCTGCCGATTGGCACCGCAGTGGCGCTCGCGGCCGATGCACCGCTTATCTACCCGCGAAAAGAGAGCAAGGCCCATGGATTGGGCAAGGATATTGAGGGCGCGTGGGCGCCAGGCGAGCGGGTCGTGATCATCGAAGACTTAATTACCAGTGGCGGCAGCACGGTCAAGACCGCCGAGCGCCTGCGTGAAGCGGGTCTGGTGGTCGAAGACGCCATCGTGCTCATCGACCGGGAACAGGGCGGCGTTGAAAATCTGGCCGCTGCCGGCATCCGTGCGCACAGCGTCTTCAAGCTCACCGAAGTGCTTGACGCCCTGAGCGCAGCCGGCAGGCTCGACCCGCAGAAGCGTACCGAAGTCGACACCTTCATCCACACCGCCCAATCCGCAATCCAAAATCCAAAATCCGCAATTCAATGAACACTGCCATCCGCTTTCTCGATCAGACTTTTCCAACGCCACTGGTCCTCGCGTCCGGCATCTGGGGCACTACGGTTAGCCTGCTCACCCGGGCGGCACGGAGCGGTTGCGGCGCGGTCACGGCCAAGAGCTGTGGCCCCACACCGCGCACGGGACACGTCAATCCCACCTGCCTCGATTGGGGCGGCGGTCTGATCAACGCCATCGGCCTGGCCAACCCCGGCGCTGAGGCTGAGGTAGCGCTGCTGGCCGTAGCCAAAACCGAGCTAGAGTCGCTGGGCGTCCCGCTCATTGCCAGCATCTTCGCCGGCCCACCCGAAGAGTTCGGCGTCGTGGCGCATACCGTCGCCCAGGCTCATCCGGACATGATCGAAGTCAACATCTCCTGCCCCAATGTGCATAGCGAATTCGGTGAACCATATGCAGCCAGCCCGTCCGCCGCGGCTGAAGTAACCGGCCATGTAGTGGCCGCGCTGGCCGGCCGCGGCATTCCTGTCATCGTCAAGCTGGCGCCCAACGTACCCAGCATCGGCCGCATTGCTCAAGCAGTGGTCGCGGCCGGCGCCGACGCGCTCTGCGTCATCAACACCATGCCGGGTCTGGTCATCGACGTCGAGAGTGGCCAGGCCGTGTTGGCCAACCGCAGCGGGGGTCTGAGCGGGCCCGCCATCAAACCGATTGCGCTCAAATGTGTCTACGACGTACGCAAAGCCTGTCCAGAGACGCCCATCATCGGCACGGGTGGCGTGACCACCGGCATCGATGCGTTGGAAATGCTCATGGCCGGCGCCACTGCAGTCGGCGTGGGCAGCGCGATCTATCACCGGGGGGCGGACGCCACTCGGTTGATTCTGGACGAAATGGAGGCCTGGTTGGCGGCCCATGGCATCGAAGACATCAACGCGGTGCGGGGCCTCGCCCATCGCGAGCCTGTCTACGATGACATTCCCTCTGGCGCGCCCATTCCCGATGCTCATTGAGACAATCCGGATGCGCCCAAATTGAGGTTTGCAAAACCATCTCACAAACATATGACAAAGTCGCAAATTTGTGCTAAAATAGGGGAAGAATTGGCAATGTTTGTAGCCTCAGGAGGTCACATGCAGTTTGACGTTGGTCAGAATATTGTCCATCCCGCACACGGTGCCGGCACCATTATTGATATTTCAAATCAAGAGCTTGTTTCCGGGTATGTCGAGTACTACGTCATCGAGTTCAGCGAGCAACGCATGACAATCCACTTGCCGGTTGAGCGGATCGATGAGATCGGCTTGCGGCGTGTCATGTCACAGGACAAGTACGAACACGTTTTGCAGACGCTGGGCAATTCGCCCGAAATGCTGCCGTCAGATTACAAGCAGCGGCGCCAGCAGGTCGAAGAGATGGTCAACTCCGGCGCCCCCGTCGAGGTGGCCCGAGCCATTCGCGAGTTGACTTGGCGACGGGCGAACAAGCCGCTGAACAACTCAGATTCGCGCTTGCTGACAGAGGCACGCACGAAGCTGGTGCAGGAAGTCGTCATGGCCACCGGCAGCGAAACGACCAAGGTCCAGGCGGAAATCGATAACGCTCTGGCCGAAGCCTTCGCCGATGACAGCATCCAATATGGTAGCGAGATCGTGCATTAGGTAAGTATTGCGGATCAAGTGGTAAGCACCAACGCCCCTCTCCGCTTGAATCAAGAATTGCAGATTAGAAGAAGGCAGGCCCGCCGATTGTCACACGATCGAGCGGGTCTATTTTTTTCGCTTATCGTGCGGCCTTATTTGGCCAGCGCCGGTTGACCCTGCGCCGCCACCGTTCGTCATTATCCATTTTCAACCAACCGTTCTGCAGCATCACGCCTGCCTCATGCTATACTGCACCCCGAACAAAGCCGATTGTCGGCGCCCGGTCATGGGCAATCACTGTGGGCAGCCCGCAGGGAGACGTAGAGAGACAATACGCAAGCAATCATGGCGAAAAAGCGAACCAACGGACGAACATCAAAGAACACGCGTCAGTCAGCGCCAGTGCCGGAGCCGGAAATTGGCGCAGTCTACAAAGAATGGGGCGGGCGTTTGCCCATTGCGCTGACCATGCCCAATACCTACTACGTCGGGATGAGTAGCCTTGCGCTCCAGCTGCTCTACAGCCGCTTCAATGGCGAACAGGATGTCGTGTGTGAGCGCATCTTCTGGGAGAAGGGCGCGAGTGCTGCGGGTCGCCCGCTGCGCTCGCTCGAAAATGGCCGGCCAGCAGCAGATTTCGCGGTCTGGGCCTTCACCATTTCGTGGGAGATGGACTACTTCAACGTGGTCGATCTGCTGCGCCAGGCCGGGATTCCGCCGCTCGCAGCCGATCGTCAGACATCGACGCAGTGGGATGGCAGTCCGTGGCCGCTTCTGATCGCCGGCGGTCCCGGCGTGACCATGAATCCAGAGCCCATGGCGCCCTTCTTCGACGCCATTCTCATCGGCGAGGGGGAAGAGGCCGTTCCCCACTTTGTCGAACTTTGCCGCCAAGGGCTGGACGATGACCGAGACGCACTCTTGCGGACGCTTGATGCAACGCCAGGATGGTACGTGCCCCAATTGCGCCCGTCCAACCGCAATCACGAACACTTTCGTAAGGTCGAGCGGCTCTGGGTGCGCACGCTGCCTGATTTTGATACGAGCAGCACGCTCTACACGCCCGATACTGAGTTTTCCAACATGCATCTCATGGAGATTGCCCGTGGCTGTGGGCGAGGTTGTCGTTTCTGCCTGGCCGGCTACGTCTATCGCCCCGCCCGCGAGCAACCGCTGGATCAGCTCATGGCTTCGGCCGAACGCGCGGTGGCGGCCGGCCAGACCAAGGTCGGCCTGGTCAGTGCTGCGGTCTCCGATCACACGCAGATCGACGAGTTGGCCACGGGCCTTCAGCAGATGGGGGCGAGCATTAGCGCCAGCTCCATGCGCATGGATCCCATCAGCGTGCCGTTGATTCGCGCCATGGCGGAAACCGGCGCCAAGAACCTCACGGTTGCACCGGAAGCGGGCAGCCAGCGTCTGCGCAACGTGATCAACAAGACCCAGACCGAAGACCAGATGATGGCGGCGATCAGCCTGGCGCAGGAATTCAACTTCCCCCAGTTGAAACTCTATTTCATGGTCGGCCATCCCACGGAGACCGACGACGACATTCAGGCCATCGTCGATTTCACCCTCACCGCACGCACGCACTACAAGCGCCGCATCGCCATCAACGCCACGCCCTTTGTGCCCAAAGCGCACACGCCCTTCCAGTGGGAGGGCATGGCGCCGACCAAGGTGATTCGCCAGCGCCAAAAGCGCATCTACAAAGCGCTGGCTCGCCATGGCGTGGATGTGCGGGCCGATTCGCCCGACTGGGCCGAAGTGCAAGCCGTGCTCTCGCGTGGCGATCGACGGCTGGCGGACGTGTTGCTCGCCATCGAGCCCGGCATGCTCAGCGTGCGCAGCTTCTTCCAGACCATGGAAGCACAGGGACTAGATCGTGCCGACTATGTGGAGGAGTGGAAAGTCGGTGCGCCCCTTCCCTGGGATGTGGTCGAAAGTGGCGTGAGTGAAAACTATTTCCACTACGAATTAAAGCTGGCGGCGCGCGATCAGACCGGCTTGAGCTGCCCGCCCGACTCCGCCGGCTGCCTCAGCTGCCGGGCGTGCGATCCCGGCTGGGCCTTCCGCTATGGCGACAACGACGCCCGGCCGGTTCCCAATGCCAAAGGCGGCCCCTGGCGCGCCGAAGATTGGCAGCCGTGGACGCGCCTGAAGGATAAACAGCATGGGGTGGCAATCGGCGATTGACAAGTGCCAATCGCCGATTCGCAATGACCGATTGGCGATCAGAGCCGATAGCCCAACAGGTTCCATTCGGCGAGCCACCACACGGTTGCCATGAGTGCCGTCAGCAACAGCGCGTACCAGCTTGCACCTACCCAGCCCCACGACTCTTCTCCGCGCTTGATCAGCGTGACGACCACAGAAATGCCGGCTAGCGCCACGGCCAGCAGCGGCAGGCTCAACGCGCCGAGGAAGAAGCTGGTCACGCCATAGAGATAGGCCTCTTCGATGGTCAAGAGCAGTGCCACCGGAAAGAGCAGCATCAACGCCGCGCCAGCAGCCAGCAGCGCCCGCGGCAGTCGCGGCATGGCAACGACCGCCGGCAGCGGACGCCACCGCTGCACGAGCCACCCCAGCAGCGCGCCCACAAGCAGCACAACGATGAGCAGCATGAGCCCCACACCGACCGTCCGCTGAACGTCTGCGCGCTGCCCCCAACTCACCTTCTCGAAGGCCTTGTAGGGTTGATTCTCGACCAAGAGCGTCGTCACCCCGCCATATTCGTCAATATCAAAGAATAGATCGCCCCAACCGTCCGTCGCACCGCTCAGCAAGCGCAGCTGATCCGGCGCCACCGGCGCATACGTTAGTGGATGCACGTCGAGACCGCGTACAATCAGCGTGCCTGCCAGGCCGGGGCCAACGACCACATCGCCATAGGCCGGGGTGAAGAGCGTGAGCACCCTGGCAAAGGATGTGTCAAAGCGACGCGTCGGACGATAGGCGCCCGTGAGCGCCTGCACTTCGCCAGGCGAGAGCGTAACGGGCGTCGTCGGCACGGCAACCGCGGGGTAAAAGCGGTTGAAGAACGCCTGTCGCACGCCTTCGCCAGGGCCAAAGCCGCCATTGCTGTTGTAGGCGACGTAGACACCGACACCCTCTTCTGGCAGCAGAAAGAACGTGGAGCTCGACATGCCGGGATTGTTGCCCTCGTGGCGCAAGACGCGCCGGCCATTGATGGTTGACTCGGCAAAGCCATAGGCGAAGCCGTTGACTTCGGGCCGATGCGAAAAGAGGCGACTATGCATCTGTTTCAACGTGACCGCACTGAGGATAGGCGTGTCGCCCGCGGCCAGATGCGCCTGCATGAAGCGGGCCATGTCGGTGACGGTGACGTGTCCTTCGCCGGCAGCCGGAACGCGTAAGAACTGGAAGGGCAGTTCGGTCAATTCGCCTTGGGCGTCCGCGCGATAGTTGTGCGACAGATTGGCGGCCAGCGAAGCAGGCGCCGGCTGCCGAAAGGTGCTGTACGCCATGCCCAGCGGTTCGAAGATGTGCGTCTCGGCATACGCTGCAAAGGCCATGCCGGACGCCCGCTCCACGATGTAGCCGGCCAGCGCTGTACCATAGTTCGAGTAAGCCGAGCGCTCGCCCGGCGGCCGCATCCGCGCCGGCATGTGGGTGGCCAGAAACTCGCCAGTCGGCTCTACGTCGTCCGCGCTATGGGCGAAGAGATAGCCCTGGTCCTCAAAGCCAGCGGAGTGACTGAGCAGGTGAGCCAGCGTGATGGGCGCATCAAAGGTCGCCGGGATGGCAAAGTCCAGATACTGATTGATGTCAGCATCCAGGTCGAGCACGCCTGCTTCGACGAGCTGCATCACCGCGGTCCACACGAAGAGCTTGCCGCTGGAATCGGTGCGCAACAGCGTTTCTCCAGCGGCAACCGGCCGCATCGCGGCCAAATCGGCGTGGCCATAGCCTTTGGCGAAACGCACTTCGCCATCGTGCACCACGGCCACGGCCGCCCCGGCCATGGGCCCACCCCGCAGCTGATGGGGAATCAGGTCGTCGAAGAACGCGGCTACCGCCACGGGATCTGCTAGTGAGTCAGCCTTCATCGATGGTGCGGCGGAAGTACGAGGCTGCGTCTCGGGCAACACGTGGTTGATCAAGACATCGGCATATTTGGCGCTCTCTTCCCACAGGGGCGTATGCCCGGAACGTTCAAACCAGACCAGCGTCTTGGCCGGCGCATCGAGCACGTCGAAATAGTCGGCAGCCAATATCGCCATGGCATTGACGTCGTAGCGGCCCAAGGTGAAGTAGACCGGCACCTCCAGACGGGTGGCCTGGGTCATAAGATCAAGGTCAGCGAGCTGTGGATAGACGGCGTTGAAGGTGTCGTTCAAGCTACGGAACCAATTCACCTTGTCGACCAGACCATACTCGGGCGCTGTGAGCACCGCGCCAAGCTGGTTGTATTGGCGGCCGTCGCCAGAGGCGTGCGCGGCCATGTGGTTGTTGAGCACCATCAGGAAGCGAGCATAGCGTAGGAAAGGATTGCCCTCAACATACGGGGGCGGACCATTGCGTTTGAGCGCCTCTACTGTCTTCGTATCCCCGCGTGCGGTCGCATACTCCAGGGCCAACGCATAGCCGGCCTGGTCATTCTGGGTCGTGTTCACCATTTGCCCGCTGCCGATGTAGGCGTGGAAGAGTTCCGGGTAGGCCTGGACCAGCTTAATGCCCAGAATCGTGCCCCAGGACTCGCCCAACAGATAGACACGCTCCTGTTGGAAGCGGGTACGCAGCAGTTCTACCAAGGCATGGGCATCATCCACGTAGCGCTCTAGCGTGAGGTCGGCGGGGTCAAGCGCGCCATAGGATTTGCCGGTGCCGGGCTGATCCCAGTTGACAACGACAAAGTGCTCCTCCAGCTCGGAAAGATAGGCACGCGTCCAGGCAAGTTCGCTGCCACCCGGGCCGCCGGCCAGGAAGAGCAAGACCGGATTGTCCCGATCCTGACCGCGGATGGTGATCCACTGTTGGCTGCCATTAAGCTCAACCGGTTCCAGGACGGCGATACTATCAGGAAGGGGCCAGCCGTCGGCAGCCGTATAGGCAGGGGTCTGGGCAAAGCGTTGGGACGCCACGATGGCGAGGACGGCCACGAGCGTCAGCCCGCCAAGGCCGGCCAGCACGGCCGGCGCCGAACGCGCCTTGATCATCATGACGAGAAGCAGTCCACCCGCCAGCGCCAGCAAGACGATGACAACGAGCACGGGCGTGGCCGTGAGCAGTGGGAGGAGCGCCACCGGCAGCAGCAGGAAGAGCGCCAGCGTCGATGCCAGAAGCAGGAAGAAGAGACGCACAATCGCCCCCAGAAAGCTGGTTTGGTCAGTGCGCTTGCGATTGGTATCAGCAAGTTGGTCAAGGTCCCTCGATGTTAGCGTCTTCATGCCCTATGTTCTCCTTCGTCGTCAAGATCAAAATCCTCAGTCAGGTATTCGTCCCAGCGCACCATCATGACCGGCATGCCCATGCCGTAGAGGCTGCGCAGGAGGCCATGGAGCGCCGCTTGGTCGACCATGCGATTCACAATCGTGGTCACCTTGCCGTAGCGCCGGTTTGCTTCGGTGTGCAATTCAGCCGTATCGAGCAGCGTCATCCAGCGTTCGCCCAGCCAGCCCTGCACGCGGATCGTGTAGGTGGCGGGCTGATCCATCCGCAGGCGCGATGGCTCTCGCGGCGTCGAATCGGAATGTGCTTGCGTGGTCATCAGGTTGAGCCTTTCACTGTTGTTTCGAACTTCTCTCGGCGAAGCCCCAGGGCACAATTTGCCATGTCTTGGAGCCTCGTGATCCAGTGTAGGCCGGCGGGCGCGGGCGCGCATCAACCTTTTGGTATGATGCACGGATGATCTTCAGATGATGGGGGCAGGAAGTGAAGAGGATAGATGATCAAACAGATCGGACTTGGGGGCGGCACAGACAATCAGGCCGGCGGCAAGAGTCCGGTATGTCGGGCACGCGCCACCGCCGCGCGGCGATCACCCACATCCAGCTTGGCGTAGATGTGGGCAGTATGCGACTTGACCGTCGCCAGGGAGATGACCAGACGTTGCGCAATCTCGTCGTTGGTCAAGCGTTCGGCCAGAAGGGTGAGCACTTCCTGCTCACGCTCTGTCAGGGGTTCGATGAGGGGCTCGATGAGCGGCCCCTGGCCCGGTCGCGAGATGGGCTTTTCGTCTGCCGCTGTCCCGTCAACCAGGCTCAAGAGGTGGCGTCGATAGGCTGCCCCGGCATGTCCGGGGTCAATTCGACACAGCAGCGCAATCATGGCCGGTCCCTCATCCAAAAAGAGACGTACGTAGCCCTCCGGTTCTGCAAGAAGCAGGGCATCAGCCAGCAGTTTGGGTGCGTCGTCGTGGCCTAATGCCGCTTGAGTCAGAGCCAAGAGCATGCGGGCTTCCAGGGCAGTGCCCAACCGGCCTGCGGCTTCGGCGTCGTGCAGCAAACGCGTTACATCGTCGCGGACGAGCGCGGCATGGCCTTGTGCCAGACGCACACGGGCTACGGTCAGCCATTCCATTTCAGCAAGATAGCCGGCAGGCGCTTCAAACTCGTCGGCCCAGCGCTGTGCTACATGCAGCTTGCCCTGTGCAAGCCAGAGACGGACGCGATGGGCCGCGAGGCGCTGCGTCAAGCGCGGTGTCTTGTAGGCATGGAGCAACAGCTCTGCCTCCTGCAGCGCGGCCAATCCTGCAGTGATGTCGCCCCGGGCCTGACAGAGGCGTGCGAGATAGAGATGCTCATGGCGCAGATCATCGACGATGTTGACCTGGCGCGAGCAGGCAATCGCGGTTTCCAGGCCGCGCTGCGCCAGCTCCAGCCGATTCTGCTCGCGATGGATATCGGCAATGATTGCGTGGGCCAGACCCAGTGGCGGCAAACCCGGATCGCTACGCTCACCCAAGTCAATCGCTGCGCGGCACGAGACCAGCGCCTGACGCAACTGCCCCTGCTGAATCTGTACCTGGGCCGCCTCACAGCGAGCGTTTACTGCCAGGTAGAGCACCCCGGCCTCTTCGGCCAACACCGCAGCTTCCATATAGAACCAAACCGCTTTGTCCGCGTCGCCCAGCAATTCGTAGGCCAGACCGAGCGTGTCATGGGCCCGGGCGCGGGGCAGCAGCTCGGCCTGGGGCAGGTCGTCTACTGCCGCAAGGGTTGCATCCAGCGCGTGCTGGGCATCGCCGCGCATGGCCCAAATTGCGGCCCGGTAGACCGTCGCCTGGGCCAGCAGGCTCTCTCGCCCGGGCTGTCGCGCTCCTTCGTCGCGCAACGTACGCTCGGTGGCGTCAAGCAGTTGCGTGGCTTCGTCAAACTGGCCGGAAAGATAGAGCGCGCGTGAGATGCGCAGCCAGAGCAGCGGCCGGTCGCGTAGCGCATGGTCGGACAGGGCCCGCCACCAGGCGTTTAGCTGCCCCATATTGCCGCGAGACCACGTGGCCGGTCTGGACAGGGCATGCTCAATGAATTGGGCGGCCAGATCGTCAGCATGAGCCGCTAACGCGTGGTTAACTGCTTCTGCAGTAAAGCCCTCTTTAGCATGCCAGTGAGCCGCGCGCAGATGCAGTTCGTCCAACTCGGCTTGATCCACGGCCATGGTTAAGTGGGCACGTAGCAGATCGCCAAAGAGATGGTGATAGCGATACCACTGACGCCGGTTGTCGAGCGCGACGAGGAAGAGATTGCGTCGCTCTAGCTCGGCCAGCATGGTTTGACCAGATGAATTGACCGGATCAGGGCTGCCGGCGTGCTCGGCCGCGGCCTCCGTGGCGTTCGGCACGAGCAGGGCGTCACAGAGCGGACCGGTCAGACGCTCCAAAATGGCGGTACGCAGCAAGAAACGGCGCACGGCCTGCGGCTGGCGCGTCAGCACTTCGTCCAGGAGATAGTCAACGACCTGGCGGTCATCACCGGCAAAGGTGGCAACAAAATCAGCCGGGTCAGCCTCGCGCTCAAGCGAGAGGGCGGCCAATTGCAGGCCGGCGATCCACCCCTCGGTGCGCGCAACGAGGGCGGCCACAAGCTGCTCATCAAGATTGAGCGACATGATGCGGTTGAGAAAGTCGGCTGCCTCATCGGCCGAAAAGCGCAGATCGCGGGCGCGAACCTCTGTCACGCGATTCTGAACGCGCCAGCGTGCCAGGCTCAAAGGCGGATCCTCCCGCGTGAGAAATACGAGATGGCAGTCGGGAGGCATGCGATCCAAGACCCATTGCAGCGTTGCGTACAGTTCTGCCGAAGCCAGGCGGTGCAGATCGTCCAGCACAATCAATAACGGCGCGCCAGTTGTGGCACGCGTTGTGATCATGTCTTCCAGCAACGCGTGACCCAGCGCCTGGAGCGGCGGCAGATCCGCCTGCTGGAGCAGCGTGTGCAAGGAACCCTTTGGCGGCAGACCAGCGCGCTCCAACGCCAGCAACAGACCAAAAAAGAAGCGAGCTGCGTCGCTGTCGGCCGGATCAAGAGACAGCCAGGCAACCGTGGGGTGCGGCGTCCAGGTTGCGCGAAGATGCTCTAGCCAGGCCGCCATGAGTGCGGTCTTACCATAGCCGGCCGGCGCGCTGAGCAAAAAGAGCGTGTGGGGTTGGCGCAGCCCCTGATCGAGCCGATCCAGCAGATGAGGTCGCGCCACGCCAGGCTGATGCGCAGTGGGAACAAAGAGTTTGGCGGCCAGTAACGGCGACGTTCGATCCTTACCTTCAATATGGGCCATGGCGGCCGTTCCCCTTACTTCTGTACCGGACGATAAGCGTGCGAGCAGTCCTCTCCATGCGCTAGACGTGTCAGCGCAAGGGGGTTCACCTCTTTTTGGAGGCGCGGCATGAACGGACCGGTCATTATTGCTAGAGCAACCGCCTAAATGGGGCATGCACCGCCCCCCAAATGTGGTATGCGCCCCACAAAAAAAAGGCGGTTGTCAGTGCTGATATTATCGCATACAATAGGTTCGCTGTCCCGTAAGCCCCCGAAGCTGTACCATCGCGCCATTGCATCCATTCTTTGTAGCCTACGCACCCTAATCTTATGTTGAACTGACCGCGCCCTAGATGGCGCAGTGTAGTTATTACTTCGACGATGTTGCCAGATTATGCATAAGGAGTCCACCATGAAAGCGCCCCTCCGTCTAGCTTTTCCGCTCCTAACTCTGACGCTCTGCTGGATTCTCGCCTTGAGCGTCGGCGCGCCCAGCGCGCATGCAGCGGACGCGGACACGCTGTTTCCTGCACAGCGAGGTCAACCGACGGACGATGACGGCGAGTCAGCCGAAGACGAAGGGCCGATTGACGATCTGGCCGACGTCTACAAAGCCGTCGTACAAATTGAGGCAGTGGGCACCTTTGTCGATCCAGAAGAAGGCATGTTGGCCAATGCCGCGGGCTCGGGCAGCGGCTTTATCATCGATGAGACCGGCATTGCCGTCACCAACAACCATGTTGTGACAGGCGGTGCGCTCTTCCGCGTCTACGTCGCAGGCGAAGAGGAGCCGCGCAATGCCCGCGTCGTGGGCGTTGCGGAGTGCGCCGATCTAGCCGTTATCGACATCCAGGGCGACGGCTTCCCCTACCTGGACTGGTACGAAGAGCCAATTCAGGTGGGACTCGACATCTATGCGGCGGGCTTCCCGCTGGGTGACCCCGAGTTTACCTTGACGCGCGGCATCATCGCCAAGGCCAGCGCCGGTGGAGAGAGCAGTTGGGCATCCATCGACAGCGTCTTGCAGCATGATGCGGATATCGTGCCGGGCAACTCCGGTGGGCCATTGGTCGATGGCGAGGGCAAGGTGGTCGGCGTCAACTATCGGCTCAACCAGGCCGGCCAGTACTTCGCCATTTCGCGCGATGAAGCGCTCGCCCTGATTGAGCGCCTACGCGGCGGCGAAAATGTGGACGCCATCGGCATCAATAGCGAGGCGATTACCATTGACGAAGATCTGACCGGTATCTGGGTGTCGTCCATTGACTCAGGCTCCGTCGCGGATCAGGCCGGTCTTGAACCGGGTGATATCCTGCTGGCCATGGAGGGCCTGGACCTGGGCGTCAATGGCACCATCGAGACCTACTGCGATATTCTGCGCAGCCACGATCCGAGCGAAGACGTGCTGTCAATAGAGGTCCTGCGGCTGCAGACGGACGAGGTGCTGGAAGGTCAGCTCAACGGTCGCGAGTTGGAACAGAGCTTCTCGATTGCGGACGAGACGTCGGACGACACAACCACGTCGTCCGCGACACCGGCGACCTATGAAGAGTACATGAGCGTGACGGACGAGCAGGGGATCATGTCCTTCGAGGTGCCTGTGGACTGGGTCGACGTCTTTGAGGAGCCTTGGGTTAACGAAGACGACGAGACGCTCGGCCTTCAACTCTGGGCCGTGCCCGACATCGATGCCTTCTATGATGACTGGGGCATCCCCGGCGTAGTCTTTAGCTATTCAGAGAGTCTGGCGCCGGATGAAGTTGCCGTCGCAGATGTGCTTGATGGCCTGGACTATTCAGACGTTTGCACGTACGACGGTCGGGAAAGCCTACCGGACGGCTTCTATCGGGGCGAATATGACCTCTGGAGCGCGTGCAGCGACAGCGAGGCCACCGTCATGGTGATGGCGCTGCGCCCGGAGACCGAAGAATATCTGCTGCGGATCGAGGTCTATACGGCGGGTGAGGCCGACTTCGAGGCCATGGACCGTATCCTGGATACCTTCCTCATCACCCCACCGGGAAGCGAAGAGGCTGCGGGCGATGACCTTGAGGAAGCGAGCGTTGCGGCAACGGTCGACGACATCAATACCGATGATCTCATCTACGACTTCAACCTCGTCGAGAGTCCCGCCCTCTCCGCCCTGCTGCCGGCCGCATGGACCGACATTGAGACCACCGATTGGGCGGACGATGATGACCTCGTCAGAGCCACGCTGACCGCGGCCTTTGACGTTGAAGCCTTCAACAATGAATGGTCGGCGCCCGGCATGAGCGCGTTCAGCATACTCGATGACAGCGACAATCTCGACCCGACCAGCGTCCTGGAGGAAAATGACTTCTCTGACGCCTGTACGTATGACGACCGCATTGAGCATGCCCACACGATCTACGGGATCACGTACGAAGGCGTTTATGACATCTGGACCGATTGTGGCGGTGAAGCAAACGTATTTGTCGTCCTGGCAACCACCGCGGACAGCGGCGACCACGGCGTGCTGATCTACTATTCGGCCGTCGACGAAGCTGATGCCGAGGCCTTTGACGTGCTGACAGAGAGCTTCTATGTGGTGACGGACGCGACGGCTCCCCTGATCGACGGCGCCGGCACGGACGTTGATGAAGTCTTCCCCTTCAACCCGGATGACTACACGACCATCACGGATGAGGCAGGCGCTTTTTCCGTCTCCGTCCCCCGCGCCTGGGATGACGTCCTGAATGATGAATGGCTCATTGATGGCGATGCGGTGGGCCGCGGCTTGAGTGTTGCGCCCGATGTCGCCAGCTTTGAAGGCACCTGGGAAACGCCAGGCATTTTCGTCGGCGTTTCAGAATCGCTGGCAGAGGCCTATACCCCCGAAAGCATACTGGATGAGCTCGATTATTCCGACGAATGTGAGTACGATGGTCTCTACGACTATACGAATGAGGCCATCGACGGCTACTATGATGTCTGGCTTGACTGCGGCGGTACGGCCGAGACAGTCTTTGTCACCCTAGCGGCCAACCCGATCGATGACGCCAGTCAACTTCTGTTTCTCTACATCTATATGATCGACGCCCAAGACGTTGACGCATTCGATCAAGCCCTCGCCACTGTAGCATTTGGCGACCAGGTCCGTGTCGAAGAGACCGCGGCAACGGCCACTGTCGTCACGCCCGCACTCAATGTCCGGGCCGGACCGGGCACGAACTATGCGCGGATTGCGGCGGTTCAGCAAGACGACACGCTGGAAGTCACCGGTCAGTTCAACAATTGCGCCTGGCTGCTCATCCGCACGCCGGCAGGTGAGCCGGGCTGGGTCTCGGGCAACGGACAATACACGACCTTTGCGGGTGACTGTGCGACACTGCCCACAGCCGAGCCCCCGGCTGCCGCCGGCCAGTCCAGCGCCGGCCAGACAAACAGTCGCCAGGGCTGTTACACCTTCATCAACGATCTTGGGGCGGAACTGACGATTACCTTCACGCGTCGCAACGACAGCTGGAATACGACCTTCCAGGTTCCGCCGGCGCAAAGCAACCGGCAATGCTTTGACCCCGGCCGCTACACATTTACCTTTGACGCGCCGCCCCCTTGGGACTCCACCAATGGCGAGCTAACCGTGGAAGCAGGCGTGGATCTGCCCTATACGATTGGCGCGGAGTAAGTCCTGGACGGCGTGCGGAATGCGGCGTGCGGAATGTGGCGTGCGGAATGTGGAGAGTGGAGTGGTGACCGGCTAGGTGTCGGGAGTGATTTCGCGGCGTAGATGTTCGATCTCGAGTTGCATCATTTCGAGTTCGACTCGCATGCGCTCGGTTTCGAGCTTATCCATGCGCATTTCACGTACGTCCTGGCGCCACCCCAGGAGCGCGCTAGAGACAAGGCCAATTACCGAAACAGCCAGGGTCATCGCCGAGATCCAGAGTGGCCAGTTACTTTGGGCCGCCTGATTGATCCCGGCGGCGACCTCATCGCGCAGCGGCCCTTCGGCTGCGGTGACCAACCCACCGGTATCGGCCATGGGCACGACGACCAGAGTAGGGTTGGCGTCGCCAATTGCGAAGTAGAGCAGCAGCCCGAGGGCAGCAAGCATGAGCACGGCCCATGCCAGCAAAATTGCACGGTTGCGATCATTTGATTTACCCATGATAGCACTCCTCTACAGACAATTACCGATAGACAATTAGCAATTGTTAACGGCCTGATTTGCTCCCCGACCGGCGCGCCGCTACACTGACGCCATGCAGCGTATCGTACACGAGAATGGCGTAATTTCCTATACCTTTGACGATTTGGCAGGCCATCCGGTTCAGGCCCATGTGAGCACGCGCCACGGTGGGGTCAGCCCTGAGCCGTGGAACACGCTCAATTTCAGCGTTCGGCGCGGCGACACGCCGGAGCGGGTGGCGGAAAACGGCCATCGCCTGGCGGTAGCACTGGGCATTGAAGCGGATCGAATCATCCGTTGCGGGGCCGTGCATGGGACCGGCGTGGCCAAGGTTGACGCCAGCCAGGCAGGCATTGTCCAGCCCCACTGCGACGGCCTGATCACCGATGAAATCGGTCTGCCGCTTCAACTCACCTTTGCGGACTGTGTACCGCTTGTCTTCTACGATCCGCGCCATCATGTGCTGGGGCTCAGCCACTCGGGCTGGCGCGGCACGGTGAACGGCATGCCGACGGCGACGCTCTGGGCCATGCAGGCGGCCTATGGCAGCGAACCCGGCGATCTGCGCGTCGGCATTGGGCCCAGCATCGGACCCACAAGCTATCAGGTCGGCGACGAGGTATTCAGCCTGGCCCACGCCAAGCTGCCTGCGGCAGACCGTCTCTTCACCTGGCCCGACGGTCCGGACGCCAATCCCTACTTTGATCTCTGGCAGGCGAATGCCGGTCAGCTGATCGACGCCGGCGTGCCCCAGGAACAGATCGAAACTAGTGGCATCGACACGGCGCAAGCGACCGAGGACTTCTTTAGTCACCGGGCGGAGAAGGGGAGATGCGGTCTCTTCACCGTAACGGCCTGGCTCTGCCCGCGCGCCGCCTAGCCCGCGCCGCCAACGCCCCCCACTTGACGACCTAACGCGACCATCAGGAAACAACCATGATCACACGCATTGCAGCCCTGCTTGCCTTCTTCACAATTCTCTTGCTTGCTATGCGTCTGCCCGCGCAGGCTCAAACGGCAACGCCGGGCAGCTCTATCCCGGCCGCCGCGGTCAGCCTGGAGAATGGCGGCTTCGAGTGTCCCGACTACGTGGATGCAATCGACGAGCGGGGCAGGGCGATCCGCATCCCGGCCGGCTGGCGTATGGTCAATTCGGCGGGCGAAACGCCGGTCATCTTTAGCGCACGCGAATGGTACGCCAAGAGTTGCGAGAGCGATGCCTGGGTCGAACATTTTGAGGGCCGCGATGCAGTGATCCTGCGTGCGCAAGATCTGGAGACGCCGCCCGAACCCGGCAAGCCTTTCGACACAACGCTCTACCAGCAAGTAACGGTGGAACCCGGCGGCGCATACAGCGTCAGCGGCTGGTTTGTCAGCCTCTGCGGCGGCAGCTTCTCTGCGCCCAACGACTGTCCGGACGGCTACTACATGGCCAAGCAGCTAGGCCTCGACCCGAGCGGCGGCGAAGATCCAGACGGAGAACAGATCGAATGGGTCGAGAGTCGCGCCAACTTTGTCGAGGCAGATGGCACAACGCGCATCGGGTGGCAAAATCTGCGCCTGTCGGCAATCGCCGAGTCGTCGACGCTGACGGTGCTGGCGCGGATCGACAGTCCCTTTCAGTGGCATGGCAATCACGCCTTTATCGATGCGCTTGAGATCGTACGCGCACCCGCCGCCATTTTTGACGCCCTCCCTCAGCGCGTAGAGGGCGGCGCGCTCAGCGTACCGTGGACGGGCGAGCAGAGCCCCGATGTGACGGCGCTGGGCGGCACCTACCGGCTCTACATCGACATGCAGGTTCGGCCCGAAGGCGGTGAATGGCGCGATCTGATGGTTGACGGCGATGAAAGCGGCGAGCTGCTCTTCCAGGCGCCGTGCGTCGATATGGGCTACGATTTTCGCATCCGCGCACGGGCGGAGCAACCGCCCGCCGACGAAGCCGGCGAAGGCGTTTGGCCCAACCACCGCTTTCCCGGCATTTGGAGCGAACCGATCGAGGTCTATTTCGCGTCATCGTCCAACGCAGATCGAGTCGAGGGCGGGCTATCCCTGCGCAGCTTCCTGCCCATCATCTTTTCCAACCGTGACTGCTAATGATGTGTCAAGCTTGAAATGACAGATTGACACGACACTAGGCGTTCCACGGACAGTGGCGCCGTGTCGCGGATACGCTGCAACAGATCTGTTCTCCACGCGAGTTCAGCGTGGGATCCGAATCCGCGGGTACATCCCGAATCGGCGAGGGCTTTGCCAGCGCGCGCCATGCTTGGTACAATCGCCGGATAGCGAGAAGCGACGGAGGACGTAAATGAGCGCGTTGGATACAGTCCAGAAAGCAGACATTGCCGCAAATCTGGCGGCAGTGCGGGCACGCATGGCGGCAGCAGCAACGCGTGCGGGGCGCTCCCCCGACGAAGTCCTGCTGGTCGCAGTCAGCAAGACCCATCCGCTGGCCGCAATTGAAGCTGCATATGCGGCCGGCCAGCGCGACTTTGGCGAAAACCGCCTGCCCGAGCTGTGGGAGAAAGTCGATCTGGCGCGCGCCCGCGGGCTGGACGGCATCCGCTGGCACTTTATTGGCACAATCCAAAGCCGCAAGACGAAACAGGCCATTGGCCCGATCCAGCTCATTCACTCGGTGGACCGCGCCAAGATCGCCAATCGGTTGAGCCGCGACGCAATTGAGGCCGGCTGCGTAATGGAAGTGCTGCTGGAAGCCAATGTCAGCGGAGAAGCGAGCAAGCACGGCTTTACGCCCACGCAGCTCGCGGACGAATTGCCCGCTCTGCTGGCGTTGAGCGGCATACGCGTCCAGGGGCTCATGACCATGGCGCCCTATGTAGCGGACGAAGCACTGCTACGCACAATCTTTCGCGACCTGCGCAGGCTACGCAATGAGCTCAACGAGCAGCAGTTGACAGCCCCACTGCAGGAGCTATCGATGGGCATGACCAACGATTTTGAAGTGGCAATCGAAGAGGGCGCAACCATGGTCCGCATTGGTTCAGCCATCTTTGGCGAACGAATCTACAACTAACGCCATAAACCGGTACCAACTTACCGAATTTGCACCGCAAAGGTGGTATAACCATGCTGAATATCGATAAAATCGCTTTCGTCGGCAGTGGCGTCATGGGCGAAGCCATCGTCAAGGGCATACTTGACAAGGGGCTGACCGAACCAGGCAAAATCGTCGCAAGCGATCCCTGGGATCAGCGCCGGGATTACATGGCTGAGACCTATGGCATCCGTATGACGGACAGCAACAGCGAAGCGGTGCAGGACGCCGATATCGTCATCCTCAGCATCAAGCCTCAGTCGCTCGGCAAAGTGATGACGGAATTGCATAGTGGCATCCGCTCCCGGGCGCTGGTCTTGAGCATCATCGCCGGCGCACGCATCAGTTCGCTGCGCAGCGGGCTCTTCCACGACCGCATCGTACCCCGCGATGCCCAACACGCCGGCGCAACTTGGTAAGGGCATGACCGTCTGGACGGCGACACCCCAAGTCGCGCCGGAGCAGCTCCGGCAGACTGAGTTGATCGTGGGGGCTTTGGGCGAGCAAATCATGGTAGACGAGGAAGGTTATCTCGACATGGCTACGGGGCTAAGCGGTTCTGGCCCGGCTTTTGTCTTGCTGATGATTGAGGCGATGATCGACGCTGGTGTCCACATGGGTTTCAACCGGCGCAACGCAGAACAAATGGTCCTCCAGACCATCGAAGGAAGCGTTGAGCTGCTAAAGACGACTGGCAGCCACTCGGCTGAGTTGAAAAACCGGGTCACCAGTCCCGGCGGCACGACGGCCGCCGGACTCTACGAACTTGAAAAAGCGGCGATACGCGCCATCCTTAGTCGTGCGATCTTTGCCGCCTATCGCCGGAGCCAAGAGCTCGGTGATCTTAGTGAACAAAAGGACGTCACATGAGTGCCATTCTAATGATCCTCGCTCAGAGCATTCAGCTTTACATTTTTGTTTTGCTGGCTCGCATTCTGATGAGCTGGATCCCAAATCTGGATCCCTACAACCCCATCGTGCAAATGCTCCACCGGGTGACCGATCCCGTTTTGGAGCCGGCGCGACGGATCATTCCGCCCATCGGGATGATCGATATTTCGCCAATCGTGGTCTTCTTCGGCCTGCAAATTCTCTCCAGCATGCTGATTGACTTGGCCAACACGCTGGCTTAAGAATGGTCATTCACACAGTAGAGGGTATGGCACGATTCAATTTTACGCGCTTGCATGCCTCAAAGCGCAGCACGCTTACCGCGTGACCAGAGGCAGCCAGAGATGATGGGACTGAAGGGTCAGGTCGGCCTCGACCTGAGCAGGGCTATGGGGAACCGCAGCCCGCAATGAGACGGGCGAAACATCGCCTGCCGTCAGCTTTAAGTTGGCGAGAATCATGCCGTTTTCGGTCATTGTGTCTAAAATAGTTAGGTCCCCATCGCTGGCGGCAAGCTCCACCTCCGTGCCATCAGCGACTGGATTGCCAAAGCGATCCGCCACCCGAATCTCCAGCGCCACAGTTACCGGTTGATCCATGACTGCAACCTGCTTGGGCAAGAAAGGAAGCTGGACCGAGCTCGGAGCGCCCGGTACTACCTCGATAGCGACGGCGGTTGTCAAATTGCCAATGGTCGCCGTGATCTGAGCGGAGCCGGCTACGCCACCGGGCCGAAAAATTACCTCGCTGCGCCCTTTCTCCACCAAGACATCAACCACTTGCAGTCTCTCCTCACCCAAAGAACCCAGGTTCGTTGCCAGTTGCACGTTCGCAGGCAGGTCGATAGGCTGGCCTTCGTCATTCAGTAGATCGAGCGCGATGAGTTGCGGGCCTGATGCCGCTTCAACGGTCAAATGCGCCGGCGTGAGCTGCAGCGCAGCTATGGGCGCTGAGACAATGAACGGAAGCTGAGTTTCTACCGCGCCCACACGGACCTCCAAGAGATAGTCACCGGCAGAGGGAGGCGCCACCAGTTCTAAAGTCAACAGCCCTTCACCATCGCTCACGGCGCGACCGCTGGAGAGCGTCTGGTTCGTCGCGTCCGGGTCATAGATTCGATATGTTGCACCCGCCCCGGCGATGGGCAGCATATCACTGGACTTGCCCGCAACCATCACAACAAGTTGCTTGCTCACCGGCGCGCCTGGGAAGAGTGCGGGCAACATAGCCTCCTGCTCAGTCAGGCTGAGTTGGAGCGCGGCTGTGGCGGCGTAGAGTGCAGCGTGAAAATCAATGCGCCCGGCGCCCAGTTCCTCATCTCTGGCCGGCAACGCGCCGGCGTTCACATCGCTTGCGGTCAATTGGATGATTTGGGCCAGATCGGCGCCAGAAAGATCGGGGCGAAGGCCGGCCAGCAGTCCGGCTAATGCTGCCACGTGGGGCGCCGCCATGCTTGTGCCGTCCAGCCACTCATAGCTGCTCTCGCGATAGGTTGAGAGAATGGCATGACCGGGCGCAGCGATGTCAACTTCGGGACCAACATTCGAGTATTCCGCACGCAGATCATCCCGATCGGTGGCGGCGACGGCGAGGGCGCCAGGGTAGGCCGCCGGCCAGAGCACCGGGCCAGCCTGATTGCCGGCCGCGGCCACAAGCAGGATTCCTTCCTCTGCCAATACGCTAATCGCCTGCTCCAAAGCGGGCTGATCAGAATGGAGCGTAAGGCTCATGTTCACAATCTGGACGTCCTGCTCCAGCGCGTAGTCCAGGGCAGCGATCAGGTCGCTCATCTGGCCGCCGCCATAGGCATCCAGAATGCGCAGCGGCAGGATTCGCACCGCCCCGCCCACGCCGGCAACGCCGATGCCGTTATCGGCGGTGGCGGCAATGATGCCGCCCGTATGATTGCCGTGGCCAAAGGGATCATTGGTGATGCCATCCTGCTCAATCCAGTCCCATCCGGAGAGATCGTCGATGAAGCCATTGCCGTCATCGTCAACGCCCGACTCGCCGGCGGCTTCAACCGGATTCTGCCACAATGATTCGGCGGCCAGATCTTCGTGGGTCACATCGTAACCGCTGTCAACCAGTGCGATGGTCACCGACGGCGCGCCCCGACTGATCTGCCAGCCACTAATGACGGCGGTCCGGGTGATGGCCCACTGCTGGTCGATCATCGGGTCGCCGGGTATGAGTTCGTCGCGCGGAAACGCGCTGGCAATTTCCTGTTGAGTGGGTCGCTTGACTGCACCCGCGGCGCTGACCAGCAGGTCACCGCTCACGTGGGTGATGGCCGGCTCATCGCGCAGATGGGTGACGGCTTCCTCCATTCTCGCAAGCTGATTGGCATCGCCCACTTCTGCCACGCGCAATGCGGCCAGGCGCAGACGCGGCCAATGCTGCTCAATGACATAGCCATGGCGGGCCAACTCGTCCAGCGACTCGCCACCCGCCAGAGCTGGATCGTACCCGACAATGAGCAAGCCGGAACTGCTCAATGCCGCGGCGTCAATGGTTTCTGATTCTTGGGCAAAGAGCACGCGCGGTGGCAAGAGAAACAACGCCAAACCACCAAAAAGTAAGACCGCCAAGAATTGGATTCCCACGCTACGCAGGCGATAGGCGCTGGTCGAGCCAATGGGGGAAGATAAACGGATATTGTTGCTCATTTTTGATTGTTATCAACTTCTACCGTGGGGCTGGTTGGGCGCACATGCGCCATGCCACAGAGTGAACGCCGGGAGCTATGGGAATGCTGCGTACGTTCTATTTATCGTAATTCGTTGTCCATAACCTTCAATCAGTTTATACTTACGCGGGGTATTCGTACCCGAATCGTCAGGCAGCAGCGGATTGTAGGCGCCCGCAGCAAGACCAAAGAGCGCAGATCCTGTCAATAGATGACATGAGGCTAGCATGAATTCGTACCACTCTTTTCAAACGCAGATTCCCCTGGAGCGCTTTGAGGAACTGGTCAGCGAGGCACTGGAGTTGATCCCTCAAACACTCTGGCAAATTGTCGACAACGTAGCTGTTACCGTGGCCGAGTGGCCCAGTCGCCAGCAGTTGGCCAGTGTGGGCATGGAGGAGGGTCACGGCCTGCTCCTCGGCCTCTATGAAGGCGTGCCGCTCACGGAACGCAGCAGCAATTACGGCCTGGTCCCACCCGATCTGATCACGATCTTTCGGCGACCGATCCTTCAGGTCTGCCCACCTGGTGATGAAGATGCAGTGCGCGAGCAGGTTCGACGCACGGTGCTGCACGAGGTAGCCCATCATTTTGGCATAAGCGACGCACGGTTGCTTGAGCTGGGCGCGTATTAGGCCTGGCGTGCTATTTAGAACGAACTCGAGGTGAGGGATGAAGATTCGACAAGCAGGTCACAGACTCTGGCAGTCGGTTGGACCGCCTCTCTTCTTGGCTGGGCTGGTCCTTTTGTTGGCCGGCTGTGGCGGGCTCCCGTCACTGCCCCAAGTGCCGGATCTCTCCAACGTGCCTGTCCCGGACATCTCGCAACTGCCCGAAGTTGGCGAGTTGCCGGCTGGCCTGGAGCAGGTGCCGGAGTTGCTCAATCAGGTTGACTGGAACGCGTTGCAGTTGCCCGACTTGAGCGGCATTCCCGGCCTTCCCCAATTGGAGGACTTGCCCCTGCGTGCCGCGCCACCTGGCGGCATCGTCTTTAATGGTCCCACCGAACGACGCCTGCGTGCGGGTGACCGCATTCCGGGGACGGATATTCAGTTACTCTCTGTTGATGAAGACGGGGCCGAGTTCGAGATTGCCGGATTGCGCAGCAAGCGCTTGATCGGTGACTCGCTGGATTATGATGGTCCGTGGCCAGGTGCAGCCGGCATCGAGTACAATCTGCGCATGCGTCTTTATCGCGTCGGCGATAACGCTGTGCGGGCTGCCGGCGTCCACCAGTTTGTGATTCCAAACATCCAGCCCATCGAAACCGGTCAGTCAGTCGATGACCAGACAGTGCGTCTGCCCGTCACCCTGAGTACAGGCACCGGCGCACCCTTTCCCGGGCTGACCTTCGGCTATGGCGGCAGTGACGAGCGGGGAGCGGTCATCACCGGCCTGCCCGAGGATGAATATCCCTATCGCAAGGTTGGCGACAGCGTAACATGGCGCGGCTCACTACGTGCCGATATTCCGGCTGAATACAACGTGCGCATGCTGCCCTATACTGACGCAAGGGGCCAACTTGGCGGGATCGTCAAGCTGAGGCTGCCTCAATAGCGCGACCCAGTACCGCTGCAACAAACCAGGCATCAAAGTGAGGACACTTATGGCGGCAGAAACAGGACCAAGCACCGTGCAGGGAATCGACGCTAATTACTTCAACATCACCGACACGGCGGGCATGCCCATCGCCGGTTTGCTTGTCATGCTCGATCGCCTGCACCGTCCGGTCCGGGCCGAGGTGCATTTATACGACGATCTGACGGAAGAGGGGCGCGAGATTGCGATTGCGCGTGCGCGCACGATCCTCCAGGAACGCTATGTCAGTCGCACTGACGTCCCCGTCCGCATTCTGCACACCTTCCCGGAACGTACCGCGGTCAACGTCACTCTCCCCCAAGAAAAAGCCCCGTCCAGTGCCACCAGCGAGTCTGACGGCATCAGCTGGCCGGTAGTGCTGGGCACGATCGCCGCGTTGGCGATCGTCATATTGGCAGTCTGGGGCATTGCCCGCTGGCTGGGCAATCGAGATGCCGCGACAACGGAGACGTCGGCCGTCACGGCGCCGGCCGCTGTCGAAGAAGATGCAGGCGACGCAGCCCCCGCTGACGACACGACGGCGGACCAAGGCAGCGACCTGCCGCCGAGCCGCAACGCCCGCAGTGACGTGCAGGTCGGCACTCAGGTCGAGATTGTACCCGGCTACCAGCTCACGTTGCGCAGTGAACCGGGGCCGGAGGCCGGCGAAGAAGTAGGGTACATGCTGGAGGGCCAAAGCGCACGCATCGTCGACGGTCCCGTCCTGACCCAGGGCGACAGCGACACCATTGTCTGGTGGCGCATCCAGTTGGACGATGGACAGGAGGCGTGGGCTGCTGCCAACACGAGCCAGGTGACCCTGCTTGTGCCAGCCGCCGAATAACGATCCAAATCGTTGGTTTCACCTGCAGGCGCAGTCGACCGGTGACTGTCCGCCCCAACGAACCCATGATCTGGTACGGTTGAAGATTCAGACAAAAAAGGGGTCCGGTTTCTGACAGAAACCGGACCCCTTTTTTGTTAAAGCAGGGTCATCAAGGATGGATCTAGTGCCAGGGTAACCGGACGCCCGGGTGCGAGCGTCGCCGGGTCTACTGGACGCCGGCGTCCATCGTCGAGAAGTCGATAGGCGGGCACATCAAAGGTAAGTTCGAGCTTGTCACCATTTGAGACGGTGTGAACCACGATGCGATAGTAGCTGCCCCGGTAGGAACTGGTCTCCAGCGTGGCATCCACCACTAGCATCTCCCCCCGTGGCGTCACTTCATCGACAAAGCGGGCGGCCTCGGGCCGGATGAGGAGGTAGCGTACTGGCGCCTCTGGCGCACCATGCGCGCCGATTGCCGAAAAGGGCGCCTCGCCAAGGGTGGTCTGGACCGAAGCCGGCGGCCCCGGCAGCATGCGGGCCGGCAAGAGATTCTGAAAGCCAAGAAAGCGGGCCACAAAGGGCGAAGCCGGGCGATCATGCACCATCTGCGGCGGCGCGTCCTGTTCGATGCGCCCGGCATTCATGACGACGATCCGGTCGGCCACGGCAAACGCTTCTTGCTGATCGTGGGTCACGTAGAGTGCGGTAACGCCGATCTCCTTGAGGATGCGACGCAGTTCGATCATAAGCTCTTCGCGCAGGCTGCGATCCAGCGCGCCCAGGGGCTCGTCCAGCATGAGCAGACCGGGGCTTGGCGCAAGGCTGCGGGCCAGAGCCACACGCTGGCGCTCGCCGCCACTCAGTTCATAGACGGACCGATCGGCGTAGCCGCTCAGCGCGACCAGTTCGAGCATTTCTGCCACACGCTCTTCGATTGCGGCCTGCGGCCGCTTCTCCATACGCAGGCCGAAGGCCACATTTTCACCCACGTTCTTGTGGGGAAAGAGGGCGAAGTCCTGAAACATCAGCCCGAATTCGCGGGCGTGGACCGGCACCACGCGCCAGGTCTTGCCCGGCATAGCGCACGCTGCCGCTATCCGGCTCCTCCAGCCCGGCAACGATGCGCAAGAGGGTCGTCTTGCCGCACCCGCTCGGCCCCAGCAGGCAAACGATCTCCCCTGCTTCCATGGTCAGATTGATGTCGGTCAAGACCGGCTGATCCGGCGTGTAGGCTTTATTGATCTGTTCGACGCGCAGCAAGGATTGGTTTGGCATATCGATATTATGTCAACAATTTATGGGTAACTGTTACTGTATGCTTCTAGCGGCAGAAGCTATCGAAGCGCCTGAAACAAGAAAGGAGAACTCTGATGGCAGAGAAGCCAATGCTGACCGACTATGTCAGTCTCATTATCACCCTATTTGAACTGTTCAAGCAACATCGCAGCGAGCAATTCGGCTCGAAGCGAGGGCGTCCGTTTACGTATACCGAAGAGATGTTCATCATCTTTTTCATGCTGATGCAGTTTCGTCGCATTCATGCCCACAAAGCCAAATGGCGTTGGTTAACCAAGCATCCCGAGATGTTGGAGATGCTTGGTTGGAGTCAGGTGCCGCATCGAACGACGATCGCCCGTCGCTACAAGGCGCTCTATGAAGTGGTGCAGGAGTTCATCTTGTTCATTGCTCAGTATGCGCCCGAGTTAAGTGAGCAGTTCGAGCCAAGCGCATCTGGTCGAGGACAAGAGCCTCTTCAAAGCGCTGGGTCCCGTCTGGCATCAATCTGACCGCAAAGAAGGTCGGATTCCAGAGAAACTACGCAATCTGGACACAGATGCGACCTGGAGTAAGAGCGCCTATCATGGCTGGGTCTACGGCTATGGTCTGCATATGACCTGCAATGAAGAGGCTTTCCCTGCGATGATCCAGGTCGAAACAGCATCAGTTTCAGAAAGCGAAGTCCTTGACGAGAAAGAGCCGATTATTCTGGAACAGCTTCAGCCGCAAACGCTGGCGGCCGACAATGCCTATACCAAGGCCATGCGTATTCGCAGATGGGCGAAACGAGGGGTAGCCCTACTGACGCCGGCCCTGAAATGGATCAAAGGCCGTTTTGCTCAAGCCTATCATCGTTTCATCAAGCAACCTGATGTGCGTGAACACTTGTCCAAACGTCGCACTTCCGTCGAACCGCTTTTTGATTTGATCGCCCGGGTCATCGGCACCAATGCCAAACAAGATAAGTGGCACGCAGCGCGGAGCTCACCGATCATAGCACGGTCCTCAGATAGGTGCGCCAGTCGCCTCCGGGCGCCTCGGGATGAGCCGCGGCTTCTGCTGCAGCGCCAAGGTAGAGCCAACAGGCAACCTTATCATCTTCATCTTCCCGATCCAGCAGGCGCACCATCCGCACGACCCGTTCATATTCATCGCCCTCATAAGCATCCAGTTCAGCCAGCACGCGCGCATACTCTTCCTTGGCCAGCCACATGACCTCCCCGCACACCACGCCTTGCCCGGGCGCAGCCAACGGATACCAGCTCACCACGTGTAGCGTCGCCCCCGCCAACCGTGCTGCTTCCGTCCGCACCACTGCAGCAGCCAAACGTCCATATGCCGGCTGGTCGGACATGAGGGTGCCGTAGACAAAGAGGGGCAGGTGGTCGGTTGATTGATGCATTTGTCACCCCGTTCGATTGCGGATTGCAGATTTGGGATTGCGGATTAATTGGATCACGGAGTCAGCCGCATAACCAGCAATCCGCAATCCGAGTTCCCCATTCCCAAATCCTAAAACTCGCCCACGTCGCCGATGCGAAAGCGTTCGATGATGAGCAGTGACGCGGCGGAAACGACCATCAGAATCGTACTCATGGCCAGCGCTTGGCCGTAGTTAATCACGCCGGGGCGACCCAATGCCCGATAGATGACGATGGGCATCGTGGGCACGTCCGGACGCGTGATTAACAGCGTCGCGCCGAACTCTCCCAGGCTAATGGTAAAAGCGAAGGTCGCGGCCACGAGCACCACGCGGAAGAGCACAGGCACATCGACCTCGAACCAGGTACGCACCGGGCCAGCCCCCAGCACCGCGGCCGACTCGCGCAGACGCGGATCCAGGCTGCGCAATGACGGCAGAAATGTCCGCAGGACAAAGGGCGCGGCGATCAGCGTATGGGCCACAGGCACCAGCCAGAGCGAGGTGCGCAACGGCCCCATGGCCAGGATGTAGCCGAGCCCCAGCGTCACGGCCGATGTGCCCAGCGGCAACAAAAAGATCGGGTCCAAAACCGTCGTTAGCCACGTGCGTGGTCGGACCAGCAAATAGGCGCTGATGATGCCCAAAAAAAGGCTGAGAAACATGGTGGCCGTGGCAAAGACGAGCGAATTGCGTACGGCGGCCAGCGGTGGGACAAAGAAGGCGCTCTGGCGCGGATTCTCTGAGAGCGCCTGATAATACGCCAGCGTGAAGCCGTCCCCGCCCAACGTGAAGCTGCGCCAGGCCAGGGCGAGCAAGGGCCCCAACAAAAAGACCATCGCGATCCCCAGGCTCACCGCCACGACAAGGCGCGCGCGCCACGTTCGCGGCGGCTGGGCCGTCCGCGACTGGGGGCTCATCTCCAGCGGCAGCGAAGCGCGCGCCTGAACGCGCGTGTAAACGGCCATGATGGTAAAGGTCAGTGCTATCTGGACCAGACTGAGGAAGGCGGCCACGGGCAAGTTGAAGAGACTGACGGCCTGCCGGTAAATCTCTACCTCGATGGTGGCAAACTGCAGCCCGCCCAAAATCAGCACGACACCAAAGCTGGTGAAGCAGAAGAGGAAGACAAGCAGGGAAGATGCAACAATGCTGGGAATGAGCAGAGGCAGGGTGATCTCCCAGAAGAGATGACGGCGATCAGCGCCCAGAACGGCAGCGGCTTCCTCGAGGCTTGGATTCAAGCCGGCCCAAAAACCGCCGACCGCCCGAATAATCACGCTGACATTATAAAAGGCATGGGCGATCAGGATTATCCAAACGGTCTGGAGTAGCACAATCGGCGGTTGCTGAAGGGTAAAGAGATCCTGCAGCCAGACGTTGACCACGCCGTTGCGTCCGATGAGTGTCGTAAACGCGGCCGCAACCACTACGGTGGGCATGACAAACGGAATCGAAGTCAGCGCACGCAGCAGGCTCTTGCCGGGGAACTCATAGCGCGCAAAAACAAAAGCCAGTGGAAGTCCAATGATCAGCGTAAGCACGGTTGACGCCACGGCTTGCCAAGTCGTAAACCAGATTAAGCGCCAGAAATAAGGAGTGGTCAGCGCGGCCCCGATGCCCGAGAAATTCCAGACGCCGTCCGCATAGAAGCTGACCTGTAGAATCCGTGCCAGCGGATAGAAGAAGAAAACGGCCAGAAAGAGCAGCGGCAGCGCATAGAGCAGGGCGAGGGCCAGGCGGCGGATCGCGGTCATAAGCGAGGTCAAGTTCCCGTATTGAGTTGAACCAGCATTCCGGAAGTTGGACCACGTCTCGCGTCTCACGCAACGACGCTAGGCCGACTCCCGGAACGCTATTGAGCCGCAGGTTAGCGCAGCATCACGTCCGTCCAGGCCTGGACCCACTGCTCGCGGTTGGCCTCAATCGCTTCGGACGCAACCTCCACCGGGTCGTCGGCCGTTTCGGCGAACTGCACGAAGAGTTCCGGCAATTCAGCAGCCGGCAAGACCGGATAGACGAACATCTGCAGCGGTAGATCTTCCTGGAAGCTGGTGTCGAGCATGTAGTCGATCCACTTCTCGGCCAGATCACGCTGCTGGGTGCCGCGCAGAATGCCGGCGAACTCAATCTGGCGGAATGTGCCACCGGGGGGATTGATATTGACGCTGGCCGGCACTGTCCGCCCGTCGGTGGCGTAGAGCACATCCGCCGGCGGGCTGGTCGTGTAAGAGACAACAAGTGGTCGATCCCCGGTACCGCCGGAGCCAACCGTAAAGTGTTCGAAATAGCCTTCGGTCCAGCCGTCGGTCACAAGCACGTCATTCTCGCGCAGCGCAGCCCAGAAGTCCAGGTAACCATCTTCGCCAAAATGGCCGATGGTGGCGAGCAAAAAGGCCAGACCGGGCGACGATGTCGCGGGGTTTTGCACGCTCAGCAAGCCGGCATAGGCAGGTTCGGTCAACTCTTCCAAGGTCTCGGGCATGGGCATGCCTGCTTCCTGGAACCAGCCAGCGTCGGCGTTGAGGTTGATGAAACCATAGTCGATGGGCAGCAGGCGCTGTTCGGGGTCGAGTTTCAGATCATCGGGTACGGCTGCGAGCCCGGGTGCGGCATAGGGTTCAAAAACATCGCCGGACAGGGCACGGCTCAGGAAGGTATTGTCCACACCAAAAAAGACGTCGGCCAGGGGCGCATCCTTGCTGAGCAAAATCTTGTTGAGCGCTTCGCCCGCATCGCCCAGGGCCAGGAATTGGAGCGAAGCATTGTGTGCTGCTTCGAACTCGGCCACGACGTCTTCACTGACGCTAAAGGAGTCGTGGGTGGCTACGACCAGCGTCGGCGTCTCGGCTTCGCCCACTGGCGCAACGGGTTGGCATGCGCTCAGAGCAAAGAGTAGAACTACCAGGAATGCAGGAACTCTCAGGTTCGGCACGGCGATTGCTTCCTTTCACACGTTTGATCAACCAAGACAGCGCAACAAAAAAACCTTACCCGCTGCGGGTAAGGTCTGCGTTAGTCGATCTGCTTCGATCCTTCCTACGCTGGCATTACCCAGATCAGGTCTATGGGTCAAAGACAGAACGGTCTTACTCTCAGCCCGGCGCTTCCGAGCTCCCCTAATTTCTATTATGCAGACATTCTATCATGCGCCAAGGAGCAATCTCAAATCCTGGCTGCAGCGTGTTAAGGCATGACGACCTGACCGGAATGGGCAGCGGATCCTCCCCATAGCGCAATCCAGCGCAGATCCGCAGCCCATCATTGCGGATTCGTGCGTCACTTGCCGAAGGATCGACACCATCAGTGGCGATAGACAGAACAGGTACCTGATGCGGGCGCGACAGGTACTCTGCAGCCAACGTCACACCACCAGCTCCGTACGTCATCATCCATTGCATCGCAAACAGCACGGTAGCATTCATCGTCGCCGCAAGCGCAGTCTCGTAGCAGGCTGCGTGCAGGCCGCTCAGACGGCGTCAGCCACGCGTTGCCGCCAGGTTGAAGAAGCGCCTTGTTTGGTCTGAACCGAATTGCGCCTTAATTGCATCGAAGAGCCCGTCGAACAATTGCTCCGAAACCGTGCGCGACTTTCTGGGGGCTTCGCTCGTCAAACAGCACAGTGCACAGGCGCTTTGGGTTCGGTCAGCAGTAGCAAAGGAGCGATGGATGCGAGCATTTGTACTGAGCGGCGGCGGTCGGCTGGGACCGATGCAGGTTGGCGCACTACGCGCCCTGCTAGAGCATGGCGTGCGCCCGGAGATGATCGTTGGTAGTTCAGTGGGTGCGCTCAATGCCGCCTATCTCGCTCGTGACATCTCGCCCAGCAACTTGGAAGACCTGGCCGCAACCTGGCGTTCAGTTTCCGGCCAAGACATCTATCCAGGTGGTCGCGTGAACTCACTGTGGCGCTTACTGCGCGGCTATGACAGTCTCCACGACAACCGTCGCTTCTACCGATTTCTGGCCCAACGCGGCATGACGCCGGCGCTGACCTTTGGCAACTGTTCCGAAAACGTGCGTCTCTTTGTCACCGCCACCCACCTGAGCAGCGGAACGCTCCACGTCTTTGGCGATGATCGCAACGAGCGTGTGATTGACGGCCTCATGGCCAGCACAGCGTTGACGCCCATGCATCCACCGTGGACGGTCGACGGCGAACGATACGTGGACGGCGGCACGGTCACGCCCCTGCCAATCCGCGTGGCGGTCGAGGCGGGGCGACCGAGGTTTATGCCTTGCAAATCACCGAGTCACTCAACGGCTCGACCAGAGCACAACAGCTACGCGGCGTTGGCAACGTGCTTTCGCACACAGTTAGCACCATGTTTAAGGTGCAGGCCGAGCAGGATCTGCTGCTTGCCCAGCAGGGCCAGTCGATCCAGCTTCATCACATCGAGCTCAGCGTCGACGATCCGCCGGAGCTCATGGACTACAGCCAGGCTGACCGCTTGATGGATGCAGGCTACAAGAAGACGCTTGCCTATCTCCTGCAGGCTGGAATGCCCCTGCGCAATGAGGTCGAGAGTCAATCATGGTGGTCGCGCGTGAGCGGCAGGGTACGGCGTGCATTGCCGGAACCGGCGCCATCGGATTTGCTGTCTCAGTCGCTCTTGGGTCGCCAGGTTGCTAGAGTCAATAGTAGTCGATCAGCCTAAGGCTTATTGAAGACGACAAAGAAACGCGCAGGAGCCCCAGAGAATTGGCGAGTAGGCTTTCTCTGGGGCTCCTGAAGTTTTCTATCGAGGCGTTGGTGCCATCTCGACAGCTTTGATCAATCGCCCGGGCCTTCCAAACGGCACTGCGGACAATAGCTGGGGTCATCCAGCTCGATGAGGTGTTTGGTACAGATCGCAAAGGTGACCTCGACCTGATCGCGCAGAAACTTGCGCTCCACGGTGGCCTCTAGCTCAAGGTGACGGCACTGGCTCGTGATAATCAACTCGGGAATGGGGCAGCTGTCACAGAGCTTGCGTCGCCATGGGCGTTGACTATCAGGATTCCGGGCAATCAAGCGGCATTCTTCTACATTCTTGCCGCGAAAGTAATCGCCATAAAAATAGCGACAATTTACGGGTTTTGGACTCATTTAGTTTTTCCAAAGCAAGACCGCTAGCGTTACCGCTGGCGGTCTTGTCAGTTCAGGCACGATTATTGCGTCATGGGGCAAGCGCGGCCCGGAAGCTGCGGCGCGATACCCTAATTGCCCCAGAAGGGTGGATCACCGTAATCCGGGTAGTCGGGAATGTCAAAATCATCATTGGGCCAGGCGTCCGGATCCAGGAAGAGACGGGCTGCCAACTCATGCTTGCGCTCTTCTTGCTCGGGCAAAAGGCCGCCAAACTCCACCTCCAAGGCGACCAGATACTCTAGCTCCGCCTCGAAGAGATGGAACTCATGATGAGCCAACGGTGCGCCGACACCTCCGGCTTCGTGAAATTCCTCCAGGTAAAGCGAATAAGCGCCACAGCTGTCGCCAAACTGATCGGCGAGATCTTCCTGCGCAGTCGGTGGGCTAAAGTCGGGCCCCAGGTCGGGCCGGTCCTGATCGGACCCTTTGCCCGCATGATCGGCGTAAGTCGAATCAGTCGAGTTGTGCTCTTCCTCACCACGACTCACGTAAGAGGCCGCACGACTGTTGCTGCGCCCTTCGGCAGGAGGGTTGACCGAATAGCCGATGTCGTCGACGAAATGGAGCAGGCTAAACTGCTCGAGCAGATAGTGCATATCATCGGGCGGCGTCGGGTCATAGTAGAGGCCGCTGCCAATCAGACGCGCGGCAAGCTCCCACGCCGGCATGTAGGGACGCGAACGGCGATCCTCGGTCACGATGTCTTCCGCGGCCATGGCAATTTGGATATTCCGATCATGGACGGACGTCGTATCCTTTGCCTCCCGAGGCTGCAGCCGCAACAAGTAGTGCCCTTCCACCGCATCTTTGACAGTGATGATTATATCGTCTTGGCCCTGACCGCCTTGGGCCTCAATCCACTCGGTGAAGGGCTCGCCCAGATAGACGGACCACGTTCTGCGCTCCACATATGTCTGGCCCATAAAGGTGGGCCCGCCATAAAGTGTAATCTTCAGCGAATCGCGGATGTCTTTCTGAGACTGAAAAAACTCGGGGCAGAAGACGGCATGCTCCAATTCATCGAGCATGAGAAAGCCGCGTTCCGCCTCATCAGCGCTCAGCGGATGGCGGAGCGTCACGCCCTGCATCAGGTGTGAGAGCCACCCGTAGCGCCCTACTTCGGTTGGCACGGCCTGGTAGAGTTTGCTGATGGCGCGATAGACCGCGCTGCGTGCACCCTTGCTGACCGGCCGCAAAGCCTCGACGGCCGCGACAATGCCGGGAATCGACATGGGTGCAGTCGATTCACTCAACGTTGAGGCAACACATTCAACATAGCTGGGATACTGCCGGGAGTCACTCATCAAACCGTCCTCGTCCAAAATATCTTTTTGAGCATTGACGCATTATCGCGCAACTGACCGAAAATGTCTACCAAATTAGGCAATTCTAACTCAACGCTTATGCTATACTTATTCTCATGACTATTCAGCTTCAACCACCCTTTGTGACCGGTTTGCGCTGCTTGCGTTGCCAGGCTGTCTATGCGCCGGGCGAACACGACTACGTTTGCCCGCATCACGCCAACAGCGGTAGCGATCTGGGTACACTAGACGTTCAATACGACTACGCCGCCATTCAAGCCGCCACATCGCCGGCAGCAATCCACGCAGACCGGGATCGCTCGATTGGTCGCTTCTGGGCGCTGCTGCCCATTGCAAAACGTCAGAGCCTCCCGCCTTTGGCAGTTGGATCCACGCCACTCACCCATGCGCAGCGACTCGGCGAGTCGATCGGGCTCCCCCAGCTTTATCTAAAGGACGACGGCCGCAACCCGAGTGCATCTTTCAAGGATCGCGCATCAGCTATTGCCGTAGCCCGGGCCCAGGAAGCCGGCGCGCCGGTCGTCGCTACGGCCAGCACGGGCAACGCCGCAGCCGCCTTGGCCGGCCAGTGCGCGGCCGCGGGCCAGCCCAACGTCATCTTTGTGCCACGCAGCGCGCCGCAAGCAAAGATTGCCCAACTCCTAGTCTACGGCAGCGCCGTCCTCGCGATTGACGGCTCCTACGATCAGGCCTTCGACCTCTGCGTGGAAGCGTGCGACGCTTTTGGCTGGTATAACCGCAACACCGGCTACAATCCCTACATGACCGAGGGCAAAAAGACCGTCGCCTTCGAAATCGCGGAACAGCTTGGCCTTGTCCACCAGAACCAAGACGAAATCTTTCGTGCGCCCGATGCAGTCTTCGTCTCGGTCGGTGACGGCTGCATCATCGGCGGCGTGCACAAGGGCTTCAAGGATTTGCTGGCCCTGGGCTGGATCGACAAGATGCCCCGCATCTACGGCGTTCAGTCGACGCGCAGCCCGGCTCTCTACAACGCCTGGCGCGATGGATTGGAGATCCCCCTGCCCGTTCAGGCGACGACCCGCGCCGACAGCATCAGCGTCGACGCGCCGCGCGATCCTATCAAAGCCCTCAATGCCGTGCGCCAGAGTGAAGGCGCCTTCCTTGCAGTAGAGGATGAAGCGATCATGGCGGCTATGCTGCCGTTGGCCCGATTGGGCGCGGTCTTTGCCGAGCCGGCCGGCGCCGCGGCCTATGCCGGCCTGCTACAGGCCGTGGCCACGGAGCTCGTTGACGCCGCCGAGACCATCGTGGTGATCAATACGGGCAGCGGGCTCAAGGATGTTCCAGCCGCGATTGCGGCCACCGGCGGCGTGACGGTCGTCGAACCAACATTGCAGGCAGTCGAGGCCGCACTATCCCAACTCCAAAATCCATCCATGGCATGAGCGATAGCAGCCGGTCTGACGAAATAATCCGCCCGGCCCCGTGTTCGCGCCGCGGTAGATTCATCAATCAATTCAGGAGATTCTAATGACCCGACCGATCGTTTCCGGCCCGACCTACGCCGAAATGCGCGACCCCACACTCTTACCGTCAACCGTACTCGATGCGGCGCTGGCAGCCAAGGAAGACGAGCTGAACCCGGCCAACCTCTTCAACATTAACTGGAAAAATACGGGCGCCACGCCCGAATTCGTGGTGCTGCCCAAAGAGCTAACGGGCGTCCAGGCCAACATCATCGTTCTCAGCGGGCGCAACTTCCCCAGCGGCAGCATGAAGGTCGGCCCCGCCTACGCCACTCTGGCCGAAAACGAGGTAATCGACGGCCTGCGCCCGGGCGACAAAACCGTAATCGGCCCCAGTACGGGCAATTTCGGGATCGGCACCGCCTATGTCAGTCAGCTCAAAGGGTACGATGCCATTGTGGTCATGCCCGACAACATGAGCCAGGAACGCTACGAGCGCATCCGCAAGTACAAGGGCGACCTCGACTTGACGCCGGGTACGGAGTCTGACGTCATCCTGACATTGGAACGAACGCACCAAGAGTACATCAGCCAGCCGGACAAGTATGTGGTGCTTGCCCAGTTCGAGCTGCTGCCCAATTATCGCTTCCACCGCCACGTAACGGGCGAAGCCGTGGTGCAGGCCGCACAGGGGATCGGCAACGGCAGGGTGGCGGCCTTTGCCAGCGCGCCGGGCAGCGCCGGTACGCTCGCCGCCGGCGATCATCTCAAGTCGCTCTGGCCCGATACCCAAGTCGTCGTGTTGGAGCCACGGGAGTGCAGTACGCTCTTCAACGGCGGCCAGGGTCAGCATCGCATTGAAGGGATTGGCGACAAGATGGTGACGCTGATCCACAACGTCTACAACAGCGACTTGCTCATGCTGATTCACGACGAGGATACAGTGCGCGGCATGGAAGTGATCCAGTCTGGCACGCACATTCTGGTCGATCGCCTGGGCGTGCCGAGTGAAGTTGCCTGCCAGCTCTTCGGCAAGTTTGGTCCCAGCTGCATCTGCAACATTGTCGGCGCCATCAAGACAGCCAAGTATCTTGACCTGGGGCCGGAAGACAACGTGGTCACCATCGCCACCGACTCGTACGACCGCTATCCCTCCGTGAGTCAGGCGCTCTACGACCGCATCGGCGGCAAGCCAAGCGACGAGCAGCTCGAGCAGTGGGCCAAGAGCGTCTTCCTGGGCGCCAGCCTGGGCGAGATCATCGACCTCAATCGTGACGGCCAGCACGCGCGCCTACAGCAGATGAAGGAATCGATGTGGAGCCAGTTTGGCTATGAAACCGACTATATTCACGGCATGGCCGGCCAGGATTTCTGGGACGAGGAGTATGCCAAGATCGAGCAGATTGATCCGCTGATTGAGGAGCTGCGCGCCGCAGGATAAAGGCGTTGCACAGCGAGTCACCAGTTAAAAATAAGAGCCACAGAGTGCCGTATGGGCATCACTCTGTGGCTCTTTATCTTTATTCCGCGAAGCAATGTGCAGCGTGTGGGAAACTATGTGAAATCCTTAGCCCTGATCAAATTTCATCCATAAGAGGCCGTTCTCGCCATTGTCGATCGAGAAATCGAAGGGCTCGCTGTCGCGTTCGCCGTTGCCATCCAGCACCCAGATACGGTAGCTGCCCTGGACACTGTTACCGGGCAGGTCCCCGGTGCCCACGGCGAATTCGTAGTTGTATTCGCCCAACTGGCCAGACTGTTTGCTCTTGGCAATACTGCGGACGCTGTCGGACACGGGCAGCTTGACCCCGTCCTTCTTCACCACAACAAAATAGCTGCCCTGAGCCTCATCACCCCGGCCGCTATGCACAAACGCCAATTGCAACTTGAGGTCCAGGCCACCGTTGCCGCCAAAGGCCGGTCCACCGGCCACGCGGAACTTGCAGCCGTCATCGCCGCCACAGGCGCCCAGATCCGGATCGGTTGCGGGTGGCGGCGCAGCAACAGGCTCCTCAGGTGCAGGCTCGGGCTCGGCGGGCGGCGGCGCAGGGACCGCAGTCGGCGGTTGCGGTGGGGCCGGAATGTTGGCCGCTACGGCAACGCTTTCCGTATTCTCCACCCGGGCAAGCTGACCGAAGATCCAACCAGGCTCGCCGTTGACACAGCAGATCTGCCACCAGTCGCCGGCTTCGTTCTTGCCAATAATCTCCAGCTCCTGGTTCTGGTCGGCTGTGCCTACCAAACCATAGGTTGTGCCCGGTCCTTGACGCACGTTGACCAGATCGATGTCCACAAAGAGTATGGCACCCGCTTCAGGCGTAGCGGTTGGCTCTGGTTCCGGCTCCGGCGTCGCTGTGGCCTCATCCTGTGGCGGTTCGACTTGCTCGGGGGCAGGTTCGGCAGCCGGCGCCTCGGCTTCGACCGGCGCTGCGTCAGCGGCAGGAGCCGCGGCGTCGGCAGCCGGCGCCTCGGCGACAGCTGCGGGGGCTGCGGGGGCTGCGCCCTCGGCGGTAGGCGTGAAGGTCGGCACCAGCACACGGGGCTCCTCGGTCGGCTCGGGACCGGCCGCGCCGCCAAGGAATGGCAGGCTGCAGCCGCTGAGCACAAGCAACGCCGTCAGCAATAAGAGTGTGGTCAAAACAGATGAGCGATGAAATCGTACCATGACAAATTACTCCAGAAGATGCAATGCGTTTTCCGTATCTCTTGTACAACGCAGAAATGGCGTTCAGCGTTTCACTTGAATTGTAGCAGCATTTCAGCCGGTCGGCACGTTCTCATCCAGCGCCTTTGCGAATTGACGGTCCATGCATCCGTCGATCGTCGATTGAAACTGATTGTTCAATGCGCGCGTGCTTTGGGCTTGCGCGTGGAAACGACTGTTCAGGCCGGTATCGACCGCCCACTCAATCACGGTGTCAATCGCCGCGGCGCGTCACGCCGTAGCGGCCGCCTGCCGCGGATACCCAAAGCGACTCCCCCGATGAAGTCGTGGCGGGAGAAGTGACAATCTCGCCCTGTTCGTTCTGCACGATACTGTAGCCGCGCCCCAATACTGCCGTTGGAGAGAGTGCAGCCAATCGTTGCGCCGCAGCCACCTGCCGATCGCCCGTCCGCGCCAGGCGACTCTGCATCGTCTGGCGTAGGCGCGCCAGGCGGTCGTCAAGCAGCTGGCGTTGAACGTCGAGCTGTCGCGCCGGATCCTCACGCTGCAGCCGCTGCTGGATGCGCGCCAGGCGTTCGCGCGCGGTTGCGACGTCAGCCAGTGCGTGATCGGCCAAGCCCTGCTGCACCGACCGCAGCCGTTGAAGCATGTCGGCCCGATCTGGCACGGCCGCGGCCGCGGCCGCGGAGGGCGTCGGCGCACGCAGATCGGCGACAAAGTCCGCAATCGTAAAGTCAGTCTCGTGACCCACGCCGGCGATGACTGGCACCGCGCTCGCGGCCACGGCATGCGCCACCCGCTCGTCGTTGAAGGCCCAAAGATCCTCAATGGAGCCGCCGCCGCGCGCCAGGATGATCGTGTCCAGCGCTTCGACTTCACGCGCATAGCGGTTGGCTTCCGCCAAGGCGCCCTCGATCAAGGCCGGCGCGTCGCTGCCCTGCACCAATGTCGGAAAGAGCACGACGTCGACCAGCGGCCAGCGCGCGGCCAGCACGTGGAGGATATCGCGCAGTGCCGCGGCATCGGCGCTGGTGACAATGCCGATGCGGGCTGGCGTCACGGGGAGAGGTCGCTTGCGGTCTTCGTCAAAGAGGCCGGCCGCGGCCAGACGGCGCTTGAGCTCCTCAAACTGGGCGTAGAGCTGCCCTCGCCCTGCCGGCTGAATGCGGTTGACGTAGAGCTGATAGGCCCCGCGGTCGGGATAGACGCCGACATACCCATGGGCGACAACCTGATCGCCCGCTTTGGGCAGCCAGCTATGGGCCATGGCGCTGCCGCGCCACATCACGGAGTTGATGGTCGCGCCGCCGTCTTTGAGGCTGAAATAGATGTGACCGCTCGCCGCGCGCTTCCAGGTGCTAATCTCGCCAGTCACCCAGAGATCGCGCAAGACCTCATCCTG
Organism: uncultured Chloroflexia bacterium; assembly: GCA_963807905.1. Lineage (GTDB taxonomy): Bacteria > Chloroflexota > Anaerolineae > Caldilineales > Caldilineaceae > JAGRCP01. The sequence continues at coordinate 39,878 of CAWEEJ010000004.1, read as the reverse complement.
TTCGAAAAGAGCGACGATGTGGGTTGTCAGGGCAGAAATGGTAATTGGGTTCATGGGATTTCGGATTGTGGATTGCGGATTAGCGGTTGGTGAATTCGGTGAGCAGGACTTGGTTGTCGGAATGGCCGTTAGTGGAGATGTCGCACAGATTTTGCAGGGTCGTCTCTGCGATGTTGTGGAGGGCCCGGTCGGTCAGAAATGCCTGGTGACCGGTTACCAGCACATTCGGGAAAGTCAGCAGACGCGGAAAGACGTCATCGGTCAGGATCTCGTTCGAGAGATCCTGGAAGAAGAGTTCGTCTTCGACTTCGTAGACGTCGATGGCCAGATAGCCAATCTTGCCTGACTTGAGCCCATCGATTACCGCTTCCGTGTCCAGCAGACCGCCGCGACTGGTGTTGATAAGAAAGACGCCATCCTTGAGCTGGGCGATCGTCTCCCGGTTGACGAGATGATGGGTCTCCGGCAGGAGCGGCAGGTGGAAGGTCAAAATGTCGGCGCGCCGGACCAGCTCAAGTGGATCATCGTAGTACTCTACAAGGTGTTCGATCTCGGGATTGCGATAGATGTCGTAGGCAAGAATCTTGGGGCCAAAGCCACTCAGGTTACGAATGACAGCGGCGCCAATTTTTCCTGTGCCAAAAACGGCGATGGTCTTGTCCCGCAGTTCGAAACCCACCAATCCATCAAGGTCAAAATTGTTTTCACGTACTCGATTGTACGCTCGGTGAATCTGGCGACCGAGCGTAAGAATGAGGCCGACGGTAAACTCTGAAACTGCGTTTGGTGAATAGGCCGGGACGCGCACCACGGGCAAGCCGAATTCGTTGGCGGCATCCAGATCGATCTGGTTGAATCCAGCCGAGCGCGTGGCAATTGCCTGGATACCGTAGCCGGCCAGCTTTTCGATGACGGCGCGATCTACCTCATCATTGACAAAGACGCAGACTGCATCAGAGCCATCGGCCAGCGCAACCGTTTCGGCGGTGAGGCGCGTATCGAAATAGGTGAGGTCATAACCGAAATCAGCGTTCACGCGGTCAAAGGACCGCATGTCATATTTTTTTGTGCTAAACAAAGCAACCTTCATCAATTCACTCCTCTCCAAATACTGCACGCGCAGCATACGCCGTAGTCACTGAGCAATCCAAAATCCGCACTCCCCAATCCGATATCCACAATCGCCCTCAGCCTTCATTGCGCAGGCCAATGCCATCGCGCACGATCTTTTCGTAGACGTGCGTCACTTTGCTGGGGACCATGCCGGCGCGGGTGTAAAGTCGGGTGGCGCCGCTCAGGTTATCGGCATCCACGCCAAGGATGACCCCCTCCTTTCCGGCACGGTAGGCCACGTCGAAAAACTGATAGAGCAGGGCTGTTGCCAAGCCCCGGCGGCGCCAGCGCCGGCGCACGGAGATGGCTTGAATATAGGCGTATTCAGGTCCGGCGATTGAGACGGGGAAACCGATCACGGCCCCGGCAGCATTCTCACCGTCCATCGCCCGCAACCAATAGGCAGAATCGAAGTGGGGGTCGCTATCGGCCTGATGACGCCGCTGCGCCATTTCTTCGTCGAACGGCCGCTCGACAAATCCCCAATGATCGCGGAAGGCGTCACGGGTAGTGGCGACGACGGTTTCAAGATCTTCGGGATGGCGATACGGCTGCAGGACAATGCCCGCGGGCCAGACCGGCGCGGGTGGCGCTTGGTCATCAAAGCGAAGCTTCATCTGATAAAATTGACGGGCCGGCGTCATCCCGCGATCCAAAAAGAGCGAGCGTGCCGGCGTATAGTCGTTGACCGCGGCGGCCTGCATGATGACCTTGGCCTCGGGCGGGCACCGTGTGATTGCGGCCGTGGTCAGACCCTCGGCCCAATCCATGAGTGCGGCGCCCAGCCCCTTGTCTTCGTAAGCAGGGTCAACCCTTCCCCAGGTCCATACAGCGACGGGCGGCGTTTGGGTGTCCCAGGCCTCGCCATAAGCGACGATGTCACCCTTATCGTTCTCGATGACGCGGAAATTATGCGTCAGCGTTGCGCCCGGACTCTGCCATTCAGCAGCCAACTCTTCGGGCGTGTAGCGTTCAGGCGCGCCCAGCGCTTCGGCGCAGCGCGCGATCAGGGTCAGGCAGGCCGGTATGTCATCCATTGTGGGCGGGCGTAATCTGTAGCCGGCGGGCAGCATAGTCGGATTGTCGTCTGGTGTCATCAGCGTCCCTCAGTCGCAGCATGGGCGGCGGAGCGGCTATTTTATACCATCGAGATGGCGGATGGGTAATTGGGGCTTCGCGACTGGACGAGGGTGATCAGATATCTTCACACATTTATATTGATAAATATCTATATTGACAATTATCAATATATCAAGTATAGTCTCAACATCTGTCAGCAAGAACCGATAATCATGGGCATAGGCGGCGCGAATATTATGACCAATATAAAGAAGTCAAATGGCTGCTGTCTTGTCTTTGACGCGATCCAATTGTCAAGCCAATCCGCCAAAACGTTGGCCGCGCAATTCAAGGCCATGGGTCATCCGGTGCGCTTGCAGATTCTCCGCATCTTGAGTCAGTACGGCGGTCAGGCCTGCGTTTGTGATATTGAAAGTCAGTTCGATCTTGCCCAACCGACCATTTCCCACCACTTGAAGGTGCTGCGCACGGCGGGGTTGATCGACTGCACGCGTGAAGGCCAATGGTATCACTACCGGGTGCGACCAGACTGCATGGAGTTGTTGCAAGACCTATTGTTCACCCTATCACCGGTTGAGGAAGTCAAGTAGGATCAGCCATTTTTATGTAAACCATTTGCAGGTTATGAGAGTCAGGAGAAAACGCGATGAGCACCACTGAAGAGATTCGCACGACAGTTAGCGAGCACTACGCCGGACGACTTAAGACAGGGTCTTGCTGTACGCCGGCCGGAGACGCGCCAGCCACGATAGAAGATGTGCCTTTCTACGACACGACTGAATTGATCGCGGTCCCCACCGCAGCAGCCGAGAATTCGTTTGGTTGCGGCAACCCGACTGCAATCGCCGGGCTGAAGCCGGGTGAGCGGGTAATCGACCTCGGCTCGGGCGGCGGGCTGGATGTCTTTCTCGCCGCACGTCAGGTCGGCCCCGATGGCTTTGTCTTTGGCGTAGACATGACCGATGAAATGCTGGCCCTTGCCCAAGCCAATGCGGTTAAGGGCGGCTATACCAACGTGGCATTCCGCAAGGGGCACATTGAAGCGTTGCCATTTGACGATCAGAGCGCAGACGTCATCATCTCCAATTGTGTGATCAACCTCTCGCCGGACAAAGATCAAACGCTTGGCGAAACCTTTCGCGTGCTGGCGCCTGGCGGCCGCCTCGCCATCTCCGATATTGTCATTGATGGCACGCTGGACGACCTGCCGGTGCAGGAAGCAGACGTGCGTGCGGCGCTGAGCTGGGCTGGATGCATTGCCGGCGCGCTAACGGTCGATCAGTACGAGCACTTGCTGGCCGCGGCCGGCTTTGGCGAGATCGACGTTGAGATCAAGCACCACTACACGCTGGCCGATTTGGGTCAGGACATGGAGGGCGTAGCCGCGACCCTCAGCCCTGAGATTGCCGCCCAGCTTGTGCAGCGTTTTGCCAGCGCAAACATCACCGCCTATCGGCCCGAATAGATGTTGTGATCCTGCACGCCAACCGCCCAGCTCGCACGCCCCGTGCGAACCTCCCTGGTACGCCGAGCCCCGGCTCGGCCGCCCTCGCCGCAGCTTGCGGCACGGAGATCGTCCGCACGGGGCGTGCGGACTGGGCGGTGGATTCGACCCCTCCCCATTCCGCAAGATTTGTTGCACCATCCCAACTCGCACCCAATTTGAAAATTCGTCGCCGCCGGCCACCTGCCCCCGCCCCAACGCCGGATTCGCCCGACGCGGCGAAATCGCCCCAGCTTGCGCCATCCCGCCAATCCCACTTCGCATAACCATCTGCGCCCCACCTACCCCCTGCCCCCTGTGACAAGCCCTCGGTTCCCACCCCAATTCAGCCCGTTTCCCCCTGCTTCCCAGCGTGAATTCGTATAGTACTTCAGCCGCCTCCCCACCCACACACCCTCTCTCACGCCACTTTCACATAGTCATCGCTCATAATAATTTGTTGCAGAATCTACCCATTGCGCAAGTAAAAATGTCATGCTACGCTCTTCCCATGCGCAAACAACGGCGGGTGGGCGCCCGCCAGAGTAGCGGGTTCGCCCGCCTCTCAAGCGCATCGAGCATAAGCAGTGAACACAGCGTTTCGGGACATTCGCTCCACTGCAACTTAATTGCGAGACCGGATACATTAAGGAGACGCAGCATGCACTTCCTGACCTATCCGCAGCACCCCAAGGCTCGCACCTTCATCAGCTTCACGCTGATTGCACTCATGCTCTTGAGCGTGGGGGTGGCTGCGGCGATACCCAAAAGTACGACAGCGTCCTACGTGGACGTCCTCACCAACGGCGGCTTCGAGCACGGCTTCGTCAGCCAGCCGGGGTGCGGCATGGTCGGCTACGGCTGGCACTGCTTCACCAACGGGGGGGCCGCCAACTACGGCTTCTACGACGACCAGTGGCAGCCGGTGGTGGCGGAAGGGAGCCACAGCCAGCTCATCGAAATCAACACCAAGGGCATCATCGACGGCGACCCCGACCGCTACGCCGGCCTCTACCAGACGGTGCGCGTGGTTGACTGGGAGAACTACCAGCTCAACCTGCGCGGCATGATCCGCACCACCAATCCCGACGGCGATCCCTATCGCTATCAGGTGCAGGTGGGCTGGACCGCTGGAGCCCACGCCGACTGGCAGGCGGTGACCAACTGGCAGGACACGGGTTGGTACACCTACTACGACCGCCTGGAGCCGGGCGCCTTCTCCGACTACTCCACCCACATCATGGCCGAGGACGACTACATCACCGTCTATGTGCGGGTGTGGAAGAAGTGGCCGGTCTTTGACGAAGAGATCGACATCAACCTGGACGCCATCTCCCTGACCGGTCCTTCCCCCTACCACCATGGCTGGGGCTCGGGCGGCGGTGAGAATGTGGTCATCATTGACGGCGGGTCGGGCGGCAGTGGCGCAGGCTATGGCGGTGGTGAGAGTGTGGTCATCATCGACGGCAGCGGGTCGGGCTATCCGGTCCATCCGGTTGCGCCGGTCCATCCTGAGGTCTGCCGGACGGAGTACATCTACAACGGCGGCTTTGAGCACGGCTTCAACCCGGTCTATTTGGGCCATGTGGGCAAGAGCTGGGGCTTCTTCACCAACGGCGGCAATGCGGGCTACGGCTTCTATGACGAGCAGTGGGATCCGGTGGTCACTTCGGGCGAGCACGGGCAGTTGATTGAGATCAACGCCAAGGGCATCGTCGACGGCGACAACGACCGCTATGCCGGCATCTATCAGCACGTGCGTGGCCTGACGCCGGGTCAGACCTATGAGTTGAGACTACGCGGCATGTTGCGCGGCGTGGGCGGCGGCGACGATCCCAACCGCTTTGAGGCGGACTGGGGCTACACCCACGGTTATGACGCCGACTGGACCCATGTCAACAACTGGCAGGGCATGGACCTGGGCGAGCTTTATCCCCGCACCGAGCCGGGCGCCATGGGCGCTTACAGCGTGAAGTTTGTGGCCCAGAGCCATGAGATTACGCTCTTCATCCGGGGCTTGAGCAAGTGGGGCATCAACGGCACCGAGCTGGACTTCAACCTGGACGACATCAGCCTGACCGGCTGCGGCCAGCCCAAGCCCTGTCTCTACAACAGCTGCGGCGATCCGGGCTATGTGGTCCCACCGGCGCATCCGGTCTATCCGGTGCAGCCGCTGCCGCCGACGAGCAGTTGCACGGTGGCCGTGCAGCCGGGCGATTCGCTGAGCATGATTGCCGCTCGCTACGGCGTGACGACCTATGCATTGCAGCAGGCCAACGGCATCAACGATCCCAACATGATCTATGTGGGGCAGGTGCTGACGATTCCGGGCTGCGGTGTGGGTCATCAGCCGACGCCGCAGCCGGTCTATCCGGTGGCGGTGGTGCCGGCGAGACCGGGGCCGGGGCCAAAGCCGGGCGGACCGACGGTCTACGTGGTCAAGCCGGGTGACACCTTCAGCGGGATCTGCAAGAGCCATGGTGTGGAGAGTGGCGCCGTGGCCAGCCACAACGGCATCTACAACCCTGACGTCATCTACGTCGGCCAGGAGATTGTGATTCCGTAATGAGTAGGACCCCCTTGCGAAGGGGGATGCGGGAACCGTGACGCAAGCGGGGCGCGCAGGACGAGGGACGTCAGCATGACGCATGCCCAAATCCGCACGCCGCACGCCGAGTCCCGCACTTGAATTTGCCAACGCCTGTACCAACATAGAAGGGGCGTAAGGTCGTCTTGTACTGGGGGGTGCTGGATCTTACGCCCCCTTCCCCCTCCTGCTACACGGGGGGAAGAACGCACCCCGACAACAGTTAATCGCTAACAAAAAGAGAGCCTCTTCAGCCACCGCATGGTCTGAAGAGGCTCTCTTTTCGCTCCGTGTAATACGAGTCTCATGACCAGCAATTGTGACTTTCGGCCCTGCCACGCATGACCGGTCACATGCTATACTTTTCGCGGCATCACCATAAGCAAGGAACAATCCGTATCGTTCAAGTTGAGCCCAAAAAGTTAGGACGCAGGAGCCATGACTTCATCCCTTACTCCAGTCAAAGCGCCGGCACGCATACTCACGCTGGACGTTCTGCGCGGCTTTGCCCTGTTTGGCATTCTGTTGATGAACATTCAATCGTTCGCCATGCCGGAGGCAGCCTACTTCATTCCGGCCGTCTACGGTGACCTGGAAGGCGCAAACCGGGTGACCTGGTGGTTTAGCTACCTTTTTGCCGACCAGAAGTTTATGACCCTCTTCTCCATGCTCTTTGGCGCCGGCATTATACTGATGACGGCCAAGGCGGAACGAACGGGCGGCAGCGCCCTGGGCCTTCATTATCGGCGCATGTTTTGGCTGCTTGTCATCGGACTCATTCACGGCTATCTTTTTTGGTCGGGCGACATTCTTGTGCTGTATGCCATCTGTGGCTTCATCGTTTACTGGTGTCGACGCTGGACGCCCACATGGCTCTTGATAGCCGGTATCCTGATCTTTGCCATTGGACCGCTCATCGGTCTTGCCGGCGCGGCCACGATGAGCTTCGCACCCGACGAGATGCAGGTCGAGCTTGTTGCCGATTTCTGGCCGCCTCCGGCCGCAATCGAAGCCGAGTTGGCCGCTTACCAAGGCGGCTGGCTGGAGCAAATGACCCAACGCGTGCCGTCCACGCTGGAAATGCAGACCGTGGCATTGCTCTACTGGGGCATTTGGCGTGCAGGCGGACTGATGCTCATCGGCATGGCGCTCTTCAAGTTGGGCATCTTTTCCGGCGCGCGCAGCGCACGACTCTACACCATCCTGATCGTGCTGGGCGTCGTGATCGGTCTGCCCGTCGTAGCGTGGGGCGGCTATCAGAATTTCGCCCGAGGCTGGGATCCCATCCATGCTCGTATGGGACTCGGATACCAGCTGAACTATTGGGCCAGCCCCTTCGTTTCGCTGGCCTATGTCGGGACGATTGTGCTCTGGCTGCGCACTGACTGGCTACGCTGGCTGCAAGATGCACTAGCAGCCGTCGGGCGCACGGCGCTGACCAACTATCTGTTGCAGACGCTCCTGGCCACCTTCATCTTCTACGGCCACGGTTTGGGCCTCTTCGGCAGCGTCACGCGCGTGCAGCAATTGCTCGTAGTACTGTTTATCTGGGCGGTCGAACTGATCGTCTCGCCCATCTGGCTGCGCTACTTCCGCTTTGGTCCGGCAGAGTGGCTCTGGCGCTCGCTCACCTACTGGCGCATCCAGCCCATACGGGTGGAGCCCCCGGCGCCCGGCGCGAAATCACTGGGATCCAGCCAAGTGTAAGCCGGGCAGCGCCAGCCATGGCGAGTGCGCCAGCCATGGCTGGCGTTCCAGATTCATTGCCCACGACAGCCCGCCATCAGCCGAATGCGCAAGGCATCGACCAACTCCCTATTGCCTGGATCGAGGGCCAAATTGCGCGTCGCACAACAGTCGTCCGTATGGTCAAACAGCTCCAGAAACTCCTCCCCACCCGCTTCATTCCAATAAATGGTGAAGCGATAGCGCTCCGTGCGCATGCTGCACGCCTCGTGATACCCCTTGACCAAATCATGATACATGGGTCGCCGCCAACTGAAGACGGCGTCCTTCCATGCGCGGTCCGGATCGACGAACAGCGGCGCAAAGCTGTCCCCTTCCAGAAAAGCCGGCTGGGGAAATCCGCAAAGCGCGCTAAGGGTTGGGTAGAGATCCACATGCTCGGTCAGGCGCGGCGTAACCGCGGCCGGCGCATCGCCCGGCACATGCACAAGCAGCGGCACGTGTAATGCGTCCTCCCACAGGTTATGCTTGCCCCAGTAGCCGTGCTGACCATCGCTAAAGCCGTGGTCCGTGGTAACGACGACGATCGTCTCTTCACGCAGCCCCTGTCGATCCAATGCGTCGAGCAGGCGACCGATCTGCGCATCCCAGTAGCTCATCGCCGCATAATGACCGTGGAGCAGGGTCAGCTCTTCGTCATGGGTCGGATGCCAGGATTTGTCGTAGGAATGCTGCCAGTGATACTGAGCCGGCTCCCGGTCGCCCATGACCCATGCCGGCGAGCCGGGCGGTTGATCCGCCGCGCCGGGGAGCGTGAGCAGAGCACGGTCATAGAGTTCCCAATAGCGTTTGGGTGCGCAAAAGGGTAGATGCCCGATCTCATAGCCAACACCCAGGAAGAAGGGACTCGCACCATCCTGCTGCTCGATCCACGCGATCGCTTCGTCAGTCGCCTGCCCTTCAACATAAATGTTGTCGGGCCCGCAGGCGATTTCCGTGGCCGGTCCTCGATAGCGCCGCGGCTCATCCAACCGATGACCGGCCGCAGTCCACGCCTTCATCCGCGTCTCAATCAATGCAAACGACTCCTCCTCAACCCACCAATAGAAATGGTCCAGCTGATCGGCGGGAATGAGGTCCGGCATTTGGGGTGTGGGCAGGGTCGGATGCCAGCAGGGCTCATCCCACGACGCATCATCCCGTTCAAAGCCGTGGAGCAGATGCCAGACGCCCTTGGTGCGGTAGCCGTTGCGCTTGAAGTGCTCGGGCAGCGTCGCAAAGCCTTCTCCCATGCGCTGGCGAAAGGCCGGAAAGAATGGCCGGTTGTCGTAGCGTTGGGTTGTGGGCGGACGGCAGCCGGTCCATATGTTCGCCCGTGATGGACCACAGAGCGGCGCCTGGGCATAATGGGCCGCAAAGCGCACCGAACCGTTCTCGTCGGCCAGGCGATCCATGTTGGGCGTCACCGCATGTGGATCGCCATAGCAGCCGATGCGCGGCCCAAAATCGTGGGAAATGATAAAGAGTACATTCTTCATGCGCGCCGACCTAGAGCCTGTTGGTTTGAACGGCCTTCCATGCTGCATCGGGCAATGCTTCGCCACCCCGACCTGCGAGTGCCCCCGCTTGCAAATCAAGCCAATCCGCCAGCGCCAACATGAGGCGATCGCGTTCGGCTGTGAACGCTCCATCATTGGCCAGGTTTGTCTGCTCATGCGGGTCCGACGCCATGTCGAAGAGTTGCACGACAGCCGGTGCGTCTGCGCCGGGCACGGCATGGTAGAGGATCAGCTTGAAGCGTTCGTCGCGGATCATAGTGCTGTGAATCGGCGGATCAAAGTATCCCTTGTGATCGCCGATCCCCGTGTTGCGATAGGCGCAGACCGCGTACGGGCGACCGCTGGCATCTGGATTGGCTTGCGCCAAGGGCAGCAGACTAACGGCATCGGGCATTGTGTCTGGCGCCAGAAGCCCGGCCGCCGACACGACGGTTGCACCGACATCATTGAGTTGGACGGGCGCGTCGACGCGCCGCCCCGCGGGGATGCGACCGGGCCAGCGAAGCAGCAGCGGCACCCGGATGGCTTCGTCGTAAAGATGCACGCCTTTGACGAAGAGGCCGTGATCGCCCAACGAATCGCCGTGATCGCTGACGAAAATCACCAACGTATCGTCGGCCAACCCGTGCGTCTCCAACGCCGTCAGCACACGCCCCACTTCGTCGTCCAAAAAGGCCAGGGAAGCGTAGTAGCCGAGGCGCATCGCTTCAATTTTGCTATGCGAAAATTCGTCTGCCGGACCCAAATAGGAGAGCGTCCGCTCCTGTGTGAGGGCGTAGATTGCGTCATCGCCGGCAGCCGGCGGCAAGACCGTCTGCAGCGCCGCCCTGTCGACCCGGTCGGCATATTCTGGGGGATAGTCATCGTAGGGATTATGAGGGTCAAAGACGCTCATCATGCAGAAAAAGGGGCGCGTGCGATCTGCTTGCGCCAGAAAATCGATGGTACGCTCGGCCGCCCAGTGCGTAAAGTGTAGGTCGGCCGGAATCTGCGTCAACCCTCTTCGCTTGGCCCGGAGTTCGGCAAGAAAAGCCGGATCCTTCTCTGCCAGCCATTTCACATAGCCATTGAAGGGTGAGTCCATGCCCACGCTTGGCTCAATGCAATACTCGTAGATGTCAAAGCCGTCGTTCGGATGGCGCGCTGTCTGCTCGTGCACGCCGGAGCTGACGTGCAGCTTGCCGAAGAGCGCGGTCTGATAGCCGGCCGCCTGCAAGCGCGCCGGAAAGAGAATTTCGTCGTCGGGCAGGATGTCGTAGAGCTGGGTGACGCCATGTCCCAGAATGTGCTTGCCCGTGAAGAGACTGGCGCGGGCCGGCGTGCAGATGGGGTTGGTCGCATAGCAATGGGTGAAGCACGCGCCCTCGGCCGCCAGCCGATCCAGGTTCGGCGTGGCAATGGCAGTCTGGCCATAGCAGCCGAGTGAATCCCAGCGCTGCTGGTCAGTCATGATGAGCAAGATATTGGGTCGGATCAATGGGTTGGACATCATTCAATTCCTCACGGGCGCTACTGCCCCAGCATGGTCGGCAGGAACAATACGATGCCGGGAATATAGGTAATCGCCAGCAGCACGATGATCAAGACAATGACCAGTGGCAGGGTCTCCTTAATGATCTCCTGCAATGGCACTTTGGTGATCCCCGATACGATGAAGAGCAGCACGCCAAAGGGCGGCGTCGTCAAGCCAATCATCATGTTCAAAACGATCATGACGCCAAAATGCGTCAAGTCGATGCCCAACTCTTTGACCAGCGGCAGCACCATTGGGATGAAGACAAGCATGATCGTCGAGGTATCAATGAACATGCCGAGGGCAAGAAAGACCACGTTGATAATCAGCAGACCGAGTTGACCACGTGAACCCTCTGAGTGCAGATTGTGGAGTGAAGATTCGGTTAGCTGTCGCTGGATTCTGAAATGCGCGTACAGAGATCAAGGATCTCATGGATTCGTGCATCCGGGACCATCAGCGCGCCATAGGCGCCGGCCATGAGATCGGTCGGGTTGTCCGGATCCTGCAGTGCGCCCACCTGTGCGGCTGAGCCAAAGCGGCGACGCGTCTCACGCGCCATGGCGACGATCGTCGCCGCCCGATAGGCGGGATCGGTGTGCCAGCGCTCACCGAAATTGATGCCGCCCAGCGCCTCGCTAAACCAGCGCGGCGTGAAGCCGATCTCGGGACGCAGATAGGGCTCATCGCCGCGTCCGGGCCAGCTCGTGGCCAGCGCTGCGTGGGCAATATAGCTTATCAGAGGAGGGGGATCGTGCGCAATAGCAGATAGCGACAGATCATCCACGGATCGCTCCCGGAGAACTCGTTCCACTATGTTGAACAGGGTTGGTGATTGCAGAATGATTATGGCGTACAGCGAGGGGGTGTCAATGGTTTTTTGCAAATTTTTTCAAAAAGCCTATTGACAATTATTTTCACAAATGCTACAATTATGAAAATCATTTCCAACACACAATTGATTCCTATGGACAATCACAACAGCCACGAGCGGGGCACGCTGGCGGTGATATCCGATGCCCTGCCGCAGCTAAGCGGATCGGCTCAAAAGGCGGCGCAACATATCATCAACGCACCGCGCGAGACGATCAATCTGACGATTACGGAATTGGCCGTGCGCTCTGGCGTGAGCGAGGCGAGCATCGTGCGCTTCGCCCAGTCACTGGGCTACTCCGGCTTTCACGCGCTCAAGATTGGGCTGGCGGAAGATCTGGTCTCGCCCATGCTGCTCGTGCACGAAGATCTTTCGCTGGATGACGGCGCCGCGCTCTCGGTTCAAAAGGCCATGACCACCGGCATGCGCTCGCTGGAGGATACGGTACGCATTCTCGACGCAGCGGTTTTGGAAGCCGCGGTGCAGCTGCTGTGCCAGGCGCGGCGGATTGAGCTATTCGCTTCCGGCAATTCGATCCCCATCGCCATGGATCTCAATTTCCGTCTAACAAAGATTGGCCTGCACAGCCGCTTTTCAATCGACCCGACCGTGCAGGAGATGTATGCCAGCCTGACAACTGCCGAAGACGTAGCCGTTGGCATTTCTCACACCGGCAGTTCTAAAGACGCTGTTTATGCGCTGGAACTAGCCAATTCGCGCAACGCCGGCACGATCTGCATCACCAATCACTCGGACTCGCCCATTACGCGCTGCGCGGATTACAGCTTGTTCACGTCAACACGGGTCAGCCACTTCCGTGAGGAAGAGATGGCCTCCAACCTGGCGACGCTGGCCTTGGCCGAAGCGCTCTATGTGGGCATCTGCGTCCAGCGTTCCGACGCCTCTGCTCTGGCAGCTGCCAAGACGATGCGAGCAACCCGACACCGGAAGTATTGAGTTCCTATTGCGCTGTTTGATTGATAAGAAAGGAGGGGCCGGACATCAACGAGCAGGAAGAAGGACAAGCTGCGCAGCAAGAAGCGAAGCGCTTCTCGCAGTCATCCCCCGAAGAGTGCAAGCAGTAAGAGTCCTCCATCTATCTGTGGTAGTTCGCGCTTGAGCGCTGTTAACGTTCGTTCTCAGGATGCAACAAAAAGGAGATCACCATGTTACGAAGTCGATTGCTTCATCTGCTGGTACCCGTGCTCGTATTGAGCATGCTGTTGGCTGGCTGTGTCGCCCCGCCGGCCGCGGCGCCAGCCGCGGAAGGCGATGCTCAGGAAGAGGTTACGCTCGAATTTACCCAGTGGTGGGAGCCCGAGCTGCCCGAGGGCGAATTCCGCGCCCTGATGGATGAATTTGAGGCGCAGAATCCCGGCATCAAGGTCGAGCTGATCAGCGGCCCCTACTCTGCCACCCGCGAGCAGGTCGTTGCCGGCGCAGCAACCGGTACCATGTCGGACGTCGTCGGCCTGGACGGCGCGTGGGTCAATGACTTTGTCAAGCAAGGCGCGCTGGCCAGCCTGACCGATCTGATGGGCGAAGCCGGTTATGATGACAGTGGACTGGCTGCCCAGATTCAGCTCGACGGCAGCACCTACATGATTCCGGTCGTCAACTTCGTCTATCCGATATTCGTGAACCTTGACTTGATGGCAGCAGCAGGTATCGAGAATCTTCCCGACATCCCGCAGCGAGTTTGCCGATGCAGCCGCACAGCTAACGGATGACGACGAACAACGTCTATGGCTGGGTTCTACCGCTGGATCTCGCCAACCCCAATGGCATTCAGAACGACGTGATGTCATGGGTCTGGGCATCCGGCGGCAGCATGATGAACGAGGGCATGCCGGATCTGACCAATGATGACGTACGCAGCGTCGCGGAATACATCAAAGGCCTCTACGACGCTGGTGTTGTTTCCCCCGGCGCATTCACTATGGCCGAGCAGACCAAAGTCGGAAGAGTTTAGTAATGGACGTGTTGGCATGATGATCGGCTCCTTGGCCTGGATCAACCTGACTCGCGAACGCAACCCGGACCTGAACTTTGCCATCACTGCGCTGCCAGCGGCAGACGGCTATGACGGCAAGCGTGGCCTGCCCTACGCCTCCTGGGGCATTGGCGTGGCCGAGAATAGCGAGAACCAGGCCGAAGCCTGGAAGCTGGTCGAGTTCCTGATGAGCGAAGAGATCAACTCTCAACCTCTCGTCCATGGCGAATGGCTTCCCCGGCAACGTGGGCTCCACGCCTGACTTCGTTGAGACGGATGAGCTGTTTGGCGCTGCGTTTGAGGTCTTCCAGGAGGGCTATCTGGCCAATGAGTTCGTGGGTCTGCCCGTCGCCGAAGAGCTGATGCGCTCCTTCGACGAACAGTTCCAGATCTACCTGGACGGCGGCCAGTCGCTTGATGACACGCTGAACAACGCCCAAGCCACCTGGATGGAAAACTTCTAGCGGTTCGCCGGCTAGACAGTAGTTGGAGACGGTAGAAACAGGCTGTGTTCAAAAGCCTGGATTCCACCAGACAGAATGTAGAGATCTGAGCGGGCGCAGGGCAGTGATTGCCCTGTGCCCGCCCGATAGCGTGCCCCGCCGAAGGAGACAACTTTCCCTTGCTGGCCAATAATGATGCGCCGACAACGACCAAGGATTATACCCTTCACAAAGTCATGAAGAAGGTTACACCCTTTGCCTACTTGTCGCCCACCCTGCTGCTCTTAACCATATTGTCGCTCATCCCGATCGCGATGGTTTTCTACTATTCGCTGATGGATAATGTCATCATGAATCAGAATCCCACCTTTGTGGGATTGGCGAATTATGTGGAAATCATCTCCGACAGCGTCTTTCGCCAGGCGCTGGGCAACACGCTCTACTTCACCGGCATGAGCGTCATCGTCCACCTCATCCTGGGCCTGTCGTTCGCCATGCTGCTCAACACAAAGGCCGTGCACCCGGTGACGCGGTCGCTCTTCCGGGTGATCTACATTTTGCCCTGGGTCTTCACGGCAACAATCATCGCGATTCTGTGGCGTCTGATGCTGAATCCCAATGGGGTGATCAATTATCTATTGATGTGGACGGGCATTGCCAGTCAAAAGATTGAGTGGCTGAGCTCACCCCGGCTGGCGCTGCATACCGTCACCTTTATCAACATCTGGGCCGGCTACCCTTTCTATATGGTCAGCCTGCTGGCCGGTCTGCAGGGAATTCCCGACGAGTATTACGAGGCGGCAACGATTGACGGCTCAAATGGCATCCAGCTCTTTCGCTACATCACCCTGCCCCAGCTGAAGCCGATTATTCTCAGCTTGGCCATGCTCGACATCATCTGGACCATGCAGCAGTTTACGTTGATCTGGATGACGACGGGCGGCGGTCCCATCCGCGTCACTGAAATGCTCAGCACCTTTACTTACAAACTGGCCTTTAGCTCCTACAAATTCTCTTTGGCCTCGGCAAACGCGTTTGTCATTCTGGTGTTGTCCATGTTTGTCGCCCTCTTTTACGTCAGACATCAGAGGGCCAGCGATGAATAACGCACTCTCTAAATCGACAAGAGCAGGCATCGCACGGGCCTTGATTATCCTGGCCCTGTTGATCTGCGCACTTCTCCCGGGCTTTCCAGTGCTGTGGATGATCTCCTCATCGCTGAAGTCCAATATCGATATCTTCGCCTATCCGCCGCGCCTGGTCTCCGATTCATTTTCCTTAGACGCCTACGTCGCCGTGCTCACTGACCCGCAACAGGTCCGCTTCTTTTTCAACAGCTACCTGGTTTCCACGCTGGTGACCGCCTTCACGCTGGTCGTTGGCATCCTGGGCGGTTACAGCTTCAGCCGCTACGATTTCCAGGCGAAGCGGCTGCTGAATATGCTGATTATCAGCGTCCAGGCCGTGCCGCCGATCACGCTGCTCATCCCATACTTCAGCCTCATTGTCACCCTGAAGCTCTTCAACACATACCCGGCGCTGATTCTGACCTACATGGTCTTCACGCTGCCCTACGCCATCATCATGATGACCGGCTACTTCAATACCCTGCCGCGGGAACTGGACGAGGCCGTCATGATCGATGGCGGCAGTTCTGCAGTTGCGCTCTGGCGCGTATTGGTGCCAATTGCGCTCCCCGGCATCGTCTCCGTGGGCATTTACACCTTCATGCTGGCTTGGAACGAATTTCTCTTCGCCCTCACGCTGACGAAGACAACCGACATGCGGACGGTTCCCGTGGGCATCCAGTTGCTGATGGGTCAGCATTCCTATGAGTGGAACCAGATGATGGCCATGAGTGTGCTTGGTTCGCTGCCGGTCTTGCTGTTATTCTTGTTCTTTCAGCGGTACTTTATCGCCGGTATGACTGCGGGTTCCGTCAAGGGCTGATGCGCAGTCAGCTGCCGGCCGCATTCAAATTGAAACAAATCACGGAGATACAACCATGTTAATGAACATGCGCGACTTGTTGGCCGTAGCAAAAGCCAATCGCTTTGCGATTCCGGCCTTCAATATCAGCAGCAATATGCTGCTAACGGGCGTGCTCGAAGCGTCTGAGGAAAAGCAGTCGCCCGTTATTCTTGCCATTCATCCGGATGAGCTGAGCTTCGTCCGCCCGTCCTTTGTAGAATCGGCGATTGCCGAGGCCCACAAGGCCTCGGTGCCGGTCTGTATTCATTTGGATCACGGCTCGTCCCTGGCGCAGATCATGGAAGCCATTCAGTGCGGCTTTACATCCGTCATGATCGACGCGTCAACCCGGCCGCTTGAGGAAAACATCGCGATCAGCCGCAGCATTGTGGAGTTGGCCCATCCGATCAATGTCTCTGTGGAAGGCGAGCTGGGCACGATTGGCACCACCGGCCCCGAGGCGGAAGCCGGAACGGACATCATCATCTATACCAATCCGGATGACGTTGTGACCTTCGTGGAGGCGACGGGCGTCGATACGCTGGCCGTCGCCATCGGCACCTCGCACGGCATCTATCCCAAGGACCGCAAGCCAGAGTTGAAGCTCGACCTGCTCGAAGAGATTGCCTCCAGAGTCGACATTCCACTGGTGCTGCATGGCGGATCTGCCAATCCTGATGAGGAGATTGCCGCTGCGGTTGCGTTGGGCATCAACAAGATCAACATTTCAAGTGATATCAAGGATGCCTTTTACCAGAAGTGCCGCGAAGTATTGAAGGATCAGGACCTACGCGAACCCAACTCGATCTATCCCCCCTGCATCGAGCGCCATGAAGGTAGTCGCTCATCACAAAATCGACCTCTTCAATGCGACCGGCAAGGCTTCGCTCTACTGCTGATGGTTTGTGCGCCAACCGTGCGCGCTTGCTCGCTCATCTCCTTTGACGCCATGCTCCCCAAAGTTGCCTTGTGCCTGCTTTGGGGAGCATGGCGTTTCCACTGTCGGGAAGGACATCCCTGTGACAGAAGCAATCGTCTTGGGCCTTGGCAACAATATTGATTATGAGATTGTGTGGGATTCCGGCGTCATGGAAGATCTTGTACGCCTCTATGACATCCGTGCAGCAGAGCTGTCGACAAGCGCCGACATCCGGAGCGAGCGCGACCTGGTGATCTCGATCCTTGGCTTCTTGCAGGCGGGGACGGGCGGCGAGCGCTTCGTTGGGGCATCGAACATCATCGAAGATTTTTCACGTCAGTTTGAGATGAAGGTCACGCTGGGCGGCACATCGGTACGCTCAGCCATTGCCATGCGCAAGCTAGGGCATCGGTCCGCCCTGCATCTGGTCACCATCAACGATCACGTGCGCAGACTCATCCCGCCGGACAGTCCATATGTGTGCAGCAACACGGTGGAAAGCTCGTATCCCCACCTGATCGTGCAATTCGGGCAAGATACGTGCGTCAGCGCAGGCGACGTTGACATCCGTACCAGCCGGGCAAATCGCATTATTTACCACAATGATCTTGACAATATCTCGATGGCGCTCAGCGACGCCCTGCCAGCGCTGTGTGCCAATGCCAAGGTTCTGCTGATTTCGGGCTTCAATGCCATGCAGAGCGAGGAATTGCTTCAAAAGAGATTGGCAACGCTCTTGCCCGTCCTGAAAGATCTGCCCCAGGACGCGCGCGTTTTTTGTGAGGACGCCGGCTATTACAATCCCACCTTCAGCCGGTTGATCTACACCGCGTTGGCCGACCGCATTGACATCGTCAGCCTCAACGAGGACGAACTTCAGGGCTATCTTGGCCGGCCGGTGAACCTGTTGGATACGACACAGATGCTGCAAGCGTTGGCAGAACTGCAGACGATCATCCCCGCGCCGGTCATTGTCGTGCACACGATGCACTGGGCGCTTGCCTATGGCAAGAATGGCGCAGACTTAGGCGAGGCGCTGCGCGGGGGCGTGACCATGGCAACCACGCGCTACTGCTACGGCGACGAATTTGGTATCCAAGAGTATCAAGAAATCGCTGCACTTCCGTCCAACCAAGCGGGCGCGCAGTTTGCGGCTGCCATCACAGAATCGCTGCCTAACGGAATCTGTTGCGTGCCTGTGGCTGCGGTCAGCCCCACCAATCCAACCACCATTGGCCTTGGCGATGCCTTTGTGGGCGGCTTCCTGCCGGCATTGGTTGAATAGGTATGTAGTGCAAGAGCGCTGGTGACAGTCACTGACAAATGCAATCCTTTTCGAGCGATTCCATTGCGCCCGTGACTGTCACCAGGAAGACAAAGCTGTTGCGACAACCCGATAGCCACCGGTCGCTGCAGATGGCGTACACTGTGGTAAAGGAGGACCCACCATGCTGCTGCAACCAACCCTGACGACAACCAGGCTCGTCTTGCGCCCCTTCCGGCTGGACGATGCTTCCGACCTTCAACGCCTGGCCGGAGAATGGGCCATCGCCGATACCACGCTGGGCATCGCGCACCCCTATGAAGATGGCATGGCTGAAGAATGGATCGCCACACATGAAGCTTTCTTGGCACGCGGCGAGAAGATGAGCTTCGCCATCACGCGCCAGGAGGACGACGCACTGATCGGGGCCATTAGCCTGATGAGCATCGAACCTGGGCACCAGGCAGAGTTGGGATACTGGGTCGGCGTGCCCTTCTGGAACGCCGGCTACTGCACGGAGGCGGGGCGCGCCGTACTACAGTACGCCTTTCGTGAACTTGGCCTGCAGCGCGTCCACGCCAGTCACCTGACCCGCAATCCAGGCTCGGGTCGGGTCATGCAGAAGCTAGGCATGCGGTATGAGGGGACACGTCGACGCCACGTGTGCAAGTGGGGCCAATTCGAGGATGCTGAACTCTACGGCATACTGGCCGACGAATGGGAAAGCGAGTGAGCGCGGGTGAGCTTACCCGGGCATAGGGTGCATATGGTTCATTTCAATGCCCAGCGTACTCAATGCCTCGCGGCCGCGTATGGTCAGGTCGCTGACGAAGGCAAATTCGTCTGTGCCATAACGCGGGTAGGCTTTGATACGATACTGAAGACCATACGGTTGCTCCACAACGGTCACGGCGATTGGATACGCTTCATCGATCAACACGTACGGGCTGGTAATCGCCACATCCCATAGGATCCGCCGGGCGGAACGAAAATCATGGTCGCGCTGCACGTAGAGGTTCGCCACACACATGTGGGTTGGTTGTGCAGAGTTGGCGTTGACGACCGTTGCGTTGCGAATTTGGCTATGAGGAATCAAGACGGCGGAGTCGTCCGGCGTTTGCAATTTGATGGAGCGCAGGCCAACCTTGGTTACGCGCCCGTAATGATCGTTGACCTCAATCCAGTCATCAACTTCATACGTGCGTTCAAGCGACGCAGTAAGTCCGGCCAGAAAATCGGTAAAAGGCTCACGCAGGACAAGCAAGACAGCAACCGTGCCCACCAAAAAGACAAATTCACCGTTCTCCCCGCGGCTGCCGAGGATAAAGAGGAGGAGGGCACAAGCAAGGATCACAATCAGCACTTTGATTGGCAACAGCCGCTGGCGCGAATTCCCTTGCACCACCCGTGTGGTCAGCGGTCCGGAGACCATCCAATAGGCAAAAACCGCGGCCATAACGATGAACGCCGACCACTGTAGTCGCAATTGCCCCATGCAGCGGAGTTCATAAGCAACGTGATGAATAATGTTTTCAATGCCGATTTTTTCAGCTCCGCCAGCACACTTAGGCCCATTGCTCAATTCGGCAGAGTTCGCAGAATTACTGACATCTGCCGTTTCATCCGTCTCCGCCGACGGATTCGCCACTGGGTTTGCGCTAGTGGGCGTTTCGACTCGCGTTCCTCCACAACCCGTAAGCATCAACGCCATCAGAAGCAAGAGCAGCCCTAGGCCATGCGCCAAGCTTTCAGCGCCCAGATTAACAGACGATGACACAGATACATTGCTGTGTACGCTTAGTTTCTCCACATGTTGCCTCATCTTCCATCCGGCGTTGCGATGCGCCCACGGCCACCGAACGACAATCTCCAGCAGCTATGCTAATAGACAAGTTTTGGAATGCTAAAGCGTTGACTCCGCAGATAATTTGTGACGTTGCGGTAGCCAAGTTCGGACACACGCCAGACGTTCTCGCTGTCGCGTTCAACCAATCCGCTCAGGACCTTGACCTCCTGTTCCTCACCGTTAAGCGTTATCGCCGGGCGGCGTGAAAGGCGATTCAGGCTGCCAGCAATCTGTGATAGCCGAAATGGCATAGTCTTGGCCAGCGCCCAGTCCGGCAGGCCATCATGCAGGAGCAGGTAGTAGAGGATCACTGCACAGATGGGCGAATCCACCTCACTGCGTACTCGCGGCAGCAGGCGACTGCTTGTCTTCCAGTCACGCACGTGGAGCGTAAGTCCATTGATGTCACCAGTATTCTTTGAGCCGCCCAGAATGTTCGCTCGCCACATTTTCCACGCAATCCCGGGGTTGCCGCGGGTGTAGTTCACGATGTGGTCCAGCAGTTTGGACGGCGTTTCCTCGCCCTTGCCATCGTAATCTTCGGACGTGACAATTTCCTTGCGCTCATTATTTGCCTCAACGAAGGCATAAGACAATCCACGTTCATCTGAGATCTGCCACAACCATTTTCGCAGGCGGGCCGAATCGAAGGGCGTCAGAAAGATTGGTTCACTCATTACCGATGCTAGCGGGACGGCGTTCATTAAGAAATAGAAGGTCCAACTCGAGCAAACAAAGACACACGTCTTTTCCGTAGTCGCAAGCCACTCGATCATGCGGCGCATCGACGTCAGACCAGCGAAGCTATTGATGAAGAAACGCTCGAGGTTCACGCAGGCGACCAGCGGGTTGTCATTCTTCTTCCAGATCGGTCAGCCACGACAGATTTTCGTCCATGAGGTCTTGGCGGCTTGGCTCACGCAAAATGCTGAATTGCGCGGCACGCGCCTTGTTTTCGACAATCTTGTCAAGAGGGGAATAGGGGCGTCTGATGAAGATCGTATGCCGTGGCGTCTTGGGTTGCTGTTTTGGGGCGCAAAGTATGGCAAACAACTCGTCCAGCCACGCTGAATTGACGTCCGACCAATCTTCCAGGCTGGGTAGATAGCGTTCAAAAAAAGTTTGCACCGCTTCCGGCATTTCGTCGGGTGGTCGCAACTGTTCGACGTCGAGGTCTACGGCCTCTTCTGGCCGACTATGCCAGGGCCACACGATTTGGCCGAGCTTGTCACGCCACTGATCTTCGCGCTGCTGTAGAGCAGGCACGTCCGGATACGATAGTTCCGCAATACTGGGCTCAAACGTCCAGAGCGGGCTTTCTACGATAGATGGAATCGAACTATTGGCATCCATAGGCAACCTGCCTTGTATGAGATTGTTCGCTTATGCCGCAACCGATCGCGTTGCGAAGGGCACGCAATATGTACAGGATGGAGATGTGAGCTGATGCTTAGGGAATCAACTCGGAAGTTGTCGCTCGATCGCGGCGCAGAGAGATCCTGCGATCTGCAGAATCACTTGCGCAAGGCAGGATAGCATCAACTGAAGAGCGCGTCAACCGAGAATTTGGGCCACACGCCATGGCAGAAGTTCCGCGCGGGAGTTCCGGCTACCAGCCGATCGGCACGTTTTCGGTGATGGCGTAGCTGCCCGCCGGCAAGTTACTGAAGTTCACGCTCTGCCTGACCCGATCACCATCGTCTGGATCTGCGTGGTCCAAGCGGAAGCTACCCACCTCCACTTTGCGAATGCGCTCGTTGGCGGTGTCCGCAATGAGTAGGTTGCCGGCGCTGTCCACGGTCACATCTGGAGGCGCATACAAACGCGCACTGGTGGCCAGACCGCCGTCACCACCGAAGCCGCGGGCGCCGTCTCCCGCCACCGTCGTGATAATACTGGCGCCACGCTCCGGCGGAATGTTGCTGCTGAAGGTGAAATCGGCGCCATCGGCAGGACCGGCCTGCTTGACGATGGTGATCTGCGCACCGTCCGTGTCGACTGCATCCGTCGCAGCTGGCGACTGGCTCGGACCCTGTGTGGATGGGCCGTCAGCGAGCAAGCCCGACCTGCGCCATCCCTGCGCCCTCGCTGACGGCGGTGCGCATGCGTCCGTCCGCTGCGAGCAACAGGCCAAAAAGAAGCGTGACCACCACCAACACAAAGCGTGCCAAGCCATGATTCTGGCGTGCGCTACGACTCATGGGGAATCCTTTCTGTTCGTATCGGTTGCGGGGAAAAATGCGACATATCTGCCCATGCGCTGCCGGGGCGATGTACAGAGCTGCGCATGCACACTGGCGCCAATTCGGCCAAAACGCATTGCACCCAACCCAGCCCCGGCAGGGACACATGGGAGGCCGACGGACGGTACAACTACCGAAATCGATCCGTTGTTGTTGCGGATTGCTGTGAGGATGACGCAGTCGTCAGATCAATTCCGGCAATCGCAAAACTCAACCGTCGCCCGTCCCCCAACGCCGGATCGATTTCGACGGGTCGGAAGTGACCTGCGGGTGAACTGAGACCGACGACGTTCCAGCCAGCTTCGAGCGTCAATTCGACGGTTGAACGACGTCCAAGCTCGACAGGGAGATCGGTAGTAGCCCGATCACCGGTTTCGATGAAGAGGGTCTCTGATCGACCTTCAGGCGCACTCAGATCACCGGAGAAGAGCGCAGCGGGCACTATCTCAAAGGAAACCTGCTGAGACTTGGGGCTGAAAACGTAGAGTTCCGCCGGCGTTTGCGCCCAGCGCCAGTGGGCGTCTGCAGCCTGCTCCAAGTCGTGCCACCCTGAACCGAAGACCGCCTGCAAGGCTCCGCCTGCCTGCGGTTGAGGCGCCCTATTGACTGTGATATCAACAGGCCGTGCAAACGCGACGAGTGTTGACGTCGGTGCTCCTTTGGCGATAAGCGGGAGATACATCTGCCGTTGGCCGGCCGGCAATGTATCGCTGACCTGAATCGACACGGGCACGATGAGCGGCGCCGACTTGAGCCGGGAACCATCCCCACGTTGGGGTCGAACCATGATACCGCCCGCGCTGTGGTTTCCGATCGGATAGTTCGCCAAGTTGAGCTTGGCTGTAATCAGCGTGCGCCCAGGTCCCGCCAAATGGGTCTTCGGCGCGGAAGTAATCGAAGTCACGTGGATCTTGCTCCATTGCTAAATTGACGCCAGGAGGTGCAGCGACTTCCCACCGGACCGGCCGGTCTCCCCAGTTCTCCAGGTAGAACTGGACCGTACGGACACCAGCATTATCGACATTGGCGGCGGCCCACACCGCAGCAGGGCTGACCTCTAGCTTCGCCGGGCGCATCCCACGGATGATCTGCAAATCAGAGAGATCCCAGACGCGGTGCGGGTCTTCGTCTACAGCATAGATCATTTCCGCCACGCCAGAATTCCATTCCCATGTCGCGCGGGTCCACGGCGCCCCGATAGTGGACGAATAGGCTCAACAAGACAGAAATTGTGAACGCCGCAAAATAGGCTGCTTCGGCCATTCGCATCGGGGCACGAAGCGCACCGATGGCAGGAATCAGAAAGTAGATCAGAAATGGAAGCATATCCGTAAAGAGTCGCGGCCCGAATGCATAGCCGCCCCACCACATTCGCCACGATGCGAGCATCAGCCAGTGCAGTACAATGATGCACAATAGCGTGACGTCCAGGCCATCCAGGTCATGCTGTCTGAGCTTCAAAACAAATCCAACGAAAGAGAACAGCAATACTGGGGAATAGATAAAGAGGCCACGATTGGGGCTGACAATCGTTCCAGCCAGCCCCTCCAACAGCGAACTCCATGCTGCATTGCTGGCGGACGGCAGATAATATGGCTGCAAAATCGTATCGAAGGTCGAGAAGTTGTAGAACAAAAAGGGAACAGCAATCACTGCTGCCCACATCAGGTACGATCGAAAGTAAGGCCGATAGGTGATCAATACGAATAGCGTGAAGCAGATGACGGCGATGCTGTTTGAAGGACGAATGACATATGCCGCCGCAAGCAACAGTCCGGCGTACTGAGCGAGCTTGGGCCTACTTCGGGCGTTGATGAGAAGTAGCAGAGTGAGCGCCAGCATCAACATGGAAAGATCATGTTGCCACAGGGCCCTGCTGGCCGTAGACCATGCCGGCGTCGCAAAGGCAAAGATCAGGGTCAGGAGCAGCGCTCTATCTCTAGAAAGCGCACGCCGACCGATCCAATAGATGACGACGGCCGTGAGTGCCGCAATCGCTGAACCGAGCGCCAACTCAATCGACTCCGCGATGGAATCGTGCCCTGGTGCGGTGAAAATCGTCAAGAGATTTTGCGGCCAGTTGGATCTCGTATAGGCATCAAGAACGGCAATGATCGGCAGAATGGCTACAGAGGTGCCGATCGGATAGACCGAGTGAATGTGACCACCGTACTCATAGACACGATAGTCATCCTCTTCCAGGACTTCGGCAAATTCATCCAGATCGGTATCGCGCTCATGAAGCATACTGAGCGCGAGATGGATCGTCCACCGTGAGTCGCTCCGTGTGACCACCTCGCGATCATGCGTATAGACTGCGAGGATTGTGAGGAAGAGACAGAGTGAAATGAAGAGATCGGTCAGACGGTCTTTTGTTTCTTTGCTCACGTAATGGCTTCTTGATACTCGCTGGGGTGTTCTCACCTACACTACCGGGGTCACCCTGTCCACATCAAAGATTTGGCCCTGTGCACACCCTGGAAACACCCCCGATGGCGAATGGCTCGCTGTTTCCAGGGGTTGGGCTGTGGGCGGATCAAGCTGGACTGAAGCTATCGTATGCCGTTGTGGGCGGGATGTCAACCTGGTTTTTTGCGCTTCCCTCTGTGTCGATTATGGAGCGAACTGTCTATTCAACGTTGGCTCGTCGCCGGCGACCTAATACGATTGGCGTAAACTTTTCAAACCGTGATTGAACCGTCCTCATCGAGCAGTCCACGCAGTGCCTCAATCATGCCCAGATGACGATTGATGTGGCTGAGATGGAACGTCAAATCAGCCGCTAGCGTGGTTTGCTTGCCGGGTGCTTTGCGCAATTCGCCGTTGTAGATTTCGAATTCGATTACGCTCGTGCGCACGTCGCCAAACTGGTCGGCTTCAAGCGTCTGGAGTGCATCATCGAGTTGTGCGAATCGCGCGCTTTGCGTAGTCGACAACGTTGGCCTTGCCAACTTTCATCGGAAGAGCCGCAGCATCTTCATGGTCCATTCCTATGCCTTCTTCAAGCGTACCCAAAGTGCTCGGATCGAGATCCCATTCAGCAGCCAATCCCTCCTGCTCCCAGAGCCCATGGTTCGGGTTCGGTTGATGGTCCTCGGCGTCGCTTGTGCGGGGCAAGCTTGCCTGCACACGGTCAGCCCATCGGGCAACGTGCCAGAGATGCCAGCCAATCGGCGGGGCGGTTGCACCGAATCTGCGGCTGAAGTCGCTCTCGTCAAGTGGCTCTGTGGCCTTCAAGAGTAAAGCGTGTGCCAGTGCTATGCGAGTTACGATTTCGCTACCTGCGGCGTCCTGCATTGTGACTCCTCCGGTCCGATGTCGGGGTTTCTCAGCTTATTGTCAGCGCCTGCCTTCCGTCGGTCAAGACAACATCCATTCATCTCCAACTATACGAAACGAACAGATGAAGCGCAAGTCAATCCTTGTTGCTCAACTGTTCTTCCGGGCAGAGTAGCATCCAGGACGGTGAACCGTTCGTTGCCTTCGGCGTCTCATTCCACCCGCCGGTCAAGCCGGCGGGTATGCTTACCATTGAAACGCTCTTGGGACTAGGCGGCACTCTGCTGTTCCAGCCATTTTAGAATCGCTTGGTTTGTTTCTTCCGGCTTTTCTTGCTGGATCCAATGACCGCAATCCAGATTGACCACTTCCACATTGGGCACGAATTCTGTTAGATTTGCAGACTTCGGAATCACATCCCGGTCGCCATAAATCATGAGTGTTGGCTGTTGGATGATCGGGTTCACGTCCGCCAATATATGCCAGTTGCGGTCAAGGTTCCTGTACCAATTTATGCTGCCCGTGAACCCTGACGCTGTAAAGGCGGAGACGAAAACGGCCAGTTCGCTGTCGCTCATTATGGGCTCACCGAGCGGTATTTCTGCCCTGGCAAGATTAATCATCGCCATACCTGGCTGAGGTTCTCTGGGGGGCTCGTTCTTCCGGAACATATTGCGAAGGAACTGGGATGTGTTTTCTTCCAATATGGCGTCTGCAACACCCGGCTGCCGATTGAAGTGGACAAAATAGTAGTCGCCTCCAAGAAATTCTTCCATGAGCTCGATCCAGGGTCTTTCTCCGCGCTCTTGGTAAGGCAAGGCTAAGGCTATCACTCCATTGACGCGGTTTGGATGCAATAAGGTGAGCCCCCACACGACATTTGCACCCCAATCATGACCGACAAAGGTAGCATCTTCGTATCCGTAATGATCGAGAAGCGCAACGAGATCACCTGACAAGTGTTCAATGTCGTAGCTTGTTACGTCGGTGGGACGGGATGAGTTGCCATAGCCCCGCTGGTTTGGGACGATGACATGGTAACCCGCTGCGGCAAGGGCCGGCACCTGATAGCGCCAAGAAAAGGCATGCTCCGGCCAGCCGTGACAGAGTACAATCGGGTTTCCTGCATTTTGTCGGCCTGCTTCAAAGACTTCGAGTTCCACACCGTTGACTGAAATAAGGGTGGGCTTGTGAAAAACGGTCATCTGATTTCTCCTTTGTTTTGTCATTGTGAGGAGGCCTATCGCTACCTCATAATTTGATTGTACGGTACAATTAGGACAAGTTTCGCCCTAAACAAAAGAGAGTGTTGATGTATTCACCAACTGCACGCCTATTGGCTGTTCTGGCACTTCTGCAAACTCACCAGCAAATGTCCGGGGCAGAGATCGCTCGACGTTTGGAAGTGGATGTTCGCACAGTACGTCGCTATATCACGTCTCTACAGGATATGGGGGTACCGGTGGAAGGAGAGCGGGGACCTCATGGGGCCTATTATCTGGGACGTGGGTCCAAAATGCCCCCACTGATGTTCACCAACGAGGAAGCTGTCGCATTGGTATTGGGCTTGCGCGTCATCCGCGAGTTTCAGTTCCCGGTGAATATAGTGGCAATCGAAGGTGCTGTTGCCAAAACCGAACGGGTTCTGCCGGAACCACTACTGCAACAGGCGCGCGCATTGCAGTCCTCCATCACATTCAGCGTGAGCAATTACGGCGGCCCTCCTCCACCATTGGTCGACGACAATACGCTGATCGTCCTCAGTACAGCGGCGCAGGAGCGACATAGTGTGGAATTCGTTTATCGCTCGTGGGGGGATGAAGTGACGGAGCGCCGCTTCGATCCGTATGGTGTTGTCTACAATGAAGGTTACTGGTATACAGCCGGACACTGTCACCTACGACAGGATTTGCGGACATTTCGACTAGACCGAATTCAATCCATTTCTCAGCATGATGAAACATTTGATGATCCGGGTTCGGTTGACCTGTTAGGCTATGTGCTGAGTGCGATCGCCAATGTGCCAGGTCCCTATCAGGTCGAAGTCTTGCTCAGGACGACAATGGACACGGCTCAAGCACACATTCCAACCTATCTTGGGACTCTGGAGACATGTTCGGAGGGCATTATCATGCGACGTGCAGCGACCAATCTCGAATGGGTGGCGATGCTACTACTTTCCTTTGACTTCCCGGTCGAGGTCAAAGAACCTGATGAACTACGGTCAATCCTAAGACGCGTAGCCGATACGGCAAATCGTATCGCTGGTGTTCAATCCGGCTGAAGTGGTGCGACCGCTCGACCGGATAGGCCCCGACCGCGAACTTGCACGCCCAAAGCGCTATGCTATGGTGCGGGCGTGGGTTTCTCCTTACGTGGGTTGTGGGGAAGGCAAGAATCGCCGGGTCTTGGTCGGGGGGCCGTCCGGCGATTCTGCGCGTCTGGCGCTGGTGGATTTGATGGATTGCTTATGGTAAACTCCGCATAGATCTTTTGGCAGGCCCCCTCAATCATCCAGTCGGCCCCCCGAGTCTGGATCGTCCACCGTGATTGGCTTGACTCAATCTAGCTCGTTTCTCTCCGCTGCGGCGGCACGCGCTCTGCGTCGCTGCGGCGGCTTCGGCGCGCCTGGAGTCCGGGGCGATGGCCGATAGCTGGGCGCGGCAGCATGGCGAGCCGGCGCTGTGGCACAGCGCGCTTTGTCATCTACCGCGATCTGGGACCGGACCGCACGATCGAGGCGGCGTATCGGGTGGCGGCGGAGCGGGAAGGGCTGCGCAGCGCCCGGCCGGGCTCGGGCTGGTATGGCGCGGCGCGGGACTGGAGCTGGGAGGAGCGGGCGGCGGAGTGGGACACGGCGCGACGGGAGCTGCTGCGGGCGCTGGAGAGCGAGCGGCAGTTTGACGCCCGGGAACGACGGCTGCGCATGATCGACGTGCTGCTGGGCGACGTCTTCGCGGCGCTGGAAGTGGCGCGGCTCTCGGAGCTGGATCCGGAGCAGGCGCGCGAATGGGCCCCGACGCTGCGCATGATGTTCCGCGATCTCTTGACCGCACAGCGGGCCGAGCTGGGCCTGCCGGACGTGACGCCGGCCGAGCTGGCCGGCGCCATGCCCTTCACCGCCGACGAGCTGGCGCAAGCCGCGGCGGAGCTGGAGGAGATCGAGACGCCCGACGACCCCGGAACGCTGCTGGTGGCAGTCAGCAAGCAGGCGGCGTACGCGGTCGACCTGGCGGCGCTGCGGGCGGTGCGGGAGGAGACCGGCGTGGGCTTCCATCGCCTGGTCGAGTGCAGCAGCGGCGACCTGGACATCTACCTGCGCCGGGAACGCTACCACGGCCGCCCCGTGCGCTGGCTCTACCTGGTGGCGGACGGCACGCCCAACGGGATCGAGTTCGTGGACCAGGTGGTCTCGGGGCAATGGCTGAGCGAACGGTTGACCGACGTGGAAGTGGCGCTGATCGCGGGCATGTTCGCCGATCGGGTGGCGGACTGGCTGCCCGCAGTGCCCCACGTGGTGAGTCTTGACGTCGACCTGCCCGGCGAAGACGCGGCCGCGCTCGGCGCGTCACTTCTGGGCCGGCGTGGTGCAGGGGGCCGAGGTCGACGTGGCGCTGGAGCGGGCGCTGGCGCGCTGTCCGGCGCATGTGGGGGAGAGTGTGATTCGGCATTGGTGAGGCAATGGGCAATTGTCGATGGGCAATGATCAATTGGCAATGATTAATGGAGGGACTTCATGGGCAAGACGAATTTGGATGATCTGGATCTGGGGCGGCGGGGGATTGAGGCGGCGGAGGTGAATAGCGAAGCCGCGGCGGCCGGGGCGCTGCTGACGGCCGATGGGCAGGGCGGCGCGCTGTGGTCGACGACCGCGGGCAAGACGTCCTTTGCCGTGGCCTTCCACGAAAGCGAGGACGAAGTGACGCTGGGCAGCTGGTACGACCTGCATCAAGCGCCGGGGCTCTATCTCTACACGGCAGGGTGGACGCTGGATCCTGCCACCGGCGCGCTGATCGTGCCGGCCGAAGTCGGCAGCGGCGTGGCCATCGTCACAGTGCAGGTCGGCTTCCTGACTGCGGGCAAGAGCGGGCATGGCCTCGTGCGCGTGCGCCGGGCCCCGGCGCTGTCGCCGGCGTCGTTCTCCACCGTGGGCGAGGGGGCCATGCCCCTGGTCGACAGCGCCGTGGCCACCCTGCGTGGCGCAGGCCATCATCGAAGTCGCGCCGGGCGACGCCATCACGGCCGACTTCCGGCCCGTGGGCGCGCCGGCCGGATCGGGCTCGCTGGACGTAGTGGCCGGCTGGACCATGGTGCAGGTGGTGGACAACGGAGTGAATGTGGATTGGTGAGGCCATTGACAATTGACAATTATCAATTGGCAATTGTCAATTGAGGGGGGAGGCATGATGGCGAAGTGGGCGAGGAAGAAGCGGCGGACGCGGGCGGTGGCGTGTTGGACGTCGACGCTGGCGTGGGATGGGGAGCGGGTGCGGGCGGTTGCGCCGACCACGGGCGAAGGCGTGGTGAACGGCCAGGGGCTGACGCTGGCGGAAGTGGCGCAGCTGCTGCGCAACGGCCAGGCCGTGCGGGTCACCTGTCATCCGCACTTTCTGGGCGAAGTGGCGGCAGAGATGGAGGCGCAGCGTGATCGCAGTCAATGAGGGCGCACGGCTGGTCTTCCTGCTGGTGGGCGAGGATCTGGACACGGGCGTCGAGGAGGCGCAGGAACTGGAGACGCGGATCAGCGTCAATGGCGGGGCGTTTGTGGCCACGGCGAACGAAGCGCAGGAGATCGGCGGCGGCTGGTACTTCGTCGATCTGGAGCCCAGCGAAACCGCAACGGTCGGTCCGCTGGTCTTCGTGGCGCGGTCGCCGGATGCGGCGGTGGAGTGGCGCAATCTGTATGAAGTGGGCGAGCGCTCGCTGGGGTTGGATGAGGAAGCCCTGGCCGCGGCGCTGGCGGAGGCGATTGAGGCAGCGCTGGGCGAGTGGGAGATTGCGCTGCGCGTGCCGGTGCGGTTGATTCGGGCCGGGGCGATGGGGTGAGGGGCAATGGCGATTGGCGATTGGCGATCTGACGATTGGAATTGGCGTTCACGCAGTGGCCGCATGAGTGGGCATTGACGGCGGCGAAGCTGTGTCTGGGCGTGTGTCGGAGCTGTGTCTCGGGTGTGACTGGGCTGTGTCTGGGACTTGTGACTGGCGGGTGTGACTGGGTGTGTCTACTCGAGAGAGACGGGTGAAAGTGTCCAAAGTTTGGACACTCGGGGAGGAGAGAGTGATGCTGGATTGGTTGCGGGAGTGGATCGAGGGGATTCCTGGTGGGGGCGGGTGGCGGTGGTGGTGGCCGTGGTGGCGGTGATTGCGTATGCGCTCTATCTGGGGCGGGATCTGACGCCGATCTGGGGATTGCTGGGTGGATAGGGATGACCGAACCGAGGCGGGCGGCCGCAAGGGCCGCGCCCTACGGTGCGATGATGCCGGACGCGGTGGGCTGGGTGGTTCTGGGCTTTGGCGTGGGGCTGCTGCTCGCGCCGACGCTGGTGTGGGTCTGGTGGCGACCGCGGCTGTCGCCGGGCATGGCCCTGGCGCTGCTCTGGCCCGAGTACGTGAGCGGGATCTTGCTCATTGCGTGGGCATGGTGGGAGCTGGGTGGATGAGACCGGATTGGAAGGGCCTGCTTCTGCTGGCCTTGCTAGCGGCACTGCTTGGCTGGCTGGTGATGGGCGTGATGCAGCTGGACCTCCGGCAGGGAGATCTGTACGTGATCGGTGTTGCAGAGGCTGCGTTATGGAGAGAGGGTTGGTCAATGGCCGTTGCGCTAGCGTCTGACTCGAAGCGGCAGGAACAGGACGGCCCCGCGCCGGGCTCGTCGGAGCGGATCGAGTGGCTCAAGTGCCGGCGCTCGGTCGTCTACTTCGTGGCGCGGTATGTCTGGATCTACAACGCCACGACGACCGAGTGGCTGCCCTTTGCGCTGTGGCCGGCGCAGCAGATGGTGCTGAGGGAGATGGCGCGGGCGCTCAAGCTGCTGGTGCTCAAAGCGCGGCAGCTGGGCCTCTCCTGGCTGGTGCTGGCCTACTGCCTGCACGCCGCGCTCTTCCGGCCGCCGGCCACCATCCTGCTCTTCTCCAAGCGCGAGACGCCGAAGCCAAGGAGCTGCTGGGGCGGGTCAAGGAGATGTATGCGCGGCTGCCCGAATGGATGCAGGCACGGGCCGTGCTCAAGTCGAACGAATCGCAGCTCGTGCTGAGCGACGGGCTCGCGCTTTCTGGCCTTTCCCACCACCGGCGGGCGCTCCTACACCGGCACCATCGCCGTGGTCGACGAAGCCGACTTCGTGCCCGACCTGCGCGGCTTTCTGAATGCGGTCAAGCCCACGATTGACGCCGGCGGGCAGCTGTTTCTGATTACGACCTCGGACAAGACGCGGCCGCTGAGCACCTTCAAGCGCCTCTACCGGGCGGCACTTCGGCAGAGCCCTTCGGCCCAGGCCCGGAACGGGCCGCTCAGGGCAAGCCCAGCGCAAGCCATGCAGGGCCTGGGCGACTACGTGCCGGTCTTCCTGCCCTGGTACGCGCGGCCGGACCGGGACATGGACTGGTACACGCGCCAGCGGGCGGAGATGTTTGAGCAGCAGGGCACGGACGACGACTTCTTTGCCGAGTATCCGGAGACGCCGGAGCAGGCGCTTGCGCCGGAGACGTTGGATCGGCGGTTGGCGTATGAATGGGTGGAGGCGGGATTTGTGGAGATGGCGGGGGCGGGGATGGGCGCAGGCGGGGCGCGGGCGGCCGCAAGGGCCGCGCCCTACGGGGGTTGGCGGCACAGCGCCGGCATTGCCGGGCCTGGTGGTCTTTGCCGAACCCGTGGCGGGACGCGCGTACGTGGTCGGCGTCGATCCGGCCGAGGGCAACCCGCGCAGCGACGAGAGCGCGGCCCAGGTGCTCGATGCGCAGACGGGCGAGCAGATGGCGCTGCTGGCGGGCAAGGTGGAGCCGACCACCTTTGCCGGCTACTGCATCGAGCTGGCGCTTGCCTACAACGGCGCGGGCCTCATGATCGAGCGCAACAACCACGGGCATGTGGTCATTGCCGCGGCGCTGGAAGACGGACGGGTGCGCGTGCTCGACGGGCTGGACGGACGGCCCGGCTGGCTCAACAACCAGAAGGGCAAGCGCGTGCTCTACGCCGACGCCGCCGAGCTCATGCGCAGCGGGCAGTTTCGGCTCTACGATCGCGAGACCGCCATGCAGCTGATGAGCATCGAGGCGTCGACGCTGCGTGCGCCCCAGGGCATGCACGACGACCGGGCCGATGCGTTTGTGCTGGCGCTGGTTGCGCCGAACTACAGTGATTTGCGCGTGCCGGTGAGCACGGTGGTGGAGGCGGCGGATCCGCTGGCGGCGTATGATGATCCGCAGGGAGGGTGGTGAGGGGAGTGCGGAATGGGGAGTGCGGAATGCGGAGTGGTGCGGGTTGGGGCATGGCGGGAGGGGGTGATTATGGTGGATGGGGAGGGGGTGGCGGGCGTGGCGGCGGGAGACGTTGCAGGGCAACGTCTGTGCGGACCGGGCGAGGCTGATGAGCCAGGCGGGCGCTGGGTGGAGTTGCGCGATGGGCGGGGGAAGTTGCAGGGGAAGTATGATCCGGCGGCGGGGGTGT
Organism: uncultured Chloroflexia bacterium; assembly: GCA_963807905.1. Lineage (GTDB taxonomy): Bacteria > Chloroflexota > Anaerolineae > Caldilineales > Caldilineaceae > JAGRCP01. The sequence goes on along the minus strand of CAWEEJ010000004.1, from coordinate 6,360 downwards.
TGGAGATTCAGCGGCGGGGGGTGCGGACGCGGTATGTGTTGGGTGAGGCGGGTGACGTCGCTTTGGACCGACCTGATTGAGCTGGATTGCGCGTAGAATGGCGGCCTGTGCGCCAGCGAGTTGGCAAAAAAATATCGAACCGGCTGACGCCGGTATTCGATATCAGGGGCGCTGCGCTCCCCTGGACCCCTAGCCAGAGAACAACTCTACCCAGAGATGCAGAGGGCAGAGGTTTCAGCGACCAACTGCGCCGGGGGACACTAGGCGGAAACCGAAGTCGTCGTAGCGGACGTCCGGATCCCAGCCGTAGCGATTGGCGCAGCGCACGCTGACCTCGTGAGGTACCACGAGCCCCCGCGCAACGTGCGGCTGCCATCCGCCTTGGGGTCTTCACGCCCATCACTTGCATCGTACGGATACGGCTTGTAGAGGCTGCTCGTCCACTCCCAGACGTTGCCCGCCATATCGAGACATTCATACGGACTCTTTCCTTGCGGATACAAACCCACCGGAGTTATCGCGCCAATATTCTCGTTGAAGTTACAGTGATTCTCATCTGGTTCGTCGTCCCCCCATGGATATCGCCGACTGTCTTGGTCGCCTCTGGCTGCCTTCTCCCTTTCGGCTTCGGAAGGTAAACGCACTTCTTCGTTCCGTACGCTACTGAGCCACCCGCAATATGCCTGAGCATCATGCCAATTCACTCTTGTCACTGGACGATTTAGCTGTTCCCGAAGCGGTTCGTTATCTCGCCAATGGACGGAAGCTTCATGACCAGTAGCGCGAACAAATTCGGCAAACTGGCAGTTTGTTACCAAGTATTTCGCAATACGAAGGTATCGATATCGATTTTATGCTGACTGTTTCCTTCACCCATCCAAAACTCACCCGCAGGAACCAGAACCATCTCGTCCAAGTCGCGTGGGTCACCCATAGAACTGACACGTCACCGGCCATAATGCGAGCAGCGACGTCTTGGTTTCCAGTCAAGATGCGGCATAGTGTCTGACGCATGAAAGCGTTGAGATCGGCATCGCTATTGACCAGGTCGCTATAATCAGTTTCTCAACTTCTGAATCAAGCAAATAGTCTGCAAGCTCATCCAATAGCCAGTCATAGTTCGATTGTCCGCCAACTTGCGCAATGATTTTGCCGATGGTAGGCGAAGAAGATCCTTTCTCTACAAGGAACCGTTGAAGGCCAGTCATAATGCGACGCTGCTTAGCTTCATCTGCATCTTCTCCCTCAACTAAGCAACGCCCAGCCAGCAGATACCGACGAAACCACAGCTGGTCATCAGCTATTAGGCACTTCTCCAGAATTTGCGTTGCATCATGCATGGCCACATACAATAGGAGCACTTCGCGCCAGACTGGATTGAATAGGTTGTCGTGTAGCAGATGAATTGCTTCGGGCTGGACTCTAATCGCATCCGCAGCCAAGTACTCCTGAAACGTAAGATGAGAAAAACCGACTACCGGTTCACCAGCAGCGTCTAAACCTTTCTCGACGAGGATGCCGCTCTCTTCCCGAATGATGTCTAGCAGTTCGATTGCGCTGACGATTGCAGACTTGATCACGTTTCGACTTTTCCTCTGGGAGATAGGGGGCGATGAAACGTGGTAGGTTCTCAGCAAATAACTGCTCGACTTCAGTGCGAGGGACCACCGCCTGGCTGCCGGAGTTCCCCTTGTGGGTTTGCATCTTCAAGGCGAGCAACTGGAGTAGCACAATCTTGTTGCGAAGCGTCAAGTCATCAGGTTCGCGGTGAGCAGGCAAGCCGTATGCAGTGCGCTGACCTGCTCGCCAACGCTCTGTCAGAATCTCTCTCAACGCAATCGCGATAGAGTATATGGCGCTGCTTCGGTAGTTCGACCTGCACCATATGTACAAGAACGATGAGGGAAAGGAGTAGCGGATTTGTAGTCAATTCGTAGTCCAGGATTACCTTTTAGCTTGCGTAGCAAATCTTCAGCGTGCGGTGATACTTCACCATCAAATCATGCTGCTCCTGCTCGCTACGGCCAATCCCCTCTCCGAGAGCTATTGCATCGTAGCGCCGGATGACCAAATGGTGGATGGCCCCTTCGTTCAAATCTTGAATTGTACGTAGGCCGAAATCATAGCGGTTCAATTGCCCTTCATAGCCGACAATTCGTGTTGATACCACAAAATGGTTCCTGCGCTCCGGATAGGATCCGGCGAGATCCGCAACGAGTCGAGCCATTCTTCCGCGATCAGGACTCCCAAGTTCATCAAAACCGTCAAAGAGAACGATACAGTTTCCATCGCCTAGTTTCTTCTCAAAGAAGGCCGTCGGATACCGTTGTCGCAGTTCAGTAGGTAACGTGTCTACATATTCATCAAGTAAAACTTCGATCTTCATCCCAATTGAGTACATCGGCTAGTAGGTTCAATGGGATGAGAATTGGAAATGGTCGCCCGCGCCAGCCAAGGCGTTGCTTTGCCAATCTGTCGGTTGTCACCGTCCTGACGATTCCCGCGGAGGCTACGAGCGCAGCTAAGCGCAATGAACCGGCTCAAGCATGGTCGTCTTCCCGGACCCTGGATCACCTCTTATGACGAGTCTTTCCTGTGCCCAGATGATCTGCCCGATGTCACCCGCCGTCGGCAGTTGACGATTGAACAATAACTGACGCCAAAACCGTGAGAGGCTGTTGCCGCCATCCAGGTCCGAATCAGCTCGTTGCACTATCTTGGGCCTCAACCTTGTAGCGGCTTTCAGATCCAAGCGACAGAGGCGTGTATAGTGCCTCCAACTCCACACGGCTCGACGGCGATATTTCCAGCGACCCGTAACCACGTTGGCCGGCAAGAGGCCGGAATGTCTATACTCGCCCACATTAGCCAGTTGAGATAGCGCTGCTGGAAACTACTATTTTTTCCAAGGCCCTTGATTTTGCGCTGGAATGCGGACGCCGCATCCTCGATGAGGGGGCGAGCAAATGCACCTCCGATGAATACAAGAAGCGCAATGCCCAGCAAGATGACATACGGAATCTGATCTTCCGTAGCCAGCAGCCGTTCTTGGGCCACGGGACTGGAGTTGTCGGAGTTGGTACCTGCAAGAAAAGCAGGTTAATTGTGCGCAACATAGCCACACCCTTGCATACGATAGTGTGTAAATTGATCCGCGACATCCATTCAGGTCGTAGTTCTTGATTCTTTCAATGCGGCAGCGGGTTGGGCCTGCACCAGCCCGGCCGTGTGCCGGTTGCGGGTGGGGTGCAGGCCCCTTTTGTATGTGTCCGGCTGGTCTTGGTATTGGCAGCGTATCACACTTGTGCGATGGGCGGCCAACGTCGCGCCAGACTCGGACAGGAATCGGCTGCGCCGGCTCTCAATCCTCGATGCGGAACCCGTGGCCGCCGCACTCTGCCGGCCCTGCCACTCGGCAATGGAAAGCCGTGGGACACTAGACGGAAACCGTTGTTGTTGTTGCGATTGTTCGGATTCTTGTTGTTGCGGTTGGCGCAGCGCACGTTGTTCTCATTGTTGTTCCACGAGCCCCCGCGCAACGTCCCAGCCGGTCCCTTCTTCAGCGGCGCTCATCCCGCTTGCTGCCGCGTGATCTTCTGCCAGCCGCCCAGCAGCCGCCCCATCTCGGCCACCATGCGTCCGGCATGTTCGTACTGGCCCGGGGTCAGCCATCGCCAGTGATGGGCAGGCGCAGGTAGAAACGCACTTTGTCCAACTCCGCGTCGGCCTGCAATAGCAATTCCGACCGCTCCTTCCGCGGGCGCTGTTGGCCTCCACCAGCCGCTCCAGGAAGTTGAGTGCGGCGTCCTGCAAGCGCCGGGTGACAGTGTGACGGTGGCTGCGGGGGAAGTGCTTTGTCTGGGGCACGAGCCACGGCAGAAAATCAGTAGGTCTTGGTGAAGATGGGCATTTCGTTCGAGGTCGGTCACAGGACCACCTCCTTGAGCAATTCTTGCGCAAGCCCCAGGTATCGGCGTAGCGCACGTGGTTGATCCAGCCCTGGACGGAATCGGGAACTCGTCGCGCCCGGCCTGCCCTGCCGGTAATCGTCCTCAGCGGCGCAGTTTGCGCCGATAGGGACGCCCTTGCGCCGCTTGAGCAGGCGGTGGGTCGGATAGACCACGAAGCCCAGGAAGGGGATGCCGTGGGCCGTGGGGCGCGCCTGGGCCCTGTCTTCGTGGATGGTCAGGCGCAGGGTTGCCAGCCGCTCGATGATGGCCGGCGCCAGCGCCAGAGCGTGGGCTTGTCGTCAGCGAACAGCAGAAAATCATCCACGTAGCGCAGGTAGGCCGGGCAGCCCAATGTCGCGCTTGACGAAATGATCGAAAGGGTTCAGGTAGCAGTTGGCCCAGAACTGGCTGGTCAGGTTGCCGATGGGCAGGCCACGGGGACGGGGGGCGGCAAAGAGGTCGTCGCCGGAAAAGTAGACCATCGTCGTACTCCTCGTGAAGACGCCATGCCGCATCCAGGATGCGCTGGATCAGCCGACGAGGCCACGTCCTGGATCCGGCGGTTGAGCGTGCGCTGCAAGATGGGTGGTCGATGGAGGGGAAGAACTGGCGCACGTCGCACTGAAGGACGTAGGGATAGCGGCTGGCCACTGCTGGCAGGTTCCAGCGCGCGGTGGGTGCCCTTGCCGACGCGATTTGCGTAGGAGTGGTGGATGAAGCTGCGCTCAAAGACAGGTTCGATCACGTGGCAGAGGGCATGATGCACCACCCGGTCACGAAAGGGCGCGGCGCTGATCAGGCGGCGCTTGGGCTCATGGATGTGAAGCTGGTGTAGGCGCCGGGGCCATACGTTTCCGTCGCCAGCTCTCCTGCAGTGCAGCAGGTTGTCTTCCAGCCGGTACTCGAAGGCCGCCGCGGCGATGCGACCGCGCTTGTCCTTGGCGGCCCGGCGATAGGCGGGGTAGAGGTTGTCCCACGTATTCAGGTTGGCGTACGTTGCAGTGACTTGGGGACCATGCGATCCTCACGTCCCCGGCACTGCCCACAACGTTTCTCGTCAACCAAGTCGTGCACGGGGCAGTGCCGGGGACGGTACACGACTCAGAAAAAAAATCGGCGACCGGCTGACGCCGGTATTCATATCCGGGGCGCTGCGGCCCCCGGACCCCAGCCAGAGAACAGCTTTTCCAGAGATGCAGAGGCCAGAGGTTTCAGCGGCCAACTGCGCCGGGGGACACTACGGCGGAAACCGAGGTGCCGTCGCGGTTGTCCGGATGCCCCGGTCGCGATCGGCGCAGCGCACGCAGCACTCGAGGTCGAGCCACGAGCCCCCGCGCAACGTGCGGGACTGCCGCTTTCCGGCCCTTGCGGATTCTCGCTGGGTGAATTGGCATAGTACTCGCTATCATACCAATCTGCCGTCCACTCCCAGACGTTGCCCGCCATGTCGTATAGGCCGTTCGCACCAGCGGGATAGCTGCCAACATCCGTTGTGGAATTGACGTTGGAGCTCATAGTTTAACAGCGTCTCGTCTGGTGGCGGCTCATCCCCCCACGGATAAATGCGTCCATCCGTGCCGCGGCAGGCCATCTCCCATTGGGCTTCGGTTGGCAATTCGCCAGCGACCCACCCAGCGTATGTATTGGCATCTTCCCAAGTCACATGGGTCACCGGACGTTGGGCGTTGTCCGGATCATCCCACTCATCGTTTGCGGGCGCATCACATTCACCGGCATCTACACACCGTCCATACTGAGCATTTGTCACTTCAGTTTGCATGATCCAATACGCATCAAGATAGACCGTGTGTGGATGCTCGTCGTTATCGGCCAAAGAGTCGTCTTCGTCTGAACCCATTATGAATTCACCGGCGGGAATTATACATAGGTCCCGCCATTGGCATGTACAGATTTGATGGCCAACCCAAGGCTAGCGGGCGTCACATCTCAGTGCCCATAACTCATCCAATAGGCTTCAGATTCTGTTCAACTGCCGCCTGAAGTATGGCTTCAGCTCCGTTTGTATCGCCACCCTGTTGCATGGCCCCTGCCAATGCCTCAATTTCTCGGCCCCAAGCCGCCTTACCCGCTTCGCCAAAGCCAGCGAGGCGATCTTCTGCTAATTTCGCACTCTGTACTGCTTGCGTTTCCTTGTTCGCGCATCGCGGAAGAAGTAGTGACTTCAACCCGGCAGCGATAAGCGCAACCAGTAACGCTCCGGCAAGGAACCATGAGCGGCGACGGATCTGCTGCGCTGCCAGCTCGGCCTCTTCAGCACGCTGGATTTCCGCCTGCTGGACGGCCTCAGCTTGTTGGCGGGCTTCCTCTTCCGCGGCAAGACGCGCTTCAGCCTCTTGCGCCCGCTGCGCTTCTGCTGCCTGCCGCGCTTCGGCTTCCGCTGCACGTTCTT
>CAWEEJ010000003.1:0-137053 GCA_963807905.1 uncultured Chloroflexia bacterium | reverse complement strand
ACAGGCTCAGGGCAAGGTTTCCGCTGCCGGCCGGGCCTGGTCGCTTACAGCCCGCCGCACTGGCGGCGCCTGCTCGCCCTTGAGGATGCGCAGGACCTGCTCATAGCTCCCGTCAATCAATCCCCCGCTGCACCAGACATCGCCCTGCTTCTCGATACGCTGGGTCTGCGTGTCGTGGACGATGATCCGCGTGGGTAGGGAGTATCTGACTCGGCCCATATCCACAAGACGATCACGTTGGGGTCAGTGGGGCACCCGAGCGCCAATAGCTCTCTAGCAAATTCTCTACTATACTGACATGTATCCATCCCTGGCAGATTGGCAGATCACCGCGTACCAACTCCCCTGATCCTTGAGGACCGGTACAAACAGCCTGCCTGTAATGCAGAGGTATGGAGTTATTACTACGCAGTGGCTGCTGTACTGTTTGCTCCAGAAAGGAAAGATCATCATGCGAAAGTGGATCTTGGTACTGGCGATCTCTACTGTGGTCGCAGCTGGATTTTTCTTATTCAGCCCCAATACGGCTTCCGCTCAGGCTGTGAATTTCCCTGATCCTATTGATCTGCCCAACGGCTACTTTCCCGAAGGAATCGCCGTCGGTAAGGGCGCGACATTCTATGTTGGTTCCCTCGCTGATGGTTCCATCTACAAAGGCGATCTACGAACCGGTGAGGGGGCAGTGCTGACTGAACCTGCGGGCCCATTCACGACGGTCGGCATTGAGGTTGACAATCGGGAACGAATTTGGGTTGCCGGTGGTCCTTCGGGCACGGGACGTGTCTACGACGGCAATTCGGGCGAATTACTGGCCGACGTATCAGTTTACGGCAGAAGGGCAGTCGTTTGTCAATGATGTTGTTGTGACCAATGATGCCGCCTATTTCACCGATTCAGGAAGCGCCGAAGGTGCGCAGACTTTGCCGGCGAGCCTCGTCTCTTTGTCGTGCCGCTTGGGCGGGGCAAGACGCTGCCGGATCAAACCGCAGTCTCAGCGCTGCAAACGGATCTGCCTGACATAGGTTTTCCCAACCTGAACGGGATCGAGACCACTCCTGACGGCGCCAGCCTTGTCGTTGCTCATACATCTGCTGGAGCGCTCTTCTACAGTCGATCCTGCAAGCGGCGTTGGCACCAAGATTGAAGGCGGTGTCTCCTTTATTGGGGCGGACGGCATCATCCGCAATGGAAGGACGATTTATGTCGTCGAGAATGGCAATGGTCAAGTGTCGGCCGTGAAGTATCTTCCCGGACGGATCTAACGGGGCGCTCGTGTCCGAACCTATCCGGTTGTTGGCGCGGAAACCCCAACCACGGCCGGGCTCTTCGGCAATAACCTGTACGTCGTAGATGCCAGATTCGGTACGCCAGCCGGTCCGTCCGTCTTGTATCGAGTTTATCGAGTTGAACTTACCGTGCAACCGCGTGAGCCGAAGTGATCGATCGTCGAAATCAACTGTGATGGGCTGGGTGCATCGTACAATGCAGAAGTCCCGGATAGTCTACACTATCGACGCACAGGCGGCCGCCTCAAGCTTTTGATCAGTTAGCACAAGAGCAAGTAGCTGACATGGATCGAACCACTCGTCCGGTGACTGAGGGTTTGTCCGGACATGAGCCGATGGCAGACTCTACTCTGCCATCGGCACGGCGTTCGCTACAGCCCGCGCACAGGCGGCGCCTGCTCGCCCTTGGGGATGCGCAGCACCTGCTCATAGCTCCCATCGATCAACTTCACGCTATACCAGACATCGCCCTGCTTCTCGCGGCGCTGGGCCTGCTTGCCGTCGACGATGAGCCAGGTGGGCAGGCCGTTGTCGTCGGTCGTGGGGCTGCATGGATACCCGGCAAACGTCGGACCCGCGGCCAGCTCAGCCGGGCCGGGCGTGCGGGGCTGGGCTTCGGCAAAGGCCCAGCCGTGGGCGGCGTAGTGCTGGCCGATGGCGTCGGCGCGGTCGAGGAGCGCGGTGATGACGTCGGTGTCGGCGTCGGGCTCGATGGTGAGGGTGACGGGCGTGCCGTGGGGGCTGATGAGGGTGAGGGTTGCTTGCATGAGATGCTCCATTTCGAATTGCGGATTTTGGATTTGCGGATTGCGGGTGGCGCAGGAGACGTTGCGATCGCAACGTCTCCTGCCCGGGTGATGGTGGCGGGTGGCGCGGTTAGGGGTCTTGTATGTGGAGGGCGCGCCATTCTTCGTAGGGGAGCTGGTCGGCGTCGTAGGCCATGATGAGCTCGGGCGTTAGCTTCCCGGCCGGCGGCCAGATTTGGGGCGCGGGTTCGAGGTCGGCGCGGATGCGCTCACGCTCGGCCAACGCCAGGGGCAGCCACTGTGCGAAGCGGGCCATGTCGGCGTCGCCGGCGAAGTCGCGGCCGCGGGTGGCGGGGCTGTAGCGGTAGCGGATGTCGAGGGGCACGCCGTCGAGCGTGGGGCCGATGAGCCGGGGCGTGCTGCGCACCTGGGCAATGAGCGGGTAGCCCTGCTTGATGCGGCGGTACTCGTCGCTGTAGGCCTCGCCGACGTAGAGCGCGTGCAGGTGGTCGAGCAGGATGCGGCGGTAGGCGTGGAAGGCGATGTTGTGCTTGCAGAAGATGCGGCCGCCGGCGCGGTTGCCGTTGGCGTGGATGTAGTCGAGGCAGGAACAGCCGGCGGCGCCGATGACGTAGGACGTGGCGCCGGTGGGGTCGCTCTGGCTGTGGGCCAGCCAGGCGCCGCGCGTCTGGCTCCAGGCGAGCGCCAGGGGGCGCAGGAGCGCGGCCGCGTTGTCGATGCGTTTGGTCAGATGGGGCCAGTTGCGGGTTGCGCGCTGGAGGAGGCGGTCGATTTCGGCGTGGGTCGGGGGATAGAGGGTCATGCGGTGGTGCTCCTTTCGGGTGATGAAGGTAGGTTCCAATGGGCCCAGCCAGGCGGCTGGGCCCTGGTCGTCATGCCGTCAGGTCGTTGCGTTCTTCGGCCGCGACCTGGCTGGCGCCGTAGAACGCGGCCAGGTCGCCCAGCCCGGCGCGCCGGTTGTAGTGGTGGCGGTAGGGATGGGGATGCCAGTACCAGCAGGCGCGCTTGCGATGCCAGCGACAGCCCAGGGCCTTCAGCTCCTCCTTGATGGGCCTGGTCTCGCCCACGATCCAGACCCAGGTGCCGATGATGTAGACATCCGCCACGCGCGGCACACCGGCGGCGATCAGCTCGGCGATCTTGGCCATGATGGCGGCTTCGGTGGTGGCGTTGTAGGTGTAGGTGTGGTCGTTGCCGTCGCTGCCGGTTGCGGTCTGGCCGTCGCAGCGTTCAAGCGCGGCGTGGTATTGCGCGTTGATCGCCTGCATGGTGGCCGTGTCGCCGCCGGGGCGGTCGGGGTGATGGAGCAGGGCCAGGCGGCGGTATTCCTGCTTGATGTCGGCGACGGTGTGGAGGTGGTCGAAATAGGTCATCGGGGGTTGTCCTTTCGGGTAAGATCTGTGAAGAGAGCCGGCGGGGAATTGCCCCGCCGGCCGGGACGGGCTAGGCGTAGCGGGCGAGTTCGCGCAGCTGACCGCTGCGGGTGAAGCGGTAGGCGCGCCACTGGCCGCTGAGCTCCTCGACAGCCACGCGGGCCGGGTCGGTGTGGGCGTGCTCCTGGATCACCTGCCGGGCGGCGCTGCGGTGGTCGTCGGCCGCGGTCGTCGCTTTGATGTTGGTGCCGCCGATTCTGACGCGATAGTGATTCATGGGTGGGGGCTTCCTCTCAGATTAGCTGCAATTGAACGGACGGTGGTTCCGGATCTCGGGTGCTGCGCCAGGCGGCGCGCCCTGGTGCAGGAACGCAAGCGCCGCAGGCGGGACAGTAGGCAAAGGGCCGCGCCGCGCCCGAGGTGAGCACCTGGGCCGGGCTGGCGCACTCGGTGCAGTCGCACCAGCGCGGCGCCGGCGGGACCAGCTGCACAACCCGCGGCGGCCAGGGCCCGGGCGGGCAAGCGGGGCAGCGCGGCAGGCTGCCCCGAAAGGCGCATTGGCGACACATCAGAAGAGCGGCGCGGGCGCGACGGGCACGGAGACCAGCCAGCCGCCGCCCGGCGAGCGCCGCACGCGGGGCGCAACAGCCCCGGGCAGGAAAGGGCGCCCACGTGCGCGCCACCTGGAGGGCCAGGGCGTGGCCGGCGAAGGTAGCCGGGAAGGAAAGCGCCAGCACCCAGCCCGAGCGAGAACGGGACGAGCGGCGGACCGCGTGACCGAAGGGGCGCGGCGAGCTGACCAAAACAGCGGCAGGTGTGGGATAGTTCATCATGGTCGGGGGATCCTTTCGGTTGGTATGGCTGTGGTTGAGCTGCCTCAATAGTAGCATAGGTATTAGTATATATATGTAATTTAGCTTACATTATTACCCCGAAATACGGATCGGAATCCCTCTGTAGACGCACCCAGAGCGCCGCTGCGTGCAGGCAACACGCGCCGCTGGTGGGCGGTACAGACCTACGCCCAGGAAGCGGCAATCTGGCCACCGGTGCGGCGGCCAACGCCGTGAGCAGTACCAAAGATCGCTGCGCCAGCGGCAGGCGACGGCGCCCGCCCACCGACCGGGGACCGCCAGGCAAAGGGCAGTAGGTGGCACTGGCGGCAACCAGGGCGCAGCGAAGGCCGGGGCCACGCCCCCGCACCGCCGTACGACCGCACGCCGGCGGGAAAGGGGCGCAACCGACCGGCGCAGTCCAGTAAGAGCACGGGGCGGGCGGGCGCACAAGGCCAGCGAGGCAAATAAGACTGGCGGGCGGGGGTCGGACGAGGCGGGAACGTTGCGGCTGGGAGAAAGGGCGACGAGCGAGCGGGCTGGCCAACCAGACAGCCCGACCGCAGAGAAGCAGCCGAGCGCAGTGTCATGTCACCTTGGGGGGCCGCCCGTAGCCCGTTCGGACGCGGCGAATGCCTCGCCCTGGCGCCGGCTTGACACGAGGGACCAGCTGGGCGACACCCCGTGCTACACTGGCAAGCGCCGGGCGGGTGCGCCCTCCCCCGGCCAGGGCGATATCTGCGGGGCGTGGCTCCGGCCGGAGCGTTGCAGCCCGATGCCAAAACGGCGACGAGCTTGTCCTGCTCACCCGGCATACCGGAAACTGGCAGCGCGCGGCGACACCCTCCTCACCCTGGGCCAGACAGCAAAGCACGCGCCAACCTGCCGAGGCGCGTCTCGCCTTTCTCTTCCACAGCATGAGACGGATTTGTTCAACAGGCAGCAAAAGAAAAGCCCCGCCGTCATGGCGAGGCTTTCCCGTCGTCCCAAGTCCCCCGAAGTGCCGGGCAGAGCGCCTTGGGCACGTCCGCTTGGAGACTCCCCCGAATTGTACAGAATCTCCAAGCGTGAGAACCGGAACGATGTACTTCCATTATAGCGGCGTCGGCCGGGTTGTCAATCCTCTTTTTTGGGCGCCAATTGCTCGTTCAGGGTCGGCCGCTCATTGGCGGGCGCGTTGGGCGGCTTCAGGTCGAAGAGCTCCGGCTTGTGATACGCCTCGAAGATGAGATGCACCAAGAGCGCCTTGAGGTTGCCCCCGGTGCTGCCGCGATTGTCGGGGAAGTTTGCTTCGGCCAGGGCCGCAGCGCGCTCGTGTTCAATGTCACTGAGAATGATAGTTGTACGGTACGACATGGCTCAGCCTCCTGGTCGGTTCGGGTGATGTTGATACCGTACTATATGGATAGGTATACGTCAAGCAAATGGCGCACATCGTAGCATTGGGTCGCGTCCAGGGCGAAACTCGGCGGGCGCGCCAGTGGCGGCGCGCTGACAGATCGCGACTTTCGCGACGCTGGCCCGGTAGCGCCGGCGAGCGGTGCAACCGGAGGGCGCACGGCTGGCCGGCGCGGCAGGTGCGCGTGGGGAGCGGCGGGCGGTGCAACCGTCAGGGCGCACGGCCCAGAGCGGCGTCTACCCGGACACCCGTCGGTAGCGAGAAGGGCGTGGCTTGTGTGACGGTGGGTGTGAAAAAGAAAGAGACCCGCTGCCTAAGAGCGAGTCTCCTTCAGGTGCTCCATTGCTTGGGTTCCCCCGAACCTGCTGCACTTCGCTTTGCTCGGCGCTGGAAGCCAGCGTTGCATGCTCTGTGCACACCCTGGAAACACCCCCGATGGCGAATGCCTCGCTGTTTCCAAGGATGTGGGGTTGGGCGGATCAAGCTGGATTGAAGCTATCGTATGCCGTTGTGGGCGGGATGTCAACTTGGATTTTTGCTGCTACGGTACGCAACAGCAACAGCGCCCATTCGGTGTCTGCGTCCAAGGTGAAGCCCTAGCGCAAGACCAAAGGAAGCCAGACTATGGAGTTCGACTCCACATTGTTGAAGGTGCAGGTCGTTTCTTCTCTTGCACCGATGACGACGGTGAGCGTATTGCCGTTCAGCGTGCCGCCATCGAGTCCGCCGCTGCAGTCGGCGCGGTCCAGCATCCAGCCGATCGGCACGTTCTCGGTGATGACGTAGCTGCCCGCCGGCAAGTTACTGAAGTTGACGCTCTGCCTGACCCGATCACCATCGTCTGGATCTGCGTGGTCCAAGCGGAAGCTACCCACCTCCACTTTGCGAATGCGCCCGTTGGCGGTATCCGCAATGAGTAGGTTGCCGGCGCCGTCCACGGTCACATCTGCAGGCGCATACAAACGCGCTCTTGTAGCTGGGCCGCCGTCACCGCGGAAGCCGAATGTGCCATCCCCCGCTACCGTCGTGATGATGCCTGTGACTCCATCCACCTTGCGGATGCGATGATTGAAAGCCACCGCAATGTAGAGGTTGCCGGCGCTATCCACCGCCACGCCGTACGGTAGTAGTAACTGCGCACTGGTGGCCGGGCCGCCGTCGCCGCCGATGCCCTGGGTTCCATCCCCCGCAACCGTGCTGATAATGCCCGTCACCGCATCCACCTTGCGAATGACATGGTTGTCAAGGTCCGCAATGTAAAGGTTGCCGGCGTCGTCTACCGTCACATCGATCGGGACATTTAGCTGCCGCGCTGGTGGCCGGTCCACCGTCGCCGCCGTAGGCCTCGGTGCCGTCTCCCGCCACCGTCGTGATGATGCCCGTCACCCCGTCTACCTTGCGGATGCGGTGGTTAATGCCGTCCACGATGAAGAGATTGCCGGCGCTGTCCAACTCTACGGCAACGGGAGCATTTAGCTGCGCGCTGGTAGCCGGACCGCCGTCGCCGCTGAAGTCGGCCGTGCCATCTCCCGCTATCGTCGTGATGATGCCCGTGACGCCATCCACCTTGCGGATGCGGTTGTCCTCGACGTCCGCAATGAAGAGGTTGCCGGCGCCATCTACCGCCACGTCGAAAGGAAAGTTCAACTGTGCGCTGGTGGCCGGGCCGCCATCTCCACCAAAGCCCTGGGCGCCGTCTCCCGCCACCGTGCTGATGATGCCCGTGACCGCATCGACCTTGCGGATGCGGTAGTTCTCGGTATCCGCAATGAAGAGGTTGCCGGCGCTGTCCACCGCCACGCCGAAGGCGGTACTCAACTGTGCACTGGCGGCCAGACCGCCGTCACCGCCAAAGCCCCGGGCGCCGTCTCCCGCCACCGTCGTGATAATACTGGCGCCACGCTCCGGCGGAATGTTGCTGCTGAAGGTGAAATCGGCGCCATCGGCAGGATCGGCCTGCTTGACGATGGTGATCTGCGCACCGTCCGTGTCGACTGCATCCGTCGCAGCTGGCGACTGGCTCGGACCCTGTGTGGATGGACTGGCAGAGAGCAAGTCCAATTGCGCCATCCCTGCGCCCTCGCTGACGGCGGTGCGCATGCGTCCGTCCGCTGCGAACAACAGACCAAAAAGAAGCGTGACCACCACCAACACAAAGCGTGCCAAGCCATGATTCTGGCGTGCGCTACGACTCATGGGGAATCCTTTCTGTTCGTATCGGTTGCGGGGAAAAATGCGACATATCTGCCCATGCGCTGCCGGGGCGATGTACAGAGCTGCGCATGCACACTGGCGCCAATTCGGCCAACACGCATTGCACCCAACCCAGCCCCGGCAGGGACACATGGGAGGCCGACGGACGGTACAACTACCATGATCCATCCGTTGTTGTTGCGGATTGCTGTGCGGATGACGCAGTCGTCAGATCAATTTCAGCAATCGCAAAACTCAACCGTCGCCCGTCCCCCAACGCCGGATCGATTTCGACGGGTCGGAAGTAACCTGCGGGTGAACTGAGACCGACGACGTTCCAGCCAGGTTCGAGCGTCAATTCGACCGTTGAACGACGTCCAAGCTCGACGGGGAGATCGGCAGTAGCCCGATCACCGGTTTCGATGAAGAGGGTCTCTGATCGACCTTCAGGCGCACTCAGATCACCGGAGAAGAGCGCAGCGGGCACTATCTCAAAGGAAACCTGCTGAGACTTGGGGCTGAAAACGTAGAGTTCCGCCGGCGTTTGCGCCCAGCGCCAGTGGGCGTCTGCAGCCTGCTCCAAGTCGTGCCACCCTGAACCGAAGACCGCCTGCAAGGCTCCGCCTGCCTGCGGTTGAGGCGCCCCATTGACTGTGATATCAACAGGCCGTGCAAACGCGATGAGTGTTGACGTCGGTGCTCCTTTGGCGATAATCGGGAGATACATATGCCGTTGGCCAGCCGGCAATGTATCGCTGACCTGAATCGACACGGGCACGATGAGCGGCGCCGACTTGAGCCGGGAACCATCCTCACGTATGGGTCGAACCATGATACCGCCCGCGCTGTGGTTTCCGACCGGATAGTTCGCCAAGTTGAGCTTGGCTGTAATCAGCGTGCGCCCAGGTCCCGCCAATGGGTCTTCGGCGCGGAAGTAATCGAAGTCACGTGGATCTTGCTCCATTGCTAGATTGACGCCAGGAGGTGCAGTGACTTCCCACCGGACCGGCCGGTCTCCCCAGTTCTCCAGGTAGAACTGGACCGTACGCACACCGGCATTATCGACATTGGCGGCGGCCCACACCGCAGCAGGGCTGACCTCTAGCTTCGCCGGGCGCATCCCACGGATAATCTGCAAATCAGAGAGATCCCAGACGCGGTGCGGGTCTTCGTCTACAGCATAGATCATTTCCGCCACGCCAGAATTCCATTCCCAAGTGCGCGGGTCCACGGCGCCCCGATAGTGGACGAATAGGCTCAACAAGACAGAAATTGTGAACGCCGCAAAATAGGCTGCTGCGGCCATTCGCGTCGGGGCACGAAGCGCACCGATGGCAGGAATCAGAAAGTAGATCAGAAATGGAAGCATATCCGTAAAGAGTCGCGGCCCGAATGCAAAGCCGCCCCACCACATTCGCCACGATGCGAGCATCAGCCAGTGCAGTACAATGATGCACAATAGCGTGACGTCCAGGCCATCCAGGTCATGCTGTCTGAGCTTCAAAACAAGTCCAACGAAAGAGAACAGCAATACTGGGGAATAGATAAAGAGGCCACGATTGGGGCTGACAATCGTTCCAGCCAGCCCCTCCAACAGCGAAGTCCAGGCTGCATTGCTGGCGGACGGCAGATAATATGGCTGCAAAATCGTATCGAAGGTCGAGAAGTTGTAGAACAAAAAGGGAACAGCAATCACTGCTGCCCACATCAGGTACGATCGAAAGTAAGGCCGATAGGTGATCAATACGAATAGCGTGAAGCAGATGACGGCGATGCTGTTTGAAGGACGAATGACATATGCCGCCGCAAGCAACAGTCCGGCGTACTGAGCGAGCTTGGGTCTGTTTCGGGCGTTGATGAGAAGTAGCAGAGTGAGCGCCAGCATCAACATGGAAAGATCATGTTGCCACAGGGCCCTGCTGGCCGTAGACCATGCCGGCGTCGCAAAGGCAAAGATCAGGGTCAGGAGCAGCGCTCTATCTCTAGAAAGCGCGCGCCGACCGATCCAATAGATGACGACTGCCGTGAGTGCCGCAATCGCTGAACCGAGCGCCAACTCAATCGACTCCGCGATGGAATCGTGCCCTGGTGCGGTGAAAATCGTCAAGAGATTTTGCGGCCAGTTGGATCTCGTATAGACATCAAGAACGGCAATGATCGGCAGAATGGCTACAGAGGTGCCGATCGGATAGACCGAGTGAATGTGACCACCGTACTCATAGACACGATAGTCATCCTCTTCCAGGACTTCGGCAAATTCATCCAGATCGGTATCGCGCTCATGAAGCATACTGAGCGCGAGATGGATCGTCCACCGTGAGTCGCTCCGTGTGACCACCTCGCGATCATGCGTATAGACTGCGAGGATTGTGAGGAAGAGACAGAGTGAAATGAAGAGATCGGTCAGACGGTCTTTTGTTTCTTTGCTCACGTAATGGCTTCTTGATACTCGCTGGGGTGTTCTCACCTACACTACCGGGGTCACCCTGTCCACATCAAAGATTTGGCCCTGTGCACACCCTGGAAACACCCCCGATGGCGAATGGCTCGCTGTTTCCGGGGGGTTGGGCTATGGGCGGATCAAGCTGGACTGAAGCTATCGTATGCCGTTGTGGGCGGGATGTCAACCTGGTTTTTTGCGCTTCCCTCTGTGTCGATTATGGAGCGAACTGTCTATTCAACGTTGGCTCGTCGCCGGCGACCTAATACGATTGGCGTAAACTTCTCAAACCGTGATTGAACCGTCCTCATCGAGCAGTCCACGCAGCGCCTCAATCATGCCCAGATGACGATTAACGTGGCTCAGATGGAACGTCAAATCAGCCGCTAGCGTAGTTTCCTTGCCGGGTGCTTTGTGCACTTCGCCGTTGCGAATTTCGAATTCCATGACGCTCGTGCGCACGTCGCCAAACTGGTCGGCTTCAAGCGCCTGGAGTGCATCATCGAGCTGGGCGAACGCGCGCCTTGCGTAGTCGACAACGTTGGCCTTGCCAACTTTCACCGGAAGAGCCGCAGCATCTTCATGGTCCATTCCTATGCCTTCTTCAAGCGTACCCAAAGTGCTCGGATCGAGATCCCATTCAGCAGCCAATCCCTCCTGCTCCCAGAGCCCATGGTTCGGGTTCGGTTGATGGTCCTCGGCGTCGCTTGCGCGGGGCAAGCTTGCCTGCACACGGTCCGCCCATCGAGCAACGTGCCAGAGATGCCAGCCAATCGGCGGGGCGGTTGCACCGAATCTGCGGCTGAAATCGCTCTCGTCAAGTGGCTCTGTGGCCTTCAAGAGTAAAGCGTGTGCCATTGCTATGCGAGTAACGATGGCGTTATCTGCGGCGTCCTGCATTGTGACTCCTCCGGTCCGATGTCGGGGTTTCTCAGCTTATTGTCAGCGCCTGCCTTCCGTCGGTCAAGACAACATCCATTCATCTCCAACTATACGAAACGAACAGATGAAGCGCAAGTCAATCCTTGTTGCTCAACTGTTCTTCCGGGCAGAGTAGCATCCAGGACGGTGAACCGTTCGTTGCCTTCGGCGTCTCATTCCACCCGCCGGTCAAGCCGGCGGGTATGCTTACCATTGAAACGCTCTTGGGACTAGGCGGCACTCTGCTGTTCCAGCCATTTTAGAATCGCTTGGTTTGTTTCTTCCGGCTTTTCTTGCTGGATCCAATGACCGCAATCCAGATTGACCACTTCCACATTGGGCACGAATTCTGTTAGATTTGCAGACTTCGGAATCACATCCCGGTCGCCATAAATCATGAGTGTTGGCTGTTGGATGATCGGGTTCACGTCCGCCAATATATGCCAGTTGCGGTCAAGGTTCCTGTACCAATTTATGCTGCCCGTGAACCCTGACGCTGTAAAGGCGGAGACGAAAACGGCCAGTTCGCTGTCGCTCATTATGGGCTCACCGAGCGGTATTTCTGCCCTGGCAAGATTAATCATCGCCATACCTGGCTGAGGTTCTCTGGGGGGCTCGTTCTTCCGGAACATATTGCGAAGGAACTGGGATGTGTTTTCTTCCAATATGGCGTCTGCAACACCCGGCTGCCGATTGAAGTGGACAAAATAGTAGTCGCCTCCAAGAAATTCTTCCATGAGCTCGATCCAGGGTCTTTCTCCGCGCGCTTGGTAAGGCAAGGCTAAGGCTATCACTCCATTGACGCGGTTTGGATGCAATAAGGTGAGCCCCCACACGACATTTGCACCCCAATCATGACCGACAAAGGTAGCATCTTCGTATCCGTAATGATCGAGAAGCGCAACGAGATCACCTGACAAGTGTTCAATGTCGTAGCTTGTTACGTCGGTGGGACGGGATGAGTTGCCATAGCCTCGCTGGTTTGGGACGATGACATGGTAACCCGCTGCGGCAAGGGCCGGCACCTGATAGCGCCAAGAAAAGGCATGCTCCGGCCAGCCGTGACAGAGTACAATCGGGTTTCCTGCATTTTGTCGGCCTGCTTCAAAGACTTCGAGTTCCACACCGTTGACTGAAATAAGGGTGGGCTTGTGAAAAACGGTCATCTGATTTCTCCTTTGTTTTGTCATTGTGAGGAGGCCTATCGCTACCTCATAATTTGATTGTACGGTACAATTAGGACAAGTTTCGCCCTAAACAAAAGAGAGTGTTGATGTATTCACCAACTGCACGCCTATTGGCTGTTCTGGCACTTCTGCAAACTCACCAGCAAATGTCCGGGGCAGAGATCGCTCGACGTTTGGAAGTGGATGTTCGCACAGTACGTCGCTATATCACGTCTCTACAGGATATGGGGGTACCGGTGGAAGGAGAGCGGGGACCTCATGGGGCCTATTATCTGGGACGTGGGTCCAAAATGCCCCCACTGATGTTCACCAACGAGGAAGCTGTCGCATTGGTATTGGGCTTGCGCGTCATCCGCGAGTTTCAGTTCCCGGTGAATATAGTGGCAATCGAAGGTGCTGTTGCCAAAACCGAACGGGTTCTGCCGGAACCACTACTGCAACAGGCGCGCGCATTGCAGTCCTCCATCACATTCAGCGTGAGCAATTACGGCGGCCCTCCTCCACCATTGGTCGACGACAATACGCTGATCGTCCTCAGTACAGCGGCGCAGGAGCGACATAGTGTGGAATTCGTTTATCGCTCGTGGGGGGATGAAGTGACGGAGCGCCGCTTCGATCCGTATGGTGTTGTCTACAATGAAGGTTACTGGTATACAGCCGGACACTGCCATCTACGACAGGATTTACGGACATTTCGACTAGACCGAATCCAATCCATTTCCAGCATACGATGAAACATTTGATGATCCGGGATCGGTTGACTTGTTAGGCTATGTGCTGAGTGCTATCGCCAATGTGCCAGGTCCCTATCAGGTCGAAGTCTTGCTCAGGACAACAATGGACACGGCTCAAGCACACATTCCAACCTATCTTGGGACTCTGGAGACATGTTCGGAGGGCATTATCATGCGACGTGCAGCGACCAATCTTGAATGGGTGGCGATGCTACTACTTTCCTTCGACTTCCCGGTCGAGGTCAAACAACCTGATGAACTACGGTCAATCCTAAGACGCGTAGCCGACACGGCAAATCGTATCGCTGGTGTTCAATCCGGCTGAAGTCGGTGCGACCGCTCG
Organism: uncultured Chloroflexia bacterium; assembly: GCA_963807905.1. GTDB lineage: Bacteria > Chloroflexota > Anaerolineae > Caldilineales > Caldilineaceae > JAGRCP01. The sequence continues at coordinate 123,577 of CAWEEJ010000003.1, read as the reverse complement.
ACCGGATAGGCCCCGACCGCGGACTTGCACGCCAAAAGCGCTATGCTATGGTGCGGGCGTGGGTTTCTCCTTACGTGGGTTGTGGGGAAGGCAAGAATCGCCGGGTCTTGGTCGGGGGGCCGTCCGGCGATTCTGCGCGTCTGGCGCTGGTCGAAAACGCCAGCCAAGCGAGCGCCTTGACTTCGTGATGAGCGTCGACGCTGCGTGCCCCGGAAGGGTTGCATGACGACCGGGCGGACGCGTTTGTGCTGGCGCTGGTCGCGCCGAACTACAGCGACCTCCGCGTGCCGGTGAGCACGGTGGTCGAGGCGGCGGATCCGCTGGCGGCGTATGATGATCCGCAGGGAGGATGGTGACAGGAATGCGGAGCGGGGAGTGCAAGGCGAAGGCGGATGTGTCAACCGGGCGCTGGGTGGAGCTGCGGGATGCGCGGGGGAAGTTGCAGGCCAAGTATGATCCGGCGGCGGGGGTGTTGGAGATTCAGCGGCGGGGTGTGCGGACGCGGTATGTGTTGGGTGAGGCGGATATCAGTGAAGCGAGTCTGGAGCCTACTCGAAACCGTAACGCTTACGCTCCCAAGTCTGTGAATTGGGGCACGTAGCGCTGATTGAGTGACTGCAGCCGCATTGAGCATGTCGTGGAGGTTGGTATACCAAGTACGTGCCGTACCGTCACGCACTCGCCGTGACGATGCGCGTCGCCGTCCGGACTGTATGCCGCCGACACAGACCCAATCTGTATGCCCGCTCAGGGTCAGCAGCTCCTCGCCGCTCTCTGCATCCCACACCTTGGCGGTGCTGGTCATCACTGGCCGTGACGATGCGGCTCGCCGTCGGGACTGTAGGCCGCTGAATTGACCAAATCCGTGTGGCCGCTCAGGGTCAGCAGCTCCTCGCCGCTCTCTGCATCCCACACCTTGGCCGTCTGGTCCCCACTGGCCGTGACGATGCGCGTCGCCGTCCGGACTGTAGGCCGCTGACTGGACCAATATCCGTATGCCCGCTCAGGGTCAGCAGCTCCTCTCCGCTCTCCGCATCCCACACCTTGGCCGTCTCGTCATCACCGGCGGTGACGATGCGCTCGCCGTCTGGACTGTAAGCCGCTGAACTGACACCACCCGTGTGCCCGCGTCAAGCGTCAGCAGTTCCTCGCCGCTCTCTGCATCCCACACCTTGGCCGTTTCGTCCCTGCTTGCCGTGACGATGCGGTCCCGTCCGGACTGTAGGCCGCCGAATTGACCATATCTGTATGGCCGCTCAGGGTCAGCAGCTCCGCGCCGCTCTCTGCATCCCACACCTTGGCCGTCTCGTCCAAGCTGGCCGTGACGATGCGCTCGCCGTCCGGACTGTAGGCCGCCGAATTGACCCATTCAGCATGCCCGCTCAGGGTGAGCAGTTCCTCGCCACTCTGCGCATCCCATACCTTGGCCGTCGTCTTCACTGGCTGTGACGATGTGCGTCCCGTCCGCGACTGTAGGCCGCCGACATCGACCCCACCCGTTGCCCGCTCAGGGTCAGCAGCTCCTCACCGCTCTCTGCATCCCACACCTTGGCCGTCCGGTCCTCACTGGCCGTGACGATGCGCTCGCCGTCGGACTGTAGGCCGCCGACCAGACCCAAATCGCATGCCCGCTCAGGGTCAGCAGCTCCTCGCCGCTCTCTGCATCCCACACCTTGGCCGTGCCATCTAACTAGCTGTGACGATGCGCTCGCCGTCCGGACTGTAAGCTGCTGACCAGACCCGAACCATATGCCCGCTCAGGGTTAGCAGCTCCTCGCCGCTCTCTGCATCCCACACCTTGGCCGTTGTCCTCACTTGCCGTGACGATGCGCTCGCCGTCAGGACTGTAGGCCGCTGACCGAACCCGATCCGCATGCCCGTCAGGGTCAGCAGCTCCTCCCCGCTCTCGCATCCCACACCTTGGCCGTCGTCCTCACTGGCCGTGACGATGCGCTCGCCGTCACGGACTGTACGCCGCCGAAGTGACACTACCCGTATGCCCGCTCAAGGTCAGCAGCTCCTCGCCGCTCTCCGCATCCCACACCTTGGCCGTACCGTCCTCACTGGCCGTGACGATGCGCTCGCCGTCCGGACTGTACGCTGCCGAATTGACACCACTCGCATGCCCGCTCAGGGTCAGCAACTCCTCGCCGCTCTCCGCATCCCACACCTTGGCCGTGCCGTCCCGCTCGCCGTGACGATGCGCGCCCCGTCCAGGACTGTAGCCGCCGAACTGACACCACCCGCATGCCCGCTCAAGGTCAGCAACTCCTCGCCGCTCTCCGCATCCCACACCTTGGCCGTGCCGTCATACTCGCCGTGACGATGCGGTCCCCGTCCGGACTGTAGCCGCCGAATTGACCCCATCCGTGTGCCCGCTCAGGGTCAGCAGCTCCTCGCCGCTCTCTGCATCCCACACCTTGGCCGTCCCGTCCCAGCTGGCGGTGACGATGCGGTCGCCCGTCCGGACTGTAGGCCGCTGACAGACCAGACCCGTATGCCCGCTCAGGGTGAGCAGCTCCTCGCCGCTCTCTGCATCCCACACCTTGGCCGTCTCGTCCCAGCTGGCCGTGACGATGCGCGTCCCGTCCGGACTGTAGGCCGCCGAATTGACCGTATCCGATGCCCGCTCAGCGTGAGCAGCTCCTCGCCGCTCTCCGCATCCCACACCTTGGCCGTCCGGTCCCCGCTGGCCGTGACGATGCGCTCCCCGTCCGGACTGTAGGCCGCGAATTGACACTATCCGCATGCCCGCTCAGGGTCAGCAGCTCCTCGCCGCTCTCTGCATCCCACACCTTGGCCGTCTGTCCTCACTGGCCGTGACGATGCGCGTCCCCGTCCGGACTGTAGGCCGCTGAATTGACATTATCCGCATGCCCGCTCAGGGTTAGCAACTCCTCGCCGCTCTCTGCATCCCACACCTTGGCCGTCTCATCCCAGCTGCCGTGACGATGCGGCGCCCGTCCGGACTGTAGGCCGCTGAATTGACCCCACCCGCATGCCCGCTCAGGGTCAGCAGCTCCTCGCCGCTCGCCGCATCCCACACCTTGGCCGTGCCGTCCCACTGGCCGTGACGATGCGGTCACCGTCAGGACTGTAGGCCGCTGAAGTGACCGGATCCGCATGCCCGCTCAGGGTCAGCAGCTCCTCACCGCTCTCTGCGTCCCACACCTTGGCCGTCTGATCCCCACTAGCCGTGACGATGCGGTCGCCCGTCCGGATTGTAGGCCGCCGAATTGACAACGTCAGAATGGCGATTTGTGGGGAGATTCATGTGCCAAGGTTTGACCCAACCGGATGGCAGTATCTAAGGCAGCGACGGAATCTTCAGTGACAAAGCCATCTTCTTGGGTTGCCTCCACCGAAGCTGTAGCAAGCATCAGCGCTAGCGAGACATCAGGCGCGTCCTTGGATAGCTCAAACTGGGCGTCAGCGGCCAGCTGGCCGGCACGGGCACGCGCGCGCCTCCTGTTCTGCCTCTGCTTGCGCAGCTCTGGCTTCCCCTTCACGCTGTTCAGCCAACTCGGCGCTCGTTTGGGCCTCGGCGGCACGGGTAGCGGCCAATGCCGCGCTGGCGGCAGCTTCGGCTTCACGTGTTGACGCAAGGTTCAAATTCGCTTGGGCGGTCGCTTCCTGCCTGATTGCCTCATCGGCATTCCGGTTGCTGCGCACTGCAAAGAAACCGGCCAGAATGGCCAGCAGCAGGGCCACTGCGCCAATCGCCGACGCCCATTGGACACGGCGACGCTCCGCAGACGACGAGCTTCAACTCGGCGGCAAGGCGTTGGGCGGCCTCCAACTCGCGCTGGCGCTGGGCTTCCTGCTCGGCCTCGATGCGGTTGGCTTCGGCCTGGCTGGCATCGAGGAAACGCTGCTCCCGTTCGTTGAGGCGTTCGCCGTTGGCCTCAGTCCAGAGCAGCGCCTGGTCCAGACCGGACGCCCCGATAGAGCTCTCCCGGATCCTCGTCGAGCTTGAGCCACTCGTCGGCGGCTTCGGTGAGGTGGCGATGGATGCGCAGCCCCTCCCGATCCTCGTCGAGCCACTCGCGCAGGGTGGGCCAGGCGCGAATCAGCGCTTCGTGGGCCACCTCGGCTTCGTCCTGGTTGGTGGCGGTGTCACGACTCGTCGTGATCAGGCGCGCACCGGCCAGAATCGAGAGGACATCGGTTACAGTCCTCCTGGTCGTCGCCGGCGCGTGATAGCTCGGAGAGTTCGACCCGGCGGCGGGTGTCCTCGCTGCCCTCGCCCAGCTCGGTGAGGCGCAGGAAGAGATCGCGGGCGATCTCCTGCTGCTCCGGCGTGAGCTGATTGCGGTAGACGTCTTCAGCCGTCTGGGCGATCGCGCCCTGCACGCGACCGGCATCAAGATAGCCGCGGATGGTCATCATGCGGCCGCTGCGGCGCTTCCATGTTTCCAGCAGGGCGTGAGAGAGCAGGGGCAGTGCACCCGGCTCGCCCTGCACGTCGTCAAGCATGAGATCGACCAGGCCGGGCTCCAGCGCCCAGTCACCTTGCTGCGGCGGGCAGCTCGATGGCGCGGCGCAGCTCGGCATCATCCATGGGGCCGATGTACTTCTGGTCCTGCTCCAGGGCCGCGCGCAATTCAGCGTAGTCAGCGCAGTAGGCGTAGAAGTCGGCGCGCAGGGTGAGCACGAGGGTCACCACACCGTCGGGCTGGGCCGCGGTGATGAGATTGTCGATGAAAGCGCGGCGCAGCTCCGGATCGCGGCAGAGAGTGAAGAGCTCCTCGAACTGGTCGACCAGCAGGAAGAGTCGGCCATCCGTCGGCTTGTCCTCGGCCGCCAGCAGCTTGCGGGCGTAGAGATCGAGGCTGCGCGGGTCGCTCTGTCAGATCGTCAATAAGCGTAGACGTGGCGGTGACGCTCTCGCTACCACGGGTGAGCGAACCGGCCAGGCTGGCCAAGGGCCGGGCGGTGGGCGTGATGATGTGGACCTGCCAGCGGTCGCTGCCTTGGGGCGGCGTCACGCCCTGGGGGACGCGGCTGCCGGTCAACGCGGCGACCAGGCCGGCGCGGGCCACGGACGACTTGCCGCTGCCCGAGGCGCCGATGATGGCGAGGAAGGGGTGCTTGGCGACGTAGGCAACGAGCTCGGCGGTGAGTTCCTCACGACCAAAGAAGCGCTCGGCGTCCTTCACATCGAAGTACTGCAGACCCTGGTAGGGCGGCTCACCTGCTTCAGGCGGCTCGAGATGCCAGTCGGCGGACTCGGCTTTGAGCGTCTGGATCTGACGATTGTTGGGATTGGCGGCCAGAGCCCCGTCGATGAGTTCCCAGTACGGCCGGTTCGGTCGGCCCAGGCGACGAGATTGAAGACGACTTCGCGTGTCGTTCTTGCCACCCGAAATCTGCGAAAGCGTTTCATCGAGCTCAAACTGGACCAGGCGCGCCAGTTCTTCCTGGGAGAAGGCATCGAGCAGGGCAGCTTGGAGCTGCTGGGATTGAGGGCCGGTGAGTGACATGGTCTCGGATCGCAGACTTGGATTTGCCAGCAGTGGCGAGCTTGGTTATGTAGAGTATAGGCAATCGAAACATTCTGTCAATCGAACAAAAGTGCTATCTGCATGAGCCCAAAAATTCACAGATTCCTATTCGAATTTGCACGATTGCCTGGCGGTTGACCGCTATGTGCATACTCTTCGATCTCATCGAGCGGGCACGTACCGACTACTCTATCAGTCGAATTTCATCCCAATCGAAAGCTTGTTGAACTGGACATCATCTGTCGATCATTCTTCAAAGGACTTTTGATACCCTCATCTGTTTTGCTCCAACAGTTCTTGAATCTCAGGGCCAATTTGCGCAAAGAGAATGAAGATATCGAAATCTGGGCTGATTTCGACATTGACATCTGCTCCGTTTTCGAGCAGCAATTTTACGGCTTGTACATTGTCTGCAAGAGCCGCATGCATTAGTGCCCTATTTGCTCAGTATCTACGTTCTGTCTAATCGCGGTCTCACCCATTGCTAACAGCTTTCTGATCATTGCAGAAGTTAGCTTCAGGTTTTCGTGACTACCGCCCGTAGAGCTTCTGATTATCTCAGATGCGACGCATGGTTATATTGTGCAGAAGCTGGTGTCAGTTCGGCGCTGGGTGGAGTTCAGGGATGCGCAGGGGAAGTATGATCCGGTGGGGCGGTGCTGGAAATTCAGCGGCGGGGGGTGCGGACGCAGTATGTCTTGGGGGAGGTTGAACGGCGCGTTGTTGCGCTGGCCGCCGGCTGAGGGTCTTATGTGCCTCGACGCATGGCCTAGCGGCGCTGCTCTCCATTCAGAAGTGTCCGGGACTGCACGGTAGCCGGACGCCGCCGTTCGGAGCGAATGACTCGCTAGGTCGCGGATGGCCCTTGGCAATATGCTGTAACGGCTTCTACTCGGGCCAGTTTTCTACGCGTTGCTATATCGGCCGGTTGTGGATAGAATGCATAAGTGAGGGGTGGATGCTTGCGACACCCACCCCACTATCCACTGCTGAGGTAGCAGCAGCAGAATTGACTCCATTCTACACAATTTCTGCCATGATTGCACCCTCATCGTGGATCCACACGTTGGGGGCGCTTGCAGTTGGCCCTCCGTGCAGTTGCCAACCCTCAGCCACGGCAGGAACGTCACGATGGACGTTGAATACCTGGATTTTGAATTGGAAATCGGCGCAGGCGATACCGCCGCCTATTCCCTCTCCGTCGTTCACTCGCCTGCAGGGATCCATGCGCGGCGAGTTGAAGTTCGACCTCAGCCAGATTGAACTGGAGAATCGTCTGCTGGCGCTCCAGAATGCGCTCCTGCGGTCAGGCGGAAAACGGCGCAAGGCGCTGACGCGTGAAGAAGCAGACCGTACAGACGTTTGGGGCCGAGATGTTTGATGCGCTCTTCCATGGCGACCTGCGCGCCATGTACTACGAGAGCAAGCGCACGGCGCTGGCACAAGGCAAGGGGCTGCGCGTCAAGCTGCGCGTCGTGGCCCCGGAACTGGCGGCGTTGCCATGGGAGTATCTCTATGATGCCCGGGAGGGCGAATACGTCTGTCTCTCTCACGGCACGCCGGTCATGCGCTATCTAGAGGTCGCGCAACCGCCGCGACCGCTGAATGTGAACCCACCGCTGCGCATCCTGGGCATGGTTGCCAGTCCACGGGGTCTTGCCTCAACTGAATGTCGAGATAGAGAAGGAACGGCTGGAGCGGGCCGTGGCCGACTTGCAGGACGAGGGACTGGTCGAATTGGAATGGCTGGAGGGCGAAACGTGGCGCGACCTGACCAAGGCGATGCGTCCGACCAGAGGCCCCTGGCATGTCTTCCACTTCATCGGCCATGGCGGCTTCGACCGCGCATCGGGATGAGGGCTTTCTGGCCGTCTGCAACCGACAAGGTGAACGCTACGACCTGACGGCGACGCAACTGGCACGTGTGCTGGCCGACCACCGCACGCTGCGCCTGGTCGTGCTGAACGCCTGTGAGGGCGCGCAGGGCAGCGACTACGATATCTTCTCCAGTGCGGCGGCCACGCTGGTGCGCCGAGGGTTCCCTCTGTCGTTGCCATGCAGTACGAAATCACCGACCAGGCCGCCATCGAGTTTCCGAACAGCTCTACGACGCTCTCGCCGAGGGCCTACCGGTAGATACCGCCGTTACCGAAGCGCGCAAGTCCGTGAGCTGGCCATCAACAACACGCTGGAGTGGGGCATTCCGGTTCTCTTCATGCAGGCGCCGGACGGCGTGCTCTTCGAGGTGATGGAGGGGGTGACGAGAGAGGGAGGCCAAGGGTCAGGTCGGAAGCTCGGGTGCGGTGGCCAGGGCAAAGTCGGAAGACAGCCGAGGAGCCAGACGCCCAGCCGTCGCGCTGAACCGGTTCGCCGCTCTTGCAAGTGAGCGGATGTCGGGCGCAACTGAGGGAACTGCTGGGGGCCATGCTGGATGCCTACACACCGAATCCAGCCTGCGACAGATGGTGCGCTTTGAAATGGATGAGACCTTAGCGTCATCGCCGGCGGCGGTGACTTGTCGGAGAAGATGTTCAACCTCATCGACTGGGCCGAGCGCACCGGCCGGCTGACGGAACTGGTGGAGAAGGCCCACCGCTACAATCCGGGCAATGTCCGTCTGCGTGCGGTTGCCGAGTCCTTGCCGGGCGTGACGGCCGTTGCGGAGGAGCGAAAGGCGCCGGCCCAGCTCGGAGCAAACCTGAGAAGAAGGAACCGTGCCAGCATCGCCCGTCGACTTTGACTGGGTGACCATCCCGGCCGGCGAATTCTTGATGGGCAGCGACAAGCAGAAGGACTCGATGGCGTATGATGATGAGGACGCCACAGCATAAGGTCGATCTGCCGGAATACCGCATTGCCCGGGTTCCGGTGACCGTTGCGCAGTTCGCTCGGTTCGTCGAAGCGACGGGCTACAAGACGCAGGCCGAGAAGAAAGGCAGTGGCAGAGTATGGACCGGCACGAGTTGGGAAGAAGTCAGCAGGCGCAGATTGGACACATCCGTCCGGTCCCGACAGCGATGTGAGCCAGAAACAGGACCACCCGGTGACGCAGATTTCCTGGCATGATGCTCAAGCGTTCTGTGAGTGGGCCAAAGTGCGCCTGCCGACGGAAGCGGAATGGGAGAAAGCTGCCAGGGGTACGGATGGCCGCATCTGGCCGTGGGGCGATGAGCAACCGACTGACAAGTATTGCAACTTTGATCGAAATGTTGGTGATACAACGCCGGTCGGCGCGTATTCGCCTAAGGGTGACAGTCCATACGAATTGGCAGATGTTGCGGGCAATGTGTGGGAGTGGACGGCGGACTGGTTTGACAGCAAGTATTACGCAAAATCACCGCCCGCAACCCGCAGGGGCCGGAGAGCGGCAGCCGCCGCACGTTGCGCGGGGGCTCGTGGGGCAACCTCGAGGCTCGGCGTGCGCTGCGCCTATCGCGACGTCAGGTTTCCAGGCAGTCGCGATGACTATGTTGGTTTCCGCGTGGTGTCCCCCGGCGCAGTTGATCGCTGAGACCTCTGACCGCTGGACTCTGGAAAGATGTTCTCTGGCTGGGGTTCCGGGGGCGCAGCGCCCCGGATACGAATACCGCCGTCAGCCGGTCGCCGATTTTGTGACCGGACTTTCTTGACTGAGTCGTGCAACGTCCCCGGCACTGCCCTGTGCGCGACTGGTTGACGGGAAACGATGTGGGCAGTGCCGGGGACGTGAGGACCGCATGGTTACCCAAGTCACCGCCACGTACAGCGACCTGCATACATGGGACAACCTCTACGCAGCGCCTATCGCAAGGCGGCCAAAGGCAAACGGGGCCGCGTCGCGGCGGCGGCCTTTGAATACCGGCTGGAGGACAACCTGCTCCAGCTGCAAGAGGAGCTGGCCGACGGAGACATACCGGCCCGGTCCCTACGCCAGCTTTACCATCCACGAACCAAAGCGCCGCCTGATCAGCGCCGCGCCCTTTCGGGATCGGGTTGTGCACCATGCTCTGTGCCACGTCATCGAACCGGCCTTCGAGCGCAGCTTCATCGACCATTCCTACGCCAACCGCGTGGGCAAAGGCACGCATCGCGCGCTGGACACGTGCCAGCGGTGGGCGCAGACGCTATCCGCTATGTGCTGCCATGCGACGTCCGGCAATTCTTCCCGTCCATCGATCACAGCATTCTCCAGCGCACGCTCAACCGGCGCATCCAGGATGGGGGCATGCGCCGCCTCATTGCGCTATCCTGGACAGCGGCATCGGCGTGCTGAGCGAGGAGTACGAGATGGTCTACTTCTCCGGCGACGACCTCTTTGCCGCCAATCGGCCGCGGGGCCTGCCCATCGGCAACCTGACCAGCCAGTTCTGGGCCAACTGCTACATGAACGAATTCGACCACTTCGTGACGCGCGACGCTGGGCTGCCCGGCGTATCTGCGCTTTGTGGATGACTTGGTCTTCTTCGCCGACGACAAGCGCACGCTGTGGCGCTGGCGCGAGGCCGTCATCGAGCGGCTGGCGGCGCTGCGGCTGACCATGCACGAGGCGCAGGCGCAGGTGCGGCCCACCAGTCACGGCATCCCCTTCCTGGGCTTTGTCGTCTATCCCACCCATCGCCTGCTCAAGCGGCGCAAGGGCATCGCCTACCAGCGCAAGCTGCGTCTGCTGATGGACGACTATCACGGCTGCGCAAGGCAGGGTCGGCATGAGGTGGCACGATTCCGTGCTGGGCTGGATCAACCACGTGCGCTACGGCGATACATGGGGCTTGCGCGAGGATCTGCTCAAGGAGGTGCGTCTGTGACGGATACGGTGCGGCGAAATGCCCCTCTTCACCAAGACGTACGATTTCATGCCAGTGGCTCGTGCCCCAGACCAACCACTTCCCGCGCAGCCACCGTCATACCGTCACCAAACGCTTGCAGGATGCGACGCTGGACTTCCTGGAGCGGTCTGGTGGAGGCTAACAACGCTCGGGGACGGCAGCGGGCCAACCTGCTGGTGGCGGCCGACGCTGAGCTGGACAAGGTGCGCTTCTACCTGCGCCTTGCCTTTGACTGGCGCTGGTTGACGCCGGGCCAGTACGAACATGCCGGGCGCATGGTGGCCGAGCTGGGGCGGCTGCTGGGTGGCTGGCAGAAGACGACACGGCAGCAAGCGGGGTGACCTCGCTTTGTTGTAGGGACCGGCTGGGACGTTGCGCGGGGGCTCGTGGAACAACAACGAGAACAACGTGCGCTGCGCCAATCGCAACAACAGGAATCCAGACAATCGCAATAACAATGTTGGTTTCCGCGTGGTGTCCCACGGCTTTCCATGCCATAAGGCAGGGCCGGAAACGTGCGGCGGCTACGGCTTCCGCATCGAGGATTGAAAGCCGGCGCAGCTGGTTCCTGTCCGAGCCCGGTCAACCTACTATAGGCCGCGGATGACGGTGGGCGGATGAGGGCGGATTTTTCAAACAAATCCGCTCGAATCCGCTGCATCTGGGGAACACTACAGTCTATGGCGGTTTGATCAGCCGGACATATAGAGAAGGGGCCTGCACCCTACCCGCACCCGATCTACGGACGGGCTGGTGCAGGCCCGCCCAAACACCGTGGAGTACGACCATGGCGCTATCCGGACAGCAGATTAAACAGATACAGTCGGCGCTGCTGGACGGCTTTCCGTCCAAAGCGCATCTCGAGATGATGACGCGCATTGAGTTGGACAGACATCTGGACGCCATTGCAGAGGCCGACGACCAGACGCTGCGCATCTACAAACTCATCATGTGGGCTGAGCGAACAGGCAATGTGCGTGCCCTGATCGACGGCGCGGCTTCCCAGAATCCGGGCAATCCCACAGTGAAGAAGTTATCAGAGGAGAGTGCAGAGTGGGAGCTCGACCTGCCGGCTCCCACTCCCCAGCCCGACGCACGCCCCACAATCCAAAGTCGCGGCGACATCGGAAGCGCTGACCGATGCGCTCAATACGTACCTGGACCATCTGTTTACCCGCTACCAGTTCCTAGATTTCAAAGGCATGGGGATGTCGGACCGGGTCTCCCTGCAACTGCCGCTGACGCAGATGTATGTGCCGCTCCAAGCGAGGCTCTCTTTGCCCGACGGGGAAACGTGGGCCAGAGAATTGCGTGTTGGCAGGCCGCACACCGACCGAAGAGGAAGCGGCGGCAATGGGTGAACGGCTCAGTGAGCCGCAGGCGGTACTTGACCTGCTCAACCAGTATGACGGGCTGGTTATCTTGGGCGACCCCGGCGCGGGCAAGACCACGTTTCTCAAGTATCTGACGCTGATGCTGGCCTTGAACGAGGGTGAAGCGTTGGGGATGGAGGACCGCCTGCCTGTGCTCGTGCCGCTGTCAGCCTACGCCAATGCCCTGGCCCAGCAGGATGTCTCGCTCCAAGAATTTATGGGCGAGTACTATCGGAGTCGCGGCGTCGACCTGCCGGTCAACCAACTGATCGATCAGGCTCTGGCCGCGGGCCGTGCGCTGATCATGCTGGATGGACTGGACGAAGTGCAGGCATTGGCCCAACGGGCGCTGGTGGTCGAGCGGGTAGAGACCTTCTTTGACTACCAGCGCAAGCGAGGCAACAAGTTCTCTGATCACCAGCCGCATTGTGGGCTACCGGGAAGTGCGGCCTGTGGCGAGGGCTTGATGGAATGTACCCTGGTTGACTTTGATGATGACGATATCGTGCTCTTCGTGGAGCAGTGGACCCAGGCCTTGGAACAGGCCACGCAGGGCGATTCCGCCGTAACCGAAGCTGGAGGCGGCCGAGGAAAAGGCCGAACTGCTCTTTGCGCTGGAGCGCAATCCCGGCGTGCGCCAGTTGGCGGCCAATCCACTGCTGCTGACCATTCTGGCCCTGATGAAGCGTCAGGGCGTGCCCTGCCGGAACGACGGGTCAGCTCTACCAACAATATATACGAGACCCTGCTCCGCCACTGGAACCTATCGCGGGGCCTGGGCCGCCGCGTAAGCCGGGATCTAGACGTGCTGGAGACGCATACGGGTGCTGGCCCCGCTGGCCCTGTGGATGCACGAAACCAGCCCCGGCGTGGGGTCTGGTGAAGGCAAAGGCAGTAGGCGCAAGCTGGAGGAGATTTATACCAACCGGAATGAAGCCGACCCGGAACAGGCCGCCCGGCAACTGCTGGCCGATGCCAGAGAATACGCCAGCCTGCTGCTGGAGCGTGGCGCAGGCGAGTATGGCTTCATCCATCTGACCTTTCAGGAATATCTGGCCGGCATAGCCATTGCCCAGCAGGGCCAGAGCGACATCGGACCGGTTGTGGATCTGCTTGGCCGCGCATGTGGACGACGACAGCTGGCACGAAGTCATCGCTGCTCACCGTTGGCTACATGGGCATCGTCCAGCAACGGGACGAGGCGGCGGGCGAGGTGTTGATGCGGCTGATCGAACGCGCGCCGGGTGAGGCCGGTATTGCCGCTGCATTTGCCGGGGAAGCGGTGCTGGATGCGTGGCCGGGCGGCGTCACAGCCCGTTGCCGCAACACGGTAATTGACGCTCTGCATGAGACCATGACCGCCAGCGCAACCGTGGCCGCGCCCGTGCGCGCCCGTGCAGGCTCCGTGCTGGGCGCGCTGGGCGATCCGCGTGACTTGAGTGAAATGGTACCGATCCCCGCCGGCACGTTCTTGATGGGGGAAGGAGAAGGGCAGCACAAAGTGCATCTGGATGCCTTCCGCATTGGGAAGTATCCAGTCACGAATGGTCAGTACGCTGAATTTGTGGCCGCCACAGGGTATGAGCCGCCCAGTCATTGGCGCGGGAAGAAGCCGCTGCCGGAAGTACTTAATCATCCAGTGACCTACGTGAGCTGGCACGATGCGCGGGCTTATTGCGCCTGGCTCAGCGAGTTGCGGGGGGAAGAGGTACGCCTGCCAACGGAAGCGGAATGGGAAAAAGCCGCCAGGGGTACGGATGGGCGACGCTATCCCTGGGGAGATGGGGCGGACCCAATCGCGCGAACTATCGCGACACGCGGATTCGTGACACGAGTCCGGTCGGCTGTTTTCCGACCGGGGAAAGTCCCTATGGCTGCCTGGACATGGCGGGTAACGTGTGGGAGTGGACGAGCAGTCTACGTGAGCCGTATCCTTACGACCCGAACGATGGACGAGAGGATCCGGAGAGCAGCAGCCGCCGCACGTTGCGCGGGGGCTCGTGGATACTACCTCGAGCTCGGCGTGCGCTGCGCCTCTCGCATGCCTCAGGAATCCAGACGTTCGCGATAACGGTGTTGGTTTCCGCGTGGTGTCCCCCGGCGCAGTTGATCTCTGAACACTCTGACCGCTGGACTCTGGAAAGCTGTTCTCTGGCTGGGGCCGGGGGCGCAGCGCCCCGGAGACAAATATCGCCGTCAGGCGATCCGATTTTGTTTTTTTGCAGATGACACTTCCCGGAACACATTGCACGCAGGTCCGATCTGAGTCATTGCTTTCCGTGGGTTATCCCGCCTAATGTTGAGAAACCCGGTTATTCAACCGCGGGGCCTGTGCTATAATCGCTAATAACTGAACAGAGATGTCTTGCAGAGCGTCCAGAACGCCGCTTGCCGTGCGCAGCATTTGCGCCGGCGAGCGGCGTTTTTTGATTGGGGCTCGAGGAGAGTGGGCGATGGGCTGGGTGGTGATTGAGCAGTGGGTGTGTACGGGGATCTCGCCGTGCGCTCGCTGTGCGGCGCTGAACGGGCGGGAGTTCGTGCAGGGCGAGGGGCCGATGCCGGGGCGCGATACGCACCACGGTTGCCAGTGCAATCGTCATCCCGTGCGGCGTGAGTGGCGAGGGGCGGACCAATTGCGGCGACGAGTGTCCAAAGTTTGGACACATCGAGGGGTAGGAGGTGCTCGTGCTAGGACGGGTGATTGCCTGGGTGGCCGGGCTCTTTGATGTGCGGCGGCTGCGCGGCGCGCCGGGCGAGGAGGCGGCAGAGTTTCGGGGCTTTCGCTCGGGCACGGATCTGGACAAGCCGTGGAGCGAGCTGCTGCAAGAGTTCGGCGATGCACGGGCGGCGTGGCGGCAGAACCCGCTGGCGCGGCGGATCATCGGCCTGACTACCGCCTACGTCGTGGGCAACGGCTTCCAGGTGCAGGCCGAGTATGGCCCGCTGGATCGCTTCATCCAGGAATTCTGGTCCACCAACCGCATGGACCTGCGGCTGGATGAGTGGTCGGACGAGCTGGCGCGGTCAGGCGAACTCTTCCCCGTGCTCTTTCCCAACAGCGCGGGCGGCGTGCCGGTGGTCCGCACACGGCCGGCCGCCGTGATCCGCGAAGTGCAGTGGCGGCCGGGCGACTACGAGACCGAGACCGCCTACATCGAAGAGCGGCACGGCATGGACGAGCACGTCTGGCGCTCGCCCGCCACCGCGACCGGCGACGAACCCGTGATGCTGCACTACGCCGTCAACCGCCCCGTGGGCGCAGTGCGCGGCGAATCGGACCTCGCGCCCATCCTGCCCTGGCTGCGGCGCTACTCGCGCTGGCTGGAAGATCGGGTGCGGCTCAACGCCGCGGTGCGGTCGTTCCTCTGGATCGTCAAAGCGCCCGAGCGGCTGCACCGGCAGCTGGCCGAGAAGTACACCAGCCCACCCACCGCGGGCTCGGTCGTCATCTCGCATCCCGACGAAGAATGGAGCGCGGTCGCGCCCACGCTGCACGCGTCCGACGCCTCGCACGACGGCCGCGCCATCCGCTGGATGATCGTCGCCGGCGGGCCGGGCACCGCGCTGCTGGACCTGGGCGAAGGCGAAGATTCCAATCTGGCCACCGGCAAAGCCATGGCCGAGCAGCGGCGGCGCTTCCTGCGGCGACGGCAGGCCTACATCACCTGGATGGTGGCGGATCTGCTTGCTGCACGCGTATCGCATGCAGGAAGGGCTGGGCACACGCAAGGGGCGGCGGCAGGTGACCCACGCCGACATCGTCGTGGACGCGCCCGGACATCTCGCCCGAAGACAACCAGCAGCTGGCCCAGGCCGCCACGCAGCTGGCCGGCGGGCTGGTCGATTTGGCCGGGCTGCTGGGGCAGGGCGCGGCCTACCGGCGCATGGCGCTGCGGCTCTTTGCCAAGTTCCTGGGCGAGGAGTTGGGGCCGGCGGAGGTGGAGCAGATATTGGGGGAGGGGCAGAGAGGATTGGCGGGGAGAGATGCGATGGGGCATCGGGAACTGAAAAAGATGAGGAGGCAGGGGAATGAATCAGATGGTGATGGCGCGGCTGCGGGAGGTGCTTGCCGGTGATGACGCTGGCGGGGCCGGCGCAGGGGCTGGAGAGCTCGGCGTCGGTGTTGGGCATGGCGGCGGAAGAGCGGCGCACGGCCATGGAAGCCGTGCGCTCGGGTGAATGCGTTGAGCTGCGCTTTCCGGCGCGCACCTTTCGGGCCGCGTACCCCAACCGCAACTTCTTTCGCTTTCAGGACGAAGAGCTGGCGGGCTTCGCCCAGTCGTTTGGGGGCGTGCCCTTCCTCTACGACCATCGCGCCGGCAACGTCGGCAGCCGCCACGGCACCGTTGCCGCCTCAGCCCTGCACGGCGACGAACTGGTGCAGGAGATCCTGCTCACCACACAGGCCGGCATGCTCGACTATCTGGAGCGACGCATCGACCGCTTCTCCATCGGCTGGTACTACCGGGAGATCCTGTGCAGCATCACGGGCGAGAACTGGTTCAAATCGCCCCATTGGCCGGGGGAGAAAGTGCAGGTCGACGGGCGGGAAGTGGTCGCGGAGATCATCTGGGCGGGCGTGGAAGGCAAGGAAGTGAGCGCCGTCAACGCGCCGGCCGTGAAGGGAACGGGATTGTTGTCGGAGTTGATCGCATTCAAAGAGGAGGTAAGGGAACGGATGGGTAAGCAAGTGGTGGTAGACGAGAAGGTGGCGGAGGCAGTGAAGGCCGGGCCGGACGCTGAGGCGAAAGCTGGGGCAGAGGCGAAGGCCGGCGGGGCGCTGAGCGCGCAGGAAGCCGAGCCGGCTGGCGGAAAGAACGGGAGGTGGCGCTGCGACCGGACGTGGCGGCGCAAATGGGGATGCGGCGCGAACAGGATGGGCGCTTGAGCGCGAGAGCGGCGCAGAACGGGAATGATCAGGTCGAGGCAGCAGAAGCAAGCACTTCGGCAGGGCTCAGCCCAGGCATTGCGGCGCTGCGGGCTTCGCTGGCGGAGGCGCAGGCCGAGATCGACGCGGTCAAGCTGGACGCGCTGCTGGCCAAGTCGGGGCTCTCGCAGGCAGGCCAGGACGCCGTTCGCCTGGCCATGGAAGATGCGCCGATTGCGCGGGCTTCTCAGCTCATCGAAGCCCAGCGCAGCGTGGAGCAGGCCGCGGCCGCCAGCCCACCAGGTGCACGGCAACGAGCCCATGGATCCGGGTCCGAGCAGCGTGGGCGGCGTGCTCACCTCGCTCGACAAGATCCGCCTGGCCACCGAAGCCATGATCGACGGCGTGCGGCCCGAGCAGGGCGTGCGCCCCCTGACCGGCGTACGCGAGCTCTACACCCTGCTCTCGGGCGACTTCGAAATGACCGGCAAGTTCATGCCCGAAAACGTGGGCCTGGCCAACGTCAACACGACGACCATGGCCGGCCTCGTCGCCGACGCCGCTCAACAAGCGCGTCGTCAACATGTTCCAGGCCTATCCCCGCTTCTGGGAGCCCGTCGTCAGCGTGGAAGACTTCACCAGCCTGCAACAGGTCAAGTGGATCACCGTGGGCGGCATCGGCGAGCTGGACGACGTGCCCGAAGGCGCGGCCTACACCGAAAAGAACTGGGGCGACCAGACCGAGATCGGCAACTGGGTCAAGAAGGGCAACTTCCTGGGCCTGACCCTGGAAGCCATCGACCGCGACGACACGCGTCGCTTGCAGCAGACGCCGCGGGCCCTGGCCCAGGCCGCCTGGATGTCGCTGGGCAAGGCCTTCACGCGCCTCTTCACCACGCCGCCCGTCATGAGCGACGGCAAAGCGCTCTTCCATGCCGACCACAACAACCTGGGCTCCTCGCCCCTGAGCTACGCCGCGTTCGACGCCACGCGCACCCTCATGGCCGCGCAGACCGAACTCAACTCGGACGAACCGCTGGGCGGGCTCACCGTGCCGCGCTACCTCATGGTCTCACGGGCGCGGGAGGGGCTCTCGCTGCAGGTGCTGGCGTCCGAGGGCGAACCGGGCACCGCCAACAACGACGTCAACCCGTACGCCACGCGGCAACACCCACGAAGCGCGCCTGGCCGCGGCCAAGCGCCGCGTCATCGTCAACGACTTCCTGGCCGCGCCCGACGACTGGTACGCCATCGCCGATCCCATGATGTACCCGTCGGTGGGGCTGGGCTTCCGCTACGGCCGCACGCCGGAGATCATCAGCACCGCGGATCCGGGCGCGTACTACATGTTCACGCAGGACGTGATGCCGATCAAGGTGCGCTGGTTCTTTGTGGTGGGGCCGACGGATTGGCGGGGGGTGTTTAAGCACGTGATTGTGTAGGGGAGTGGGGTTGTAGGGTTTTAGGGTGGTGGGGTGATTTGAATGGAGTCGCCCTGTTCCCGGCTTGCGCTTGGCAGGGGAGGAAGCAGCGCGGCGATAGCGACTGTGCAACGGCTGTACTGAGTGTCCAAACTTTGGACACTTGGGACAGAGACTGTGTCCAGACCCTTTCGACAGACTCAGTGGCGAGCCCTTCGGCTCGCGCTCAGCACAGTGGCTAGGGAAGAGCTCACCATTCGTCATCCGATACTTCGTAAGGACAACTTTGGAAGTGTTCCAAAGTTTGGAAAAATCGGGAGGAAATGATGAACGAAGAGATGCAGGAGAAGCTGGCGAAGGTGGTGGACGGCAGCGTGCGGGAGCTGTTGGTGGAGCTGCTGGCGCGGGTGGAGGCGTTGGAGGGTGGTGAGGGCAAGGCGAAGAGTGCGGCCAAGCAGGCTGCGGCGCCGAAGCCGGAGACACAGGCGAAGAAGTAGGCGAGCAGCGCGCCGGCGGCAGGGTCACTTGTGGCGATGCTGCCGGCGCTTCTTGTTGGTGCTGCCATAACGAGGAGGATGAATTGTGGCACAGATACGGCATGACATTGTGCAACCGGCGCGGCCGCTGACCTATGACACCGAATTCGAGGGGCTGCTGCGGGTGGGCGAAGCCAGTGAGGTGCTGGCGCCGTCGGAACGTGGGCAGGCCTTTCGGCAGATCCTGTTGAGCGCGGAGGAACGCACGCGTGTGGAGCTGTGGCGTGAATATGCGCCGCCGGCAGGCGCGAGCTTCTCGGCGGCCTGGCGCAGCAGCAGCGATTGGTTTGTGGGCGATGATGCGGGCAATCTGCACGTGAGTCGGGACGCAGCGACCTGGCGCGTCGTGCATCGCTTTGGCGGGGCAGTGACCGGGCTCTACTTTGACGAGGAAGAAGAGAGCACGCTCTGGGTCTGCACGGGGGAGGGTGAGATCTGGGGCGCGCGGACGCAGCGGCGATCCTGAGACATGGGACTGGCAGCTTGCCTATCAGCGGCAACTACGCGTTTACGGGCATCGGCCTGGCCGGCACGAGAATCGTGGCGGTGGCCGAATGGACCCAGGACGTCGTGACGGGTGCGGACTTTGGCCACGGCGAATGGACTGCGGTGGAAGTCTTTCCGAGCGCGCTACGCTGCTGGGGCGTGGGTCAGGACTATGCCACGGGCACGCTCTGGATTGCCTCGTACACCGGCGCGCCCTACTACACGACCGACGGCGTGACCTTTGCCCAGACCGCGGCGTCGACCGGCTTCGCAGTGGCCGCGATCGACGCAATGGACGGCACCATCATCGCCGGCGGACCGGGCGGCATCAGTCGCTCCGACGACGGTGGGGAGAGCTGGACCAACGTGCTTGTGCATGCCCGATGAATACATCGCCGCCATTGGCGGCGGATCGGGCATCTGGCTGGCGCTCTCCGGACTCGGCGGCGTCTACGAGTCGAGCGACGACGGCATCACGTGGACGCTGCGCGGGCGCTTCGTCAACAACGGCCTCTGGTCAGGCGTGCAAGAGGCGGGCTCCGTGCCGGCTAGCGTGGCACTCTACGACGCCGGCAGTGACAACGACCGCGCCATGGCCGTCTTCGCCGGCGGCGTCATGTTCTCGCGCAATCGGGGCGTGAGCTGGCGCGGCGGCGTCATGGAGGACCCATGGCGGCTGAGCGTGGAAAGCTATCAGCCTGTGCTGCTCGACGTGCGCTACCAGGTGCCGGCCCACCAGCGGCTCGTGGCGGCCGCCGACAGCGAAACCTTCGTCCTGGTGCTCGGCTGATGGCCACCACGCTGGCGGATCTCCGCGCCCAGTGCCGCGCCTTCCTGGCCGACAGCGCCATCTGGCCCGACGCCAAATTGGATCGCTTCATCAACGACGGCATCCGCGCCTACAGCAACGAGCTGCCGCGGCGCATGCGGCAGGTGCGCCTGCTCAGCACCGGCGTGCAGGCGTACGATCTGCCCGGCGGCCATGGGTTTCTACGGCTGGTGGGTGTTGAATGTCCGGCCGGGCAGGATCCGCCCAGCTTTCTGCGCCGGGCGCGGTCGTGGAGCGAGTTCTATGCCGACGGCGAAACCTACATCGTGCAGCCGCCGCTGGACAGCGTGCCGGCGGAAAGCGACACGGCCGTGGGGCAGCTCGTCATTGCGCGCGAGGTGGCTACAGGGGAGTCGGCGGTTGTGACCTATGATGCGGTCCACCGGCTGCCGTCGGCTGACACAGACATCGTGACCGTACCCGAGGCGCACCATGAGGCGATTATTGCTTTCGTCGACTTCCGCGCGCATTGGGAGCGCGAATCCAACGAAACGCATACCGCGGCCTCGAGCACGCTGATTCTTTCGCAGCTGGGCGAGAACGGGCGGCGGGCGTGGAACCGCTGGCGCGAGGTCATGCGGCGCCTGGCGCCGGTGGACGAGTGGGACAGGGAGCCGATTGACTGGGGCGGGATTGGGCTGTAGCGCAGGCAGGGCGGTCATCGAAGACGCTGCGCCTGCCGCGGAAGGCAACGAAGTCGACAGGTCGTGAGATTCCTGCTGCCCGGCACAACGTCCCGTGGCCGTGGCCGACCGCAACCCAGCCTGATTGACGACAGTCGCATCGAGTAGTTTGTCCACACCGAAGCCCCACGCTAGGGCTATCCAACCGTCGACGCCGCGCTCGATGCTGGGACAAATCTTGCACTAGATGTCATGATCTGGTCGACGTGCAGCTGGATCGTCGGCGCTTGTGCCTGTGGGTGCGGGGACGTGGCTGCGAATGGTGTGCGTGGACCGTGGTTTGTGCCCGATGATGCGTGCTGGGCGATTGTCGCGCTGTAGGAGCCAACCTTAAAATTATCGGCTTTTTGGTCAATCGTGGGTAAAACGTTGAATTCTGCGATTGACGTCTAGTCTAAGACTGTGATAGGGTAACGGAAGTTGCGGAAATTACTTGCACTTCGGAAGGGGACAGTATGTCCGAAGAGATCAGCACATCAGTAGCTGCTGAACTGGCCGGAGTCAGTGATCGCACGATTCGGGATTGGTGCAAAGCAGATTTGGTGAAGTATCGCCAGGTTGGTCGCAGAGGTGCCTACAAAATCGATCGTGACGACTTGATTCGACTGGCCAAAGAGCTCGGATACATCGTCGAGCAGGGGTAATAACGCAACGGGCGACGCCCCTCCCACCAAGAAGTGTGCGCCGCCCATCACAAGGTACGTTAACAACCGAATATACGAAACGAATAGCATAGTCGGCTGTGTTTCGGGGGTTTAGGGGCGCCTAGTGGGGCTCGAACCCACAACCTCTTGATCCACAATCAAGCGCTCTGCCATTGAGCTATAGGCGCCATAAGATAGGTTGTCCGGCCATACCGTGTTACAAAAAGCCGGGGCAGATACTCCCGCCCCGGCAGTGGCTGGGGGACAGGGATTCGAACCCCGATTGACGGCTCCAAAGGCCGCAGTCCTGCCGTTAGACGATCCCCCAATGCAAATTGTCGATGATCAATTGTGAACTAATAATTGTCAATGAGCGCAATCACAACTTCATCGAGAATTAACAATCAAGCATTGACAATCAGTAAGGTGCCGGGGCCCAGACTTGAACTGGGGACACCTGCATTTTCAGTGCAGTGCTCTACCAACTGAGCTACCCCGGCAAAAAGGCCGACCAGATGGCCGGCCTCTTGAGAGCGGGCGATGAGATTCGAACTCACGACCTTTTCCTTGGCAAGGAAATGTTCTACCACTGAACTACGCCCGCATCACAAAAATAATCTTACAGCATTTACCCTCAAACGACAAATCTGAGCGACAACAAATTGGCGGCATTTGCCCCGCTCAAGTGGACCCGGTCGGATTCGAACCGACGATCTTCTCCTTGCAAAGGAGACGCCTTCCCGCTAGGCTACGGGCCCGAAATAATTGCCAATTCACAACTGCTAATTGACAATTGTCAAGCATTCTGGTGCCGACGAGAGGACTCGAACCTCCACACCCTCGCGGGCACTAGATCCTAAATCTAGCGCGTCTGCCAATTCCGCCACGTCGGCGCAGACTCAATCATGAATGCGCATTGTAGCGAAATTTGATCAGCTTCGCAAATATGCGGGACGGATTTCGTACCCCCGATTCTGTCAGCCCGTTGCCGGACTGTACCGTCATCTGTCTCATCAATCAACCGGTCAATGACCAGGTCGATGGCAGTTTGTGGCTTGCTGGGTATTATCCAGCCTTGCCCGCACTGCTGCGACGAGATCGCACGGTCGGCTTGCGCCGTTGCGCGACCCTCTCGCCTTGCTCCCAGTTGCACGCTCGCCTAGCCGGGCGCATTGCTGAGCCCGCTGGTGGGCTCTTACCCCACCCTTTCAGCCCTTACCCCTGGACCCGAAAGCCCAACGGCGGGATTGCTCTCTGTTGCGGTTGTAGTCATACAGCCGTTACCGACTGCACGCCCACACTTACTGTTTCGTGTGGCAACCGTTTCGAACCGACCAAAGCCGGCCCAAGTGGGAGTCGGGAAGTTCCTCTAACCGTGCAAAGCACCGTCAGCGACGGTTTCCATCCGCCCCGCATTCTGTGCGTTGTTTCTATACGTTGTTAATGAGCAATGCCACTCATTGTCTAACTCAAAAAGCATACCACGGAACGGATGTGCTGTCAAAAAAAATCGGCAATTGAGAAGAGACAATTGCCGATTATCAATTGTCCCTGCGGGTCAGGTCCAAGTCGGGTTGGCGCGGACCCTCCACCCACACCTGACCGTCAGACCAATTTTCCTGTTTCCAGATCGGCACGATGGCTTTGAGCCGCTCGATGGCGTAGCGGCAGGCTTCAAAGCAGCCGTCGCCCCGATGGGGTGTGGCCACGGCAATGACAACGCTGGCTTCGCCGATCTCTAGCCGACCCAGCCGATGAAGGATGGCCACGTCCTTCACCTGCGGCCACTGCTGCTTGATCTCCTGAGCGATTCCAGCGAGCATCTCCTCGGCCATTTCGACATAGGCTTCGTAAACCAGAAAATCAGTCCCGCGAGGATCATCTTCTACCTTGGTTTCGCCCCGTACGACGCCTGCAAAGGTGGTGATGGCGCCACAGTCCGGCCGGGTGACGCGCGCCGCAGCGTCATCCAGCGATAAGGGCGCGTCAATGATTTCAAAGCGCTTCTTCTCAGCCATGCATGCCTCCCTCGGCCTGCCTGCCGCCCGAGACCGGCGGAAAGATGGCCACGGTGTCACCCGCATGCAACGGATCGCTCAAGTTGGCATACTGGCGATTGACCGCAGCATATACCGCACGATCGGCCAGGTCCAACGCAGGATTGGCCGCAGCCAACGTGGCCAGCGCCGCCTCCACCGTGGCGTCGTCGGCCACCTCTAGCTCCTGTTCAGACCAGCCTGCTTGTTGACGCAGGGTGGCAAAAAGTCTCACCTGTATCTTCATATCGCTCGCAATCCCTAAAAAGACAGAACACGGATCACCCGGTTGAATATGGATTCTTGCCGGCACTATCAGACTTCCGCGATCCGCGTTCCATTTCATTGTGTCTCTATATCTCTCGCACATAGGTGCCGGACTTACCGCCCTGCTTCTCCAGCAGGCGAATTTCGCCGATGACCATGCCCTTCTCCAGCGCTTTGGCCATGTCGTAGATGGTCAGCGCCGCGACGCTCACAGCGGTCAGGGCCTCCATCTCCACGCCGGTCTGGCCCTTACAGCGCACCTCGGCGGTAATGATGATCGCATTGGCTGCTTCGTCAACGTCAAAGTCGACGGCCACTTTGCTCAGCAAGAGCGTGTGGCAGAGGGGAATAAGCTCGGGCGTGCGTTTGGCAGCCATGATGCCGGCAATGCGCGCGGCCGCCAAAACGTCGCCTTTGGGCATTTCGCCGTCACGAATGGCGGCCAGGGTGCCCGCTTCCATCTGCACTGTGCCCTGCGCTATCGCCGTGCGGCTGGTCACGTCCTTGTCTGCCACGTCGACCATGGCCGCGTGGCCTTTTTCGTCTAAATGGGTCAGCTTGCTCATTTGTCTATCTCACCGATCACAAGGGCGCTGACGACAGCACCAGTTGGTAATTCGCCCGCGGCCTGGGGCAACTCCAACAGCGCATTGGCCGTGCGCATGCTCAGCAAGCGGCTGCTGGCCTGGCTGCCGGTGGAGTGTGCCAGAAATCCGCCCTGCCCGTCATGCAGCGTGGCATCCCACTGCAGCGTAGCCCGGTGATACTCGGGCCTGGCCGGATCAAGCGCCAGCGGTTGGGCCAGTTGTGCCTGCACCCGGGGCAATTCCGGCGCTCGATAGCCGGCCAGCTTGCGCAATGCGGGCGCCGCCATCAGGTAAAAGGTCACCAGGCTGCTTACCGGGTTGCCCGGCAGGCCGAAGGCCAGACGCTGCCGATCCCCGACTTCGGCAGTGGCAAAGGTGAGCGGCTTGCCCGGCTTCATGCGGATGCGCCCAAAATGAACTCTGCCGGCCTGGTCCAGCAGTGGCTTGATCAGGTCGAGGTCGCCCATGGAGACGCCGCCTGAGGTTAACAGCATGTCAGCCTCGCGCAGACCGCGCCGCACGGCAGCTTCCAGTTCGGACCGTTCATCGCCCGCGATCCCCAGGTCGATGACCTGACCGCCAAGCTGACGCACGGCCGCGCGCAGCATGGCGCGGTTGGCGTCGCGAATCTGGCCGGGACCGAGCGGCTCGCCGGGCTCGACCAGTTCATCGCCTGTCGACAGGATCGCCACCCGCGGCCGCGGATGACACGCAACTTCGCTGATTCCCACGGTGGCCAGGAGACCAATCTCGGCCGGACCCAGTCGCTCACCGGCCTGCAGGACGATTTGTCCGGCGGACACGTCCACGCCGATTGGCCGCACGTCATCGCCATGTGCCACCGTGGCCCTGAGCGTTACATGCGCTACGCTATCAGGGTCGGTCGATGCCGGCTCACTTTCTTCCACCATGATCACGGCGTCAGCGCCGGGCGGCAGAGGCGCACCAGTGGTGATGTAGGCGACCGTGCCTGGCTCAACCGTGAAGTCGGCCATCCGCCCGGCCGTGGCCTCGCCGATGATCGGATAGACGCCCGGTCCGTCCGCAGCAACGACAGCATAGCCATCCTTGATGGCCGCTGGAAAGGGCGGCAGTGGCTCCCCCGCCCGTACATCCGCAGCCAGGATCAGGCCCAACGCGTCGTCCAGCGCCGCCATCTGCGCTGCAAGCGGCGCTGATTGCGCCAATACGATGGCCAGGGCGTCACTGACCGGCAACATCTCATAGGACGATTCAGGCATAAACTGCACTCCGCTCTTGCGATGATCCGTCGCACTTCGCTCTGTTGACATTTCGAAAACCAGCGACTTTGCGCCTGCCACGTCCCCAGCACGGACGGCAGAAACTCTGCTAACCAGACTGGTCGCCGCCCGTGCCGGGGACGTTACGACCAAATGTCAACGGGCAGCGTGAATTCCTGCAAAAAATCAGCATCAATCCGCCGCATCCATATCATCCGCGTTCCATCAAATGACCACTCGCGCCTACTTCGGATCATCCTACGTGACATCGCGCACGGGCATGTCTGAAATCCGTTCGAGCGGACCAATTTCTTCATTGTTCTTGTCCAGGAAGCCTTCGATGAATTCGATCAGCGCGTAAGCATCGTCAAATGTAGTGGCGATGCCAAGCGAGATGCGGATCGAGCCGATACTCTTCTGATATTTCTCGATGACGGTGCGGCGCAGCTCGTCAAAGCTAACGGTTCGGCTCTCTTGGAAAAAGGCCTTCATCTGGTCCTGATTCAGACCATGGGCGATTTCACCGGCGCCCGGGTTGCAGAAGCAGCCCGTGCGCAGGGAGATGCCGGCATGATTGGCCAGCTCCTCCACGCGGCGCTCATCGATCCCATTGCCATCGCGGTCATAGAAGCTTACGGTGATGGTGCCGCCGCGCGCTTCCGTGGTCAGTGGGCCGTGAACAAAGACAAGCCTTCGCCCATTGTCATGCCGTAGCGCTGTCAAATTGTCGAGCAGCCACCCGGAAAGCGCAATGACGCGGTCATGAATCTGATCGATGCCGACGCGCTGGACGTGGCGCAGACCCGTTTCGACTGCAGGAATATTCAGATAGTCGATCGTGCCATCCTCAAACGCGGCCTCGCCCTCTTCCAAATGGTGGCCGTCGCCCTGAACGGAGGCGATGCTGATGGTGCCGCCGGCAAACCAGGGGCGGCGCATCTTTTTGAGGGTCGTACGCTTGGCGATCAGCGCGCCGAGACCGGTCGGATAGCCAAAGATCTTGTAGAAGGAGACTGCCACAAAATCGGGCCGCCATTCATTCAGGTCGAGGCGATTGGTGGGCACAAAGGCCGCAGCGTCGAGTAGAACGTCCCACCCGCGACGTTGGGCCGCTTCGATTAGCGTGAGCGGGTGCTGGACGCCCGAAAAATTCGACTGGGCCGGAAAGGCGAAGAGATGCGGAAATGCCGGGTCGATTCGCTCCAACTCCGCCAACAGATCGGCTTCGTCGAGGCGCAATTCGGGCAGTGTCACGCGGGCGTAGGTGATCTCAGCGCCCTTGCTGCGGGCAAACTCGCGAATCCCATTGACAGAATTGTGGTTATCGAAAGTTAGCAAGTAGCGACTACCGGGCCCAAAGGGATAGGATTCGCCCACGTGCTTGAGCGCGCCACTGGCGTTTGCGGTGAAGACAACCAGATACTCCTCAGGATCCGCGTTGAAGTAGTCAAGTACCGACGCGCGTGCATGCTCGACCAGTTCAGTCATGGCGAGGGAGGTTGGATTGTGGGAGTGGGGATTACCCAGTACCCGCGTCGTCAACAGCTCAAGGTGATGCCGCACCTGGTTCTCGCTGTGAAGGCCGCCGCCCGTGTAGTCGAAATAGATCTGCCCTGTCCGATCCAGACGGCCATACTCTTCAGCGCGCAATGCATGCAGCGCCGTTTCATTGAAATCGGCATGTTCGGCTAGAAAGGCGGCCCGCGCGCTTTCCAAATCCGCAGCAACGGCGGCACTGCCGAATGCTTGAGTTGCCTCACCCATGATGTTTTCCTCGCTGGAACAAGCTGTTACAATTTTGGAAGCCGGTGGCGTAATGTCCCGCCGACGAGACGGCAGAGACATGACTCAGACCTTGGATGTCAGCATCTTAGCATAGGTTACACGGACGCGACCAACCGTTGTCGATTGCAGGAATGAACGAGGCACAATGGTGAGTCGAAAATGGCGAATCGCAATTGCTTACCGAACGCCGACACCATTAACCAATCTCCGTTTTCGATTCTCGATTAGCCGTTGCAAAAGCGCGCTTGGGCAAGGCATTGACGATGAGATCTCAACAACAAACCAACGACGAGCGCTTATTGGCCGACCTCCCGACCTGGGTTCGCATTGCTGGGATTGATCCTCCCGCGGGCATGATCCTGAACGCAACCCGGTTCGCTGAGAGCAGCATGCTCAGCTTTGCAACAGCGCCCCAGTCAGAGATGGAGGATGAGACGCAGATCGACTTGCTCCTTGCGCGGTCGCCTGATGCCGGCATGCTCGCGCCGCCTCCGCATGCCAGCTACGCGGCCTTTTCACCCGGCCAGCGCACGGCCTGCATCGAGTGGCTACGCGAAAGTGAGCGAATTGCTCCGGTCGCGTTTCAAAATTTGGCCCTGTCACACCTTGAGGTCGGCCTCTTTGCCCAATCTGACACGGATAAGGCCCTCAAGCAGCTTGTTTTGCTACACGAAAATGCCGGGTGGCGCGACGCGCCAGGCCTGGAGCGGGCGCTTCTGCTTCACTTTTGGATGCGCCAATCCGGGGTGGAGTTGACCGACTGGCTCAATCGTACATCCCTCCGTTCCGAGAACTGGGGCATGGCGTTGGGCTGGCAAGCGCTGCTGGGCGTTCCCCTTCAGGTCGGCGAGCTGAGCGCGGTCGCACGCGCCTGGGGCTTGACCGCTGCCGATGAACGCGACATCACTCACATCCATCTGCAATCCCTACGCGAAAATCTTGCCGCTGATCCGCTGGCCTATGCCCTCGCCGAGTTGGGGCCGGCCGCGCACGAACCGATCCTCTGGCGCGGCGCACATCGCATGGTGCGCCTGCTCTTGCCGCAACCCGACCTGCGCCCCACGCTCGAGCCCCTGCTGCGCGACATGCTGACAGTCCGAGATGTGAATCCGCCCCCCGTTCCCAGCCACTCTCAACCCGAGTCTGAGTCCACAGCGTCCAGCCGCGTGGAGGACGAAGGTTGGCACGTGATTCTTGAGTTTGGCCAAAGTCGCTCAGAGTACTTCGAGTTTGCCCTCACGCTGGCCCAGCGCATCAATACGTTCAGCCAGCTTGTCGACGAGAATCGCAACGTGGTCTATCGGGTCATGTTTCAAAAAGACAAGCTGCGCGATTTCTGGCGCCTCTGGAACTATGTTGAGAAATGGTCGGGCACACGCGTCTATGTCCGCGGCGAAGAGATTGAGAAGCGGAACGTTTGGCGTTACTCCCAGTATCTGCGATGATGCACCCCATGAAACACGACCTTGATCTCTATATCCGAGCGCGCTACGCCCTGCTCTGGCTGGTAACGCCGGAGGAGGAACGCGCGCTGGCAGAACTAGATGCGCTGGCCCAGCTGCAGCGCAAGCGCATCCTCTATTGGAGCTACCCGTCAGGCGTAACCAATCCGGCCAAACCGGATTGGGCAGACACCTCCTTGCGCGAGCCGAGCAAGCTCCTGCGCGCCATTGAGGCCGAACCGGAAGCCAGCATCTGGGTGCTGCGCGATTTCCATCCCTTTCTCAAGGATCCCGGCGTCGTACGCCTCCTGCGTGAGGTCGCGCTTGCGTTGGAAAAGAGCAGCAAAACCATCGTCTTGCTCAGCCCCGTGCTGGAGATTCCGCGCGAGTTGGAGAAGCAGATCACGGTCGTCGACCTGGAGCTGCCAACGGCGGACGAACTCGACGCACAGCTAGAGGCCATCATCGAGCACGCGCAGCGCCATCAAAGCATCCAGGTCGAACTCGACCGGCGCCAGCGCGCGCGTCTGGTGCAGGCCTGCCTGGGCCTCACCGCACGCGAGACGGCCAATGCAGTCGCCAAGGCGATTACGCAGATGGAAGGGCCGGCTTGACGGCGAAGCACTGGAGATCGTGGCGGCCGAAAAGCAGCAGATTATCCGCAAGAGCGGACTCCTTGAATTCTATGCCAGCGACGAAGCGCTGAGCACGGTGGGCGGACTCGACACGCTCAAAGAGTGGCTGCGCAAGCGCGTGCGCGCCTTCGGTCCCGAGGCCCGCGCTTTTGGCCTTCCCGAACCCAAGGGCATCCTGCTGGTGGGGGTTCAGGGCTGCGGCAAGTCGCTGGTTGCCAAGTCGGTGGCCAACTCCTGGCGCCTGCCCTTGTTGCGGCTGGACGTGGGCGCGCTCTTTTCGTCACTGGTCGGCTCCTCCGAACAGAATTTGCGTAATGCCATCAAACTGGCGGAAAGCATCGCGCCGGTTGTGCTCTGGGTCGATGAGATCGAGAAGGGCTTTTCGGGCGTCGGATCCAGCAACGTGAGCGACGCGGGCACGGCCGCCCGCGTCTTTGGCAGCTTCATCACGTGGCTACAGGAGAAAAACGCGCCCGTCTTTGTGATCGCCACGGCGAATGACGTACGCGCGCTGCCACCCGAACTCGTTCGCAAGGGCCGCTTTGACGAGATCTTTTTCGTCGATCTGCCCAGCGCGGTTGAACGCCAGGAGATTTGGCGCATCCATTTGCTCAAGCGCAACCGGAATCCCGCCGACTTCGATCTCAATCAGCTTGCTATGGCGTCCGATCGCCTGTCGGGCGCAGAGATCGAGCAGGCGGTCATCGCCGGACTCTATGACGCCTTCGACGCCGGCCGCCCCCTGCAGATGGACGACCTGCTCAACGTACTGCAAGAGACCGTGCCTCTCAGCACAATGATGAGTGAAGAGATTGACGCCCTGCGCGCCTGGGCCGAACGAAGGGCGCGGCCGGCGACAGTTTGAGTGCGGAATGTGGAGTGCGGATTGGGGAATGGGGATTGCGGAGTGCGGCCCATCCGATCGGCTACGATACATCGCGAGCAGCTCAGCGAGAGCTGCTGCTAAGAAACGGCGTAATGAATTCGGCGATTGGTCAGCGCCGGTTGAGTAGCTCGAAGAGCGTATCGAAACCAAGCGGGTCGATGGTTACGTTTCTTGTCCATAAGCTGGCGGGGCACCGAAACAAGCACCTTCGTGCGTACGGGTCGGACGCCGTTGACCCCGCCGGGCATGAATGCCCTTGCTGGCAGGGGCGCTCCATGAACTGGGGCTAAATCGTCGCCACGTGTTCGGAGCTCACGGCGCGCGTTCATCACCCGCTTAGTGAGCACGCCCCGTGCGAACGGGTTTGATGTACATTCGTCAACGAAACCAGCACATTCACGTTTCACGCATCACCAGCCACACCATAAACCATGTCCTTCGAACGCTTTGAATGGTTAGAAATCCCAGAAGAGCAGACCCAGCGCCGCCGGGCTGATGGCGAGGGCGGCCACGCCGTGCTGGGCAAACGCTGTCCGCAATGCGACTGGCTCGACGAAGATACGGCCACCACTTGTTTCCGCTGCGGCTATCGTTACAACATCGACTACGAGATGAATGAACGCATCACGCAGCTCGGCGTGACGCTGCCGCCGCGTGTGATCGAAAGCAGTCAGAATCTTGAGAACTTTTTCCGTACCCATGGCCGCGTCCGCCCGCCAGAGCCCATGGCGACCTACCGGCTGCGCACCCAGGCCGAGCAGCTGCGCTTGAGCCGGGGCTTTGACAAGCTGCTCTGCATCGAAGAGCTCGACCTGGATCACTACGACCATCAGCTGGCCGCGTCATTGCGCGCGCTGCGCGACATGCGCGGCCGCGCCCTCCTGGCCGATGAAGTCGGTCTGGGCAAGACCATCGAGGCCGGCATCGTGATGAAAGAGTTGATCCGCCGTGGGCTGGTACGCTCGGTCCTGGTCTTGACGCCGGCCTCGCTGACCGAGCAGTGGCGCGAGGAGTTGAGCAGCAAATTTCACGAAGAGTTTCAGGTAGTCACCAAGCCGGCGGAATGGCGGGCGGCTGCGGCTGACGATCAAGGTCGCTGGCTCACCAGCCTTGACCGCGCCAAGCTCAGCCGCCATAGTGAGGCAATCCTGGCACGCGATTACGACCTGCTGATCGTTGACGAAGCCCACAAGCTCAAGAATCGCAGCACCCTGGCCTGGAAGTTCGTCAATCAGATCCGCAAGCGCTACGTGCTCATGCTCACGGCCACGCCGGTCCAGAACGACCTGATGGAGCTCTACAGCCTGATCACGATTCTCTCACCCGGACAGTTGGGCACAGTGCGTGCGTTTCGCCGCCATTTTGTTTCCAGCGGCGATGCACGCGAGCCCAAGAATGCCCGCGCGCTGCGCCGTCTGCTCAACGATGTCATGATCCGCAACCGGCGCAGCAAGGTCAACATCCAGTTTACGCGCCGCCGCGCCGCCATCTATCACCTCAGCCTGAGCGAGGATGAGTGGCGCCTCTATGCCGACTTCAGCGACTACATCCGCCGGCGCTATCGTGCGGCCGAGAATAACAAGGCCCTACGCCTGACCCTCATCACGCTCCAGCGCGAGTTGAGCAGCAGTCCCCAGGCCGTGGCCGGCACCCTGCGCAAGATGATCGACGATCCCGGCTACGGCGATGAGACCCGGGCCGAGTTGCGCGGCTACCTCGAGCTGGCCGAATCGATTGCGGTGGGGCGCAAACTCGAGGCCGTACGCGAGATTCTGGCCGAATTTCCGGGCAAATTTCTGATCTTCACCGAATTCCGCCGCACGCAGGACGTGATCATCGAACAGCTTGCCAAGTGGGGCGTCAGCAGCGCCAGCTTTCATGGCGGGCTCAGCATCCAGCAAAAGGAAGCCGCGGTGGCCACGTTCCGCGACGAAGGTCCTGCCGGCGCGCGGGTGATGGTGAGCACCGAAAGCGGGGCCGAAGGGCGCAATCTCCAATTCTGCCACCAGTTGATTAATTACGATCTGCCCTGGAACCCCATGCGCGTAGAACAGCGGATCGGCCGCCTCCACCGCCTTGGTCAGACTGAGGACGTGACGATCTTTAACCTCAGCTGCAACGAGACGATTGAATCCCACATCATCAATCTCCTGGCGCGCAAGATTCGCATGTTTGAATTGGTGATCGGTGAAGTCGATCTGATTCTGGGCAACATAGAGGGGGCCAAGTCATTTGAAGATCTGCTGCGCAAAGCGTGGGAGAGTGCAAGCGACGAGCAGGATCTGCGCGAGCGTTTTGAGGCGATTGGCGATGTGCTGACCTCTGCACGCGAGCGCTTCGAGTTTGTGCGCGAAAGCAATGCCATTCTCGACTATTCAGCGGAGTAAAAGACCCACCCAATTGGGAGTTGTGACCATGAAGATTGATTCACTCTGGCGGCAAGAGGCCGATGCGCTGACCGACCAGCTTGTCGCTTGGCGGCGCGATTTTCACATGCATCCAGAGATCGGCTTCGAAGAGGTACGCACGGCCGGCATCGTGGCCGACCACCTGCGCGATCTGGGCCTGGAGGTGAGCACCGGGATTGGCCAGACAGGCGTCGTGGCGCTGATTGAGCCCGACGACCTGCCGCCCGACGGGCCGACCGTGATGCTGCGCTTCGATATGGACGCGCTGCCCATCTACGAGGAGCGTGACGTCCCCTATCGCTCTCAGAACGATGGCGTGATGCACGCCTGCGGCCACGACGGCCACACCGCCATTGGCATGGGCGTGGCCACGCTGCTCTCGCAGCGGCGCAACGAGCTGCCCGGACGGGTCAAGCTCGTCTTTCAGCCGGCGGAAGAAGGCCTGGGCGGGGCCAAAGCCATGCTGGCCGACGGCGTGCTGGAAGACCCTGCCCCGGACGCCGCGTTCGGACTCCATCTGTGGAGCCGCCTGCCGCTCAATCAGGTCGTTGTGCAGCCCGGTCCCCTCTGGGCAACGGCGGGCAGCTTCACCCTGCGCGTGCAAGGCAAAGGCGGTCACGGCGCCGAGCCCCACGAGACGGTCGACGCCACGCTGATCGCCGCCCAGATTGTCGTCAGTTGGCAAAGCATTGTGGCGCGTAACGTCCGCCCGACCGATCCGGCCGTCATATCGGTGGGTAAGTTCCACAGCGGGACAGCGCTCAATATCATCTCAGAAGCGGCCGAACTCGCCGGCACCTACCGCGCCTTTTCCGATGATGTAGAAGCCTTGATCACCACACGCATGGGCGAGATGGCAGAGCAGATTGCCGCAGCCTACGGCGCCAGCGTGGAGTTCGAACACTGGCGGGGAACCTCGGCCACCGTTAATGATGTCGAACAGGCAGCCTTCATGCAGGATGTGGCAACAGAGATCGTGGGCCCGGAGCAGGTCGTTCAGATCGATCCAATGATGGTAGGCGAAGACATGGCCGAGTTTCTGCGCCGGGTGCCTGGTTGCTTCGTCCTCGTCGGCGCGTCGGACCCCGCCGGCCCGATGCATGCGCCCCACCACAACGCGCGCTTTGACTTCGACGAGCGCATGCTGCCGACGGGTACAGCGCTGCTGGCCGCGGCCGCATGGGAATACTTGAGCCAGAATCAGTGAAACGGCATGATGCACACGACGAGGAGACAACCATGAACTACTTTATTCAACCGCTCGACCACGTTGGCGTGCGCGAAGAGAAGCCCTTTAAGCACACGCTCTTTGAGAGCGAGCGCCTGTTGACCGGCCTTAACTCCCTGCAACCGGGCCAGGAACAGCCTGTTCATGACCATGCCGAGCAGGACAAGTTCTATCTCGTTTTGGCGGGTTCGGGTCTATTCACCGTGGGTGATGAACAGCAGCGCTGCACGGTCGGCGAACTCATCCTGGCCCCGGCCGGCGTGCCCCACGGCGTCATCAATCAAGGGGAGACCGCGCTGACCTTTTTGACCGTGATCGCACCCTTCCCGTCATGAGCCGGCGGCATCCCGGATCGATGGCTAGATTTCTCTTGACGCGCAGGCCAGAATATTGCGTTTTGAATTCCGCGTTCGATGCTCAATTTTGACAGAATTGCCGCGTTCGTGGTCTAATAAAGGATAACAATCTGATTAATCGGATTAATCAGATTATAAGCTTTGCAGGCAATTATACATGATACTATCGCAGATTGATTCAGACCTTCTCCGTCACGTTTTGACGGAAGGTTATCAACCTGGCGACCGGCTCCCTTCCCTCAACGATCTCAGCGACGAAATTGGCGTCAGCGTCGGCAAGTTCCGCGAGCAGCTCGAAGTCGTACGCATGCTCGGGCTGGTGGAAGCAAGCCCGCGCCGGGGCATCACCCGCACCGAATACGCTTTCCAACCGGCCGTGCGCCTCAGCTTGCTGACTGCCATGGCGCTGGATGATCAGGCCTTCGACCAGTTCAGCAGCTTGCGCGGCCACCTGGAATACGCCTACTGGGATGAGGCCGTCATGCTCTTGACGCCGGAGGACAAGGAGCATTTGCGCCAGCTTGTTGCGGCGGCCAAGGTTATGCTCAATCAGCCGCGCATTCAGATTCCCTTTCGCGAGCACCGGGAGTTTCACCTATCGATCTTCAAACGATTGGAGAACCCCTTTGTTGTTGGACTACTGGAAGCCTATCGGGACGCATACGAAGCTGTTGAACTCAACACCTATGCGGATTATCCATATTTACAGGAGGTATGGGCCTACCACGAAAGAATCGCCGAAGCCATCTGCGCCGGCGACATTGAGGGCAGCAAGCAACTCTTGATTGAACACATGCAGTTGCTCAGCCGGCGGGGTATTTCTGTTGAAGGCAGCACGGCCTCCTTGCCGGTCGGGCCGACATCCGAGGCGGTTTAGGCACACCTGGATGCGTTTCGTACCGATTCGACACTTGATACCTTAAAAATTTTTTGCTTAACCGACAGATTGTGTGATTTACCGAGTGGAGGACACCGAACGATGAGTGTAGCAGTACAGGATCCACAGGATCAAACAACCAGTCAGCACGTTGTGAACGACTTTAACATCAACGTGGCGACGGCCAATGGCTCCGGCTCGCAGACGAGCAACATTGTGCTCATCCGCGCGCTCTTTAATATGGGCATTCCCGTGACGGGCAAGAACCTCTTTCCCAGCAACATCCAGGGCCTACCGACCTGGTATCAGATTCGTCTGAGTAAAGAGGGGTACCTGGCCCGGCGCGAAGGCATCGAAGTGGTCATTTGCATGAACCCGGCGACCGTCGCCGAAGACATGGAAGAGGCCCTGCCCGGCGGCGTCATCATCTACAATGATTCGCTGCCCATAGCCAATCACCGCAAAGATGTCACGTATGTGCCCATGCCGGTGAAAGATCTGGTCAAAGAAGCCGATCTGCCCCAGAGCCTCAGGGATTATGTGGCTAACTTTGCCTATGTCGGCACCGTAGCCTATTTGCTCGATATTGACATGGATGAGATCCATGCTGCGCTAAGCTGGAACTTTGGCGGGAAAGAGAAGCCGGTCGCGCTCAACTTCAAGATGGCGCAAGCGGCCTACGATTGGACGAAGGCCAACGTCGACAATACGCAGCCCTATCGTGTTGCGGCCATGAGCGGCTTCAATGAAGACAAGATTATGACCGACGGCAACACGGCTGCAGCATTGGGTTCGCTCTACGGCGGCGTGCAGTTCGTCTCCTGGTATCCGATTACGCCTTCCTCCAGCTTGGCGGAGGGAATCAACAGCTACGGACCCCAGTTGCGCATCGATCCCGAAACGGAGCAGGCAACCTACGCCGTGATTCAAGCGGAAGACGAGCTGGCCGCGATTGGCATGGTCGTGGGTGCAGGTTGGGCCGGCGCACGCGCCATGACCGCGACGTCCGGACCCGGCATCAGTCTCATGTCCGAGTTCGTGGGCCTGGCCTACTTTGCTGAAATCCCAAGCGTCATCTGGAACATTCAACGCATGGGGCCGAGCACGGGCCTGCCCACGCGCACAAGCCAGGGTGACATTATCAGCACCTACTTCCTGAGTCACGGCGACACCCGCCACGTGCTTCTCTTCCCGGCCACGCCGAAGGAATGCTTCGAGTTTGGCGGTGCGGCGTTGGATCTGGCGGAGCGGCTGCAAACCCCGGTCTTCGTGCTCAGCGATCTGGATCTAGGCATGAACCTGGCCATCTCCGAGCGCTTTGATTATCCTGAAAAGCCACTGGATCGAGGCAAGGTGCTGGATGCCGAGGCGCTCCAGGAGCTGGGCGGTCAATGGGGCCGCTACAAAGACATCGACGGCGACGGTATCGCCTATCGCACGATTCCCGGCAACGAGAGTCCGTTGGCCGCATACTTTACACGCGGCACAGGCCACAATGAATACGCCGTGTACAGCGAGCGCTCCGACGACTGGGAAGAGAATCTGGAACGACTGGCGCGGAAGTTTGAGACCGCACGGACCCTTGTTCCCAAGCCAGAGGTCATTCGCCGGGACGGGGCACAGGTCGGCATCATCAGCCTGGGCAGCAACCACGCCGCGATCTTGGAAGCCCAAGACCGCCTGAGCGATGAAAATGTCGCCACCAATTACCTGCGGCTGCGCGCCCTGCCTATTGATCAGACTGTTCGTGATTTCATCGCGCGCCATGAGACGGTGGTCGTGGTCGAATCCAATCATGACGGCCAGCTCCACCAGATTCTGAAGATTGAAGAGCCGGCTGCAGCTACCAAGCTGATTTCGGCGGCCAAGTGTGACGGCATGCCCCTCTCTGCACGATGGATTGCGGAAACAGTTATGGCAGCCGCCGCAGCACAATAGGCGATGGTGGAAGCGTGCGCCGACCGGTGCGCGGCTTCTGATGCAGACTTGATTCTAGACTTGTTTAGATAGGGAGAGACATTTCACCATGAGTACAACCCCTGCCTCCAAGCGGCCTTCACGGGCGCCCAAGGTAAACGAACTGGGTATGGAGAAGAAGGAATATCGCGGCCGCAAGTCGACGCTGTGTAAGGGCTGCGGTCATGACAGCATTAGCCAGCGCATCATCAACGCGGTGTGGGATCTGGGCCTGGATCAAAGCCAGGTCGTCAAGCTGAGCGGCATTGGCTGTAGCTCAAAGACGCCGGCTTACTTTCTCGGCCATAGCCACGGCTTCAACTCGGTACATGGACGCATGCCGTCCGTGGCGACCGGCGCACTGGCTGTCAACCGCACGCTCACAGCAGTCGGTGTTTCGGGTGACGGCGATACCGCGTCCATCGGCATTGGCCAGTTCAAGCACGCCATGCGCCGCAATCTGCCACTGGTATACATCGTGGAGAACAACGGCGTCTACGGGTTGACCAAGGGCCAGTTTAGCGCCACGGCAGACATGGGCCAACAACTCAAGTATGCCGGCGTCAATGAGCTGCCGCCCCTAGACATTTGCCTGGAGGCCC
Organism: uncultured Chloroflexia bacterium; assembly: GCA_963807905.1. Taxonomy (GTDB): domain Bacteria; phylum Chloroflexota; class Anaerolineae; order Caldilineales; family Caldilineaceae; genus JAGRCP01. The sequence continues at coordinate 86,123 of CAWEEJ010000003.1, read as the reverse complement.
TGGCCGCCGGCGCCACCTTCGTGGCCCGCAGCTTCGCCGGCCACGCCCAGCAGGTTGAAGCCTTGCTGAAGGCTGCGCTCAACCATCGCGGCATCGCAATCATCGACATCATCAGCCCTTGCGTGACGTTCAACAATCACAATACGTCGACAAAGAGCTACAGCTGGGGCAAGGAACATGAAATTCCGCTCCAGGGCTTGAGCTTCATCCCCAAATACGAAGAGATCGAGATCGACGATTACGACGACGAACTCGAAGTACAAATGCATGACGGCTCGTGGATCGTCCTCAAGCAGGTGGACAACTCCTACGACCCGACCAACAAGATCGCGGCCTACGAGACCATCGTCAACGCACGCGACAAGGGCGATTTCCTGACTGGACTCTTCTACGTGGACGAGAGCCAGCCGGACATGAACGAATTGCTCAACACGGTGGATGCACCGTTGGCGACGCTGGGGGAAGCGCAGCTACGCCCAGCGCCCGATACGCTTGACGCCGTCATGGCTAGAATGTAGCGGTTAGTGTGACAAGCAAAAAGCCGGGCTCCTGACGGGGCCCGGCTTTTTTTGTGCCTACGGCCAATGGCACTGGCGCGTCGACGCGGCGGCAATCCCCCTACACGACGTCCACCATAGATGGGAGAGTGGCATAAACGCCGCGCCGATCAGGCGGCAACAACGCTGCGATTCTGCGCATGACGATCTCGGTGTTATGACTCACGTCCTCAGAATCTTCCACGTCGCCCTCAAGCAGGAAGGGTTCGCCAAAGCGCACAGTGACCACGGGCCGATTCCACGGCAGCCACTTGCGCGGAAACATCTTTTCGCTATTCACAACAGCCACCGGCACGATGGGTGCATTGGCGGCCATGGCGATGCGAATTGCTCCGGAACGACCGGGCTGGAGTTGGCCCGTTCTGCTGCGTGTGCCTTCCGGGAACATGCCCAGCGTTTTGCCGCTACGGACCAGTTCCACCGCGCTCGACATGGCGTCGTTATCGCCGGCGCCGCGCTGGATGGGGAAGGTGCCCAAACTAAAGAGCAAGCGTGTCAGCCAAGGCGAAACCTCGAAGATCTCACTCTTGGCCATGAAATAGACCTGGCGTGGGCTGAGCGCCCCGAGGACGACGTAGTCGGGGCCCATGTTGTGGTTACAGGCATAGACGAGACCACCCTGCCGCGGGACATTGGCCCGACCCTCGCCCTGTGGAACACAGAAAAACAGCTTGAGGAAATGGGCCAGAACAACCATGCTATTCCACAAAAAGGACCCGTCAGAAGGAAAAATCACAAGACAACACCTCTCCCGTTGCGCAAGAAAACGCGGCTCATTTTACGCGTAGCATGCCTTCTGGAATGTCCTCACGCTGCCAGCTTACGCTGCCGGGTAATCTCATTTTCCAGAATGCGATTGAGAACGGCGATGGAGGTGGCATAGGTGGCATCGACTCCAAAGTAGCTAAGACTCTTGCTCAGTAACGACTGGCGTTTGCTGATGGGCGTGTCGCTGGCGTAGTGGATCAAGCCGATGTCATACGGCGCGTTGATAAACAGGTTGACGATCTCGTTGATGGGATAGCGCTTGGGGTAGATGTCTTCGTAAAGGCTGCTGAGGTAGGGGCCGGCCTCCATTTCGATATCGGTGTAGCCCTCTTCATAAAAGACATGCATGAAGTCTCGATTCTGAAGCATGGTGCCGCGCACGGTGACGGCCTTCTGATTGTCAAAGACCGTGCCAAACTTCAAATTGGGCCCCACATCTTGAGCCGTGAAGCAGTTGCGGAACAGATACGAATTGCGGGAGTGTTCGTCATAGACAACATTCGGGATCATGACATCACCCACGCGACCGTTGAGCGTTGCGGCCTTGCCCACGATGTAGACGCCCAAGATGCGCCCAACGGCAGTCGACAGCTGGCTAAAGATATGATAGGCCGCCATGCCCAGCGGATAGTCGATGTTGATGATAACGGCGTCGCTCTGGCGCAGCAGCCCCCACTCCTCGTCGCTGAACCGGGTAAGGCGCGGATCAACCCGCTTGGCACGCAGGTGGTTCATCTCGATTACCTGTGCCTCTACGTCCAGGCTTTGTGGTTCTGAAATTCGCGTAACGCCGGCCTTGCGCTCGCGGTGGAGAATGCGTTCCTCGATCTTGTGGACGCTGTCGGCATACGCTGCAAAGGGGCGCATCGCGTAGTAGAGGAAGTTCCCCAGCGCACCCACGTCGTTGTCGGGCAGTTGCTCAAAGACGCGCCACATTTCCTCCGGATTTTCGCGCCGCACGAAATCGATCAGCGCTTGCTGCATCTCCCACGCTGCGCCGGAGACCAGGTTGACCATGCTGTGGATGTTGCTGCTGATGAAGTAGACGGGGCGCAGATTCAGGTTGACGCCCTTTTCACTCGTCGCCTGCTCGATCCGGCTCCACCAATACTGGACGCTGCGTCGATAGTCGCTTAGGCCACTACCAAGGACGGTGATGTAGATGTCAAGACGCTTGGCGGCTGCGAGCTGCAAGTTTTTGAGCAATGACTCGCGCGGCCAGAGCTGGTTGAGTTTGCCAAAGTCATCAGCGCTGAGCCCCAGCGCCTCGCGAATGTCGTCGAGCATGTCAATCGGCATATAGCCGTTGACGCCTTGATAGTAGGTCAGACGGCGGCCGATATCACTGCTGTTGAGCTTTTGATAGATCTTGTTCCACTCAATCTGATATGCCGTCAAGCAGGGAATAATGTCGTCAATGTCGCTGACGCTGGCGATAAACGCAGCCAGATGACCATCTTCTGGACGGAAAAAAAACTTGCGCCGTCGGGCCCGCGCACGCACGGGTGTCCATTCATCGACCGCGCCATAGCCCTCACGCTCAAAAACATCCTCCATCTGGCCCAGAATCATGAGTTCCGTACTGGACATGCAGTCGGGCAGCCGCAGGGCCGAGTAGACGAGCGCCGTAATATCGAGATCCGTACTGTCGGCGTGGTAATGCAGATTGGACTGCATGGCCATATGCGTGTCTTCGAGGCTACGCACGCGCACTGGCGCACTGCTCCTCAAGAGCGAGTAATAGGTGCGGATATAGAGTTCAATCTCTTCATTGTGAGCAACGGGCGTTGTTCGATCCATAATAACCTCAGGTGATGCTATGCCTTGCGGCCAGCAGAATGATTCCTAGATGAATTGGTCGTGACTTGCACTGACTGAAACGCAGGGGTGGCAATGCCCCTGGCGCCAGCAGGACCTCTCCCATGTCGCTCGGGCCCATCTCACTCGGGCCCTAGCTAAGTCGGGCCTTACCTATCGTCGAAGAGTGAAAGTTGACCCGTATCCGGCGCGGATGTGGGCGGTTCGGGATGCCACTCGGCGAGAGGCACTCGCTCCTGCAGCCGGGCTTCCAGACGGCGTACACTGGCCGGGGAATGGCCTTCATACGGATTATGCATGTAGCCGAAGAGATCAAGGCCCAAAGCCGCAGCGGATGCCAGGCGGTCGGCCCAACGGTCAAGCTCTGCATCGCGTGGAGCCGTCAGCATCGCGGTCACCGGTCGGCCCGTTCTTGTCATCGCCAATCCAGCGTATGATACCGTGGCCGGGCCCGACGCCCTCCTCAGTCAGCGCCAGCCATGCCGGAAACAGATCGGGTGTATTGACCCGATCCACCAGCACCGGCGCCAGGCCTAGTTCCATGACATAGCGCAAGAAGGCCGGCGTCATCAGGTCGGCAGCGCGCACTTCGACGGCCAACCGCAGGTCGGCGCCCTGCTCTGCCAGCCAGGCAAGATAGTCGGCCAGTTCACGGCCTGTATTGGCCCGGCTCAGGCTGGGGGGAAGCTGCAAGAAAGCGGGCGCAGCCGCTTCGCCCATGCTCCGCAATAGCGTTAAGAAGGCCTTGCTTTCCGCCTCGCAGCCGACGAGACGCTTCTCATGGCTAATTACACGTGGAAATTTGAGGCAAAACGTAAAGCCTTCTGGCACGGACGCCTGCCAATTTTGGACCGTCGAGTCTCGCGGCTGGCCGTAAAAGCTCGTGTTTACCTCGACCGTACGAAAATGCAGCGCGTAATGCCCCAAGTACCCCTTGCGTCCGAGATCCGCTGGATAGAAGGGACCGCGCCAAGCATCGAAGAGCCAAGAAGATGTACCGAGTGCAATCATTTGAATATGCGAACGTTTTGCATCTTTCCGTATGCGTGCGGCCGGTTGTGAAGCCGCTGTGGGAGACAGTCTATCACAACTCTTGCGTCCGATACAGCCAAAATTGCCTGCTCCCATGAATTCGCAATTTGACTAGAATGGACCGCGGATCGGCGCCGATGCAGTGGATGAAGATGGATTTATCCTGGAGCGCCTAATCGCGGTTGCCGCACTTTCCGCCATGCCCAAGCCGACCCCTCATGCGTTTCCAGATTGCAGCGTTGCACGGCCATTGCCCAACGGATTGATCCACATCTAGCCACGTTGACGAATCGGCGCATTGCGCAAGCGGCGCATTGCAAATAGATATCGAATCGCCCGATTCGGCGATGATTCAAAACCACAAAGGGTCAAAGACTGTGCAAAAAGAATATATTCAGTGCATAAGACCCGTAAATAGGTACAATCTTCACACCGCAGTAAAAGATAATTTGTGCAGATTGTACATTGAGAAAGCGGCATCCTTTTCTTATTATTAAGGCCAAGCTTGTGAAGAACGCAACAAGTAGATCTATCAGAAGTCATCGATTCAATGAATGGAGGATAGAAGACAAATGGTATCCAAACTCATGCGAGCGTTTCCCCTCGCACTCATTTTGACGCTGGTGGCCGCTACGGCGGCTTTGGCGCAAGACGGCGACATCAGCACAAACGAACTGGCTTACGCCATCGATAATATCGTTTTGCTCTTCTCGGCAGTCTTGGTGCTCTTCATGCAGGCTGGTTTTGCCATGGTAGAGAGCGGCTTCAACTCAGCCAAGAATGCCGTGAACATCATGTACAAGAACATCATCGATCTGGGCGCAGGCCTGATCATCTTCTGGATCGTCGGCTACAGCATCATGTACGGCGCCAATGAGATTATTCCTGGCTGGTTGGCCTTTAGCGGCTTTGGCATCGGTTCGACACCGCCCGAAGCCTTGCCCGGCAATCTGAATCCTCAGGTCGACTTCCTCTTCCAGGCTGCGTTCGCCGCCACGGCCGCTACGATCGTCTCGGGCGCAGTGGCTGGCCGCATGAAGATTTCCGGCTATCTGATTTACAGCATCGTCATCACCGCAATCATCTATCCCATTTCTGGCTATTGGAAGTGGGGCGGCGGCTGGCTCGACCAGTTGGGCTTCTACGACTTTGCCGGTTCGATCGTGGTCCATGCTGTCGGTGGCTTCGCGGCTTTGGCAGCAGTGATTGTGCTTGGTCCGCGTATTGGTCGCTTTAGCAGCGAGAGCAAAGCCAATCCATTCCCGCCCCACAGCATGGCGCTGGCAACTTTGGGTGTCTTTATCCTCTTCATCGGCTGGTTCGGCTTCAACCCCGGCAGCCAGCTCGCCTTCTCGGGTGCATCCAACACCGACGCAGTCATGCTGATCGCCACCAACACGGCTCTGGCTGCAGCGGCCGGCACCCTGCTGGCCATGCTCTACAGCTGGATCCGCAAGGGCAAGCCGGACTTGGGCTATACGCTCAATGGTATGTTGGCCGGCTTGGTGGGTATTACCGCCAACTGTGATCTGGTTCAGAATTGGGAAGCCTTGGTAATTGGTCTGGTTGCCGGTATCCTGGTCGGCATCGGCATTGACTTGCTCGAAGCAGCCAAGATCGACGACACAGTCGGCGCCTGGCCGGTTCACGGCCTGGTCGGTATCTGGGGCGGTTTGGCCACGGGCATCTTCGGTGGTGTCGCCTTCATGCCGCAGCTCATCGGTTCAGTTGCGATCCCGGCGTGGGCCTTTATCACCTCCTTCGTCCTATTCTCAATCCTCAAGGCCATCGGCATCCTCCGGGTGTCGCCCGAGGAAGAGCAGGCCGGTCTGGATCTGTCCGAACATGGCATGGGCGCTTATGATATGCCAGGCTTTGGCGCCGCCGGCGATGACTAGAAAATGAATAATTGACAATTGTCAATGGCTAATTGTCAGTTGTTGTGACAACAGAGATATGCAGAGTGAGGGGCGGCCCGCGGGTCGTCCCTCACTTTTTTGGGCACAGGAGAAGGGTCTGGTGCGTCGGCAGTTCTGATCTGTGCGGAGGCAAGATGAATTGTGCACTGAGTGCATCCCATTCCGGGGCGGTGCACGAAGGGACTGATCGCTTTTTCCAGAGCAGCCCCCAAAATGTGGTATGCACCTTGTGCACTCTGTCTGTTTACAAGGGGCAATCTCTTGTATATAATGCACAAAGCTCTTGTCATCCAACCGCGTGTACGCACAGCCCATGCCCAGCACTGCTGTTCACTACAACGCAGCCAATGGAATGCCGCCCAACCGCTTCGGCGCCTATCAGATTGAGGGGCCGTTGGGGCAGGGTGCGGTGGCGCGCGTCTATCGGGCCCAGGATCGACGTGGACAACCAGTGGCGCTAAAGGTTATGCTGCCGGCTGCAGCTAGCCAGGCACATCTGCGCGCTTGCTTTCAGCTTGAATATCGCGTGCTGTCGCGGCTACGCCACCGTGGCATCTCCCGCGTGAACGATGCCGGCGAGGTCAATGGCCTGCCCTATATCGCCATGGAGCTAATCAATGGCGAAACGCTGGAAGACTTTCTCCTCCGCAACAAGACGATCGGCGAAGCGGCCGCCATTGGCATCGTGCGGCAAGTCGCCGATGCGTTGGACTACCTCCACGCAAATGGCTACGTCCACCGCGACATCAAAACCTCCAACATCATGCTGACCCGCGATGGGCGTGCCGTGCTCTTTGACTTCGGCACGGTGTATGATATTGAAAACCCGCCGGAACATGAGATGGGCATCTACGGTACGCCCGCCTTTTTGGCGCCCGAACAGATCGACCCGGATCGACCGGTTGACGGCCGCGCCGATCTATACGCCCTGGGCATCGTCCTCTACCGCATGCTGGCGGGTCAAAAGCCCTTTTATGGCGCCCGTTCTGAAGTGTTGGACGCCCATCTCACGCAGGAGCCGCCGCCGCCCTCCAAGCACCATTGGCTTTCGCCCGAACTAGAGCGAATCATCCTCAAGGCCATCGCCAAGGATCCCGCCGACCGCTTCCAGACCGGTCAGGAATTCATCGACGCGCTCGACGGCGCCCCGCTTGAACCGGAACCGGCCAAGCCTGAACTGGGCCAACGCCTCTTTGGTTGGCTGCGTTCGGGCTCCTGATCACGCCTCGATAGGCCGCGGATCGCGTGGATATCGCAGGTTTGCGCTGATTTTGCAGGACAATGATTATCCGCTCCCCGTTCAATCAGCAATCGATTTCAGTCGTTCACGATTTCGGAGCACCTGTCATTCCGACAGAGCGCAGCGACGAGAAATCTCGACTGTGCAAACCTGAGATTCCTCTTCCCTCCGGTCATGGCGCTTTGCGCCCACTACGTGAACGGCATGACAAATCGTGAATTACTGGATTTCGTGATCTTTCCACTCTGCAAACAATTCGGTGTCGAGCGCCAGCAGTTCGGCGCGCCAGCGATCGGAGTCAATGTAATAGTTGGTTTCGGGGTTACGGATGACCTGGGGTGCGCCGCCCTCGGTCCGTTCAAGGAGTGGGATGGTGCTGCCATGCGCATGGTGATAGGCTTGTTGGTCCACATAATCGATCGCATTGGCCAGACGATTGCGGTCGAAGGAGAAGACGCCATACGACTCTTGCCATGCAAAGCGGGGCGCCTCGGGAACCGCGGGTTGAAGCGGGCCGAAGAACTGCTCTTCACCTGACCAACGAAGAGCGATAGCGCCAGCTTGGGCGGAATCGCGGCAATGAGATGGACATGATCGGGCATGCCGCCCAGCGCAAAGACGGTGCCGCCCAGTGCCTGGGTACGGGCGCGGATGTAGCCATACAGAATCGGTGCCCGCGTCTCATCCAAAAAGGGCACATGCCCGCGCGTCGACCAGACCAGGTGGTAATAAAGTTGCCAGTAGGGTTCCATGTGGATGCGCCTGCAATGGTGTCGAGTGGTTGGCTCATTGTAGCATGGCCATGCAGGGCAGGCAACGGTATTTTGCCATACCTCATTCCCGGGGCAGACCACCCCATGGTCGATCAGAGAGTGGGCGGTTGCTTGCACAGCTTCCATTGAAGGCCAAAACGTTACGCCAGTCAGTTCGGTGACGTAGGCGGCCTCGGCGATCAGTATCGCGCCAGCAATGCAGATTCTGTGTTCATGGTGCTGCCTCCTGATTCATATTCCCTAAGCCAGGTAGGATCGATTAATAGTTGAGACAGATTACGCCGATTGTGAGATTCTTGCGCCAGCGCCCCATGCTACAGTGGCGGCATAGGATGTGCCGGCTCTTCCGGGAGTCGACAGACACAGGAGATTCTCATGACCGACAGTAAGCAAATCACTCGCCTGGCCGGCCGCTTTCGCCCATCTGATTCACCATCCCTGCTCTTCCTGTTGGCAGCCCTTTTCTGGTCCGGTAACTTCGTACTCGCACGCCTCATGCACACTGAAATACCGCCTGTAGCCCTCGCTTTTTGGCGCTGGGCGGGCGCGGCCATCATCGTAACCGGGTTGGCGTGGCCCCACTTGAAGCGGGATCGGGCAGAAATTCGCCGCAAGTGGCCCGTGGTTCTGCTACTAAGCCTACTGGGCATTGCGGCCATGAACACGCTACTCTATGCCGGCCTCCAATGGACAACCGTGGTGAACGCATCACTGCTCATGGCTCTGATGCCGGCACTTATCATGCTCTATTCGTTTCTCTTCCTCCGAGAAGGAATCCGGTTATCCTATGCGGTTGGCATTCTGCTCTCACTTTCCGGCGCCTGCATCGTCATTCTGCAAGGCAATCCGCTGAGCCTGAGCGGCCTGGTGCTAAACCGGGGCGACCTTCTGGTCTTCCTGGCAGCAGCCTTCTTTGCAGCTTATAGCGTGGCGATGCGCTACCGACCGGCCGTCCATTCGCTCAGCCTCATGTCTATCACCTTTTCCGTAGGTGCACTGTGCCTGCTGCCCGTATGGGTGTGGGAAGTGGCTGCAGGCCATACCATGACCATTTCGTTGCCCACACTCCTCACAATTGGCTATCTCATGCTATTTCCGTCCGTGATTGCCTATTTCTGCTTCAATCGGTGTATCGAACTCATCGGCTCCGTGCGGGCCGGCTTTAGCATTCAACTCGTGCCGGTTTTCAGCAGTCTGCTTGGCGTACTGCTGCTGGGTGAACCCTTTGCCCGCTATCACGCCTGGGGCACTGTTCTGATTGCCGCTGGCATCCTCTTGACCATGCCCTTGACGGGTGTTTGCCAGCGATTGCCGGTTCTCGTCTCATCATGGAGAAAAACGACAGGGGATATCCGGTTGGCTGCGTCATCCAGCGCAATATCCGGCGGCGACTTGCCGTCCCAATCGGGCGCCAGGGCGCGCACGTAGTTCGCTTCATCGCGAAGGATGGCCGCGGCGGTTGCGCGTCCGTTGCCTGCATCGATGGCGTGAAGCGTCTTGTCGTAGATGGGCGCGTCACGAAAGCCGTGGCGTACGATGGAGAGGATCAGCGTACGGAACGTAGCGAGATATGCAACACGTCCCCGGTCAGCGTCGGAAAGTCGTCTATATGGTTCTACGTAAAGAAGATCAGGTTGGAGCCGATTGGCAACCGCAGACAGGCGTGCATCTTCAACCCGGCAGACGTGAAGAAGGTGATTGATCCCATAACGGGTTTTTGCCACACCCAAATCCCGCGTCAGATCACCCCATGGTCGATCAGAGACTGGGCGGTTGCTTGCACGGCTTCCATTGAAGGCCGAAACGTTACGCCAGTGAGGTCGGTGACGTAGGCGGTCTCGGCGATCGGTATCACGCCAAGATCGGGCGCAATCGTCTGCAGGGTTCGCTCGAACCTGGCGGCCATCCGGATGAGAAACGCCGGCGCCGCCATCGTGGGAATCTGCTTGGCGTACGCCGGGAACGCCGTACTGAGAGCCGCGGCCACCTCAGTCAACGGCAGGGCATCGCCCGCGCCCAGAAGGCGACGCCCGCTCGCTGCCGGCATCGTCATCGCCCGTACGTGCAGTTCGACGATATCGCGGATGTCAACCATCAAGAGCGTCAACGGTGGCAGCAGCGGATATGCGCCTGTCATCAGCGCGCGGATGATCTCGGTTGAGCTGCCGGCGTGGGCATCCAACGTCGGCCCCAGAATCACGGACGGATTAATGGTCGTCACCCGGTCGGCCCAGCCGAGTTCATGCGCCCACTGCCAGAGCGCCAGCTCGGCGCGGGTTTTGGAGACAACGTAGGCCGTCGCCTGCGCCCATTCGGGATCGGACCAATCATCTTCTGAAACAGTCACGGGGTTGGATCGATCGGGGCGATACATCATGGCAGCAACCGATGACGTCACGACAACATGGTCAACGTCGGCGGCCCGGGCAGCCTCCAGCACGCGCAAGGTTCCCTGTTTTGCCTGGGGAACGAGCGCCTCGCGATCACGCGGTTGGGCAATGGGCACCGGCGAAGCAATATGCTGAACGTACCGGCAATCGCTTGCCGCCTCCTCCCAGCCTGAATCTGACTCAAGATCAGCCTCGATGATGCTCAGGCGTGCAAGATCTGCACCGTGCAACGCCAGCGTTTGGCGCACTTCGTCTGCCCGGGCCAGTGAACGCACTGTTCCCCGCACCTGGTAGCCATCAGCGAGCAGCCTGAGGGCGACATGCTTGCCGATAAACCCGCTGATGCCAGTGATCAGGACTATGTCACGCATGGCTTTATCCTGCTTTCTCGACCATAAAAAGGGCGGTACGTCGAAATATCTTTCGCCGTACCGCCCCAGAAAATCAAACTTAGCAACGCGAAGTAAGCGGGCGCCACTTGGGTTCCGCATCTCTTCAATCTAGCGATTGCCTGCCCCACCCAAATAGCCGCCGATCAGATCCCGGTTCATCATGGCGATGAACTGCAGGCTGATCTCTTTCGGACAAACTGCCTCGCACTCGCCGATGTTGGTACAGCCACCAAAGCCTTCCTCATCCATCTGGTTGACCATCAACACGGCCCGGTCATAGCGCTCGGTCTTGCCCTGGGGCAGGGTGTTGAGGTGCGAAACCTTGGCAGCCGTGAAGAGCATTGCCGAGGAGTTGGGACAGGCGGCTACGCAGGCAGCGCAGCCGATGCATTGGGCAGCATCCATTGACTTGTCAGCCACGCTCTTGGGAATCAGAACGTTGTTGGCATCTTCGGCGCTGCCGGTGCCAACGGAAATGTAGCCGCCGGACTGGATAATGCGCTCAAAGGCCGTCCGATCCACGACCAGATCTTTCATGATCGGGAAGGCGGTCGCACGCCACGGCTCGACCACGATCGTGTCACCATCGTTGAACTCGCGCATGTGCAGCTGACAGGTTGTAATCGCCTTCTTCGGACCATGCGCGATGCCGTTGATGACCATACCGCACGTGCCGCAGATGCCTTCGCGGCAGTCATGATCGAAGGCCACCGGCTCTTCGCCCGCATTGATAAGGTCTTCGTTTAGCAGATCGAGCATTTCCAGAAATGATGAGTCCGGACTGACATCGTCCAGATCATAGTCAACCAAGCGGCCTTCGTTGTTGGGGCCATGCTGGCGCCAGATACGTAGCTTCAACTTCATTGGTTTGCTTCTCCTTCAAGTTAGTCAAGCAGCAGAACAGCGACAACAGATCTGTCGTCACAGCCCCGCAAGGCCACAGTTACTTGTAGCTGCGTTGGGTCAGCTCCACGTTTTCGAAATCCAGGTACTCTTTGACCAGAATCGGCTCGTTTCCATCACCCGTATATTGCCAGGCTGACACATACGCGTATTCTTCATCGTTGCGCTGGGCCTCGCCTTCGGGTGTCTGAAACTCTTCCCGATAATGTGCGCCGCAGGATTCTTCGCGATCCAGCGCATCACGCACCATCAACTCAGCTACGTCAAAGAAGTCTGCCACGCGACCCGCCAGTTCCAGACTCTGATTGAAATCATCCGCCGAGCCCGGCACGCGCAGATCAGTCCAGAACTCTTCGCGCAGCGCGGGGATAAGCTCCAACGCCTTGCGGAGACCAGCCTCATTGCGCGCCATGCCGCAATAGTCCCAAACGATCTTGCCCAATTCACGGTGGAATTCCGTCGGCGTACGCGTTCCATTGATCGAGAGCAGCTTGTTGACCCGCTCATCCACCTCGCGCTTGACCTCAACAAAGGCTTCATTCGTCGGCGTGACCGGATTGAGCTTGACGCTGCCCAGATAGTTACCAATGGTGTAGGGGAGGACGAAGTAACCGTCTGCCAACCCCTGCATGAGGGCACTGGCGCCCAGGCGATTGGCTCCATGATCAGAGAAATTGGCTTCGCCGATGACGAAAAGTCCGGGGACGGTGCTCTCCAGATTATAGTCGACCCACAGACCGCCCATGGTGTAATGAGATGCCGGGTAGATGCGCATGGGCACTTCGTACGGGTTCTCACCGGTAATGTTATCGTACATGTCGAAGAGATTGCCGTAGCGATCGACAATGACCTTCTTTCCCAGCCGATCAATGGCATCAGCAAAGTCGAGATAGACGCCATTCTTTAGCTCGCCCACGCCATGACCGGCATCGACCACATTCTTGGCCGCACGCGAGGCAATATCGCGCGGCACGAGGTTTCCGAAAGCAGGGTACTTCTCTTCCAGGAAGTACCAACGCTCAGGCTCGGGGATATCCTTGGCCGCGCGGTCGTCGCCCGCCTTGCGCGGCACCCAGATGCGACCATCATTGCGCAGCGACTCGCTCATGAGCGTGAGCTTGGACTGATGCTCGCCTGCCGGTGGAATGCAGGTAGGATGGATCTGCGTGAAGCAAGGGTTGGCAAAGAAGGCGCCGCGCTTGTAACAGCGCCAGAGTGCCGTTGCATTGCACCCCTTGGCATTGGTGGACAGATAGAAGACGTTGCCATACCCGCCCGTTGCCAAAACAACAGCATCAGCGGCGAAGGTCTGAATCGTACCATCAACCATGTTGCGACAGACGATACCCCGGGCGCGGCCGTCAACCACGACGAGGTCGAGCATCTCCATACGCGTGTGCATGTCGACCTTGCCGGCGTGAATCTGGCGCGCCAGGGCCTGATAGGCGCCAAGCAGCAGCTGCTGACCGGTCTGACCGCGAGCGTAAAAGGTGCGCGAGACCTGGGCGCCGCCAAACGAACGATTGTCCAGCGTGCCGCCATACTCGCGTGCAAAGGGCACGCCCTGGGCGACGCACTGATCGATGATGGCGTTGGCGACTTCAGCCAAACGATAGACGCTGGCCTCGCGCGAGCGATAGTCGCCGCCCTTGATCGTGTCATAAAAGAGTCGCCACACGCTGTCGCCGTCATTCTGGTAGTTCTTGGCGGCGTTGATGCCGCCCTGGGCAGCCACGCTGTGCGCGCGTCGAGGGCTGTCCTGATAACAGAAGCACTGGACGTTGTAGCCCAGCTCGCCCATACTCGCCGCGGCTGATGCACCGGCCAGGCCCGACCCGACCACAATCACGTTGAATTTGCGCTTATTGGCCGGATTGATCAGCTTGTAGTCAAACTTCGCTGTATCCCACTTTTCCGCCAGGGGTCCGCTTGGGATCTTGGGATCGAGGGTTACCTCGGTAAACGTGGGCATTGTTTTCACATCAGGCGTTACCTGAGTTGCCATAGTCAAAAGTCCTCCGTGCTACGAAACAAAACCAAAGGTTACTGCAAGGGGCACGACCGCAAAACCGAGGGGAATCACGATCGCCAGCAGAGCGGCAAATGCCCGTACATACGGGTCGTATTTTCGGTTCAAAATGCCCAAGGTCTGAAACATGCTCCAAGTGCCGTGATAGAGATGAAAACCGAGGGCGACCAAAGCCACCAGATAAAAAATCGTGATCGGTAATGATTGGAAGCTGTGGACTACGTTGCTGTAGGGGTCTTCGCGCACGAAGTTGTTGGCGTCGACGACGCCCCAGGTGAGCTGCGCCAGGTGAAAGAGGATAAACAACAAGAGCACGATCCCGCCGTAGCGAATCGTCTTGACAGCGTAGTTTGCCTGGACGGTCCGCTTCATTTCATAATTTTGGGGACGCGCCTTACGTGCGGTGTTATAGAGCGAGATCGCGGCCCATACGTGCAGTACAATTGCCGCGAGCAAAACAATACGCGCAATCGTGAGGAGATGCAGGTGGCCAAAGACTGGAGCGCCGATCTCACGCAGGGCATGAGCATAATTGTTAAAGTAAGCCTGCCCATTGAACATCTTCAAATTGCCATACATATGGATGGCGACGTAGCCAATACCGATCAGCCCCGTGATGGCCATGATCGCCTTCTTGCCAGATCGTGGTCTGGTGCAGGGTTAGCACGCTTGTGGCCTGCATATGCTACTACCTCCTGAGAGCTTGTAAAGAGTTACGAACGGCGTACAGATGATCTAGAACCTGACTTCGTGGACGATTCGTGCGCTGCACTTCTACCCACCAAGAATTGTCCAGGACGAAGGAGAAAAACTGCCCCTATGCCGGGCGTCATCATAGCGTAATGTAAGGCGAAGTACAATTTTTAGCCAAATCACAACACTGCGCCAACCTTTACGCAAAGATTATATACCACAATTCTCATTTCAGTTTGTAACAGATTTCACAGAATCAACCTATGAGATCCTGGTGCATTTGAGGGAATGGGGACTAGCTGTGTTGTACGGGTCGGCCGATCGAGACCGGCAGTCCCGTACAACACAGCAAGAAACCGCTTGCTCCGCGATTTACATGTTGTCGATCAGGGCTTGACCAAAGGCGCTGCAGCTGAGAAGTGTTGCGCCATCCATCAGGCGGTGGAAGTCATAGGTGACCTGCTTCTCAGCGATCGTTTTCTCCATCGAGTTGAGAATCAAATCAGCGGCCTCGTTCCAGCCGAGGTGACGCAGCATCATTTCTCCACTCAGAATAACCGATGACGGGTTGACCTTGTCCTGGCCCGCATACTTGGGCGCGGTGCCGTGGGTTGCCTCGAAGATTGCGCGACCTGTCTCATAGCTGATGTTGGCGCCCGGCGCGATACCGATGCCGCCCACCTGCGCGGCCAGGGCGTCGCTGATGTAGTCGCCATTGAGATTCATGGTGGCGATCACGTCATACTCGGCCGGGCGAGTCAGAATCTGCTGCAGGAAAGCATCAGCGATCACGTCCTTGATGATGATGCCGTTGTCAAGCACGTGCCAGGGACCGCCGTCGAGCGGCTTGGCGCCAAACTCTTCGGCCGCTACCTTGTACCCCCAGCCCATGAAGGCGCCCTCGGTGAACTTCATGATGTTGCCTTTATGGACCAAGGTCACGCTCTGGCGGTTATTGTCGATTGCATACTGAATCGCCGCCCTTACCAGGCGCGTCGTTCCCTCTTCGCTGATCGGCTTGACGCCAATGCCGGCTGAATCGGGAAAACGAATGCCCGTGACGCCCATCTCGTCCTGGAGGAAAGCGATTATTTGCTTGGCGCCTTCGCTGTAGGCCTCCCATTCGATGCCCGCATAAATATCTTCCGTGTTCTCACGGTAAATGACCATGTCAATCAGCTCAGGCTGCTTGACGGGGCTGGGCACGCCCGTGAAGTATTGAACAGGGCGCACGCAGGCGTAGAGGTCCAGGCGCTGGCGCAGGGCCACGTTGATCGAGCGAATACCGCCGCCCACCGGCGTAGTCAGTGGTCCCTTGATGGCGACCAGATACTCATCGATGGCGTCCAGGGTTTCTTGAGGCAACCAAATCGGCTCGTTATAGACCTCATTGGCCTTCTCGCCGGCATAGACTTCCATCCACACGATCTTGCGCTCGCCGCCGTACGCCTTCTCGACCGCAGCATCCAGCACGGGCTGACTGGCAGCCCAGATGTCTACACCAGTACCGTCGCCCTCAATAAAGGTGACAATGGGGTTGTTGGGGACGTTTAGCTTGCCATCCTCCAGCGTAATCTTCTCGCCTTCGCTGGGGACGACGATTTTTTCATAAGCCATGTTTGGTGTTCCTCCTAAATCAATCGGTTTGGGTGGTCTTGTCCGCTCATTGACCATGAAAAGACAATGAGCAATTAGTTATTAAATGATCGCAGCGGGAAGAGAGCGATCGTTTGGTGATAGCAAATCTAGCCGTAACCCGCCGTGGCCGTGCTAGGCCGATAGGTCTTGATCTACCTGCCTGCGCCAGTCATCGTCTTTGGTCGTGAAGATATGGCCGTTGAACGCACGTCCCCAGGGTCCAACAATCCAGTAGATCATGCGCGCAATGTCAGCCGGCGCGGTGAGGCGACCCTCGACATGGGCGTCGACCCAGGGGCTGAAGTCCAGCGTGCTCTCACTGGTGTCAACGTCGCGAATCTCAGCCTGCATCTCCGTATCGACCAAGCCTGGATAGAGTGCGTTGACTCGAATATTGCTCTCGGCCAATTCCTGGGCTGCGACGCGGGTGAACATATCTAGTCCGGCTTTGGCCGCGCAATATGCGCTCCAGCCGGAAATCGGCCGGGCGGCTGCGCCACTGCTGATATTCAGAATGCGGCCATACTCCTGAGCCTGCATGAGCGGCAGGACGGTACGCGTCATGTAAAACGGGCCAACCAGATTGACGTGAACGTTGTAGGCCCACTCATCCAGATCCGCTTCTGCGATCTCATCCAGCGGCGCAAGAATGCCGGCGTTGTTGACCAGGATGTCGACGCGCTTGAAGCGCTCTAACGTCTCTTCGATGAGCGGTTCCAGTGAATCAGGGTCACTGATGTCGGATGGCACAAACGCGACCAGCCCGCCGTCCCGGCGAATTTGGGACGACACTACATCCAGGGCGTCTTCATCGCGAGCGGTGAGCATGACGGCAGCCCCGGCCGCGGCCAAACGCTCTGCCGTTGCCGCGCCAATGCCGCGGCTGGCGCCCGTAATGAGTGCAACTTGTCCCTGGAGCTTTTTGCGTGCCATAGGCGCCAGTGTACCAAAGGTGGCGTGCAATGGTCCATTTTTCAGCGCCCTAGATGACGCTATGAAATATGGGCGCAAAAACGTGACGTCGTCCGAATTGACAATTGGCGATGACCGATTGAAAATTGTCCAATATCGAGCATATAACGTATGGTGAACCTTTATGGCTATCAAAGACATTTCGCAAGCAGAATTTGCAGAACGCGTCCTTCAATCGCCGCGACCGGTGGTCGTAGACGTGTGGGCGCCCTGGTGCGGGCCGTGTAGGACCATGGCCCCGGAACTGAAAGCGGCGGATAAGCAGCTAGGCGGTCAGGTTCAGTTCCTCAAGGTCAACATCGACGAAAATCTACGCCTGCTCTTTCGGTATATGATCGTGGGCATTCCCACGCTGCTTTTTTTCAGTCATGGAAGGCTGGTCGATCGCAAGGCGGGGAAACAGAATGCCGATGCAATTATCAAACGGGCTGAACCGCTTCTGACCATGGATGAACAACTTGCGGCCAAGCGGGCAATGAAGGGTTGGTTCCGCTGGCCGTTCTAACATCGCTATCTAAACAATCGTTTCAAGGAGCAGTATCGTCATGAACATGACCCAAATGATCTTCTACACGCATTCGGGCTGGCGCTATGTAGTCCTCCTAATCTCGGCCGTTGCGCTGATTAAGTTCGTTATCGGCTGGATTGCCAATAGCGAATGGTCCAAGTGGGATCAATGGCTCTTGGTTGGCTTTGTCGGTGCAATCACGATCCAGTGGCTGTTGGGCATTCTTTTGTGGATAACGTACGGTTTTCCAACGGCCGGCTACTTCATCGAGCACATCGTTACCATGACGCTCGCTGTGATTCCAGCGCATATGGCTCTGGTCCGCGTCGGTCGTGCCCTTGATTCCAAGAACAAGTACCGCACGGCGACCATCTATACCGCAATTTCAGTGGCGTTGCTGTGGCTTGGCGTGGCCCGCATCACGGGCGTCCTCTAGCCGTCGGATAACGGTTGGCGCGTCCTGGGCCAACCAATCCCTGGCCAAAACACTCTTTCTTACGATCGTGCAGGTTGTGATTCTGCGCGACCGTCGCACAGCTCCAACACACCATAAGTGATGAATCAACAGATTGTGAATCATAGAAGGTGAGAACAGCATGGCTAGCCCGTTGGCGATTGAAACTGAGCAATTGGAAAAGCGCTATGAGACTGGCGAGGGCGAAGCGGTTCATGCCGTGCGCGGCATCGATCTTGCCATCCCCAGGGGAGAGATCTACGCGATGCTTGGACCCAATGGCGCGGGCAAGACGACCACAGTCTCCATGCTCACGACCCTGTTGACGCCAACGGCCGGCTCGGCGCGGATCGTCGGCTTCGACGTCGTCGCCCAATCCAGCGAAGTGCGGCGCCACATCGGCGTCACGTTTCAAGAGCTGGTATTGGATGAGGAGCTGACGGGACGGCGCGTGCTTGACTTCCATGGCCAACTCTACGGCATGCCCAAAGATGCGCGCGCGGCCAAAATTGCCGAATTGAGCGCGCTGGTCGAACTGGAAGATGTTCTCGACCGGCACGTCAAGAGCTATTCCGGTGGGATGAAGCGCAGGCTTGAACTAGCGCGTGGCTTGATGACCTCGCCGGAAGTCCTCTTTCTGGATGAGCCGACACAGGGACTGGATCCGCAGAATCGGGTCGGTATCTGGCGCTACATCCGCAGCTTGCGCGACGAACAGGGCATCACGCTGCTGCTCACGACCCACTATATGGACGAGGCCGAAACGCTAGCCGATCGGGTCGGGATTATCGATCACGGAAAATTGATCGTTGAGGGGACGCCGAGCGCACTTATTCGCGCCATGGGCGCAGATGTGATTAATTTGGTTGGCCGGGGCGATATCGACCGCGTTTACCAGCAACTCGAAACACTGGCCTATGTGGAACACATTACCCGCCACGAAGGTGAGCATGACCTCTACCGCCTGCAGATCGGCGTAGACTCAGGCGACGTCCGCCTGGCAGAGATCATCGGTTTGGCTGCTGACGCAGGATATGCGGTGCAGGAGGTCAATGTGGCCAAGCCGAGCCTTGGCGATGTCTTCATGGCTCAAACGGGTCACGCGCTGCGCGACTGAGGGCGTGTCTACCGCCAATTGGGCGCCAGAGGCAAGAAGACGCCTGGTTTTATTTCTGTAATGCGAAAACGATAGTCCGTATGGTGACCATAGGCGTGGGTGTAGAGTGGGTGAACAAGCACGTAGTAGATGCCGTCACGCGGCGCCTGCCAGGCGATGATTGACGCACGATCATCATAACGACTTGCCTCGTCGGGCGAATGAAACCACGGACGGTCATCGTTGTAACCGAGGACTGTCAGCTGATCCTGGTCGTAGAGCCACATGACCGTATCACTCCGTTGCCCCAACTGTTCAGTCAACAGGACATAGCGCACGCCCGCTTCGGCGGCGAAGCGAAACCAGTCGTTGTCCTGGGGCCGATGCGCATTATGAAACTCGCTGGGCGTGCCCGGCATGACGGGCCGGCTGATCTCGATGTCACCGTCTGGCTCAAAGGCGTCACCTACGAAGCCAACCCCGCGACAGGCCAGCGCCATCGAATCTTCTTCGCAAGCGCGAATCCACTCACGAAAACCCGACACACGCGTGTAGACATTGTAGCGAAGATAGCCCGAACAGGTACTTGAACCCCAGCTCACGGCTCCTACTTGCGCCCAGCCCGGCGCTTCGTCGATCGGCACCATCAGCGGGCCGCCACTATCACCGTAGCAAGCGCTGCGGTCGCCTTCATCAAAGCCGGCGCAGATCATCTGGTCGGTAATCATGTCGCCCCACGATTCCTCTGCCGCGCACCGCTCTTGGGCAACGAGCGGCAGTTCGACCTGGCGCAGTTCATCGCTGCCCAGCGCCAACTCCGGAATGAAGCGCCCCCAGCCGGTTACCGTAGCCATTGCGCCGTCAGCCTCGAGCTGACGATCTTCCGGCGCCTGCAGCGAAATGGGCTGCTGGGCCGACGGCGTCACCAAACGCAGCAGCGCCAGGTCTGAATCCCTTCTCAGCGTATCGTAGTCAGGGTGGATAATGATCAGATCGACGGCAATACGTTCACCATCGCCGGTCGAAAGCTGTGTACGGCCTAGCACAACGTCAACGACGTTTGGCGCGCTGGGCAAACCAAGGACACAGTGTGCGGCCGTCAGCACCCATGACGGGGCTACCAACGTACCACCGCAGTAGTGACCAAAGTAGGCATTGTCACTGCCGGGCCGAACCAGGGCAGCCTGCCACGGCCAGGCGCCCGCCGCGGCGATTTCACCGCCGACGATGTCCGGCTCGTCCCCCTGCACATCCGAAATGCCCGAGGTTGGGCCAATCACCTTCACATGGCGCGGCTGTTGCTTCTGCAGATAAGGCGGGTAGGTCGGCGGCGGATCACCCTGCGCTGCCACTGTTGCCGGCAGGAGGCAAGTGACCACGACAAACCCGGCCAAGCAGATGAGGATGCGCCAGCCTGACGCTGGTCTCTTTTGATTTATCCAGCTTCGGAGCTGTCCCCGATTCATGAGCGGAAGCCTTCTCCAGGCAGGCCGGCCACGTCAGCGCTTAGGCGTTATTCATCCACCGCAGCGAAGACGGCGACAACGTTTTGGCCGCCAAAACCGAACGCATTCACCAGTGCAACGTTGGCATCAACTTCCTGGGCAACATTCCCCACAATGGGGATCGTCAATTCCGGGTCAGGCGTATAGTTAATCGTCGGCGGTACGATATCGCGCGAGAGCGTGCAAACCGCAGCCACGGCCGACTGGGCGCCGGCCACGCCCAATCCGTGGCCGATCATGCTCTTGATGCTGGTGATCTTCATCCGGTCCACCGCATCGCCAAACGCGCGCTGGATGGCGCGGGCCTCGCCTGCATCGTTGAGCACCGTGCCGGTCCCATCCGCGTAGATCACATCCACGTCGTCCGGCATCAGTCCCGCCATCTGGATTGCGCCCGTCAGCGCACGAGCTGCACCGTCGCCCTCAGGATCGGGCGCGGTGATATGGAAGGCATCGCCGGTGAGCTTGCCGCCCAGCACTTCGGCATAGACCTTTGCGCCCCGGGCGCGTGCATGCTCTTCTGTCTCCAAGATCAGACGCGCCTGCGCCCTCGCCGCTTACAAATCCGTCGCGATCAATCGAAAAGGGGCGGCTGGCGTGGACGGGATCATCCGTGCGGCTAGAGAGTGGGCCCATGCGCCCAAACGCCGCCATGGTCAGCGGTGAGATCGCCGATTCGGTGCCGCCGGCAATCATGACATCCGCTTCACCGCGCTGGAGATAATGAAACGCCTCGATGACTGAGTAGTGGCCGCTGGCGCAGGCAGCAGTGCTGGTCATGACCGGGCCGCGCGCACCCGTTTCAATCGAAACGAGGCAGCTGACCGCGTTTGCCATGGCGCTCGGCACAACAAAGGGGCCAATGGCGCGCCAACCCCGGTCTTCGTAGATGTGGGTGGCCGTCTCGATCTCCGTGATGCCACCGCCGCCTGTCGCCATCATGACGCCGACGTTGTACCAGTTGCTCTCATCAATGATGAATTCGGCGTCAGCCAGGGCCTGCTTGGCGACGGCGATGCCGAATTGAACCGAGCGAGCTGTGCGACGGGCCAGCTTGCGGCTCATGTATGCTTGAGGGTCAAAATCCTTGACTTCACAGGCCATGCTGTACGGCATTTCACCGGCATCAAAGCTTTCGATTGGGCCGGCGCCCGACGTGCCCGCCAGCAAATTGGTCCAGTAAGTCTCGACATCATTGCCAATGGGCGTAATTGCACCCAAGCCGGTTACAAAAACTCGTGTCATCACAAACCCTTCTCATTCTCGATAATCGGTGAACTTCCGTAGCGGGTTGCAGGCTGCACCAGCAGGACAGCGGTCGCCTATACGGAAAGATTGAACAAGCCTCAATGGCAGGCCATCTGCTCAACTGCGGCGGCTCATTGCGGTCGCACGCAGGCTTACGGGCACTGATCGCAGGGAATCAATTGGCAGAGACAGCCTGTCGTCAGTATACCAGAACACCGTGGATTCCTCTGGGTCGCGACAGCAGAGGCTCATCACGCCGCAGTGGAACCGCTGCTGGAAAAGCCAAGCTGTTGCAAATGGGCCGCGGAAGCAGAGACGGGCGTTTGAGGCCTGAAGAAAGACGAGACGAAAGACGATAGGAATCACCCCGAAGGCTGGGCATAGAGTCCGCGACATTTGCCGTGATCGGCCGTATCGACGGCTATCAACGACCCGCGTCACTCTACTTTCAGGCCCGATTTGCGTCTGACGCCTGGATTGACAACCCACTTCATTGCGTGTATCGTTTTTTCTCCTGACGCCGCGCACATCCGCCGGATCTGCACTTGGGCTCACGCTTGCCCCAATCGGTCGTAGAGATCGTCCAAAGAGAAAAAGCTCGCTATGTCTGCCGATCAAGAATCGTCTGCCGATCGTGCTCAAAACCTGCTGGAAGCGCTGCACCTGCCCGCGGAGCGAGTGGGCGCATTGCCGCCCGAACTGCGTGATGCGCTCTTAGACTATGCCGGCGCCTGGGCAGCAGCGGCGGATCTGCTAATGCTCACGGACCTGCTGCGGGAGGCGCATGGCCCGCTGCTCTTTCTCTTGGACCACCAGGCATCTGGCTACCTGCGGGCCGGCGAGCCCGAAGCTGCGCTGGAGGTGATTGAGCGACGGCAGCGACGCAGCACGACGATTGCCTCGCAGGCGTTGGAAGCGGAGGCGCTGTTGGCAGCAGGCCATGACGCCCACGCGCTTGCTGTAGCAAACGATATCATCGAGGCGGCGCCGCGCAATGCGACCGCCCTCACCGCTGGCGCCTCTGTCCTGGCAAAGCTAGGCCGCTTTGATGAGGGGGCAGAACTCCTTCAAGCCTATTTGGCCGATCGACCGCGTGATTTGCAGGCGACCCTCACGATGGCCACCCTGGCGACCGAAGCCCGGGAAGAGCAGCTTTCCAGTGAGTACATCGAGCGACTGGGCGCGGGCATTCCGGCGGGCATCACCCCACGACAGCTGCAAAGCCTGGCAGCGCTAATGGTCGCAGCAGATCGCCCAGAGAGCGCGCGTGCCGCGCAGGTTGAATTGGAGCGACGGCGCACGATTCAGTTCCAGGAATTGGCCGAGTCGTTGGCGCCGTTTACTGGCCACGAACCGGTGGCCGATGAGGATCTGCAAGCAATTTACCGCCACCTGGGCGGCACGTCGACCATCGAAGTCGATCGGCGCGAAGAGCGTAAGATTCAGATTGACATGGCCCGTCACTTCGGCTACATGAAGCTGCGTGAGGGTCAGGCCGAAACGATTGCTTCGGCCCAGCGTGGCGAGTCGATCCTCACCGTTATGCCTACGGGCGCGGGCAAGTCAGTCTGCTACCAACTCCCAGCCCTCACACAGCCTCGTGCAACGCTGGTCATCAGCCCGCTGATTGCGCTGATGAAGGACCAGGTTGAGAGTCTGCCCACGACGGCCAGAAAAAAGGCCACCTTTATCAACAGCACGCTGAGCGACGAGGAATTGTCTGCACGGATGGCAGGCATAGCCAGGGGTGACTACAAGCTGATCTATGCCGCGCCCGAACGCCTGCGACAGCGCGGGTTCCTGCGCGCGCTCCGCGGGGCCGGGTTGGATCTCTTCGTGGTGGATGAGGCGCACTGCGTCAGCCTTTGGGGTCATGACTTTCGACCCGACTATCTGTTCATTCAGGAGGCACGGGCGGAACTGGGCAACCCGCCGGCCCTGGCCATGACTGCGACAGCCCCGCCCCGCGTCCGCGATGAGATCGTCGACTACATGAGCGATATCGGTGAGTCAAGCGGCGCCGAGCGCGTCCCACAGCGCCCGCATGTGCTGGCGCTGGACATCTTCCGCGACAACTTGCACCTGTCCGCGTTGCGCTTTCACAACGAAGAAGAAAAACTGGCCGCGCTGCTCAAATTCGTCACCGAAACCGAAGGTAGCGGCATCGTTTATGTCAACAGCCGCCACCGGGCGGAGTCGCTGGCCTTTCATCTGCGCGAAGCCGGCGTAGCGGCCGAAGCATACCATGCCGGAATCAGTGGCCGCGGCGCGGTCCAGGACCGGTTCATGAGCGATGCGACACGCGTGGTGGTGGCAACAATTGCCTTTGGCATGGGCATCGACAAATCCGACATTCGCTTTATCGTTCACTTTCACCCCTCGCGCAGCCTGGCCGCCTACTACCAGGAGGTCGGTCGCGCCGGCCGTGACGGCGTGCTCAGCCAGGGCGTGCTCTTCTACAGCAACAATGACTGGGCCAACTTGCGCCGGTGGGCCAAGTCAGACGAGTTTACGGTCGAATATCTGGAAAAGGTCTACGTGGCCATTGCCAACCAGCTCGATGTCAAGCTAGACATCGACAAGATTGAAACCGCCGTGGCCGACGACAAGCTCGCGACGGCGATCGGGCCGGTCGACGCACGACGGCTGCAGCAGGTGCTCAACACCGATGAGACCAGCGTCCGCGTAGCCGTCAGTCTCTTGGAACGAGCCGATCTGATCAGCCGCACCTTTGATCTGCCGCGCGAGCTGTCAATCACCATGCCCAAAAAGCTGGCAAAAAGTGCGACGGAGGACAACGATTTTCTGCGCCTCCAGCGGGGACTTGCCCTCCGCCCGGGCAAAGCGGCTGTGTTCCAAACGGCGGACGTGGCGGCGTTCATGGACTGGCCCCTGACCGAAACTGAAGCGTGGCTCTACGACATGCAAAACGAAGGCTGGCTTCAGGTTGAGGGGGCAAAGCGAGCCATGCTGATGGAATTGCCCTCGCCGCCGAATGACATCCGTACCCGCTTGGAGCGCCTGCTGACCCAATCGTCGGCGGTCGCCCAGCGCCGTATCGATGACGTCATCGGCTACGCCACGGCCGAGACCTGTCGTCACGGCTATATCAGCGCTCACTTTGGCAGCCCGCCGCGCAGCAAGTGTGACGTCTGTGATAACTGCACGGGAATCCGTCCCGACATTCCGGAACCAGAGGCGCCCGCCCATCCACTCCCCGACGATGTGGACATTGGGCCCATGGTCCTGGACTGCCTGGTCAGCCTGCCCAAACCCGTTGGGCGCAGCGGCCTGGCACGTATTCTGACCGGAAGCTTACGTGCGCCGGTCAAACCCAATGAGGCACGCCATCATGGCCGGCTCAAGGCACTGGGCGAGGCTATGGTCATGAATCACGTGGATGATCTGCTCGAGGGGGGGCAACTGCGCCAGTATTCGCGCTCGGGGTATCCGGTGCTGGCGGCGACCATGCGCGGCCGCGCCCAGGCAGAAGCCTGGCTGGCGGGTCATCCTGAACTGGCAGACTATGGCAAGCCGCCGGAAGAGCCGGAAGTGGAGGAAACGCCGGTCGAAAACGTTGGCGACAAATACACGGCGCTGCAGAAAGCGCTCTGGTCCTGGCGCCGCCGTTCGGCGGAAGAGCAGGGTCAGCCGCCCTACGTAATCATGTCGAACGAGATCATGCTGACGATCGCGGAGCAGCGTCCACAAACGATTGACGAGTTAGCGCTGGTGCCGGGCATGGGCACGCAGCGGCTCCAGCACTATGGGCCGGTCATTCTGGATCTGATCCGTCTCAATCCGCCCCAGGCCGGAGATGAAGAACTGATGGCCGCCCAGCGCATAGAGCTTCAGACGCAGACCGGCGCCGTGCGGGCAAAAGCGCCGACGCCGGGTGCGGGCGTTTCGCCCCGCTGTGAGCGGCTCATTTTCATCAAGCTGCAGGAGTTGCGCCAAAAAGAAGCCGTACACCGTGACAGTAAGCCTTCTTATATCGCCAACAATTCTCTGCTCAAGGCAATCGCCGCCCAGGGCCCCGAGAGTCAGGACGAGTTGGAAGCGATTTTGGGCTTCCGCAGCAGCGGCCTGCGCGACACCGCGCCGCAGATCCTGGCCATCGTAGAAGCTGCCCGTCAAGAGACGGCGGCAGATGTAGAGGAACAGGAATAGCTTCTACACCAGTAATGCTTAATCGTGAACGATAATTGATGAATGGCTAATTGAGCGTGGTCGCCGAGTAAGCATTCTCCATTCTCGATTAAGCATTTCCTGGTTCCCCTCTGCATGAGAAATCTAAGGTCTATCTACGCCCCGCCCCGCGCCTTGTAATGAATCTCGCTCTGCTCGCGCAGCCTCGCCGCGGCCTGCTCTGCCGTGATGTCGCGCTGGGGCATGCCAAGCATCTCATAACCGACCATGAATTTCTTGACCGTCGCCGAGCGTAACAGCGGCGGGTAGAAATGTGCGTGGAGTTGCCAATAGGCGTAATCGCCACCGTCTGTCGGGGCGCCGTGCCAGCCCATGGAATAGGGAAAACTCGTCTCAAAGAGATTGTCGTAGCGCGTAAGCATGCGCTTGAGAAGAGACGCCAGCGTATCCCGCTCCTCATCCGTCAAGCCGGGCAGGTCGATGACGTGGCGGCGCGGCAGCACCATGATCTCAAAGGGCCAGACTGCCCAGAAGGGCACGAGCGCCACCCAATGCTCATTTTCTACGACAATTCGCTCGGCCGATGCCTGCTCGTCAGCGAGATAGTCAAGCAGCATGCCTGTCCCGTGTTGTGCATGATAACGCCGCTGGTTGGCATCCTCCAGCATCGGGATCATCGGTACGATTGAGCTGGACCAGATCTGACCGTGGGGATGGGGGTTGGAGCAGCCCATCACCGCACCTTTGTTTTCAAAGACCTGTACGTAGCTCACATCTTCTCGCTCGCCTAACTCTGTAACCTGGCGTGCCCAGAC
Source organism: uncultured Chloroflexia bacterium (assembly GCA_963807905.1). Classification (GTDB taxonomy): domain Bacteria; phylum Chloroflexota; class Anaerolineae; order Caldilineales; family Caldilineaceae; genus JAGRCP01. The sequence continues at coordinate 59,224 of CAWEEJ010000003.1, read as the reverse complement.
GTCCACGACCTTGCGGATATCGGCCGGCTCCATTTCGGGCAAGGTGAGGTCATGGCGCGGGCTGAAGCAGATCACGCGACAGACGCCGGTTTCGGCTTCAAGATAAAAAAGGTCGTTGGCGTCCTCCACCGCGCCGCTCGGCCCGTCGGGCATGAGTGCGGCGAAGTCGTTGGTGAACACGAAGGTGCTTGCATAGTCCGGGTTACGATTGCCGCCCGCACGTTCGTTGCCCGGGCAGAGGTAGCACGTTGGATCATAGGCAGGCCGCGTCTCTGGCGGCGCCTTCTCAACCTGCCCTTGCCAGGGGCGTTTGGTGCGGTGAGGCGAGACGAGCACCCACTCCCCCGTCAGCGGATTGCGGCGGCGATGGGGATGTTCGGTGGGGTCAAAAATCAGGTTCGACATGTTTGCGTTCGCTTTTCTGGGTTTGCGTAGGAGCGTCTAGTGATTGGCGGCCGCATCCTGAGCCAATGCGATAGCGCCCAATACGCCGGCCTGATTGCCGAGTCCCGGTGGCACGATATATTGATCGATCTGCTCCAGAATCTGCGGCGTTTGGATATAGCCGTTCAGAAGCTCCTGAACGTTCGCCCGTACCATAGGGAAGAGTTGTTCCTGGTCCATGATGCCCCCGCCAAGGATGATGCGTTCGGGAGAGAGAATGGCAATGATATTCGTAACGCCAAGGGCCAGGTAGTGGGCTTCCAGTTTCCATGCCTCATGATCGGGCGACAGTTCATAAGAATCCTGCTGCCAGCGATCGATGATGGCCGGCCCACAGACAAGCCCCTCAAAGCAATCGCCATGGTAGGGACAATGGCCCGCATAGGCATCACGTTGGGGATCGCGGGGCAAGAGCATATGACCCATCTCCGGGTGCATCATGCCGTGGAGCAGCTTGCCGTTAACGACGGCGCCGCCCCCCAATCCAGTGCCCACCGTCAAATAGACGATGTTGTCCAACCCCTGCCCGGCGCCCCAGCGATGCTCGCCCAGCGCGGCACCGTTGACGTCCGTGTCGAAGCCGATCGGCACACCCAGCGCAGCAGCAAGGGGCCCCGCCAAATCAGTGTTGTGCCAGCCCGGCTTGGGCGTGGTCGTGATGTATCCCCACGTAGGGGAAGACGGGTTGGGGTCAACAGGGCCAAACGACGCAATCCCGACTGCGGCCAGCGGCGCAGCAGCATGGTGATGGGTGAAAAAATCGACGGCCTGAGCGATGGTCTCGTCGGGTGTAGTCGTTGGGAACCGAATCTCATCGGAGATCGTGCCCGGACCCTCCGCAACGGCGCAGACGAACTTGGTACCGCCCGCTTCGATTCCACCATAGCGTGTCATAGCATACTCCTCACTGGGTACTAAATGAATACAGAATAATCATGTCTCAGCTTCAATGGAGTGGATGGTCTGGGCAAGCTGAGCAAAGCCAGCCGGAAGGCTGCAAGTAATCGCCCCACGCTGCGGTAGGGCGATGAATGCGGTGGACGCTGAACGCCTTGACGTAGCAGTAGGCACACGCAAACGTGCAGCCGATGTACGGTTGCAGCGTATGGGTAAACCCGGACAGGAAACCGCCAGTCTTGGTCAACGCGTCGGACGCGGGGCGAGGGGAATGATGCAGTGGCTTCATTCTCGCGCCAGCCAGTCCTCAAGCTGGGCGCGGGTCTGCGCCCACTCTCGGTGGACGATGCCCGTCATCCCCACGGCCCGTGCGCCGGCGATATTCTCGGCAATGTCATCGACCATCAAAGCACGATCAGCAGACAGGTCCAGCAATTCAAGGGCCAGTTCAAAGATTGCGGGGTCGGGCTTGGCCAGCTGGACCTCGTTGCTCATCATCACGAGATCAACTTCGGCCAGTTGGGGGACGTTGGCATCAATCCAGGCCACATGCAGGTCAATGGTATTGCTGATCACGGCCACTGTCACGTCTTCACGAGATTGGAGGGAAAGGGCGTACTCTAGCGCCGCATCATCCGGCGTAATGCCGGTACTGGCAGCCCTGGCAAACTCAGTTGGTGACGGAGTCATGCCCGCGCGTTCGATCAAGAGCTGATGCAGGTGGTCGCCGCTCAATTCGCCGACGGTCAGCAGCTCGCCCACTTCGTCTAAGATCGCCGCGATCTTGGCGGCATCGCTCTGACTGGCGGTAGCCAGCGCCTCAACATTGGCCACGCGGTCATAACGGACCAAAACGTTGCCCAAATCAAACAGGATCGCCTTCATCGTTCCTCCCCGTCTTTGCTTCTGAACCAGATGGTACGCTACTGCCGTGGCGGAATACGTGGCGAAATTACCAGGACGGCCTGGAAAAATCGGCCTGTGGATCACGCGGGCAGGGATCGCCCGCGGCCCCAATCGTGCAGATGGCTGGATTGGCCAGACCATGTGCCGCGGGCAAAGCTATCCCGAAGATGGGGAGCCAAGGCTTAGTCACGCACTAACCAGGCAACGGGCGAAATACACCATTGTGAACCTGCAACTATCTTCGCACAACTCAACACAAATAAGAAAAGGGCGATCTCGCTTCCAAAGGAGACCGCCCAGATTGGGCTTTTCTATGCGGATATTGGCGGCACGGATATTGGCGGCACGGATATTGACAGTGCGCGCTGTCATGGTGTGCTCTTGCTAGCTGCAGGGTGCGTTCAGGCTGGGCCTCAGTATCTTCCCCGGATACAGAGCGCGTGGCTTACCCACTGATCAGCAGCGTGAGGATAATGCCAAAAAAACCGACCGTGCTAACGATGCTAATAACAAGCGCCAAAAAGAAGGGCCAGCCATAGCTGGTTCGCTTTTGAGGGGGGCGGCGCGTGGCTTTAGGACGTGGCTGAGCAACAACGTTGACGGCGCGCTGCGCGCCGGGGGCGCTTTTTTCTATGTTGGTGGCCAAGATAATTTCTCTATACGATAATGGTCGGTGAAGCGTCACCGAGGGGGGCAAGTATCGATGCGTCGCGGACGGTCAAAGATCAGTCGTCCCACGGAACGCAATAGAATAGAAAGCTTAATGTGCCACTGGCGAAACGGCTGCCAGATTGCTCAAAATCGGTCTGCGGCAAGCAAAACAAGTTCATCAGCGCGCCGCTAAGCGACGCTCACAAATCGTCCGGAGTTCAAATTGAGTGCTGCAAACTTACTTGTCGACGAAGTGCGCTGTCAGGCTGTGGACAGTCTCTCGACGTGTAGCGGAGGTGTCGTAATTGACGACCCTAAGTCAGATGGTGGTACCGTGCTTGCTCATCCAAAAGTGCTTGGCTGAGACACCACACAGGCGGCAGTAAACCCTATCTGCACAGTGCAGTATATCACAGGTCTGACGATCGTGACGTGCCAATTTGGCGCGATTACCTTAAAATTATTGACCGTTAGATGCTGGCGATGGTGGACAAATGAACGGTTGAGAATGCGGCGTTAAATCACCAGACTCAGTCGCAAGACACAGTCACCAGACTCAGTCACCAGACTCAGTCACCAGACTCAGTCACCGGGCTCAGCGCCGGTACTGCTGATCGGTGCACGAAATGGATTTCGGCCTGATTCCGTCCGGGGCTGCCAGTTGAGCAGGGTGATGCCCACGAAAATGATACTGATGCCGGTCACCATCCCGAGTGTAATCGTCTCATCGAGGAGAACTGCTCCCAAAATCGTCGTGATTACGGGGATGACGTAGGAAGTTTGGGAGGCAGACGTAGCGCCAAAGTTCTGCACAACATAAAAATTGAGCCACATGCCGCCGAAGGTGCCCACAAGCGAAGCATAGATGAGCACGAAATAACCGGTGCGAGTCACGTTGCTCATGTCATAGCCGACGGTGAAGTAAGTGACGGGCAGGAGCACAAGCGCCGCCGTAAACATGCGCACGCTGGCCACATCCCACGCATCAAGATCGCGCATAAAGCGCCGGGCAAAGATGCCGGAGGACGCGCCGACCGATACGCCGAGCAAAACCCAGGCGTAGCCGCGCCAGTCGGCCTGGGCAAAGTCAGCCAGCCCGGTTTCGCCCAACAGAATGAGTAAGCTTGCGCCGGCCAGGGCAATTGTCACGCCCAGGGCCTTGCGCCAGGTGAGCAATTCATCGGGCAAAAAGAGCTGCGCCAGCAGCACAGTCACAGCCGGGTTGAGCGTCAGCAACATCGAGGTAACGCCGCTGCTCTGATATTGAAGCGACGAGACGATGGAGGTCATGGGGATAGCTGTCCCGATAACGCCCAGAACCATCGCAAGCCGCCAAAGGCGCCCCCAACCGGGCAGGCGACGGCGGGTGATGGCATAGAGGAAGAGATGGGCGCCGGCGGCAATGAGCAAGCGCAGGCTGATGTAGGTGCGAGGATCGTACTGCCCAACGCTAAAGCGAGAGCCGACCAGCGTTGATCCATAGAAGAAACCCAGCAACAACACATACGGGAATGCCCGGGTAGACCACTTCATCCTACGCACCTTTCAGATGCTGTCCAATCGCATGAGCAGTGTCAATCAGGATCGGCGCTTGTCGGCCGTGGGTCAGACCGTATCGAGCAATAAATCGCTGCCCTGTTCGGCTCGCACATCCACTGCATGATGTTTCCAACCGGGCTCCCCATTGCTTGCAGAATCTACGACCCTATTGTATTCTAGATGGCGTCATTTTTGAATATTCTCCGACAGCGCCGTCGAGCACTGCGCCATGATTGGCCGACCCTTCCCTATCGGACCAGGCATCGTCGCCTGTTGATCTGATCCTCCCGACGCAATAACAGGAATCACCTGTGTCAGCCTTGCTACTCTGCCTGCTACTTCTTGCAATCACAAGCCCAATTTTATGGTTCTCCCGCCCAGAACGGTTTGCGTTTTCCGGTTGGCTGGCGGCCATTCCTCCCACTCTGGTGACCATTTGGCAGATGGTGCAAATGCCTGCCGTATCTCAGGGGATTTTTCTTGCGGAAAGCTATGCCTGGGCGCCCCAAATCGGTTTGGTCATTAGTCTGCGATTGGATGGGTTGGCCCTCTTCTTCGGTCTGATCGTTACGGGCGTTGGCGCGGCAGTTGCGCTCTACACGGGCTATTATTTCGAAGGCGACAAGAACCAGGCCCGGTTCTACGGACTGCTCTTCCTCTTCATGACCAGCATGCTCGGCCTCGTCTGGTCGGACAATCTGCTGACACTCTTTGTCTTCTGGGAAGGGACGAGTATCGTCTCTTACCTGCTCATCGCGTTTAAGTATCAGTATTCCGACGCCAAAGAGGGTGGCCGTCGCGGATTCATCGTCACTGGGATGGGTGGACTGGCGATGTTGGCCGGCATCTTGCTGCTCGGCATGGCAACAGGCACCTATTCGATTAGCGGCATCAACGCAATGCCAGGCGTAACGGAAGACCCTATGTACCCGTGGGCCTTGATGTTAATTCTGCTGGGCGCCTTCACGAAGTCGGCGCAATTTCCCTTTCACTTCTGGCTGCCGGGCGCGATGGCGGCCCCGACACCGGCCAGCGCCTATCTGCATTCCGCCACCATGGTCAAAGCGGGCATCTTTCTCCTCGCCCGCATGCATCCAGCTTTAAGCGGGACGCCCCTCTGGTTCTGGACGCTCCTGCTCGTAGGCGGCTTCACCATGCTGCTGGGTGCAATCAGCGCCCTGCGCTATTACGACCTCAAAGCCGTTCTGGCGTATGCCACTGTCAGCCAGTTGGGCATTCTCGTCATGCTGCTGGCCTTCGACACGACCATCGCCTTTAAGGCGGTCATTGTCGGCATTTTGGCCCACGCGCTCTATAAGGGCCCGCTCTTCCTCATTGCCGGCATCGTCGACCATGCGGTGGGGACACGCGACCTGCGGAACCTGGCCAATCTTTGGCGCGGTATGCCCTGGGTGACAGTCGCTGCAGTGCTGGCCGCACTCTCCATGGCCGGCATCCCGCCCACCTTCGGCTTTCTGGCCAAAGAATTCTTACTCGACACCTGGTACCAGACCGCAGAGCACGGAGAGCGTATCTTCGGCTTCACAGGCATGACTGCGGCCGGCATCACGGGCGCATTTTTTGTAGCGATTGCGGCTACGTTGATGTGGGAAACCTTCTTCCGCAAACGCGCGCCGCGGGAAGCGGCAACGATTCACCACGCCCCCTCGTTCGGCTTTGTCTTCGCACCAATGCTTTTGGTCTTGATCGGTGCAGCCATCCCATTGCTGCTCGGTCCGCTCAACAAGCTGTTATTCTTGCCGCCGATCTCCGCGGTCGCCGGTGAACCGGTCGATACCTATGTTTCTCTTTGGCACGGTTTCACACCGGTACTCATCGCCAGCCTGGTTGCAATAGCCGCGGGCGTAGCGATTTTCTTCTTGCGTGCGCCGCTGCGCAAGGCGCTGCGTAGCCTGCCGGCCAGGCTCAACGGCGTTGTCATCTTCAATCGCATCAACGATGCGGTCTATGCGATGGCAAACTGGGTGACCCGCAATGTTCAGGGCGGCACGATGGCCACGCAAGCGAGCATCATCTTTGCAGGGGCCGTGTTGGCCCTCATCGTAGCAATGATGCAAATTCATCCTCAGTCCGACTTCGTCATCAACTGGGCTGAACGACCGTTACTGCCCGAGACAATCATTGCAATGCTGGCTGTGGTCTCAGCCATGGTAACCGTGCGCGTCAAATCGCGCATTGGGGCAATCATTAGTTTGGGTGTTGTTGGCGTGACTGTAACGCTGTTCTTTGTCTTTTTCAGCGCACCCGACCTGGCGCTCACACAGTTGCTGATCGAAGTGTTGACGGTCATTCTTCTTGTTCTGGTCTTCTTTCGCGTCAAGCCGGCGACACTGCCTCCGCTGCCCATTTCGCGCAAAGTCCGCAACATAGTCGTGGCATTGTCAATGGGGGTCTTCGGCTTTCTCCTGGTTATATTCAGCAGCGGTATCCAAGTGGGTGAGCCGATCAGCGAAGCCTTTCTCCTCTATTCCCTGCCCCTCGGCAAGGGGACCAATGTGGTCAACGTAATCCTGGTCGACTTCCGTGCCTATGACACAATGGGTGAAATTGCAGTGCTGGCCATTGCTGCCATCGGTGGCTACTCCCTGCTGCGGGCGCCGCGACTCAAGAACCTGCGCCAGCGATATTTGATTCGGCGTGACGCACACGAAGAGATCGAGCAGAACGCCAGCACGCAGGAGGGTCAGGCCTGATGACAGAGCTTTATCTTCGTCTCCTTGAGCGGGTGTTGACGCCAGTCTTGCTTATGCTTGCCATCTACTTCCTGATGCGCGGGCACGATCTGCCCGGTGGCGGCTTCATCGCTGCGCTAATGGCCGCGACCGCATTTCAGCTACAAATCATGTCCCGTGGCAGCGACATGGTACGCCGCGAAATCGGTCCTTTCCTGCAGCCGGCCCTTGGGTTCGGGCTGCTCCTGGCCATCGGTACAGCGGTCTTCGACGTCTGGTTCGGCGGCTTTTTTGACGCCGTTTGGGGGCCGGAATTCTACCTGGGCACCCTGCTAATCAAGCTGAGTACACCACTGATCTTTGACATCGGCGTCTTCATGACCGTGCTGGGCTTTAGCGCTTCTTATTTGATCGGCTTGAGCGAGGCCGCGCCTGAGTTCTTCGAGCCTGACGAGTTGGATGGGGATCTGCCCGATGGAGGCAGTCAATGAGTATTACGATTCCGCTGACTTCAGTTCTCCTCGCGGTGATGGTTGCCGGCTTATTGTCCGCCGGCACCTATATGATCCTGCGTCGCGGACAAATTCAACTCATTCTGGGGCTTGCTCTGTTTAGCCACGGCGTCAATATGCTTTTGTTCGGTTCAGGCCTGCTCACGCGGGGAAATCCGCCGATCTTTCAGAAAGGGGGCAACTATGTGGAACAGATTCCGAACATGGCCGACCCCCTACCCCAGGCGCTGATTCTGACGGCGATCGTGATTAGCTTTGGCGTGACCGCGTTTATCGTGGTCTTGGTCTCCCGGCGCGATGCCCTGACCGGCTCCGATGTTGTGCCAGGCGAACTCAGCCATTACCTCAATGCGATCGACCCGTTTGCTTCACCGCAACAGACGCAGGCGAAGCTTCAGAGCAATGCCGACGAGGATTACGATCTCTTGCAGTATGAACTAGACGAAGTATACGACCGGCCGGGCGTAGAGTTGCCTTTCCAGGAAAGCGCGGGCGACTATGTGATTGACTCGGAACTGGATGATGCGCTTGATGATTCGTACGACGCGGAGCAACTCGACGAACTCGACGAAGATGGGGAGCAGCAGTAAGCAATGAATCTTGACCCCAACTTCCTAGCTGCGCCCGTGGCGATTCCACTGGTCGCTGCAGCCACAATCTTAGCCGTCTCCCGCCTGGGCGGTAGGCGCAACGGCACGCTCCAGCAAACGATTACCTTCATAGCGCTGTCGCTGAATCTGTTGATCGCGCTCATGATTTTGGTCGACACCCTAAGCGGTCGCCGAATCGTGTTGCAAATGGGCAACTGGGATGCGCCCTATGGCATCACGGCTGTGGCCGATTCACTTTCGGCCATTATGCTTGTATCTGCCGGCATCGTTGCACTCTGCATTGTGCCCTTTGCCATGAGCACCCTGGACTTCCACCGCGAGCGTATGGGCTTCTATCCCTTGCTGCTTTTCCTGATGATGGGCGTCAACGGCGCGTTTCTCTCCGGTGATTTCTTCAACCTGTATGTCTTCATCGAAGTCCTGCTCATGTCCAGTTTCGTCCTCATCACGCTGGGCGGAACGCCCAACCAGATCAACGGCGGCATCCGTTATGTCGTCCTAAATCTACTTGCGTCGTTGTTGCTGCTGACTGCGGCGGGGGTAGCATACGGCTCGTTGGGGACGCTCAACTTTGCACAGATGGCCGAACGACTCCAAGATGCACCGGACATCATCGTCTGGCTCCTGGCCGGGCTCACGCTGATCGCCTTTGGCAGTAAGGCCGCCATCTTTCCGTTTTTCTTCTGGCTGCCGGCGAGTTATCACACGCCCCATCCGGTCGTCACCGCACTCTTTGGCGGGCTGCTGACCAAAGTGGGCGTCTACACGCTCTTCCGGCTCTTTCCCCTGCTCTTTCCGGAGTTGCTGACAACATGGCGCCCTATGCTCCTTGTCATCGCCGGATTGACGATGGTCATCGGTGTGCTGGGGGCCTTTGCCCAGCCCACCATTCGCCGTTTGCTCAGCTTTCACATCATCAGCCAGGTTGGATACATGATCATGGGGTTGGCGCTAGCCACCTCCGCAAGCAGCTTCGGCATTGGCTTCGGGTTAGCGGCAGCCATCCTCTTCCTGGTTCACAACATGTTTGTCAAGACGGCGTTGATGATGGCTGGCGGCGCGGTAGAGTTGGAGATGGGCAGCGGCACACTGAGCAGCATCGGCGGCCTTGCTTCGCGCTACCCCTGGCTGGCAACGCTCTTCTTCGTTGCCGCCTTTTCGTTGGCCGGCATCCCGCCCTCCAGTGGCTTTGGTGGTAAGCTGAGCCTGCTCCAGGTTACGCTGGACAGCCGCCACTTTCTGATTGCCGGCGTCAGCGTCTTCGTGAGCCTGCTCACCACCATGAGCATGATTCGCATTTGGCAGTACTCATTTTGGGGCGAATACCCGGGCACCAAAGCGGCGGCTCCGCCTCTGCAAGACCTACGCCGGCGCAGCCTGATCATCGCGCCCACCGCCGTGCTAGTGGCACTCAGTTTGGCCATCGGCATCTTCCTGGGTCCGGCACTCAGGGTGACCAGCTTTGCCGCCGAGCAGGCTATGGATCAGGCCGGCTATATCGAAGCCGTCGCCCCGATGGATGAACCGCTGCCACCGACCATAACGGCCGCGGAATAATGGAATATCGTTCAATGTCCATGCGATTGCTCTACGTCATTAATGTATTTCTGGCCTTCCTTTGGGTCATCCTTATGCAGGCCTTCAGCCTCAGCGACCTGATTGTGGGCTTCATCGTCGGCATGCTGATCTTGACGCTGGTGGAGCCCCAGTATGGCGTGCGTGGCCTTCGCATCCCACTCTTCCTCGTCTATATTCTGTGGGAAGTTCTGGTCAGCAGCCTGGTGGTTGCCGGGTATATTCTGCGTCCTAATCTAGCACTGCGTCAGGGAATCGTGGCCGTGCCGCTGGACGTAACGACGCCACTGGAGATTGCCATCCTAGCTTCCATCATCACCTTGACCCCAGGCACGCTGACCATGGACATCGGCTTGGATAAAGTAAGCGGCGAACGAGTTCTCTTCGTCCATGCGCTCATGGTGGAGTCGCCCGAGGAGTTGGTAGCCAAGATTAAGGGGGGATTCGAGCGACAAATTCTACAGATTACACAGGGGACAGTATGACTACGTTTGAAACCACCTTTACCCTCACGTTAGAATTCTTAATCGTTGCACTCTGCATTTCTTTGGTCGTCTGTTTCGTAAGGCTCTATCTTGGCCCCAATCCGCCCAATCGGGTCGTCGCCTTTGACCTGATCGCGATCCATGCGGTCGGCATTTTGGCACTCTTCGCCCTACGTAACGATGCACAGGTTTTGCTTGATGCAGCAATTATCACTGCGGTTCTCGGTTTTCTGGGAACCGTCATGTTCTCCTATTTTCTCGAGAAGTCAGATGGCAGCGACTGGAGCGAAGCACAGGACGAATAAGCGACGCCATCTGAAGATAGGCAAACTAGACTATGTCGCACGATTTTCTAAGCTTCATGCTTGCAGTCGCAATCATCATTGTGGCGGCCAAACTCAGCGGTTATCTCAGCATTCGCCTGGGCCAGCCTTCCGTCCTGGGTGAACTAATTGCCGGTCTTATCCTTGGTCCTACCTTGCTGGACATGCTCCACTGGCCCATCTTTGGACACAGCGAAGCGCTGGGCGAAACAATCAAGATGATGGCGGAATTCGGCGTAATCTTGCTCATGATGCTGGCCGGTCTGGAGCTGCACCTCAACGAATTATTGGAGTCTGGCAAAGTGTCCGCCCTCTCCGGCACCCTGGGCGTCATTCTGCCGCTCATGATGGGCTGGGGGGTGGCACTGGCTTTTGGCACCTCCAATTCCGAGGCCGTCTTCATCGGTCTGGCGCTGTCAGCTACCAGCGTCAGCATCTCCGCTCAGACGCTGATGGAACTCAACGTCCTGCGCAGTTCAGTCGGCCTGGCTTTATTGGGGGCAGCCGTTTTCGACGATATTTTGGTCATCCTGCTCCTTTCTATTGCTGCAATTCTTTTTGTCGGCGGCGCCGGCGGCGTCGGCGAGATCAGCATGACGGTGCTGTGGATGGTTGCCTATATCACCGTCGCATCACTGATCGGTCTCTATGTGATTCCTACGCTGGCGCGTTGGGCCAACCGCCTGCCGGTGAGCCAGGGCATCGTCGCCTTTGCCATCGTGCTGGTGCTCCTCTACGCCTGGGCGGCTGAGGTAATTGGCGGCATGGCCGCGATCACCGGCGCATTTCTCATCGGCCTATTCCTGGCGCGCACGCCTTATAAGTCGCGCATTGAGTCGGGCATCGTTGCCCTGGCCTATGGCTTCTTTGTGCCAATTTTCTTTGTCAATATTGGCCTGGAAGTCAACATGCGCGGGATTACCGGCAGCATGTGGTGGTTTGCCATTGCGCTGACGCTGGTAGCGATCATCAGCAAGATTGTCGGCTGCGGAGGCGGCGCGCTCATGAGCGGATTCAATCGCATGGATTCGCTCCGTCTGGGAATCGGCATGGTCTCACGCGGAGAAGTGGGTCTGATCGTCGCTTCCTTTGCCGTCAGCCAAAGTCTGCTCAGTCAAACGAATTTTTCCATTGTGATCTTCATGGTAATTGTTGCGACCCTCGTCACGCCCCCCATGTTGCGGGCGGTCTATTCGTCGGAGAAGTCAACAAATCAGCCGGATCAGACGCCAACCCCGGCTTAATTCCCAAGCGATCGAGGTGACCTATGTATCACATGGTGGTATTGGTTCTAGATGAGTTGGAGGCTTGTTCGGACGTGCTCGATGCATGGGAGGCGGCCAACGTTTCGGGCGTAACGATTATTGAGAGCACGGGCCTTGGCCGTGCGCATGAAATGCGCTGGTTGCGCGACGATTTCTCGTTCATGCCCAGCATGTCCAGTCTGTTACAATCGCGCGAGGAGCAGCACCGGACCATGTTTACGCTGGTCGACAGCCTGGAAATGGTCGACAAGCTCTTCGCCGTGACGACCGCCATCACGGGCGATCTGGACGGCCCCAACAAGGGGATCATGTTTGTGCTGCCGGTCACGCGGGTCGCCGGCATTGTCCCGAAAGAAACGGCAGAGTAGTCATGAAAAAAACACCCGTCGAAAAGGTAAGTCAGATTTCCACGATGAAGGCGCTGGTTCTGCCCGAAGATACGCCGATCGAGGAAGCGATTGACCGCTACGCTTCCAACCAGGGGCAGCACGGCATCTTCCTGACAGATTCTGATGGGCGGCTCACGCATGTGGTCAACAACAGCGACATCCTTGATTGGGCGCGGCTTCAATTCGACCTCGTGCCGGGCAGTTTGCCCTGGCCCGTTGGCAAAGTGCGCCGCCTGCTCGCAGCCAAAATCATCGCTCACCTTGCCGTGCCCAACAGCAAAACCATGGCGGTCCATCTAGATGAGACGATCGATGAGGCGTTGAAAAAAATGGCGCAATATGACCTGGAAGATGTCGCCGTCGTCAACGACGATTATCGCATTGTGAATGATTTGCGTCTGAGTGAAGTGGTCTCCTTTGCTCTTCACATTAGTCAGAATGCGGCCAAAACGAAGTAACGGCCAATTGCGCAAGCGTCAGAAGAGGAATCTATGAGCGTTCAAGAATGGTTGATTGTTGGCTTAGCCGCTAGTGGTACGATATTTATGCTGATCAGCGCGGTTGGCATCGTACGCATGCCGGGCGTCTATGCGCGCATGCACGCCGTAGGCAAAGCTGCGACGCTGGGCGTTAGCCTGCTGCTGCTGTCGGCGGGACTCTTTTTTGGCACCTTCGAAGCCTGGCGCATGATTGCGCTGATCGTACTCTTTTTTGTCACTGCGCCGGTCGCGACAACGGCCATGGGCCGGGCAGCCTATCGCTGTAATCCGCGCCGAGACTACCAGCTCAAGATCGATGACATGTCCAATCCCAGGTACCGTCCGTTGACCGTCAGCGAGATTAGTCGCATGGAATGATTTGGCTTCTGCCGCACGATGCAGCTTGTTGCGGCGCGGATGCTGTGGCCGAAAGGGCCGCGCATCCGCTGCCGTTTGCTTTAATCATCTCGCAGCACGACTTTCCCCACCCATCCCACTGTACAAGGAGACAATCTGACTGATGGCCCCGACCTATGACTTTGATGCACCAATTGATCGTCGCACCAGCGACTGCATAAAATGGAGCCAGTATGGCGATGCCCTGCCCATGTGGGTTGCAGACATGGACTTTCGCTCCCCCCAGCCGATCATAGATGCGCTGCAGGAACGTGTAGCGCATGGCGTCTTTGGGTACGGCGGTGATGAAGAAGCGCTAAAGTCAACCATCATCGCCCGGCTGCAACAGCTGTACAGTTGGACCGTCACCCCAGAGGAAATCGTCCTCTTGCCTGGCCTAGTCTGCGGGCTAAATGTGGTGTGCCGGGCAATTGGCGACCATGGCGACGGTGTACTTGTCAACACGCCAGTCTATCCGCCCTTTCTGACTGCGCCAACCAACCAAGAGCGCGAGGTCCATGCAGCCGAGCTGTGCCTTGTTCGTCAGGAAGACGCGCTCTACTACCAAGTCGACTACCAGGCCCTGGAAGCGGCCATCCAGCCAAATACGCGGCTCTTCATTCTGTGCAATCCTCACAACCCCACAGGACGCGCATACAGTCGAGAAGAGTTGGAACGCATCACAGAGATCTGCCAGCGTCACGACCTCGTCATCTGTTCGGATGAAATCCACGCTGAGTTGCTCATGGAGGGCACGACGCACATTCCCCTGGCTACACTGACGCCGGAGATTGCTGACCGTACCATTACGGTTCTGGCTCCCAGCAAGACCTTCAATATTCCCGGTCTGGGCTGTAGTTTAGCCATCATCCCCAATCCCGAACTACGCGAGCAATTCGTTCAAGCGGCGAACGGCATTGTGCCCCACGTCAATCTGCTGGGCATGGCGGGGGCTATTGCTGCCTATGGCGAATGCGACGACTGGCTTGAGGAACTGCTGGGCTACCTGGAAGAGAATCGCGATTTTGCTCACGATTATGTCAAATCGCACTTCTCTGGCATCCAGGCAACGTTGCCGGAAGCCACGTACCTGATGTGGCTCGACTGCCGAGAGGCGGGCATCGAGGATCCGTACACCTTTTTTCTGGAGGAGGCAGGGGTGGCGCTCAACGACGGCACGGCTTTCGGGCCAGGTGGCGAGGGGTTTGTGCGTTTGAATCTGGGCTGCCCGCGCGCAACGTTGGAGGAAGCGCTGCACCGCATGGGCGATGCGTTGGCGCAGCGCCAATAGGCGGCTACTGATCGATAGCAGCGAGCTCTCCCCCGACCGCGTTCAGCTCCTGCTCTAGCTGCAGGATTACTTGGTCAAGGGTCACCTTGTCGACGGCATTCAGTGTTTGGTTGCGCTGTGCGTGGGCAGCCTTGAGCTTATCGACCAGTATCTGCTGACGCTCCTCCAGCAACTGACGCTTGCGTTCTGTCTTGGACTCGCCGGATCCGGTTGCCGGCGCGCCATCCGTGCCGCGAGCTCCGCCGCCCACGTTGATGTTGAAGGTAGAGCCATGGATACTGGAGTTGTCGATATCTACGACGACGGCACTGCTCGGTTGCGACGGCTCTTGTTGACCATCACTCGCCGTTCTGTCGGCCTGTACGTTGGTTGCTGCAACCGCCATGCGCAGATGCAGCAACTCCGGACTTTGGCCGCGCTCTGCCAGTGCGGCGTCGATCAGATCAAGGCTGCGGCCGCGCCGCTCTGCCCAGTCGACGAGGTTGAAGACGATATCGGTCAAGTTAGCGCCGCCTGCGATAGCCGAGAGATTTTCATCCAAGTGCATGCGCACCATCCGCGTCAGTTCGGGTCCGTCGAAATGGGCCAGAAGGAGCTCATTGAGTTCGATGCGCTGTTGCTTTGTCAAAGACATGACGCTTCCTCTAGATGTCCATGAAGTTGGCTGCGATTGTGGCGGCAAGGCCAAGGCTGATGTTATAAACGGCGTGGGTGACCATGGTGGTTGTCGTGTTATAGCGGATGCGCAAATAGCCCAGCAACAGTCCAAACAGAAAGACGACGAGCGTCGAAATCGTGATGCCATAGTTGCTGTGTACCAGGGCGAAGAGCAGCGAAGTAGCCACGATGCCAAAGCGGGGCTGGACCGCGCCCCGGAAGAGCGTTTCCTCACCGAGCGCCGCAGCCAGCCCCAGCGTTAGTATCCCCCAGGGCGAGCGAAAAAGCGGACCCAGAAGTTCCTCAGTCAGGGCATCCACATCAGGATCTGGGCCGAAGCCCAGCTGAGTAGAGATGCCGCCGGCGATCATCACGGCCGGGACCATGGCCAGACCGACGCCCGCGCCGATCAGTACCTGCCGGCCGGTGGGCCGCACAATGCCGGTACGATGCAGCGTCTCTGACCAATTTCGTCGCGAGAGCCACCCGACACCGACAAAGGCCAGCGCCGCCATAAGCAACTGCTGTGTCCAGAGCGTAAGAATGGTGATGTCGGCCCCCTGCGCTGCGCTTTCTGCTTCAGCCTGCAGCGCCTCGGTCAGATTACCAAGGCCGACGCCCAGTGTCATCATAAGATTGACAACGACGAACATCGACCAGGAGAGCGCAACAGCATGGACAGGGCTGTCCGGATCCAGAGGCATGAAGCGTGCGGCCAAACGGCGAACCGGCGGCGTCAACAGAATCAAGCCAATCAGCGACGGCAACCAAAGGCCCAGGGCCATCAGTTGAGGAGACGCAAAGTCGTCAAGCGGGTTGCCTTCACCAAATGCTACGAAGAACTCCTCCACGAGCTCGGCCTGCTGTGTGGCAGCGGTAGCAAAGGCTTGAAACGCAAGGCCGGCAAAGAGACCAAAGAAGAACATGAGCGCGGTACCAGCATAGGCAAGAAAGGCGGTCCCTTGATAGGGCAAGCCCTCTTCCCGCTGGCGTTCAGCGACATTCGCCAGGTACATGATTAGAAATAGAGGCGCAAAAGTAGCCAACAGGCCAAATAACTCTGTCATCCGATTTCTCCACACTCGTTTCGGTGGCTGCGCCCGGGGTGAAGCAGCGCATAGGGCAAGTCTAACAAGAGATGGGCTCAGAAACAAGCAGGACGTGTGGTCGGGGTGCATTCCATTTTGGGGGCGGTGTACAAACAGGCTGGTCGCTTTCTCCAAAGCATCCCCAAATGTGGTATGCACCCATGTGGTTGGGCGCGTGTCACGTCGCCCCCATACACGTCGACCCCATAATAGACAGAAGTCCGACTTCGCTGAGAAGTCGGACTTCATAAATACCAAATCTTGCCTGCAAGTACGCCGAAATTCACTAGCCCAGAATGTCGGCAACGGCCTCGCGTTCTTCAACAAGTTCGGCGCCAGTCTTGGCAATCATCTCCTGATCGAAGTCGCTCAACGCCAGCCCGTCCACAATCTTATATGCCCCATCGGCAATCGTCACGGGGAAGCTGAACATCACGCCAGCGGGCGCTCCATACTCACCCTTGGAGGGGATGGCCATGCTCACCCATTCATTCGCAGGCGTCCCGTGATACCAGCTCTGCACGTGGTTGATGGCAGCGTTGGCGGCGCTGGCCGCGCTGCTCTGGCCGCGGGCTTCGATGATGGCAGCCCCGCGCTTTTGCACGGTGGGAATGAAGGTCTGCTTGATCCAGGCGTCGTCGCCGATCACCTCGGCAGCCGGCTTGCCGTCAATCAACGCGTGATAGGCGTCGGGGTATTGCGTGGCGCTGTGATTGCCCCAAATGCTCACATGGGAGACAGCAGTACCATGGACGCCGGCTTTGGACGCAAGCTGCGTAATGGCGCGGTTGTGGTCCAGGCGAGTCATGGCCGTAAAGCGCTCCATGGGGATGTCCGGCGCGTTGTGGGCCGCAATCAGAGCGTTGGTGTTGGCCGGATTCCCCACAACGGCCACGCGCAGGTCCGATGCGGCGACCTTGTTGAGCGCTTCGCCCTGGGGCTTGAAGATCTGACCGTTGGCCCCGAGCAGATCCTTGCGCTCCATCCCCTTGCCACGCGGACGCGCGCCAACCAACAAGGCCCAGTTTACGCCATCAAACGCAGCCTCGGCCTGATCGCTCAGGACCATGCCCTGCAGCAGGGGAAAGGCGCAGTCGTCGAGTTCCATCGCAACACCTTCCAGGGCGCCCATGGCCGGTGTAATTTCCAACAGTTGCAGAATGACTGGCTGGTCGGGGCCAAAGAGGTCGCCGTTTGCAATGCGGAATAACAATGCATAGCCAATATTGCCGGCCGCGCCAGTTACTGCGACACGAATCGGGGTTGTCATTTTTCACACTCCTCTTTCGTTGATTACGCTGATAGCATTTTTGAAAAACCGCAACTTCGCGGACGGATTCTGCGTTTATTCCTAGAAGGCGGTACCCCTTCTGCAAGCAACTACATGAACCGCAACGCATGTAGAACGCATGTAGTATGTGTCAAAATGCGGTCGGTTTGGTCGGCCCGCCGCGACCTGAGGTACAATAGACAGTCGCTGCTTTGACCGTCCATAAGCATACCGTCAACTGTCAGTTTTTCCAAGGTTTGAGGGTGTTGGAACGGCGTTCCACGCTTGATAGCCCACCGAAGATAAAGGAGTAACTCTGTTATGATTGGCATACGCCAACGTTCGACGCAATTTGCACTATTTACGTTGCTTACCTTCCTATTGGCTGGCCTGCCCATGGCGGTGGCTGCCCCCATGCCGCTGTTGGCCCAGGAGGAGGTTCAAGCGCCCGATGCAGACGGTGTCGGCGATGATGAAATCGTCTATATTGACGGTGATGGCTTTGTTCGCGTGCTCGACACGTTCCAGGCTCCCGGCGATCCCGAGATCCGATTCGTCAGCCCCGACCGGGGATGGGAATCAGTAGCCTTGGGTGACTTCAATGGCGATGGCGACATGGAGATCGTGGCCGTCGGTGGCGGTGACGAGGGCGACAACGATGACGATGGCCAGATGGCCATCTGGGATCCGGTCCCTGCCGGCGGCGGCGGCACGGTCGAGCTCTACCGTCGCTCAATTGACGGCAAGGCGACGATGGTCGCGGCCGGCAACTTTGACGACAACATCAATGCTGACGAGATCCTCTTCGGGTATCTCCTACAGGATGAAGCCCAGGCGCCGGGCAAGGATGAACTCTTCCGCCTGACGGTCATCAAAGGCACATCGGTCAACCCCGATGGACGTGAGTGGACCGACCACATCCCGCGCAAGGATGATGGGAACGAATGGAATTACGTCACGGTTGGCAACGTCGACGCCTTCGGCACGGACGAAGTCGCGCTATTGGATGAAGAAGGCGGCGAGGTCAACCTTTATCGTCTTGATGACGGCTTCAATCGCATTTGGGGCGATTCCAGCAGCAATGACCCCTATCGCGGTGTAGCAATCGGTGACTTCTACCAGGGCGGCACCCTCGAAGTCGCAGTTTCGCGCAACATGGGCATCCCGGGCAACCTGTATGTCTACCGGTATGATGCTGAGAATGATACGCTCGAAGGCGACTACCCGGGCTGGAATGCCTTTTTCCGCCCGTATCCGCGCTTCCTGTGGCCGGCAGACATAGACGGCAATAGTGAAGATGAGCTTTTCTTTCTGCGCCGCGACCAGGATCCGCGCCTGGTCGGCCTTAACTATCCGCCCAAGGGCGTCGTGCTGGAGGGTTCGCTTAACGACGATGATTTCCGCGTGGGCGTGGGCGGCGACTTCGATGCCGATGGACGCGACGAAGTTGCGATTGCCAGCAGCGAGCGCATCCTGATCTATACGGAAATTGAAACCGGCAACCGCACGCCTGTTGAATACGGCTTCACGACCGATCGCCGTTCTTTGAAGGCCGGCGACCTTGATGCATCAGGCGGAGTGGGCGCACCGAATTTTGGTCTGTCGCAGATCGGCGGCGCCGGCGATGTTCTTACAAGCATCGACGTAACCATTGCGGCGGGCGAAGATTCCGGTGCGCTGGGCTACTACATCCTCAACCGTGGCAGTGAAGCCAACGTCTCGCTTGAGGTCACGGCGCCGAACAAGCCAACGTGGCTGACCTATGAGGTGAACACGACCATCAGCGGCGAGACCGACGCCGGCACAATTCTGGGAGCCGTCTACACCACCTTCAATGCGACGGGCCTTGCTCCCGGCGCCTACCAGGCTTCGCTGGTCATTCGGGACACCAACTCTCCCTCGCAGATCGCTAATAGCCCATTGACGGTTCCTGTGGCATTGACGGTGGAGCCGGCTGCGCTGGTTCCTGTGCCCAATGCTGCGTCCTTTGTCTATGTACCATGTCCGGCCGACCCGCCGGCGCGCAGCATCGACATCCGCTTGGGCGGCCTTGAGGGGCTGAACTATAGCGCCGCGGTCATGGAGGTGCCGGACGTAGAAGCCGCACTGGCAACGCTTGCCGGCGAGGTAATTGGCGCCCGCATCGGTAAGGACGGTGAACTCTTCCTGCTAGACGACGCGGGCAACGAGAGTCGACTGGATTTCCCGGCCGAGGCTTGGACAGGAACCGGCCCTGCACTCAGCTACACCAACTCGGTCGATGAGGTGCAGGTCACCTGGCCATCAGATGCGCCCTGGGTCACAGCCAACTCAGAAAGCGGCATGATTCCCGACGTTCTGACGCTCGCCATCACGCCGGCTTCGACAACGACCAATCCGGATCAAGCGGTGCTGGTGATCGTTGCCGACCGTCGCGCCGGCAACCCACCGGCCAATGTGCGCATCGTCCCCATCCAGTATCTCTGCGCCGAGGGACAGGTTCACCTGCCGATTATCGAACGCTAATCGCCAATTCGTTGCGCCAATCGGTGGCGCAACGAATTGGTGCGTGACGCCAGAGGGACGGTTGCCATAAGGTGACCGTCCCTTTGCTTGTACCATAGCCCCCATAGCCGGGTGCTTGACTATAACTCGCCCAGCGGGTAACATGCGTGAGTGTGTGGAACGGCGACCAGGGAGCAGGGCGTAGACGGCGCTCCCAAATCGGCATTTTCCAGACGACGCTAGCAACTCCTGCAAAGGCAATAACCATGTTCTCAAGCTTTGGACGCCGCCTCCTGGCCGGCCCGCTGAGCAAGATCGTGCCGGTACTCGAGTCGACCGGTATCACGCCCAACGGTTTATCGGTGATTGGCTTTGTCTTCTCGGCGCTTATTGGTGTGCTCTTTGCGTTTGGCTATCTGCGCATCGGTGGGTTCCTGCTCATCTTTGCCGCCCTCTTTGATACGCTGGACGGCGCCCTGGCCCGTGCAACCGGCCAGGCAAGCGAATTCGGGGCTTTTCTTGATAGTTCCCTCGACCGTTATTCCGAGGGCGTCACCCTGGCTGGTCTGGCCTTCTATTATGCAGAGCTGGGTGGCAGCACGATCGAGATTATGCTTCTCTTCATGACGCTGCTGGGTTCGCTCATGGTGAGCTACACCCGGGCGCGAGCTGAGGCAGTTGGCATTGAATGCAAGGTGGGCATCATGCAACGGCCGGAACGCATCATTGTGCTGGTCATCGGCCTGTTGACCGGATGGATCACCATTGCGCTCTGGATTCTTGCGATCTTGACTAACTTCACCGCACTGCAGCGCATCTTGGACGTGCGCAAGCAAACGCAACTGGTGACCGAACATAACTCACCGGGCAAGGTGCAATGAACCAAGTTGCACTGGTCTTATTGCCCTCAAGTACGATACGAATACCCTCTGCACCCCTCATCCCGCCGACGAATTTTCACAGTTCGCCGTAATTTTCCGAGTCCTTCATCGTCATCATGTTTGGAAAGCTGTTCGCCCCTGCTCATACTCCCCCCCGGAGTCGCTCCGCGACGTACCGGAAGAGCAGTTGCTGGCATTGGCTAGCAGCTTTAATGAGACCGCGCTCGGCGAACTGTATGATCGCTATGAATCCAAGATCTACAGCTACATCTACCGGCGCACCAATTCACCGGCACTGGCTGAAGACCTGACGGCGCAGGTCTTTTTGAAAATGCTGGAGGCGATTCAGAACGACAAGGGGTGGCACAGTTCATTTTCCGGTTGGCTCTATCGGATTGCCCACAATCTGGTCATCGATCACTATCGTCGTCGCGATCGACGCCAATATGTATCGATTGACGATGCGCCGGTCATCGCGGCAACGGGGTACGATCCGGTGGAAGCGGCAGAACTCACCTTGGATTCGGAACGCTTGCAGGCGGCGATCCGCCGGTTGACGGAAGAGCAGGCGATGGTGATCAGCCTGCGCTTCCTAGAGGGCTATAGCATCAACGAAGTGGCCGTCATGATGGATAAGACTGACGGCGCAATCAAGGCACTACAGTATCGTGCCGTATCAACACTGCGTGAACTGCTCGAACGCGAATTACGCTAAACAGTAGAGAGCGCAAGGCAGATAGAGAATGAGTCACGATCAACGCTTTCCCGAACTAGAGATGCAGCGCCTATTCGACGATGCGGTCGAGCGCGTCCTCGCGGGGGAGCCCTTTGACCTGATTATTGAAGACGCGCCGGTCTCGCTGCAGACCGAACTTGCTGCTCGCTTAGGCGTGGTCCAGCAAACCCGAGCGCGTCCGGACGATCCCCGTGCCGCCTCCGCGCCGGAGCGAGCAGAACCGGGCCGCGTTCCTGGCGCAGGCTACGGCCCTGCGCAACGGCGCCCAGCCACAGCCAAACGCGGCGCCCGAACCAGCAGCGGTCAAGTCTGCAACGCAGCGGCCTGCAACGCAGCGGCCTGCAACACAACGTCGCCCTTTTGACGACCTGGTTGACGCGCTCTTTGGCGGCATGCGCGGCGGGTTGCAAACCCTGCCCGGCAGCGCCGTCGCCCTGGCGATGTTGCTCATTGCAGCAATGGGTCTCACGACAACGGTAAAGGCCGCCGCTGATGACGCAGTGCCCGGCGAGACCGCCTTTGCGGTGCAGGAGTGGATCTGGCGTCAAGAATTGATGCTGTCGCCACCCGAGCGCATCCAGGAAGTAGAAATTGCCCAAGAGGCGGCGCGCACGGAGGCCATCCAAGCGGCTGCGGCTCAGGCAGACCTCAATAACATCATCATCGAAGAAACAGCGGTGGTGCCGCTACGGTCTGCGCTCTCCGGTTACTACGACGTAGGCTCCATGATCGTCTCGCCAATCTATCAGCCCGATCCGAATGTTGAAATCTTCGAGAATATGGAGATTATCGGTGACTTGGCGCCGGGTGCACGTGTCGAACTCACCTATCGCATTCTGCCCGGCCAGACTGGTTCCCAAGGCAAGCCGCTGGTACAGGGCGTGCGCATGCGCGTCCTCGCGCCGCCGCCACCTACCCCGGTTCCAACGCCGCAATCGGTCCAAGCCCCGCCGCCCACGCTCACGCCCACGGCGGACACGCCCATGATCATCGTCACGCCAGCTGATGAGCCAGGTTCCTTTGAGTTCGTGACGCCGGAAGCAATGGTCACCGACCTTGCGCAACCTACTACCGGCGGACTTCAACCGCTGGCTACGCTGACACCTGCACCGCCGCCCACTCAGCCAGTCCAACCGCCAGCTTGTCTGCCTACGCAACCGCCGGGATGGACAAACTATACCGTGCGCAACAACGATACGCTGGCGGCATTGGCCGGCGGCGATCCCAATGTGGCCGCGGAGATTGTGGCAACGAACTGCTTGCCCCTCAACAAGGTGATCGCCGGCACGACCATTGCCGTCCCGCTTCCGCGCATAAGCCCGCCAACGGCCACGCCGGTTGTGCCCCTACTTCCGCCGACAGCTTCGCCTGTGGCCACACAACAGCCCGGTGGATTCGTCACAGTTACGCCAGCGATGCCCGCAAGCCTGACGCCGCTTCCGCTGCCGACAGACGACGTCATGACAACGGACCCGACCGTCGGGCCAACGACCGCACCAGGCGGAGGAACCATCATGCCCTTGACGCCCATCGGTACGCCGCCGGCATCCACCACGCCGCCTGGACAGACGCCAAGCGCAACCCAATTGCCCACCGGCGTACCGACAGCGCTACCAACGAGCATCGCGACAAGTACAGGTTTGCCGACCGGGTTGCCGCCCACGCTCACGCCGGCAACGACAGCGGCAGGCACGCCGGGGATGACGCCGGGGATGACGCCGGTGGGGACGCCCGTGCCAACCACGCTGCCAACTGCACTACCGACCGGACCGGTGATTTTGCCGCCGACTGGTGAAGCGACGCCGGTGCTTCCGCCCACGGTTACCCCTGGGCTGACGGCTGCGCCAACTCAGTTCCCACCGACGGTACTACCGCCAGCGACCGTATTGCCGACAGAGCCGGCGACAATTGCCGCGCCTACCTTGACGGCGACGCCGGTTGTGCCGCCGCCTGGGCCGAACGCAACGGCGACAGATCTGCCGCCACCGCCCGTGGAGCCGGCAGCGACGTCACCGCCGATCGGCGCAACGGCAACCGCACCCGCGCCGGTTACGCCGACGGCTGTACCGCCGATTTTTCCACCTGACCTGTCGACGACGCCGACCCAGGTTCCCGCGCCAGTCGCCACCAATACGCAGCCGCCTGTCCCGCCGACAGTGCCGGCTGCAACTGCGCGTCCGACGTTGCCGCCGGCCCCGCTGAGCACCAGCACGCCAATCCCCCTGCCCACCAATTCACCCGTTCCGCCGCCGCCAACTGCGCGACCGACATTGCCGCCGCCGCCGACCTCGCTGCCGACACTACCACCGCCGCCAACCGCGCGACCAACATTGCCGCCGCCGCCGACCTCGCTGCCGACACTACCGCCGCCGCCAACCGTGCGACCGACATTGCCGCCGCCGCCGACCTCGCTGCCGACACTACCACCGCCGCCGACCGCGCGACCAACACTACTACCACCGCCGCCAACCGCGCTGCCGACACTACCGCCCCCACCGACGCTGCCGCCTCCGACCGCGGTGCCCACTACGCCGTAGACGCCGGCTTCATTAAGCCCGATGTGAATGAATGCATGTCGGGCTACAACCATTAGCTTGCGCCGCAGAGTGAAGAGTAGCCTGTAAGCAGTAGCAGGAACATTCGCGCGCAGTCTCTTTTCGATTTGACGACAGGCGATTAGCCGCCTATAATTCACGGGTTGTCATGTTCCCAGAGAGGTCGGCCGCTTGCGCCCTCCCTCCGGGTGCATATTTTTTATTGGTTCGTATGACCCGTCCGAGCGTTTGAGACAGCGTCAGGGGTATTTCCGTGTTCGAGAGTCTGTCTGAAAAACTTCAAACCGTATTTGATAACCTGGCCAAACAGGGCAAGCTTTCTGAGGCCGACGTCAATACGGCCATGCGTGAAGTGCGTTTGGCCTTGCTTGAGGCCGATGTCAACTTCAAGGTTGTCAAAGATCTTGTCAGTCGCGTCAAAGCACGCGCCATTGGCTCTGAGGTAATGGACAGCCTGACGCCCGCGCAGCAGGTCGTCAAGATCGTCAACGAAGAATTGATCGACACGCTGGGCACGCCGGCCCCGCTCAACACGTCCGGCACGCCACCCCACGTCATCATGTTGGTTGGGTTACAGGGCGCGGGCAAGACGACCATGGCGGCCAAGCTGGCGCTGCGGCTGCGCAAGGATGGCCAGCGTCCGCTGATGGTGGCCGGTGACATCTATCGCCCTGCGGCCATCAAGCAGTTGGAAGTGCTGGGGGCGCAGATTGACGTGCCGGTTCACAGTGAGGGGATAGAGACGCCTCCATCGACCATTGCCAAGAATGCGCTCAAGCTTGCACGCGAGAAAGCCTATAACGTCGTCATCATGGATACGGCCGGGCGTCTCCAGATCGATGGTCAGATGATGCAGGAACTCGAGCAGATCCGCATGGTGACCCGGCCGGCGGACATCCTTCTTGTTGTGGATGCCATGACCGGTCAGGAAGCCGTCCATGTGGCCGAAGGCTTTAACGAGCGGGTGCCGCTTACCGGTCTGATTATGACCAAGATTGATGGCGATGCCCGCGGCGGCGCGGCGCTGAGCGTGCGCCAGGTGACGGGCGTGCCGATCAAGTTCCTGGGCACGGGCGAAAAGGTGCCGGACATTGAGGCCTTCCAACCCGATCGACTGGCCTCGCGCATTTTGGGCATGGGCGATGTGTTGACGCTCATTGAGCGGGCGCAGGAAAACATTTCCGAAGATGATGCCGCCGATCTGGAGAAGAAGCTCCAGGAAGGTGACTTCAATTTCGAAGATTTCCTTGACCAGCTCACGCAGATCAAACGCATGGGGCCGATTGGCGACATCCTGGGCATGATTCCCGGCGCCGGCAAGATGATGAAAGACGTAGACGCCAACTTTGCCGAGGATAACCTCAAGCGTACCGAGGCGATCATCAATAGTATGACCCTGCAGGAGCGGCGCAATCCCGACGTGTTGAATGCCAGCCGCCGGCGTCGCATTGCCACCGGCAGCGGGACCAAAGTAGAAGACGTCAATGCGCTGGTCAAGCAGTTCCGCGACATGCAGAAGATGATGAAGCAGATGGGCATGATGGGCGGCGGACGCAAAGGCAAGCGCCGTGGCCGGCGTCCCAACATGGCCGGCCTGATGGATATGTTTAATTCGTAAATCTCGTTACACCGTTCAAACTCATTGCAGGTCCGTTTAAGGAGAAAAGATCACGTGGTTCGTATTCGCTTGCGCCGCATGGGCGCCAAAAAGAAGCCGTTTTACCGCATCGTCATCGCCGACAAGCGCTCGCCGCGCGACGGCCGTTTCATTGAGACCATCGGCACCTATGATCCGTTGACCGAGCCGGAGACCATCGAAATTGAGCTGGATCGTGCCGCGCACTGGCTGAGCGTCGGCGCACAGCCGACCGAAGCCGTGGCCCGTATCCTGCGCCAGCGCAACCTGCTCGACCTCAGTGGCAAGCCGATTCCGCTGGCCGAGAGCATCGATGAGACTGCTGTCGAGGTCGTTGAGGAAATTGTGGCGGAAGCGGTCGAAGAAATTGTCGCTGAAGAGGTCGTGGCTGAAGAAACGGCTGCCTAATCATGGATACGCAACTGGAAGACCTGGTTCGCTTTCTGGCCGAAGAACTTGTGGAAGCGCCCGAGGAAGTCAAGGTCCAGCGCAAAGAGACGCGCCGGACGACGATCCTGAAGTTGCGAACAGCGCCCGATGATACAGGGCGGGTCATTGGCCGCAATGGCCGCGTCGCAAACGCCATGCGCTCGCTGCTGCATGTGGCCGCTCGCGACTACGATCGTCCGGTCATCCTGGAAATTGATTAAGAAATACCGGCGCAGCCGCCGTTGCACACGCAGTGCATCAATTGATCTGCCCAAAACAGCGGAAGCCTGGGCTTCCGCTGTTTTGCGTTTTTGTGCGAGCACAGGCAATGAATTCACCAAAAAGAACTGATTCCAACGCAGACAGCGCCGCTGCAGGCGATGTTCAACGCTATACCTATCGCAACCGCGTCGTCGAAATTCCGACCGGCTACCTGGCTGTCGGGCTGATTGTTGCACCCCACGGTCTCAAGGGTGAAATGCGGGTCGAGCTGCATACGGATTATCCAGACCGCTTCACGCCTGGACTCGAACTGTTCTTCGGGCAGGCGCTGACGCCCATCATCGTCCGCTCCAGTCGCCCTCACAAGGGGCACTTGCTGATTCACTTTGAGGACGTGTACAATCGAGAAGATGCTGAGGCACTGCGCAATCAGTGGCTCTTTGTGGCCGAAGAAGATGCAATGGGCTTAGAAGAAGGCATCTATTACATCCACGATCTGATCGGTCTGACGGTCCTCACCACGGAAGGCGAAACATTGGGCAAAATTACCGATGTTCTCTTCACTGGCGCCAATGAGGTCTATGTTGTAAAACCTGTAGCGACGAGTGAGCGCAGCAAGGATATTCTTATACCGGCCATTGCCGATGTGGTGCAGACGGTCGATCTGGAAGAGGGTGTGCTCACGGTCAAGGTGCCGGAAGGATTGCTTGACCTGTAGCCGATAGAAGAAGCAGACCATCACAACCGAATCCCCCGAGGGTCAGTCGATGAACGAAAAAGCTTTTTGGATCGGGTTTAATCAAGTGCGAGGCATTGGTCCCGTACGCCTCGCAGCATTGCTTGACAAGTTTGGCTCGCTGGAAGCAGCCTGGTACGCGCCGATTCATGAACTCCAATACGCGGGCTTGGATCGACGCTCGCTCGAGAATCTACTCAGCGCACGCCAACAATTGGATTTGACCGCGGAATGGCAACGCGTAGAACGCAGCAAGTTCCGCGTGTTGACATGGGCCGATGAGGATTACCCGATCGCCCTATTGGGTGTGGACGCACCGCCCCCCGTCCTCTTTGTAGACGGGATGCTGGATGAGCGGGATGCCTGGGCGATTGCCCTTGTGGGTACCCGTCGGGCCAGCGCCTATGGACGGGAAGTGGCTCACAAACTCGCCACAGAGTTGGCCCGCCATGGCGTCACGGTCGTCAGCGGTCTGGCCCTTGGCATTGATACGATTGCCCACAAAGCAGCGCTAGACGCCGGTGGACGGACGATCGCCGTGCTCGGCAGCGGGGTCGACTACGTCTATCCAAATCAGAACCGCGGCCTGGCGCGCGAGATCGCCCAAGCCGGCGCTGTCGTCAGCGAATATGCTCTGGGCACGCGGCCGGAAGCCAACAACTTCCCGCCCCGCAACCGCATCATCTCCGGTCTGAGCCAGGGCGTGATCGTGGTCGAGGCCGGTGAACGCAGCGGTGCGCTAATCACGGCCAAATTTGCTGCCGATCAGGGGCGCGAGGTCTTTGCGGTACCGGGCAGCATCTTGAATCCGGGCAGTAGCGGCTGCAATCAGCTGATTCAAGCAGGCGCCATTCCCCTGCTCTCGATTGAGGACGTACTGGATCAGCTCAACCTCAACCGGCTTGGTGAGCGACGCAGTGAGCAACAAGTCGTGCGCCAGGCGGTGCCCGATGATCCATTTGAGGCTGAGCTGTTGGAGAAAATTTCGTTTGATCCGCAACATGTCGATGAACTTGTTCGTCAGTTTACGCTGCCCGCTGCCCAAATTAGCAGCCTGTTGGCCATCATGGAACTCAAGGGACTCATACGACAGGTTGGCGCAATGCTCTATGTTCGGGCGTGACTGCGCAACCAGGTAGGCTATATCCCAATGGAGGGAACCGTAACGACCCTATGAGTATTCCACACTTCTATGCCGCTATTTTGGCCGGCGGACGCGGGACGCGCCTCTGGCCGCGCAGCCGCGAGAGTCACCCCAAACAATACGCCGATATTACGGGCGCAGGACGCACGATGATCCAGGCGACGGCCGATCGCCTGGCCGGACTCGCCGACGAAGATCAGCTGTATGTCATCACCGGCCAACAGTATGCTGACCTGACCGCGGACCAACTCCCGCAAATGCCGGCCGAGAACATCCTGGTGGAGCCAAGCGGGCGCAACACTGCCCCGGCGATTGGTCTGGCCTGCATCCACCTCCTGCGTCGCGATCCGGATGCCATCATAGCGATCTTTCCGGCCGACCATGTGATTTCGCGGACCGACGCCTTCCAGATCGCGGTCCGCCGGGGCATCGAAGCAGCCCAGGCAGGCCACCTTGTGACGCTGGGCATCGAAGCAACGGAGCCCCACACGGGCTATGGCTATATCAAGCGTGCGGCGCTCCTGCAGGCGGCCGAGGGGGAAAAGCCGGCGATCTTTGCTGTCGACGATTTCCTTGAGAAGCCCGATCGAGCCCGGGCAGAAGGCTTTCTTGAAGAGGGCGGTTACTACTGGAATGGTGGCATTTTCATCAGCCGGGCGGATGCACTGCTGGATGAAATAGCCCGCCAAATGCCGGAAATGCATCGTGCGCTCCGCACGATCAGCGATGCGTTGGACGGTCCGGAGAGCGTAGCCGTACTTGAGCGCGAATGGCCCCAAATGCCGAGTACAAGCATCGACTATGGCATTATGGAAGGGGCACGACAGGTTGCCGTCGTCCCGCTGAATGCCGGTTGGAACGACGTTGGCAGTTGGGACGCTCTAGAGAGTCTGCTGCCGGCCGATGCGACCGGGAATATCACGATCGGCGATGACATTGTCAGTGTCGATAGTCAGGGCAATATTACCTATGGTAACCATCGCCTGATTGCGCTGGTGGGCGTCACGGACTTGATCGTTGTTGATACAGGCGATGCCGTCCTGATCGGCCACCGCGACCAAATGCAGAAGGTCAAGGATGTCGTTGATACGTTGAAAACCCGCCAGCGCGATGATTTACTCTAGCATTAGACCCAATAGATTGACGCGGTCACGCGCTTTACGACTTAACCCAGAGAAACCCGACGCCCCGTCCGCCGGGGAAGCAGCGAGGTGAATTTGATGGCAACGCCGCAGTCCGACTACTCCACTACAACCATCGAAGAACGCTATGGCTCTGACTGGTCTCAGTACATCCCTCAAGATCCGGAGAGCAAGCGCTTTTCGCTGCTGGGCCTTATCGCCGGACTGGTCGTGGGGACGATCATTGGCTGGTTTGTGCTCGGCTGGTGGCTCTTTCCCGTCCAATATGTAGACGGTTACCCCACTCAACTTACCCTGGACTCCCGTTCGGATTACGTTTCCTCGGTGGCCGATGCCTACGTTGCCCGGCAAGATGAGCTGGCGCTCAATCTCGCCGGTTACCGTCTGCGCTCGTTTATCAGCGAAGATCAGTTGGCGCAAGTCTTAACTGAGACAGTGCAATACTTTGGAGAAAGTTATGGCGTCAACGACACGGCCATCTACCCCGTTCCGGTCGATTTCAACAGCCGGGCCCGCATTGCCAATCTCGAAGTGCTGGCCAACGATCTCGGCGTTGCCCTTGCCACAACAGTGACGGCGGAGGCCGCAGCGGCGGAAAGCGGCCAGGAGACGACGGTCACATCTGTGACGACCGGAGACCAAGTCGTGGTCACTGAAACTGCTAACGGCAATAGCTGGCGGTGGTTGCGCTGGCTCCTCGCGCTCTTGGCTGCAGCAGCGTTGATCGGCTTGGCCCTCTACCTCTTGCGCATGGTATTCGGACGCAACGACGGTCAGATTGAGGCCGACGCACAGGTAAGCCAGGACAGCAGCGGGTACATCCCGCCGGCCAGCCAAGTCGTTGCTCAGCCAAGCGTCGCGCCGAGCACGCGCCAGACCATTGATGAAGAGGGGGAGCACGACTACCGCTCTGGCTATCGCGACGAATGGACGGAAGATGCAACCATTAGCCAACGCGGCTACACCGATGTTGCGGACGACGACTATAATGACTTCGACAGCGATCTTGAAGATGAGTACGATGAAGGCTTTGTTGAGGGCGAATTTCGACCGGTTGACAGTCGATCCAGTGACGTCGATCAGGGCGCCGAAGCACCTAGCGTGCTCTACGCCGCAGTAGATGCGCAGGAACACGCTGACTATACCTTTGATGCGGATGATGGATTTGATGCAGACGATACGCCCGGCGCGGACATCCATGTCGACGTGACCGTTACAACAAGCGCCAAGAGCGAGCCAACAAGCGACGCCATGGCGGTTCCGTCGTCCACGGCAGCCGCTGGCGCGGGAGAGGCTTCAAACCGTCCGCGCAGCGTCAGTGGCACCTTGCTGTCGAAAGAGACGCTTCGCTATCACATGGCCACAGGTGGAAGCGACTACGACGAATCCTTCACGCTCCGCAACGATCAGGGCAATACGATCGGCTCCTTTGGACTGGGCGTCAACCTGGGTAACGGCACCGTCAAGTCAAATCCGGACCAGGTGATTGCCCTGGACGCCTGGCTCTTTGACAAAGTGGACAACCGCCAACCCAGCGACCATCGGCGCATCCTGATTAGCGAGTATGTGGTTGACCATGAGATGGAAGATCAATACGGGAAAGATCCGACCGTTGCCGGCCGGCCGATTGTGGCCCAAACCGGCACAAAGTTTTCAATTGACAGCGGTCGGCTACTCCTCCACTGTGAGATCGTTGACGCAACCTACGACAAAGAGGGCGTCTTCATCAACGTAGAGCTCAACATGCAGGTGTTGCTCAAGGATTAGAGTTGCTGACGTCAGACTCGTTCCTCGTGATCAAACAGACGATTGTATTCAAGAATCGCATAGCGGTCGGTCATACCGGCCAGATAGTCGCAGACGACGCGGTGCAGCGTGTAGTTGCCCTGAGCGACGCGTTGCTGCACCTCCGGCGGCAGTTGTTCTGGAATGACGACATAGGCATCAAAGAGTGCCCGCAAGAGGCGTTCTGCCTTGGCAGCCATGCGTACGACACGATAGTTGCGGTAGAAGTTCTTGTACAGGAATTCGCGTAACTCCGCGTTACAGCGATTCAAGTCTGCGGAATAAGTGGCAACGTTGGCTGGCTGATTGCGCAAGTCCGCCAATGTGACGATCCCAGCCTCGTCAATGGCAGCCTGGGTCGCCTTCACCGCGTCGGAGACCTGAATACCAACCAGACGCCGAATGAAGCGGTGGCGCTCCATGTCTATGCTCAAGTCATTGGGAGGCGCGTTGACAAAGGTCGAACGGACCAGTTCGGCAATCTCCAACGCACTGACCGCCTCAGGATCAAGGATGTCGGCGCGTAAGCCGTCGTCCAGGTCGCTGGTGTTGTAGGCGATCTCATCGGCCAGATTGCTCAGCTGGCATTCCAACGTGCCGCGTTCCTGCGGCGCAAAATCACGGGCATCCACCTCGTCATAGATCGTGTCGTGCTTGACCACGCCCTCCAGCACCTCATAGGTCAAATTCAACCCCATAAACTCTGGATACCGATTCTCCAGCTTGGTAAGAATGCGCAGAGTTTGCTTCTGATGATCATAGCCGCCATGGTCACGCATGAGATCATTAAGGGTGGCCTCGCCCACATGGCCAAAGGGAGGGTGACCCAGATCATGGGCCAGGCAGATGGCCTCGGTCAAGTCTTCGTTGCTGGCCAACGTACGGGCCAGGGTGCGCCCAACCTGCCCCACCTCCACACTGTGCGTCAGCCGATTGCGATAGTGGTCGCCTTCAGAGTAAACAAAGACTTGGGTCTTATAGTCGAGGCGACGGAAAGCAGTGGTGTGAATGATGCGGTCGCGATCTCGTTGATACGCAGTTCGATATTCAGGCTCTTCTTCGGGCACGAAACGGCCGCGACTATCGCGACTGCGCATCGCGTAGGGCGCCAGTGCGCTGTCTTCTCGGGCTTCCAGCATTTCTCGGGTTATCATGATCCTCTCTCACGAAAATGGATCCAACAGGTCAACGCCGATATAGACTTATCATACACGCGCCAGGCGTTCCCCGCCATCTACGAAAAGGATTTCCCCCGTCACATAGTCAGCCTCAATCAGGTAGCGAACGGCCTGAGCGACATCGCCGGGCTCGCCCCACCGTTTGAGCAGCGTCTGCTGTGCCAGTGCAGCTTGCCGGTCCTGCGACATCTGCTCGGACGGTAGGACTGGACCGGGCACGACCGCGTTGACGCGAATCGAGGGCGCGAGATCCACTGCCAGTTGGCGGGTCATGGCAGCCAAGGCCCCCTTGGCCGTGGTATGGGCCACAAAGTTTGGCCATGGTTTCCAGACGCTGCTGTCGAGAATGTTGATGATTGCCCCCTGTTCGCGTCTTTGCATGCCGGGCGTAAACGCATTGCAAACGTGAAAGGCCCCATCAATGACAACGCGCGTAACGCGTTGCCAGGCGTCGATATCGTCTGAAGGAAAAGGCGTCGCCTGAAAGAGGCTGGCGCTGTTGACGATGATGTCGACTGCTCCCCACCGCGCCTCAACTTGTGCAACCAAAGCACATACGGCAGCCCAATCGGCCACGTCGCACGGGAACGCTTGGGCTGCTGCGCCTGCGCTCTGCAATCTCCGCTCGAGTTCGCGGGCGGCATCGCTGGAGGTATGGTAGGTAAATGCGACCTGTGCTCCTGCCCAACTCAGCGAGCGGGTGATTTCAGCGCCCACCCTATGGGCGCCGCCGGTGACGAGCACGGTCTTGCCTTCGATCTCCATCCTGCTTCCTCCAGATGCTACATAAGCCAGATGCGGGAAGATGCGAAATTGATGAGGTCATTGCGAAGCTCCCCGTCCTTTCGGCCAGACCAGCTATCCCTGCCGATCAACCCACGCTTTCAACAAAAAAAGAGCGACAGGATCAATCTCCTGTCGCTCTTGGTCATACAACTGGTCTGGGAGGGGAATGCTAGCTACCGTTGTCAGTATTGAGCGTACGCGAGACAATTTCGTCTTGGATTGCCCGCAGTTCATCACGACGGGTACGCTTGCTGCGTTTCTTGGTAACGCCCTCAACGCCGTCCTCGGCATCTTCGGACATGGCCTTGCGAAAGGCCAGCTCCATGGGCGAGAGCACTTCAACATTGGCAAAAGGATCCTCGACCTCTTCATCGACCTCCTCTTCCACAACCGGCTCGGCGGCCTCAGGCTCAGGTCGCAGCCCCTTCAAACTCAGATCAATGCGGCCACGACGGCGGCTGATCTCAATAATCCGCACCTCGAGCTCTTCGCCTTCGCTCACGACATCTTCCGGCTTGGCGACGAAGCCCTCGGCCATCTCACGCACGTGGAGCAATGCATCGCGGCCTACGCCGATGTCGACAAAAGCGCCATAGGGCACGATGCGCGTGATCTTTCCCTCGACCACCTGATCCTTCTCCAGATCACGGATGGTTTTGGTACCTGGCGAGATCATGGTCAGGCTGATGCGATTACGCGCCCGGTCCAACTTCTTGATCCATGCGGTGACCGGCTGTCCCTCCTGCACCACATCGGAGACTTTACCGACACGTCGCACGTCAAGTTCGGAGATATGAATTAAGCCATCGCGGCCAACGCCAATATCGACAAAGGCGCCAAAATCGGTGATGCGCTTGACCATGCCTTCGACTTCCTGGCCAACCGCTAGACGACGGACGACGCGCGCCTCGTCATTAGCATCCTCATCCGAGGCATCCGCTTCATCAGCGGCAACCTCTTCCGCGACAACTTCTTCCAGCGCACTCTCTTCGGCCACAACCTCTTCGGCAACCGCTTCTTCAAGCACAGCTTCCGTAGCAACAACCTCTTCGACTGCACTTTCTTCGAGCGCACTCTCTTCGGCCGCAACCTCTTCCGCAACCGCTTCTTCAAGCGCAGCTTCCGTAGCAACCACCTCTTCGACGGCACTTTCTTCGAGCGCAACCTCTTCGGCCACAACCTCTTCAACAACCGCTTCTTCAAGCGCAGTTTCTGCGGCCGCAACCTCTTCGGCGACGGACTCCACAACGGCAGCGCCTTCAGCTTCAATTTCTTCGGCGGCAAGTTCTTCAATCACGGCTTCTTCGGCCACAACTTCTTCAATGGCGGCATCTTCAAGAGCCGCCTCGACGGCCTCGACTTCCTCTGCCACGATCTCTTCAATCATGGCCTCTTCAGCCACCACTTCTTCGACAGCGTCGTTTTCGAGCGCAGCCTCGGCTGCCTCAACGTCTTCAGCCACCATCTCTTCAATCACGGCTTCTTCAAGCGCAACCTCTTCGACAGCAGCTTCTTCAGCAACGAGTTCACTCGCCTCGAGCGCATCTTCTACCGCTTCCTCTGCCGCGACCTCCGCCTCGGCTGCAATCTCCTCAGCCGCCGTGGCGTCAGACATGACGTCTTCTGCCTCGGTCGCTTCCAAGCCACTGGCAGTCGCTTCGGCCGCACTCTCATCTTCATTCGTAACGGTAGATTCAATATTATCGCTCATGATGCCCTCCCAGACGACCAGCACCGGTCTGTCGAATCACAGTGTATCGATGCTGCGAAACCTCTTATATAAGTTAGATCAAGGGACATTATACCCACTCGCAAGAGGAACGCCAAAGATTTAGGCCCCTTAGATACGATGAATTCAAGGGATATGGCATCAAGATGAATGATCGCAAATTCTGGCCAAAATCAGCGAGCCGGACACCGAAACAAGCGGACCAACTTCGGCGTTGCCCAATCACTGCCTTCAACTCTGCCCAACGGGCCTTTCGCCGTGCTGAATTGATTGAAGTCTTTGCCCGAAATGACCTATACTTACGAATGAAAATCGTGACTGGATCAAACCCAATTTGCAGAAGGATGAGTCATGGACCTACGACTGAAACAACCAGATGCAGGCGAATACGAAGAGGCCCGCGCAGACTTGTTGACGCGCCTGCACGAGGTAAACGATCTCAACAGCGCCGGCGCTGTTTTGGGATGGGATCAGACAACCGTCATGCCGCCAGGCGGCAGCGCTGCACGCGGGCGGCAAATGGCGACGTTGACACGATTGGCCCACGAACGCTTCACGGACGTCGCCATTGGTCGCCTACTCGATGATCTGACGCCCTACGCTGAAACGTTGCCCTATGACCATGATGACGCCGCCCTGGTGCGGGTGACGCGCCGCGAATACGAGCGAGCCACGCGCGTGCCCTCCAAATTCATGGCCCAGGTGGCGGCCCACACTGCTACAGCCTATGGCGCCTGGACGCAAGCCCGGCCGGCCAACGACTTCGCCAGTGTCATCCCTTCTCTCGAGGAGACGCTGCGCCTGAGCCGCGAGTATGCAGGCTACTTTGAAGGCTTCGACCATATTGCCGACCCGCTCATCGACCGGTATGACACAGATATGACGGCCGCGCAGATCGGGCCGATCTTTGCAGAACTGCAGGCGGCCCTCAGCCCCATGGTCCAGGCCATTAGCGAACAGCCGCCGATTGATGCCAGCCCACTTCATCGTCACTTTCCGCAAGCTGCGCAACATGACTTCGGCGTCGAGGTGATCCGCCAGATTGGCTATGACTTCGACCGGGGGCGTCAGGATATCTCGCCCCATCCCTTCACCACATCCTTCTCAATTGGCGACGTGCGCATCACCACCCGCTTCAACGAGTACGACCTCAACGAAGGACTCTTCAGCACGCTTCACGAGTGTGGCCACGCCGTCTACGAGCAGGGAATCGATCCGGCGTTGGAGGGCACGCCGCTGGCTTCTGGAACATCCGCAGGCGTCCATGAAAGCCAGTCACGTCTGTGGGAAAATCTGGTGGGACGTGGGCGGGACTTCTGGCAGCACTACTATGCACCGCTGCAGGCCGTCTTTTCCGATCAGCTTGGCGACGTGAGCGAAGAGGACTTCTACCGTGCGATCAACAAGGTAGAGCGCTCCCTCATCCGTACAGATGCAGACGAGGTAACCTACAACCTCCACGTCATTATTCGTTTTGGGCTGGAGCTCGAGTTACTGGAGGGCAAACTGGCCGTGGCGAATCTGGCCGAAGCCTGGCATGACCGCTATGAAGAGGCCTTGGGCGTACGCGCTCCCACCGATGAAAATGGCGTGCTGCAGGATGTGCACTGGTACGGTGGTCTGATCGGCGGTGTCTTTCAGGGCTACACCCTGGGCAATATCATGGCATCCCAGTTTTTCGACGCTGCGATCAAGGCGCGGCCCTCAATCCCTGCTGAGATTCGTGGCGGAGAATTTGCGCCGCTTCACGACTGGCTGCGCACAAACATCTACCATCATGGCAGCAAATTTACGGCCAGTGAGCTACTGGAGCAGGTTACCGGCAGTGCCCTAACGCTGGAGCCCTATCTGACCTACCTAAATGAGAAATTTGGAGAACTCTATCCAACAGGGTGATAAGCGAATCACGAAACGGGGCGCGGCGGAGTGAAATTCCATGCGCCCCGTTTCGCGCTCCGCGCTACAAATTGAACCGGATCGACATCACATCACCGTCGTCGACGACGTATTCCTTGCCTTCCAGACGCAGCTTGCCCACTTTTTTTGCTTCAGTCATGCCGCCGGCAGCGATGAGTTCGTCGTAATCGATGACTTCGGCACGAATGAAGCCTTTCTGCAGATCGCTGTGGATCACGCCTGCCGCTTCAGGCGCTTTGGCGCCTACGCCCACAGTCCAGGCCCGCACTTCGTCTTCGCCAACAGTGAAAAAACTGTGCAGGTTAAGCATGTCGTAGCAGAGACGAATCGCCCGGTTCAGGCCCGGCTCCGTAATGCCAAAGTCTGCCAAGAACTCCTGGGCTTCCTCAGCATCCATCTGCGCAATCTCGGCTTCCAGCCGGCCACGTAGGAAGATCGTGCGTTCGTCCAACAGATCGCCAGCCTTGGATTCATCGTCGTCATCGCCGCCGTTGATCACAATCAGCAGGGGCTTGAGCGACATCAGCCCGAAACCGCCCAGCATTTTGCGTTCGTCCTGGCTCAGATCAACTTCACGCAGGGGGGTCTCCTCCTCCAGCGCCTGCATCAGCCGCTGAAGCAAGCTCTCTTCCACCGCCATCTGCTTGCGCTCGTCCGGCGTACCGCGGTTCTTCATCGAGGCCAGACGTTCCAGCCGGCGATCGAGAACGGCCATGTCGCTCAGCATGAGTTCGCCTTCCATGAGCATGAGGTCGCGGGCCGGATCGACCGTGTCTTCCGGATGGGGCACGTTCTCATCCGCAAATGCACGGATGACCAACATCAGCGCTTCGTTGGCAGCGATTGCGTTGAGCAGAGGACCGGCAATGCCCGACTTGGCTGCGCCTTTGCCAAAGCCGGCGATATCGTTGAAGGTGACCTGCGCGTAGGTCGTCTTCTTTGGGTCAAACATCTCGACCAAGACACCGACGCGTGTGTCGGGGACAGCCACGACCGCAGTGTGCACCTCCACCTGACCGCTGGAAAAGGCTTCTGTTGCCGTATCACTACCCGTCAGCGCGTTGAAAATCGTAGTTTTGCCGCTGTTGGGCAGGCCGATAATGCCGATCTCCATGGGGATCTCCTCAAATGAAAGCCACAGCGGGTGCCGCATTGTGCTTGCCCCTGCTGTGGCTCAGTGTCAAATTTCCAGAAAGGCCGCAGCGACACATATGCAGTATCGCCTGCCAACTGCCTATCTTACGCACCGTCAACGGGGTTGCCAAATTGGCTTGGCGGTCAGAATTGATGGCAGTCCCGGTCCGATATTTCCGATAACCGGACCGGTCTCGCTATACTGGAAGCCCGAATCACTTACCCGGATCGTGATGCGTGTCGTCGGTCACCACCTCGAGATAGAGCAGACCTATGAGTTTTGGCAGTTTTGAACTGAAGCGCAGCCCCTTCGTTTTTCTGAAAGCGCTGGTCCTGATCATCGCACTCTTTGCCTTCCTGCCAATCGCGGTTGACTGGCTCTTTGGCATTGAGGCGACCTACACGGCCAGTGGTCTGAACCGCAGCTTGCCCTACGATATCCTGGTGACGCTGCTCGTCACAGGATTGGAATTGCTGATCATCTTGCTCTATTTTTTCGCCTGGTACGTCACAACCTACCACGTCAATGAAGAGGAAATCATTCAGAGTCGTGGCGGTGTGATGGGGGAGCACAAGATCGCCGAAACTCAGCAAATCAGCCAAATCGATATCGAGCAGGGCTTCCTGGCCCGTCGCTTCAACTATGGCACGCTCGTATTGCGCGACGGGGCGAATGAGAAGTTGGGGCAGATACACAATGTAGCAAGCCCGGCGCTCACCGCCGATCAGATTCAGGAACTGGTCGACCCGCCTGCGATCACCCCAAGCGAATTGATCGACTCAGCACCGCAAGCGCTGGTTGCAGCTGGCGAAGGCCAATATGTGGAGTTTAAGTCGAGCTTGCTGTGGGACTATCGTCAGGAGCGGGTCAACAAGGATCTCTATGAGCCGGTCATGAAAAACGTGACGGCCTTTCTCAACTCCCGGGAGGCATCTTGCTGATCGGCGTGGCCGACGATGGGAGCATTTTGGGGCTTGAGCCAGACCTCCACAGCTTGAAGCAACCGGACCTGGACCGCTGGGAACTGGTCTTCAACAATGCATTCAACGCCATGATCGGCGTCCAATACCGCCGCTTCGTCGAACTCACCTTTCCTCACTTCGATGACAAGGTAATCTGTGCAGTGAATGTACGACCGGGGACAAAACCGGCCTATCTCACACAAAAAAATACAGAATACTTCTACATCCGTGCCGGCAACGGCACCCAACCACTCTCCTTGAGCAAGGCCACCGAGTACATTCTCGACCATTTCGAGGAGTAAGCGGCAAACTTTACCAGCACATCAATATACCAGCACATCAAAATGGGAAGGGCCCTTGTCACAAGTGACAAGGGCCCTTCCGGTGTGTGTCCGGTAGCGTACTTAGAGGAGAATCCTCTGAGGCGACGCTACCGGACGGATACTAGTACTACAATCCATTAGCATCACCTCCTTTATTATAGGATAGCGATTTTAGGCTTGGCGTATCACACATCATCGTGATTCTGATCAGAACAAACGTGCGATTTTGCCTAGCTGGCTAGAGTATCTCACAAATCAGAATTGGTGTCAAGTGAGATTTCTTACATCTCATCGGACCACAAAAAAGAGTACGCTGGCGCGCCTTTATACGCTGCTACGCCCCCATTCCGTGTGGCTCACAGCTGGCAAAACCGTTCAGATTTCTCCAATAAGTCTCCCTCCACCGGTCACTACACCGCATTGTCCTACCACTTCTGCCCACATTGTCTCTCGACAAGGGAAGATTGTACCGATACAATAAGCCAATCTTTACCACATTGGATTCGACACGAGCATTTCGACGCCTTATGTCCATCAACCTTACCCTGCAGCGCAATGGCGGTGGCTCGCTCTACGTGCAGATCGCCAGCCAGATTCGAGATTGCATTGCCGACGGGCGCCTGCCTGTCGGCACGCGCCTCCCCACGATACGCCAATTGGCATCCGATGCCGGCGTTACGCGCCTCACGGTGCAAAATGCCTACCAAGAGCTACAGAATGAGGGCTGGGTGGAAGCAACCGTCGGGCGAGGAACCTTTGTTAGCCGGACAGCGAGGGAGCGGCGCATGGTGACGACCATCGGACAGGACACGTCCCCTGATGCCGTAATTAATGACATTGTTCAACTGGATCAGGACGTCGGCGTCCAATCCCTGGCCAACGCTTCGCCTGATCCGACCCTCTTTCCGGTGGCGGAGTTCTGGGCCGCACTGGAGCGCCAAAAGCCGGATACCCAGTCATTGACTACGTATAACTCCTCCCCGGGGGATCCCCGACTGCGCGTGGCCCTGGTCGACTGGCTGGGCGAACGCGGCATCGACCTGACGCCCGATGCGCTGCTCGTGACCGCCGGTGTAACGCAGGGCCTTGCGCTGATCAGCCAGGCGCTTGCACGACCAGGAGAAGCAGTTTTAGTGGAAGAACCGACCTACGTTGGTTTGCTCCATACGCTGCGCGCTCACGGCTTACGCCCGGTTGGGATTCCCATGGACAGCGAAGGGCTGGATCTGGCTTTGGCTGAACGCGTGATGAGCCATGAGCGCCCTCGTTTTCTCTACACCATTCCCAATTTTCAAAACCCGACCGGCAGCTGCATGTCTGTTCGACGCCGGCAGGATCTTCTGTCCCTTGCCCGGACCCATGGCCTCTACATTGTTGAGGATGACATTTACGCGCGCCTGTCCTACGATGGGCCGGCGCCGGGCACGCTCAAAGCGCTGGACAAAGATGATCTTGTGGTTCACGTCAGCAGCTTTGCCAAGCTCTTCATGCCCGGGCTGCGGTTGGGCTATGTGGCAGCGCCGGCCGCCCTGCATCGCCCGCCTGACTTCGCTGCGGCGCGCGGCGGATCTTTGCGGGCCGGCCTTGCTTCAGCGCACCCTGGCCGACATGCTTGAAGACGGCGTATTCAAGCGTCATTTGCGCCACGTCTTGCCCATCTATCGTGCTCGACGAGATAGTGCGTTGACCGCCCTGCAGCGGCACATGCCCAAGGAAGTCCGCTGGTCCGAACCGGCAGGCGGCTTCTGTATCTGGCTGACGCTGCCGCAACAGCAGCACTGCGCCGGCATCCAGCAAGAGGCGCTGCGCCGCGGCTGGGCCTTTGCCCCCGGCAGCGCCTTCATGAGCGCACCGGATGGTCAGGTCCACTTGCGCGTTTGCTTTGGTCATCAGCCCCCGGAGAAGATTCACCAGGGCATTGCGCTCCTTGCCGAACTGGTACGACAGCGCTTGCAAGAACCCGCCGCCGTCCAAGACTGGACGCCGCTGGTCTGAATCACATTCGGCAAGAGTCAATTTGATAACGTTAGGAGCCATTTCATGCAGCAATTCACCACCGCCAGCCTCCAGCAAACACACGCCGCTTCAGACGAAAGCTATCTGGAGTTCTTACGCGTGCCAAGCCTGAGTATGGGCCTCTATGTGCTGGACGCCGGAGCCGACGATCCGCAGCAGCCTCACCTTGAAGACGAAGTCTATTTCATCCTGTCCGGCCGCGGCGCCCTTTGGGTGGATGGGCAGGAGCAACTTGTCGAGCCCGGGTCAATCGTCTATGTCGCTGCCAACGTCGCGCACCGCTTCCATTCGATTCAAGAACAGCTAGAGGTCCTGGTCTTTTTTGCACCAGCCGAAAGCGCCTGAATGACCCGATCCCAGCCACTTGCTGCAATCTGGAGAGACTAATATGACCCGCTTTGCCTTCTTCCAGGGTGAAATCGTGCCCATCGAACAAGCCCAAATCAGCATCATGACCCATACCTTCAACTACGGTACCGGCTGTTTTGGCGGCATCCGGGCCTACTGGAACAACGAGGCGGAAGAACTCAACGTCTTTCGAATCGACGATCACTACCGCCGCTTCCTGCAAAGTGCCAGTCTGTTGCGGGCCGAACTGCCCTACACGCCTGCTGATCTGAGTGAGATTACGCTGGCGCTCCTGGCGCGGGAGGCATGGCGCCAGGATGTCTATGTACGCCCGCTCGCCTACAAGGCTGATGAACTAATCGGCGTGCGCGCCCATAATCTGAGCGACGCTGTGGCAATTTTCTCCGTGCCCATGGGCGACTATCTGCCACGGGCCGGCATCCACGCCGGTGTTAGCAGCTGGCGCCGCGTCGACGACAACGCCATTCCCGCCCGCGGTAAAATCATCGGCAGCTATGCCAACAGTGCGCTGGTCAAGAGCGATGCCGTGCTGAACGGCTTTGACGAGGCCATCGTCCTCAACCAGGATGGTCACGTCTCCGAAGGCAGTGCGGCCAACGTGATGCTGGTGCGTGACGGCGTTCTGATCACGCCGCCTACATCGAGCAATATCCTCGAGGGCATCACCCGTCGCACCATGCTCAGCCTCGCCCGCGACGCCTTAAGTCTGACGGTGGACGAGCGCGAGATCGACCGCTCTGAGCTCTATCTGGCTGACGAGGTGTTCTTCTGCGGTACGGGCGTCCAGATTGCGCCTGTCACCAAGATCGACCACCATACGATCGGCGCCGGCGTGATTGGTCCGGTCACCCAGCAGCTCAACGATCTGTACTTTCGCGCTGTACGTGGCCAAGAGCCGGCCTACGCCCGCTGGTTGACCGCGGTTCCCCAGCATGCTCAGGAACATGCATGATGGTTTCCATGCAGCGCTCGCTGACCGTGCTGGGCGCAAGCGCCGTGATTGTCCTGGTCAGCATGGGGATCCGCCAGAGCTTCGGGCTGGCGATCGGCCTGAGCGTGCTCGCCGGGCTGATTCATCTCCCGATCTCGGACACGCGCAGACCACTGCCACAGCCGCTTGCGGCCACAGAGCCCGCCTAAACCACAGAAAAAGGAAGACCTATGACGCATCAGACCAACCCGTCGGCAGATCAATCAGCTGTCAGCGTAAAAGAGAGCGTGAACCGGCAATTCAGCCAGGCTGCCGACAACTACGCCACCAGCAAGGTTCACGCAGCGGGCGAGGATCTCCAGGAGATGGTACGCTTTGCAAGATTGAGCGGCAGCGAACG
The DNA here is from genome assembly GCA_963807905.1 of uncultured Chloroflexia bacterium. Taxonomy (GTDB): domain Bacteria; phylum Chloroflexota; class Anaerolineae; order Caldilineales; family Caldilineaceae; genus JAGRCP01. Next base: position 16,257 of record CAWEEJ010000003.1, on the reverse strand, counting down.
GGTGCTGGATGCCGGTTGTGGCGCCGGTCATACGGCCCTGACCTTTGCGCCGCACGTGGCCGAAGTCGTGGCCTATGACCTCTCGACGGCGATGCTGGCACAGGTTGATAAGCTGGCTAAAGATCGGGGCCTGACCAACATTCGCACAGAAGAGGGCGATGTGGAAGCACTGCCCTTTGCCGATGGCAGCTTCGATCTGGTGGTGTCGCGTTACAGCGCCCATCACTGGCCGGCGCCAACGCGTGCGCTAGCCGAAATCCGGCGCGTGCTCAAACCGGGCGGCAGCTTCTTGCTGTCCGATATCGTCTCGTTTGACGACTTCACGACCGACACCTTTCTCCAGGCCATGGAACTGCTGCGCGACCCTTCCCACGTGCGCGACCATACGATTGCGCAATGGCTCGCCATGCTGACTGCCGCTGGATTAGCGGGCGAAATGGTCTTTTCCTGGCCCGTGCCGCTGGAATTCGACCCGTGGGTTGCACGCATCCACACGCCGGCGCAGAATGTTGCCATGCTGCGCACGCTCTTGGATGGGGCGCCACGCGAGGTGCGTGAAGCGCTCCAGATTCAACCCAATTACGATTATTGCTTCAGCGGGGCACTCTTCCGCGCAATAGTGTAGGCAGTTCGAAGAGGCCAAAGGGGATCTTCTCATGTCTCCATCAGCATCTGACCGTATAGTCGACGCCGATGCGGTAGAACAGATCGAGCCTTCGCCTGATGCGGGACGCATCACGGAATTCTGGCGTGGCGTTCGTGCGACTTTCCCCCTCGTCGTGGGCGCAATTCCGTTTGGCATCATCTTTGGCGCGGTGGCGATTAGCAGCGGTCTGTCGCCGCAAGCGACTATGGCCATGTCTCTCTTTGTCTTTGCCGGCTCGGCACAATTCGTGGCCGCGGGCTTGGTTGCCGCCGGCGCCGGCGTGGCCATCATCGTGCTGACAACCTTCGTCGTCAACCTGCGCCACGCGCTCTACGCAGCCTCTCTGGCCCCGCATATGAAAGAGCTGCCCCAGCGCTGGCTCCTGCCCCTGGGCTTCTGGCTGACCGACGAAAGCTATCTTGTGGTCATCGATCGCTACACGCAAAGAGACGCCTCCCCCTACAAGCACTGGTTCTTTCTGGGTTCGGCGCTCTTTATGTATCTCAACTGGCAACTCTGCACTTTCATCGGCATCCGCGCCGGGCAGGCGATCCCCAACCCAGAGTCCTGGGGACTCGAATTCGCCCTGCCTGTGACCTTCATCGGCATGCTCATCCCCATGCTCAAGGATCGTCCAATCATCGCCTGTGTGGCGGTGGCAGGCGCGGCTGCGGTGCTCTTCAGCGGCCTGCCCAATCAATTGGGCCTGATCGTCGCCAGCCTCCTTGGCGTAGCGGCCGGCGCGCTCCTGCAACGCTATCGGGAGGCCGCATGACTGTCCAAGAGGCATGGATGGTCGCTGGCATGATGGTGGTCACATTTGGCGTCCGCTACCCGGTGTTGGCGCTCGTGGGGCGCACGGAATTGCCGCCGGCGCTGCTGGAGGCGCTCAAGTTCATCCCGCCGGCCGTACTCACGGCAATCATCGTGCCTGCGGTGCTCATGCCCCAGGGGACAGTTGCCTTAAGCTACACGAATGCTTACCTGGTTGCCGGTATTGCGGCGGCGCTGATCTCCTGGCGCACAAAAAATTTGCTTTTAACGATCACCTTGGGGATGGCGGTCTTCTGGCTGTGGCGTCTATTCCTGGGGATGGTCTAGAAGGTGACGGGCTGATCAGTTGCGCAGGTTGCTCAGCATAGCCGCGTCAAACGGCACGTCGCCCGCTTGCAGCGCGTCAATCCACGCCTGTACCTCGGCTCGACCATAGGGCGCATGCGCTGTGCGTGGGAGATCGTCCAGCCACGCGAGATAGGCGTCTAATTCCTCGACAGCGTCCTCACTGCGGCCCAGCAGCGCATAGGCGATGCCCTTGGCGCCACGCACGGGAATGGTTGGCTCAAGCGCCTGTGCACGGTTGCAGGCCTTGAGCGCGTTGATCGGCTCGTTCTCCATCAGGTGACCGCGGCACAGCGCGGCGTGGACAGCGGCGTCATCGGGCCTCTGGTCGAGCGTACGCGCCAGATCGTGACGCCACTGATCATCTCCCCGGCGGATATTGAGCAAAGCCCGATTGAAATAGACTGCATCCGAATTGGGCGACCGGGCCAAGGCGCTGGTCATGTCAGCATAGGCCGGTTCAAGATCGCCGGGACGATTGCGTTCGTAGCGCGCAATGCCTCGCTTGAGAAAGGCATCGCCAAATGCAGGCGCCGTGTCAATGACCCAACTGAAGTCAGCCATGGCTGCGTCGAGAAGATCGGGCTCACCGCCGGCAAAATAGCGCTCCAAGTAGGCGCTGCCCCGATTGTAGCGAGCGTTCGCCCAATCTGGACGCAGGGGAATGACGCGGCCATATTCGGCGATCGCACCGGTCAAGTCAGGCGGATTACTGCGTTCCAGCGCTGTAGCCAGGAGAAAATGCAGCAACGCTTCAGTCTGAGGATGGCGCGGCTGTAGGTTGAGCGCACGCGTAAACGCGGCTTGAGCCGGCTCATACTCCCCGCGCTGGCGGTAGAGTTGCCCGATCGCCGTAAGCGCCAGCAGTCGCGCCTCTTGAGGCTGATCGGCCTGGATAACTGGCGCCAGGTCGTCCGACGCGGAAAGCAGGGCAATCCAGCCCGGCCCGCCATCAACGCCAGACTGCGCAAAGCGAACGCGAGAACCGCCCTCTGCAGCCTCGCCCCAGATCAGCCCGGCGGCGCCACTTTGGGCCAGGGCTGCATCAGCCGCGCCGGCATTGTCGACGACCTCCGGCCAACGCGCTACACGCGTCGAAGTCAAGGAAAGCTGGTTGATTTCGCTAACGAGGGCGTCTTGCAAGGCGGCGGCGTTACTTGCGTCCTGCTCAACGTCATCACCAGCGAAGCCCGCGACCAGTAGCAGTGTCTCGCCCGGCTGCGCCACGAGCGGGTCAGGCGGTGGCGTCTGCCCAGTCGGCGCCTCTGTCGGGCGCATACTCCACAGAAGTATAAGGAGCGCCAGCGCCGCCGCCGCCAATATGCTGCCTGGTAGCCATCTGGGCGCGGAGAACGAAGGCTCGCCCGGAGGCGCGGCAGGTGCGAGTGGACTCGTCGCGGCTGTCGACGCGCCGGATTCGGGGGGCAGGGATGATCTGTCTTCGGGTTCGGGGTGCTCTGGGGAGGGGTGGCTGGAGTCAGCCGCTGGTGGTACAACTGCCGGCACGTCAACTGGAAGGATCTGCGCGGCGGCAAGCGGCAAGGTCACATCGATCGCCGGCGTCGTGCTGGCGGCAGGCTCCGCGCCACGCACGGCTGCAGGTACCTCTCCAGCGGGATCATCATTCGGTTCCTGGCGCCCGCCATCTGGTTCAATCCCAGATGGGGCAACGGTCTCGGCGCCGAAGTCGTCGCCCGCCAACTCCTGTTGCACAGTCGCTTCGTTCTCCACATCAAAGCCGGCTGCATTCAACAGGGTAGCACGTTCACCAGCGGTCAGATCCAAGTAAGCGGCGACACGCAAGACCGACTCGCGCGATCGGGGTCGCTGCACGCGCCCGATTCGCCAACGTTTTACCGTCTCGGCACGAACGCCCGCAGCGCCTGCCACGTCGGCGTCAGACCGTGCGCTACGCGCCATACAGGCGCTCAGTTGTGCGGCGAAAGAAGTCATGGACTGGGCAAGATCATTGCTCTAGACGCAGCTGCGGAGCTGCGTGTAGGGTATACTACGCTGAAGTCAGTGAAGCATAGGGTGCCGGAAGATTTCGGAACGGGTTGACGTCAATGATATAATATCCGATGGGTTGAGTATATCAAAAGTTTTATGCACGCAGGCAGGGATGGCCTGCGGCTGCTTGATCCATCTAGATTGAACTGGAAGACCGCTGGAAGCTGGCGGCGGTCAATTGTTGATAGATAGCTGAGACCGTTCGGCGTTCCATTTGCGCAACGGCTGCACTTGGGAGCGTCCTTCAGGATCGCATCGAATTGGTGCGATCCATTGCTACGTAGCAAGAGCTTATTGCTTTCGTGGTCCATGAGCAGCGAACTTTGCGACCTCCTGGCAGCGAAATAGTCGGTTGACCGCGTTTGATGCGTGGCCAACTTGCTTGCCTCAGCGCTTCAATTGATCTCCTAGAGACAGAACGCCACCAGCACACAACACCCATCATGCCGGCCAAGCGCCGGCATCTCCCGGTCAGCCTAGAGTCTGATCCGGCGTCGGCTCATAGGAGTCGGCAGGGGACCAACCGAAACAGCGCGCGGGCTCGCGCCTTGCGCCATCGAAGTCAGGTACCGTCGGGGATGCGGCGCAGCACCCCGTTGAACATTGAAAACGATTGAATGATTGATTGAAACACATTGATTGAAACACAAGGAGTATTTGCGTATGGCAACAGAATTAACCACAGAGAAAAAGAATGCGTCGGCCGAGGAATTCGGCGCGACGGAAGCGCCCCTGCTCAAAGTTATCCCGCTGGGTGGACTGGGCGAAATCGGTAAGAACATGATGATCCTGGAGTCGGATGAGAAGTTGATCATCATCGACTGCGGCCTCATGTTTCCCACCAGCGACATGCACGGCATCGATATCATCATCCCCGATGCCGACTATGTTCTTCAACGCCTGGATCAGGTCCAGGCCGTCTTCCTAACGCATGGTCACGAAGACCACATTGGTGCGCTCTCCTACCTTGTCAAACAAGGGCTCAGGGCGCCTATCTATGCGACGGGGTTGACGCGCGGCCTGGTTGAGGTCAAGCTCAACGAAGCAAAGGCACTCAACGTTGCCACCCTCGAAACCGTGACCGAGGAGAGCGTCGTCGAGCACGAACCCTTTACGGTTGAGTTCTTCCACACCTGTCACAGCTTCCCGGACAGCGTCGGCCTGAGCATCATGACGCCGGCCGGGCGCGTGATTCACACGAGCGACTACCGCTTCGACCCCACGCCGGTCGACAACAAGCCGACCGAAGACGAGAAGCTGCGTCGTTGGGGCGATGAAGGCGTGCTGCTGCTCATGGGAGATAGCACCAACGCCGAACAAGAGGAACAGACCCCATCCGAGCGCATGGTCGAGACGATGTTGGACAGCGTCTTCGCCGAAGCGCCAGGGCGCGTGCTGCTCTCAACCTTTGCCTCCAACGTGGGGCGGGTCCAGCAGATCATCAACGCGGCACGGCGTCACAATCGCCGCGTCGGCGTTATCGGGCGCTCGATGGTCAACAACGTGCGCATCGCGATCAAGCTGGGCTATCTCGACATCTCCCATGACGACCTGCTCACGACGGACGAGATGGAGAATCTGCCCGCCAAGGAAGTCGTCATCGTCGCCACGGGCAGTCAGGGCGAGCCGACCAGCGCCATGGTGCGCATGAGCGTCAACGATCACCGGCAGATCACCCTGCGTGAGGGGGACACGGTCGTCCTGAGCGCCACGCCGATTCCCGGCAACGAAGAGCTCTTCAATCGCACGATTGACAACCTCTTCCGCCAGGGCGTCGACGTGCTCTACCACCGTAACGGCGACGTTCACGTCTCGGGTCATGGTGGTCGTGCGGACTATCGCTACATGCTGGAACTGGTCCGTCCTCAGTACGTGATTCCGGTTCACGGTGAATATCGCCACCTGGTGCTGCATGCCCGGCTCGCCGCCGATACCGGCGTCGCCGAGGAGAACATCTTCGTGCTGGACGACGGCGACACGGTCGAATTCGGTCACTTTGATGAAGAGAGCGAAGAGATTCAGGCACGGCGGGGCGAGCATGTCTCGGCCAGTCATGTCTTCGTCGACGGCTTTGGCATCGGCGACATCGGCAACGTCGTGTTGCGCGACCGCAGTCACCTCAGTCAGGACGGCTTCATCGTCTGCATTGTGGTCCTCGACGAATTCGACGGCGACATCCTGTACGGACCCGAGATCATCAGCCGCGGCTTCGTCTACATGCGCGAGAGCGAGGACCTGATCGAGCGCGCCGAAGCAGCCGTGATCAAGGTGCTCAACAAGAAGAAGAAGGTGCCGATCCGGGTCTTGGAAAACAAAATCCGCGACTCGCTGGGCACCTTTGCCTCGCGCGAGATCGGCCGCCGCCCGATGATCCTGCCCCTGGTCATGGAAGTCTAGCAGCAGTTGACCACAGCATAGTGCTTACCTGTCAGACTGGCCTGCGATGCCGCAAACATGTGGCGTTGCAGGCCAGTTTGTCTCAGGATACCGGCGGTCTACCCAAAATTGCCGGGTGCATCTCATTTTGGGGGCGGTGTACGAACGGACTAGTCGCTTTCTCCAGAGCAGCCCCCCAAATGTGGTATGCGCCCAAAATTACCGGGTGCGTTGGCAAGCGGCCCGGCCCTATGATATAATTTCGCTGAACGTTTGTTCGGAATCTTCCCCCGGCTCCTCCTTCCGACGACTGGCACGCGCACAATGCGCACCGTCCATTTGGTTCTGCGGTTCACGATTTGTCATGGCGAAATCCAAACGGAAGAAGCAACAAAAAGGCGGCAGCAATCCGCTGTCTGATCTCTTCGGCGTCATTGCGCGCCCCGAAGTGGTCGGTTCGGTCCTCATATTGATTGCGGTCTTCACGCTCTTGAGCCTGGTTACCGAGAGCCGTGGCGCGCTGACCGGCGCCTGGATCGATGCGCTGGAAACCCTCTTTGGCGTCGGCGTCTGGGGCATACCGCTGGTCACGGCGGGCATGGGTTTCTGGCTGATTCGCCGCGCCTTTGACCAAGCCACAGAGATGCCATGGCAACGTCCGGTTGGCATGGGTCTCATCTTTCTGGCCTTTGTAATCGGCGCCGCGCTGGTCGGCGCCCGCTCCGATGCCGAGATCGGCGGGGAAATGGGCAACGCCGTAGCCGGCGCGCTCAGCAGCACGATCACGCCTGTGGGCGCCTGGGCCTTCGTCACCTTTCTGGCGATCGCTGGACTGCTCTTTGTGACGGATCGGCTGCTGATCGACGGCGCCCTCGGCCTGTGGGACGGCATCAGTGATTGGAACGCGGGGCGATCCCACTATCGGCAGCCGCCGCTGCCCGTACGCCCCGATATCCCGCTAGCCAGCGGTGAATTGCCCTGGTGGAAGAGGTTGCGCGAGCGCTGGAGCCAGCCCGCGGCTAGCCCACCCCCCATTTCGATCTCCGGGACCAACCTGGTCATGCCGGAACCGTCGGCTACCGGAGCCCCTGCCGCACCGCCGCCGACGCAGGCGAAGAAGACAAACACGAGGTCCCCTGCAAGCGCAAAAGCAGCACCGACTCAGCCCCAGGAGGAGGCGGGAATTCTTGTGCCGCGGATTGTCGGCGGCCAGGATTTCGCGGCTGCCGCGCAAGGAGAGCGTGCTGCAAGATTGGGAGCGTCAAGCGGACTCCGATACACATATCCGCGATCAGGGTCGCCTGATTCAGGAGACACTGTCCAGCTTCGGCGTACCGGCCGATTTTGAAGGCGCGTACAAGGGTCCAGCCGTTACGCAGTATCTGATCAAGCCGGGCTACATCGAACGCACCGTGCGCGGCGAGCAGAAGCGGCAGAAAGTCAAGGTGAGCAAGATTGCTGCGCTATCGAATGACTTGGCCCTGGCGCTGGCCGCACCGAGCGTACGCATTGAAGCGCCGATTCCCGGCACGACCTACGTCGGGGTTGAAGTGCCCAACCGCGAAAGCAACGTCGTCGGCCTGAAAGAGCTCATGGATTCGGAGGCTTTCCAGGCACGCAAGGGCAAGTTGCTCGTGGCGTTGGGCGAGGATGTAAAAGGGCAGCCGATCGTCAGCGACCTGACGCGTATGCCCCACCTTCTGATTGCCGGGGCCACCGGCGCCGGCAAGTCGGTCTGCATCAATTCAATCATTGTCGGGCTGCTGCTGACCCACACGCCGGACTCGTTACGCTTCCTCATGGTTGACCCCAAGATGGTCGAGCTGAGCGTCTACAATGGCGTGCCCCATCTCCTGACGCCGGTAGTGACCGAGGTGGACAAGGCGGCCGGCGTTCTCTTTTGGGCCGTCAAGGAGATGGAACGGCGCTATCAGCTCTTGAGCAAGGTGAATGCCAGAGACCTGGAGCGCTACAACCAATACCTGACCAAGCGGGGCGAAAAGCCGCTGCCGTACATTGTCGTGGTTGTTGACGAGATGGCCGATCTAATGATGGCCGCGCCCGAGGAGGTGGAGAAGCACATCTGCCGGTTGGCGCAGATGGCGCGCGCCGTGGGCATCCATTTGATAATTGCCACCCAACGGCCATCGGTCGACGTCATCACCGGCCTGATTAAGGCCAACTTCCCGGCCCGTATCGCCTTTGCCGTGACCAGTCAAACCGATAGCCGCGTCATCATGGACGTGCCCGGCGCTGAGCGTCTGCTCGGGCGAGGAGACATGCTCTTCATGGCCCCGGACGCGTCCAAGCTTGAACGACTTCAGGGCACCTTCCTCAGTGACGACGAGATCAACGACACGGTCCGCTACTGGAAGGGTGCACGCAGTCTTGAGGAAGAGCGCGCAACGGCCGTCGACTCAACCGTTGGTGGGGCCCTCTGCAAATACAGCCGATGGTGACGACGAGACGGATTGGGAAAGCATGCCTGCTGGCACGCTTGTAGAAGAGAGCGCACGCGGCAACAGCGCAGTCCAGACGTCGCTCTTTGAAGAGATCGAAGAGCTCAAGGCGGTTGACGCCCGCGACGACCTTTTTGACGAGGCAGTTCGAGTTGTTCAGGAAGCGCAGCGGGGTTCGGTCAGCCTGCTTCAGCGCAAGTTGCGCATCGGCTACAGTCGCGCTTCGCGGCTCGTTGAACAACTAGAAGAAGCGGGCATCCTTGGACCTGATCAGGGGGGTAGCCGTGGCCGCGCCTACCTGGGCGCTCCTCAAAATCAACCTGACGCCGACCCCGGCATGCCCCCTCCTCGCATCATCGGCGATGACGACGCGAGCAGTTCGTATCAGGTCTGGATGTAGGAAACCACTCGTGAACCCGGGTAACTTTCCGATTTCGCCCAACGATCTCATTGTAGTGAGTGCACTCTTCTATCTCTTGGGGTTTGCTACGCCGCTGATCGTCATGCGTGGTCTGGTGCGTGATCGAGAAGACGGTTGCGCCCTCAACTTCTTGCTGCTTGCGATTGCGACCATGCTGGTCTTTCTCATCCTGATTATGATCATCAGGTAGGCCAGCGCCTCCTTCAGTCGCAATCTATGCTACACTGTCTGCTTTACACCTAATCAAACACGACGAACTTGCCCGTTCGGCGCCAGTTGAGCAGATAAAAACCACCATGCAGCAGTCCAATACGCCTCTCCATGCGCCCGCGCCACAGCCTCCGCCCCTTTCGTTGCGGCGTCTTATCAGCACCAGCGTTATCACAAAACTCTTCGTCAACACCAGCATTCAAATCTATGGTCCCTTTCTACCGGTCTTCGCCGCTGGCTTGAACACGACGCCTGTCGTCATGGGGCAATTGGTCAGCATTCGCAGCGCAATGGGCATCTTTGCGCCGCTCTTCGGCAGTGCGGCCGATCGTGACGGTTACCGGCGCGTCATCCGCCTCTCACTGTGGATCTCCAGCCTGGGCTCCCTCATCATCGGCTTGAGTCCCAATGTACTGGTGGCGCTGGTCGGCATCGTACTCAGCGGGCTGGGTGCGGCCGGCTTCGTGCCAACGGTGCAGGCATACGTCAGCGCGCAACTGCCTTACAATCGGCGGGCGCGCGGGATCGGCATCCTTGAATACGCTTGGGCCCTGACGGGAATCTTCGGCCTCTTTCTGATGGGCCAACTCATCGCCGCGGCCGGCTGGCGCGCGCCCTTTTTCGTGCTGGCGGCCGGCACCTTTTGCATGAGTTTTGTCTTTAGCCGTATGCCTCCGGCCGGCATTGAGCATAGTGAACGGCGAGTCACAAGCGACGAAGCCGGTGAAGCATCGCTTGCCGAACGCGCGGCCAGTTTTTTCCGTCTTGACAGCAACGCCCGCTCGGCCTATGCCAGCATCACGGCGTCGAGCTTCTTCTATTTCGCCGCCATGCAGCTCATGATCGTCTACGGACTCTGGCTACAGACCGACTACGGCTTGGGCGCGGCGCAACTTGGCACGGTCGCGCTCATTTTAGGAATTTTCGATCTCGCCTCAAGCGTGACGGTCAGCGTGATTACGGATCGGATTGGCAAACGGCGCAGCGTCGCCTTGGGCTTGTTGGCCGGCATCATCACCTGCCTCATGCTGCCGTGGATCAGCCGTTCACTCGCCAGCGCGGTTGCAGGCCTCGCATTGACACGCGCGTCGTTTGAGTTCGCCATCGTCAGCAACCTGCCCCTGCTAAGCGAACAGGTGCCGACTCAACGCGGCAAGGTCATGACGTTGGGCTCGGCCATCAACCTCATGGGCGCAACTGCGGCGGGGCTAACCGCGCCGCGGCTGTTCGAGGCATTTGGCATCGGCGTGGTATCGTGGACATCCGCCTTTTTCGCCGGAATTGCGCTCACGGTGCTGGTGCTCTTTGTACGCGAATATGGCATCGACAGTGGGTGGGATCGACTGCGCCGCGCGCGAACTGGATGAGGGTATCTTCAATGGATGAGACGACCATTCTGATTGTCGACGACGAGGCCAGTATCGTCGAGATCGTCACGCTCTACCTGACCCAAGCGGGTTTTGCGGTTGAGAGCGCCCACGACGGACGCAGCGCGCTGCGTGCGATGGGAAATCGTATGCCCGATCTTGTCATACTCGACGTCATGCTGCCCGAGGTAGACGGGCTGGAAATCACTCGACGCGTGCGTGCGGAGGGAGAGACGCCCATCATCTTGCTCACGGCCCGGCGTGAGGAAGCCGATCGCATCGAGGGCCTGGAGCTTGGTGCGGATGATTATGTGGTCAAGCCCTTCAGCCCGCAAGAGTTGGTCAGTCGGGTGAAGGCCGTCTTGCGGCGTACGCGGGCTGTCAACGCCGAAGCAGCTCCTGCAACCAAGTCTGTCGTCCACGGAAACCTGACCATTGATCCGCGTGCACGGGTCGCGCAGGTCGGAAGCTGACGCAATCCAGCTGACGCCCAAGGAGTTTGATCTGCTCTGGCTGCTGGCCACCCATCCGCGTCAGGTCTTCAACCGCGACCAGCTGTTGGAACGCGTTTGGGGCGAGAGCGAGTACCTCGACCCCAGTACGGTGACCGTTCACGTCCGGCGCCTGCGCGAGAAGCTGGAGCTTGATCCTGCCAAGCCCCAACATATTCTGACCGTTTGGGGCGTTGGCTACAAGTTCGAAGCATAGTCCGCCAGCCCCCTTTCGATTCGCTCCAGGAGACCGCCATGGTCATTCAACCGCCCCGCCAACCACTTTCGCTGGTGCTGCGCTTCATGGCCGGCATCATTGCCACACTGATCGGAACGCTGCTCATCTTCTACGCGGTCATGCGTCCGCCCGCGGCCGAGTTCCAGAGCATGGTTCTCTTCCTGTCAGTGACGGCCTTTATTTCCTTTGTGGCCGTCTATGCCGCCTATCGCTACGGCTGGCTCACGCGCACGCCCAGCCTCAAGTGGACGCTGATGAGCAGCTATGCCCTGGCGAGCATGTTGACATTCATTAACGTCTGGATGACGGCGCGGCTGATGTTCATCAACCAGCACGATCTCACGCTGGCAACCATTCTCCTCATCTTTGCCAGCGGCATTGCCATTGCTCTGGGCTATGTGCTGGCCACTGCCATTACCGACAAGATCGCGGCCGTCAATCGGGGCGCCGAAGCGGTTGCCCAGGGCCGCTTTGACGCGCGTCTGGATGTGACGGGCAGTGACGAAATGGCGGCGCTCGCCGACGCCTTCAACCACATGGCCGCCCAACTCGAAGACGCCGACCGCCGCCAACGGGAGGCCAAACAGCTGCGCCGCAACCTCATTGCCTGGGTGGGCCACGACTTGCGGACGCCCCTGGCCTCCATGCGCGCGATCGTCGAGGCCCTGGACGACGGCGTGGTGACCGACCCAGCCACGACTTCGCGCTACATCAGGACGGTCCGGCGCGACATTGGCGCGCTTTCGCTGCTGATCGATGACCTGTTCGAAATGGCCCAGATTGATGCCGGCGGCCTCACGCTCGACCGTCAACTCAATGCCCTGTCCGATTTGATTTCAGACACCTTGGAAAGCTTCTCCGGCAGCGCACGGGCCAAACAGGTTGCGCTAGCCGGCAAGGTCGCGCCCGGCGTTGATCCCGTGCGCCTGGATGCGCGGCAGATCGGACGTGTGCTCAACAACCTGGTGGACAACGGCTTGCGCCATACAGGCCCCGGCGGCAGCGTCTTGATCGAAACGCGACTCGACGGCCGTGAGGTCCAGATTGACGTGCGCGACACGGGCAGTGGCATTGCACCCGGCGACCTGCCATTTGTTTTCGAGCAGTTTTATCGGGGCGAAAAATCGCGCAGTCGTGCGACCGGCGGGTCGGGGTTGGGCCTGGCGATTGCCAAGCACATCGTGGAGGCCCATGGCGGCCGCATCTGGGTCGAGAGCACACTGGGCGAGGGGAGCGTTTTTCGGGTGGTGTTGCCGAAGGGGTAGGGGGTGAGTTGTGGGGTGATAGGGTTGTGGGGGCTTGGGGTGAGTGGAGACGGTAGGTATGTTGGTGGCGAAGCGATCGGTCAAATACCGAGGAAGTTGTTGATGATTGGGGCGAAGTCGGTGAGGGCGCTGACCTGGCTGGCGTAGGCCTGCCGACGTGCGCCCAGGAGTAGCGTCAGGGCCGGGTTCTCCGTGTGTTTGCCGTGGCTGCAGTCTTCCACGTTGCCGTGATCGCTCGTGACAATGATGAGGGTCTGCTCCAGATCGGCAGCGTCCAGCAGGCCGCCGAGAAAGCCATCGAAGACGCCCAGCATTTCCACGGCCGCCGCCAGCTGGCGGCGGTGGCCCATCAAGTCGGTCATCCAGTGCTCAAAAAAGAGGAAGTCATAGGGCTGGGCCATGCGCCAAAGCTCTGCACCGGCCGCCTGGGGGGTGAAGATGGGCACATCCTCAATGCCCAGCACATCACGCCACCCACGATTGGTGAAGTCGGCGGCCAGGGCGCGTTTGGCGCGCAGGTCAGCAAGGTCGGCCAGCCGCTGACCGCCCACAGTCGCTGCGTAGGGCACAGCACTCAGGAGGCGTTTGCCCCGGCGCACGGCAGCAAAGTAGCCCTCCGGATAGGCATTGCAGAAGTAGGCCTGTCGCCCCGCTTGATTGAGCGTGCGGAAAAGGCTGCCTTCATCCAGCAGCGCCCTCACACGTGCGTCGGGACGGGGCCCGTAGTGCTCGCCCAGGCGCTGGGGGGCATTGATCCCGGTGACGAGTGCGGTCTGCCCGGTTGCGCTTTGAGGCCGGCCGGGAATGCCCATCTGCGCATCGGTGGGGATTAATTCAGCCTGCGCCGTCGTCAGCCGGCCGGTCGCGGCCGTAGCGGCATGACCGTCCAACAGAAAGTCGAGGGTGGGAAAGTTGCCTGCCGCCAGCGGATTGATCGCCGGATCGTCTGAACCGAGACCCACGCCGTCGAGAAAGAGAAAGAGCACGCGCGGCTTGATCTGGGGAGCAGACGGTGAAACGTTGCCGTCGATCATGATTGTGTGTGACGGAAGGCGAACTCGTCCACTAAGTCCACAAGGCGTGACTCCAATTCAGTTAGACCAGTTTCAACCTCTGCATAGGTCAACCCCATCTTGGCGGCCGCCGCCTGCGCCCGCGTCGTTTCACCCTCGCCTTCAGTCTGCCGCAGATAGAGTAGTTCACTGTAGTTGCCGAAGTAGGTATCACGTAGTTGGGGAAAGCGGTCGAGCCCGAGCCCTTTCCAGACCAAGCCATCAAAGTGCCGGGCCAAAAAATCGGTGAGGAAAAAGGTGCCCGGGTTGGCGTTCTGCTGCTCGTCAAAGGTGCTACCGCCATAAAACTCGTAGCAGTGAGGGCCGGGAATGCGCACGACGTGGGGATAGCGGGTGATCAGTTCATCCAGCGCGCCAGCGGTGCCGCAGTCAGCATATCCAACGAGAATCACGTCGAAGCGCGCCGCCCAGTCATCCAGTTTGGCGGCGACGGCGGGCGCGATCTTGCGGGGTGTGTTGTGCAGCTGAGCGGGAACCGCGGTCAATTCGAAGTCCCACGCCTGCCGGTTGGCAATTGCGATCAACTCACGCACGATCGCCCCGCAAGCGATGATTCCAATCTTCATGGGGGTGGCAGACCCAACCTTACTCGCCACGTTTGCGGCGCGCGCGCCGGCCCTGACGCTCTGCAGCCGCTGGCCCCGCTGTGGCTGCTTCGGTGACGGGCGGCGGGCCGGGAATGGGCTGCTCCTTAACCGCTTCGAGCGCATCGCGCATCGCGGCGATGTGCTCGGGCGTGCTGCCGCAACAGGCGCCAATCACGTTGATGCCCAGATTGCGCGAACGCAAGGCGTTGTCGGCCATGACGGCCGGCGTACCGTCATACGCAATGTTGCCGTCCACAAATTGGGGCAATCCGGCGTTGCTCTGGGCAATCAAATAGACGCCCTCAGGCCGATGTTGGGCCATCTGCGTCATGACGATCTCGATCTCCTGGGGGCCGTTGCCACAGTTGGCGCCGATTGCGACCGCGCCCATGGCGGCAATGGCTTCGACCGCGGCCTGAGGCGTGACGCCCATCATCGTGCGATAGTTGGTATCAAAGCTCATGGTGGCCACGATCGGAATGTCGGCATCGATCGAGCGCACGCCGCGGATGGCGGCCTCTACTTCGTTGAGATGACTCATCGTTTCGATCAGTATAAAGTCTGCGCCGCCGTCAATGAGCCCGTGCACCTGCTCGGAAAACATGGCCACGGCCTCGTCCATGGACAGGGGACCGACCGGCTCGATCAGTTCGCCGGAGGGGCCGATGTCACCGGCCACCAGTGCGTCAAACTCATCGGCCACGGCGCGGGCAACTTCGGCGCCGGCCTTGTTGAACTCATAGACCCGGTCTTCCAAATTGTGCATCTTCAGCCGTGCGGTTGTACCACCAAAGGTATTGGTCGTGACGATCTGCGCGCCGGCTTCGGCATAGGCCCGATGAATGGCGCTGATCGCCTCTGGGCGCTCGACGTTCCACAACTCGGGCGCGCCGCCGTCGGTCAGGCCCGCGTCTTGCAGCATGGTGCCCATGGCGCCGTCACCTACGACAACAGTGCCTTCCTCCAGCCAATTCACCAACGTATTTTCTGCCATTTTCAACCCGCTCCTTCATTCAACTCGTATGCGTATGTCGTTGCGACCAGTCATCTCGACAAGTCATCCCTATGTCGAACACGCGATCAAACGCCGATCATCCGCGTCCAATGCAGCGTTATGTATCCTTGGCAGCATCCAGGATGGCCCGTACCCGTTCGGGCGAATACTCGGCCTCGAGTTCTGCGGCTACGGCCGCGGCCACTTCATCGGGTGCGCCTTCCCGCTCCTCCCATGGCGTACGGCGCCATGCCTGGAGATAGGCGTCGGTGCCTGTCATGCCTAAGCGCATGGCCAACTCATCGATGGCGACGCCAAAACGGGGTGCAAGTTCGACTTTGGCACGCTGCCGGCCCGCCTTGGCCGAAACCATGGAAGGAATGTCTTCCCAGTAGGTCACGCGAAATTCGGTCATGATGCTTGCGTCTCCTGTGCCGGCTCCTTCCGCGTTCGTCGACGTCGGCCGGCTGGACGACTGCCATTGCGTTCGGCCGCGTTGGCCGCGCTCCGTTCCGTCTCCCACTCCGCCCGGGCAGCGTCCAACAGCGCATCCACTTGCGGGAAAGAATCGATGGCGTTGGGGATGTTGATCGCCGCCACAAATTCGTCCTGAAAAGAGGGCTCGATCGCCGTTTCGATGTAGTTCACCCAACGCGCTGCCCAGTCGGCCTCGGCCCGTTTGGCCTTGTCGAGCAGCATCATGCGGGCGCCGTCGCCGGCTGCATTGCCCACAGCCTGCACGTGGTCCAGATCGCAGGCCGGAATCAGCCCCAAAATCATGGCGTGCTTGGGGTCGATGTAGCTGCCAAAGCCACCGGCCAGGACGATGCGGTCAACGGCATCGAGCCCCATGTGCTGCATCAGCAGCTTGGTGCCCGCATAAAGGGCGGCCTTGCCCAGCTGGATGGCCCGGATGTCATCGGAATGGACGACCACGGCGGAACCGGTGCCGGTCTCGTGGGGCCAGGCCAATACAAACTCGGCCTTGCCGCCGCCTTCGC
>CAWEEJ010000002.1:0-44702 GCA_963807905.1 uncultured Chloroflexia bacterium | reverse complement strand
CCAAAAAGCGACCATCCATGAATTGATCGTTGCCGGAAGCCGCGGCCAGCGAGGTGACGGTGATGTCCTTGATCCGAATAGCAATGGCGTCACCGACCTCTGCCCCGGCTACGGCGACGGGCTTGGTCACTTCATGGCCGCCCCGAATCGCAGGCGTCAGCATGGGCCCCCAGCAGCCAGGCGTCGTGTTGGCAATGATGTGCCCGCCATCGCGTACCGGCCCAAGCATTGGTTTATTGGGGTCGAGGATGCCGTCAATGAACTCATCAACATAAACTGTTTCGTGACCTGTGCGGCTGTCGATACTCGCATCGGCGGTGGTCACAGGAGGTGATTGGGTCGAAGTGGCCATGTTATGTTTCTCCGAATGTGGGTAGGGTGATTTCTACAGTCCGGCAAGCACCGCCGGCGATCGGGATGAGGAGAGCGAGTTCCTGACCATCCTGCAACGGTTCCTGAATCCCAATGTGAAGGCCTTGGCGCACGCATACTGCCTGCGCCAGCAAGTCTGCGGCGTCAGGATAGGCTGCCTGCAACTGTGCCAGGACGGCGGCTGGCGTTGCCCCGGCAGGCAACCCCAACACAAGACGCGTCTGACCGACCTTGGCCGCCAGTCCGGAGTTAAGCCGCACGTAGATGCGCATCAAAGCATGCTCGCCTTCAACTTTGGAATCGTCAGTAAGTCAGTTGGGATGTGTCTACACTCTAACCGTGCACTGTCGCAGATTGCGTGCCGTTCTGTCAGTAACTTATCCCTCACTGCGCTGTGTTCCCTGGGAGCCCAACGCAGCCTTGATCAATTAGCCTTTTCGCGGCGGCGATTGGCGATCGACTTATCACTGACGGTCGTGAAGTCTGCGGCCGGAGCCTCCATGGCGTACTCGTGTACGAACTCGTCAGCGACGGGAAGCGGCGCGCCGACTGGTACCGTGTCGCGCTCGGCAATGGCTTTGGCCATGCGTTTGGCGAAGTAGTAGATGCGGCGCAGATTCTCGACCATATCGGTTTCAATGCGATACGTCTCCAACCGGTTGTCCTCTTCGGCGACCAGGCGTTGAGACAAGTGTGTGTCCAGCGCGTCGGCCAGCCGGTTGATCTCTGGCTTGGCGTCGATCACAACTTGGGCCGTCACGGCAGAGTTGCGGTCAACAGCCTCCAGAGCCATCTCCACTGCCCAACAGACCTTCTTGTGCAGCTCGCCAATGGCCGCTTCCGTCGCCAGGCTGATGCGCACGCCGTTGGCGATGCGCTCGCTGCCTGCTTCAACCAGGTTGGTTTCCACCATATCCCCAATATTCTCGATGTAGGTCGCTACGGACAAATAGTCGTGATGGAGCTCAACCTGTTCGTCGAGCAGGCGCTCCTGGGAAAGTTGGCCCAGGTAGCCAATGATGGCCGCGTGCAGGTTGTCCACATCGTGATCCATGCCCACGAGGCGATCGAGATCTTCTTCACTCCCGTTAATCACAGTGGGGATTGAATCCCAGACCATCTGCAAGGCACTGATGCCCATGCGTCCGATCTCCAGACGGACTCGATCCAAGGCCAGTTCGGGCGTCTCAAGCAGGTTCTCATCCAGATATTTGGGCTGCAGCACCTGAGGCTCGGGCTGCGGACGCACGGGGACCAGCCACTCCATCAGGCGGGCGATAGGCTTCGTGAACCAGATGAAAATGAGCGTGTTGCTGATGTTGAAAATGGTATGAGCATTGGCGATTTGACGCGGCGTCTCCGCTGCCAGCCTGGCGGGGCCGGTGAGGCCTTCGGCCACCGGCGAAATCGCACGCGTCATCTCCGCCAGCTGGTCGATGAAGCCAAACCACAGCATCACACCCGCAACGTTGAAGAAGACGTGCACAAGCGCGGCCTGCACCGCGGCACGCGGCTTGCCGAGTGCTGCAAAAATCGCCGTAATACAGGTGCCAATATTGGCCCCAAAGATCAGCGCAATGCCTGTGTCCAAGGTAATAAAACCCTGAGAGGCAAGTACGATGACAACGCCGGTCGTAGCCGACGAGCTCTGCACCAATGCAGTAAAGGCCGCGGCGATCAAGATGGCCGGCAGCGCGCCGTTGAGCTGCTGCATGAGCAAAATAAAGGGCTCGTAAGCGCGTAGCGGATGGGTCGCCTCGCTCATCATCTCCATACCGAAGAAGATAAGGCCCAGCCCCATCACCATGGCGCCGATCTGCTCCCAACGTTGGCTTTTGGTCGTGAAGAGTGTAAAGAAGCCAACGGCAACCATGACGAGCGCATACTTCGTCACGTCGAAGGCAATGATCTGGGCGGTGACGGTGGTGCCGATATTGGCACCCATGATAATGCCGATGGCCTGGACCAAGGTCATGAGGCCGGCGGTGATGAAGCCGACGACGAGCACCGTCGTCACCGAAGAGGACTGGATTACCGCAGTCACAAAGGCCCCGGCAGCCGCGGCTTTGAAGCGGTTGGTCGTTAGCGAGGCCAGCACATCCTTCATGCGTGGACCAGAGATATTCTTCAATGCATCGGTCATCATCTCCATACCGAAGAGAAAGATTGCCAATCCACCGGCGAGCCCTACCAGAATGGCGGCGACCGGTAGCGATTGGACAAGTTCCAGATTGGCGGAGGCAGGATCCATGGACGGCTTTTCTCCTCGGAGTTAATCGGCCGCAATCAGGATAGGCATGCGGCCACAATGCTGACATACGTCAACTAGAAGCCGCCCGAATCGACGGGGGCCGCGTGGCGTAGGCAATGACTTCGGACGACGCCCGTCAGTGAGGATGGGAGCTTGACAGGCACGATTAACAAGAGATTAACGAATGTTAACGCATTATTGGTTTCACGTCCAGCGCGTTCATATAAAGTGGGTGCACCCCAAGATTTGGGGAACTGCCCAAGAGAAAGCGACCCGTCCGTTCGTAGACCGCCGCCCAAATGGATTGCATCCCATATGAAACCCAGCGGCCCCAAATGTGCGCACGATGAGATCGGACGGGGGCGTACAGAGTTAGCGCGGTCCGGCGCTTACTATGTGACAAATAACACAAACGCTTTCCGTCCACAGTATGACGCTGGAAATGAGGAAATGATGAAGCCTACTATTCGGCCATTGGCGCCGGCAATGATCTTGTTTGCGCTGGTTCTGCTTTTTGGCGCCTGCGCCGCGCCGCCCGAGAGTGGGCGCGTACGCTCATCCGTCGCCGAGGCAATGGCGCGCGGCGATGATCTGCCCTTTGCCCAGCCCCTGGAACCAATGGCGTTTACGTTTCCCGCCGACCATGGTCCCCACGAAGAATATCGGACCGAATGGTGGTATTACACAGGCAACGTGCAGGATGCGGCAGGAAACCCTTACGGCTTCCAGCTGACGTTCTTCCGCAACGCCATTTCGCCCGAGGAGCCGCAGCGGGCGTCAACGCTGGCAACCAACGACATCTACATGGCCCACTTCGCCGTGACGGATGGAGCAGGGGACAAGCATTACAGCTTCGACCGCTACAGCCGTGGGGCGGGCGGACTGGCCGGCGCCACGGGTGAGCCGATCTTTGACGTCTGGCTGGAGGACTGGCGCGCCGTGCAGGTAGAGCCGGGCGTCATGCGCCTGACCGCCCAGGCCGGCACGGGCGCAGACAGCGAAGATGAGGACGCGACACCCGTGGCAATTGATCTTACTCTGCGCGAAACGCGCGAGCCCATTCTACATGGCGATCGCGGCCTCAGTCCCAAAGGGCCCGAACGGGGCAACGCCAATTACTATTACAGCCTTGTCCAGCTCGCCACAGACGGCGTGATTACGCTCGACGGGGAAAGACGCGAGGTCAGCGGGCTGAGTTGGATGGACCATGAATTCGGAACCAGCGTGCTCTCAAACGAAACCCGGGGCTGGGACTGGTTTAGCGTGCAGTTGGAAAATGACGCGATCCTCATGTTTGCTGAATTTCATGATGGGGTGGGGGGAAATCGGTCGGCCCTAGAAGGCACGCTTGTCTACCCTGATGGACGCCAGGTGAGTCTCAATGATGAAGACTTTGACATGCGCGCAACCGGCGAATGGACCAGCCCGCGTACCGGCATCACCTATCCCTATGGCTGGGAGGCGGTCTTCCCGGGCGAGCAGATTGAGCTGACGATCACGCCGCTGATCCGAGACCAGGAAATGGATGTTGATTTCGTCTATTATGAGGGCGCTACCCAGGTTACGGGCACGATGGCAGGCGAGCCTGTGGAGGGAATTGGTTTTGTGGAATTGACGGGCTACGGCGACCGGGAAATGGCTGAGTATCAGCGCTAGTGCGATTGGCTATTCGAGCGAGGGCAGCAGGCCAATGGCGGTTCCGAGTACCTTGCGTTCGCTTTCGTAGGTGAGGATTTCGAGCGCCTGACTCAGCGTGAACCAGGCGACACCGTCGACCTCGTGGCTTTCGTCACTCAGGCGACCGCCGGTTGCACGCATGAGAAAAAAGTCGACGGTCTTTTTTACCCGTACCGGGCGCGGCTTGCGATACGTGTCCCAGTAGGAGAAGTTGATGGCTTGGAGGAAGACCACTGTGGTGGCTTGGAGGCCGGTCTCTTCCTCTACTTCACGCACGGCGGTTTCGGCTGAAGATTCACCCGCCTCGCGCGTGCCCTTGGGCAGCTGCCAGCGCGTGCCGCCGCGGGTGGCAATCGAGCGCGACTTCGTGCTCGCCGTCCTGGGGTGAGCGACGAAAAACGACGCCGCCGGAAGACCAGGTGCGGCGCGATGGATTGGGCGCTCCGCCATCCTGACCCAACACTAGGTCTTCTCCTGCCAGTGACGATTTTGGGGTGAGCCGAGTAGCGGACCGTCGGCAACGGCGATGGCAAGTGCTTGGGCCACTTCTTGCCAATTCTCGGGTGGCAGAGAGACCAATTCTGGCGGTAAATAGACCGGCGTCACGAAGCTGAGCGCCCCGGCCAACTCCGTCACCGACCAGACTGCCCGCGCCCGGGCAATGACGACAAACGTTTCCATCCACTTGTCGAGCAACACAAGCCAGGCAGCCAAGTCCGGCGCCAACCCAACGCGCATTAGCGGTTGCGGCATCTCGGCATGGGCGAAGGCCAGATTGCCGGCCCCGTCAAGCCAGATGCGGTGCGGCGTGACCGGGCCTGGCGAATAACCGGCCGTGCCCCACGCGGCAAAGCCCTCATGAAGGTCGGTCACCATTGGCGGCAGGATGCTTTGTGGGTTGTTCGCCAAGCATGCCATCCCCGGTGGCGGTGTCGGTGTAGAATTTAGTGTGCCATCTTTTGCAGTGTAATATCGCATTGCATCACAACCAGTTCTGACGACGAAACCAAGCAAGCATGCCAACCAAAGCGCCGATAAAAATTAGCCAAATCAGAGGGTATGCCCACGGCCAATTGAGCTCCGGCATATAGACAAAATTCATGCCATAGACGCCGGCCAGGAAGCTGAGGGGCAGAAACAACGTCCCCACTACGGTTAGCACCTTCATGGCGTCGTTAATGCGGTTGTTGACGAGCGCCAGGTGCGCGTTGATCGTCGTGCTGGCCAAGTCGCGCATGCTGTCGGCCAGATCGTCCAACCGCACCAGGTGATCAAAAACATCCCGAAAATAGAGATGCATGTCAGACGGCACCACATCATACTCTGCCACGGAGAGCTTGTACAGAATCTCCCGCTGGCGCATGAGAATACGGCGAAGGCGCAGTGCACTGCTCTTAGCCGTCAGCAGATCGTTGAGCACCTCCGTTTGGCTGTTGCGATTGTCAAACAGGAAGATGGCATCGCCCAATTCCTCCAGCCGCTCGTCGAATCTCTCCAGCAAAGGAACGTAGGCGTCGACCTGTTGGTCCAGCACGTCATAGAGCACATAGGCGGGCCCTCTGGCCAAGCCACCCTCAGCGTGATAATCAGGGGTCCAGAGCTTATCGATCGTCGGGCGCGGTTCGTCATGAATCGTAACCAGGTAATTTGCCCCGAGAAAGATGTTCATCTCATACGTATGGATGTCCATGCGTTCATCGCCGATCCCGAGCGTATGGAGCACCAGGAAGAGATAGCGGCCATAGTCATCCAATTTGGGCACATGAATGTCGCTGATCACGTCTTCCACGGCCAGGGGATGGAATTGGAAGAGTTGGACCAACACCGCTTCATATTCCTCCTCCGTCGGGGCCTGGAGGTCGATCCAGAGCGCGCTGCGTCGTTCGTTGAGCGCACGGCGGATCTCACCGTCCTCCAGGTCGGTGAGAACGGCGCCACTTGGGTGTCGATAGAGCAGGCGAATCATGGTGGCGGTCCGTCGCTTCCGTTAGCGCTGCACAAGAGGCAGGTAGAGATCCTGACGGATCAGGCTGAGGCGATAGACAGAGCCGTTGGTGCCGCCGACATAGAGTTCGCCCGCCTCATCCTCGCCAAACCCGAGCGCTGCAAAAGGCGTGTTGATCACGGCCCGATTGACCCATTCGCCGTCCTCCTCGGTGAGGCTCCAGATGCGCCGATCACAGAAGTCCCCATAGAAATAGACGCCATCGATCTCGGGGGAACTGGCGCCGCGGTAGACGTTTCCACCGGTCACGGAGCAACCATACTCGGTGTGGCGATAGGTGTGAATGGGCATGGTGAAGCCGGTCGGGTCGCAGCCGGTAGCCGGGCTATAGCATTGATCCCCTTCCCAAACACGCCAGCCGTAATTTTCGCCGCCCGGGCTGTCGCCCGGCTGTCGGTCGATCTCCTCGACCTCCCCCTGCCCCACGTCACCCGTAAAGAGCGCGCCAAGTGTCCGGTCAAAGGAGAAACGCCAGGGATTGCGCAGGCCAAGCGCCCAGATTTCCGGGCGATAGCTCGCCGTGCCCACAAAAGGATTCGAAGCCGGTACAGCGTAGGTTTCCTGCCCCGTCACGTCGAGGCGCAGCATCTTGCCCAGCAAGGAAGCGGGGTTCTGGGCGAGGTTATGGGGGTCGCCGCCAGAGCCGCCATCTCCCAGGCCCACATAGAGGTAGCCGTCCAGCGGGCTAAAGGCGATCTGACCGCCATTGTGGTTGTTATAGGGCTGATTGACTGTGAGAATTCGAACCTCACTTGCGACATTGGCCCGATTGGGATCATCCTCACGCACGGAAAAGCGCGCCACCACGGAATCGCAGCCGCCATTAGGCTCTTCGGGCAAATCAGGCGCGGCCAGGTCACCCAACCTCACCACGTCGTAGCTGTAGTAGACATAGAAATGGCCGCTGACCGAATAATCCGGTGCGAAGGCCAAGCCCAGAAGTCCGCACTCCCCAATGGTTGTCACCCGGTCGGTCAGATCCAGAAACGAAGATGGCAGCAGTTCGCCCCCGTCCATGATGCGGATCCGCCCTGGACGCTCGACGATGAAGAGGCGTCCGCTCTCATCCCCGGCATGGGTGATGGCTACGGGTTGGTCTAAATCCTGGGCAATTCGATAGAGGACGGGGCGTGCGGGCGGACCGACGGTTCCATTTTCGTCGGCCGCGGCGCCCACCTTGGCATCCGCAACCATGCCCAGCAGGAGCAAAGCGCCCCACAATATAGCCAGCAGCAGCCGGAACCTGGGTAAGGTGGAAATCGACACCCGGTGGGCAGCGCCTGGCGCCGGAGATGGCAGATTAACTTGAAAAGAATGTTGGGCTTTCATACGTCCCCCGAAGGTGCACGCGGGCGTCAGCGTCTTGTGCATGCGCCCAGCCGCGCGACGGTTATAGGCATATGTACATTGTACCGCTTTCCACCGTTTTTGTAACGTCAATCGGGTAGCAGCGAGGGCGTTCAAACTGTGCAGCCAAACTGTGCAGCGATAAAACAGGCAAACTCAATCGTTCACCAATTCAGAGCACCCGTCATGCCGGCGGCGCGAAGCGACGAGGCATCTCGACTGTGCAAACCTGTGATTCCCCTTCCCTCCGGTCATGGCGCTTTGCGTCCACCGCGTGAACGACATGACAAATCGTGAACGAGTAGGTATGGGAACGCAACGACGGGGCATCCAATTTTGAGGACTGTGTAGCAGCGGACTGGTCGCTTGCTCTAGCGCAGCCTCTCAAATGTGGTATGCGCCTCGCAACAAAAAGTGTTTGACAGAGGTTGGCCACCTGAGGTACAGTACTACGTGCACCCCGCTATTTGACGGGACCTCTACATGAGCCTTTCCGACCGCAGTAATGGATTACAGAAGTCGAAGCAGCGCAAATTGGCAAACCCCACACTAATCTACAAAAAAAGCGCCTTTGCCGGCATGCTTGATGACCTGCAAGGGAAGTCCTTGATTGCACTCGATACCGAGAGTGACAGTCTCTTTAGTTATTATCCCAAAGTTTGTCTCATTCAGCTTACCACTTATGCCGACGGCGAGAATCCCGACCCCAAAAAAGTCGCAGATTACCTGGTTGACCCCCTTCGCCTGGACCAACTTGACGGTTTGGGCAGCCTCCTGGCCGATCCGGCAGTCGAGGTGATCATGCACGCCGCAGAGAATGACATTCTCATCTTGCAGCGCGACTTCAACTTCACCTTTAGCCATATTTTTGACACGCAACTGGCGGCGCGTATCCTCGGTTGGAATCGCAAGGGACTGGCGGCGATTCTGGAAGAACAGTTTGGATTGGTCTCCAACAAGCGCATGCAGCGTACCAACTGGGGCAAGCGCCCATTGACGCCCCAGCAAATTACCTACGCGGCAGATGGACACACACTATTTGCCTTCGCTGCGCCAACGCCAGATTGCAGAACTCAAGGAAGCCGGCCGCTGGGAAGAGGCCCAAGAGGCCTTCAGGCACCTGCTGCGGGTGAATTATCATGATCGGCCCACCAATGACCGTTCATTTTGGCAAATGAAGGCCGCCCGCTCGATCGAGCCTGACGCAACCGGTGTGCTGGAAGCAATTTGGCAGTGGCGTGAACACGAGGCCCAACACCAGGATCGACCGCCCTTTAAGCTGGTCAGCGATCGTGTACTGGAGCGGATCGCCGTCGCCCAACCGACGACAGTCGCCCAGTTGGGCAAGATTGCCGGCATCAGCGACTATCAGATTCGCCGCTATGGCAAGGCCTTGATTGCGGCCGTCAAGGATGGCCAGCAGCGACCGCGCCCCAAAGCGCCGGAGGGGAGCAAGCGGCCGGACCATAACGTCGACAGGGCCACCCTTGAACGCTACGAAAACTTGCGGCGCTGGCGCAGCCAAACGGCCAAGGCGCGCGGTGTGGATACCGACATTGTCTTCAACAACAGCACGCTCCTCATCATTGCCAAACGACGCCCAAGTTCAATCGCTGAACTTGAGGAGATCGAAGAGATCGGACCATGGAAGGCAAAGACCTATGCACCTGATCTGCTGCAATTGGTAAATGGTCGTCATTGAACGAAACTCGATCGTAGCGAGCGCTGGGCCGCAGCCGAACGAGCTTCACGATTCGATTTCCCTCCCCTCACCTCCAAGACGAACCTAGTCAGAAGATCCTGACGCGCCCCCCCCCGGTTTCGCTCTTACCTTTACTCAAAACTTTTTCTGGAACTGCCGTCAATTCGGCGCCGGTTGCCGGACGACCGTCCAGGTTGTCCCGTTACGCCTTCGCTTTCGAATTGTGGGGAATAGGCAAGCCACCCAGGGGAGCGGTGTGAAGCGAACTCATACGCCGATCTCCCGGTCGAGCAATGGCGAAGCGACTGGGGATTCAATTTGACGCGCGCGCAGCGTCCATCTAAGATGGAGCCGCGTGCGGGTGATGCCCGACGGCGCTTGAAAGAAACATGAGTAGGCTGCGACTGGAAGTGAGATGCGACACGCATGAATGAGCCCAAAGTGCTCGTGGTCGAAGATGAACCGGCCCTGATCGACACGCTGGAATACAGCTTGCGCAAGCAGGGCTACAACGTGAGCCTGGCGACCGACGGCCACAAGGCGATTGAAATCGCCCGTGCCGAAGCGCCCGACCTCATCCTCCTCGATGTCATGCTGCCCGGCATTGATGGCTTTGAGGTCTGCAGAATCCTGCGGCAGGAGATGAGCGTTCCCATCTTGATGCTCACGGCCAAAGCCGATGAAGTCGACAAGATCGTCGGCCTGGAAGTGGGTGCGGATGACTACATCACCAAACCCTTCAGCATGCGCGAACTGCTGGCACGCGTCAAGGCCATGTTGCGCCGCGTGCGCATGGTGCGCGAAGAAGTCGCCTTTGAGCAGGCGACCGGCGAGCCGGATCGCATTGCCAGTGGCGAGAAGTATCTGTTCGACAATCTGATCATCGACTTGAGCCGCCGGGAAGTCCTCGTAGGTGATGGGCCCATTCACCTCAAGCCCAAAGAATATGAGCTGCTCGTCTTCTTGGCGCGCAATCGCGGCATCGTGCTCAGTCGCGATCTAATTCTGGAACGTGTCTGGGGTTGGGACTATGACGGCGGCAGCCGGACGGTTGATGTCCACGTCAGATGGCTACGCGAAAAAATCGAGGCCGATCCCGCGAAGCCCTATCGCATCGTCACCGTGCGCGGCATTGGCTATCGTTTCGAAGGGTAGCAGCCCCATGCCATCAAGCGCCAGACAACGCTGGCTCACCGTCGGGCTCTACAGCTTAACGATGGTCATCATCATGGCAGCCGCCATGGCTTTCACCTCGCGGACCATCGCCTCTGCACTCCTGACCGACTTTGACCAAAAGGCCCAAGCACAGGCCCTGGCCCTGGCGCAAAACCAGCGATTGGCGGAAGAATGGCAAAATCCAGAGCGGCTGCGTCAGCATCTGGGCGAGCTGCAAGAGCTGACCGGCGTGCGCATCACGGCCCTCAATGAAGCAGCTATCGTCCTGGCTGATTCTTCGACCCTCGAGCCGCTGGAATCGGCAGATTTGAGTGCGCTGCCCGAAATCTCGCCCGCGATTTGGGAAGCCGACAAGACCGTGCGCCGGCTTGACCCGGTCACCGGCCTGGAAAGCATCTTCATTGTCGAGCCCCTGGCCCCCAACCCGTTCGACGCCCGGGGCAGTCTGCGCTTCGCCTTTCCAGTCGCTCCGGTCGAGACGCGAATCGCGGCGCTCCAGCGCCAATTCTTCGCCATTGGACTCCTGACGACGCTGGCAATCGCCGGCCTCTTCCTCTACCAAATCGAACGCTCCCGCCGCACCGTGCGCCAACTGATAGGCGTAGCCGATCGCATCACGGCCGGCGAGTTGGATGCACGATTGCTCTCGCTCAAGACCGGCGAGATGGGTCACCTGACGCGCTCATTCAACCGCATGGCCGGCGAATTAGAGAGCGAGATCCAGAAGCGGGAGCGCGAAAAGGATCGCCTGGAGACGGTCATGCATGCCATGGCCGATGGTGTGCTGATTCTTACCCGCAAGGGCAAGGTGCGGATGATCAACCCGGCCGCTGCCAATCTGCTCAATACCAACGAAGAGCGGGCCGACGGTCGCACCTTTATCCAAGTGGTGCGCGATCACCGCGTCGCCGAAGTTTGGACTCGCTGCCGCGCCAATGGCCAGCAGCAAGTTGCGGCGCTGGAACTTGGCCCCAGTCGCTTCCTGCGCGTTATCGTCACCCCGTTTCTGCGCGGCGCAGATCGTGGCTACGTGGTCATTCTGCAAGACCTCACGCGGCTGCGTCAACTTCAGACGGTGCGCCAGGACTTTGTCAGCAACGTCTCCCACGAACTGCGCACGCCGCTGGCTGCACTGCGAGCACTGGTCGACACGTTACGCGACGGCGCCATCGACGATCCGCCCGCAGCAGCTCGCTTCCTGGATCGCATGGAGGTGGAGGTTGACTCGCTCACCCAACTTGTAGAAGAGCTGCTGGAACTGTCGCGCATTGAATCGGGCAAGGTTCCCTTGCGCTTCCGGCGTGCATCGGTGGCTGAAGTTATTGGCAGCGGCGCCGAAAGGCTGCGCCCGCAAGCCGAACGCGCTGAGATCAGCCTGAATGTCATGATTCCGGAGGACGCGCCCGATTTGCTGGTCGACCCGGCACGCGTGCAACAGGTGATCACCAACCTTGTGCACAACGCCATCAAGTTTACGCCGGCGGGCGGACGCATCAACGTCACTGTACGGCAACAAAATGACGCAGCGATTCTTGTCAGCGTCGCCGACACGGGCATCGGCATACCGCCACAAGAGCTACAGCGCATCTTTGAGCGCTTCTACAAAACCGACCGCGCCCGCAGCAGCGGCGGCACCGGCCTGGGCTTGGCGATTGCCAAGCATATTGTCCAGTCCCATGGCGGCGATATCTGGACCGAAAGCATCGTTGAAAGCGGCAGCATCTTCTATTTAACGCTCCCCACCGCCCCCGCTATTTTGGATGACGATCAGGAGACGGCGCTCCTCATCCTTGCACCGTCGCCGCCACGCCCGTAGTCCTCACATCGCCTGTTAACAAAACGTTTACAATTCTTTTTCCCTATGTTAACGGCAATCACCCACGCCATTAATCGAGACGCCCCATAATTGTTCTGTGAACTGCTTCACATGTGGTTCATGCCTGTACTGCAAAACTGGCAATCCGTGCGCTCGCAGCGCACGAATTGCTGCAGCAAATGACTACCAATTTCACCAACAAACGAAATTTGAGGAGTGGAAAGATGCGTCGAATCGCAATCATGCTCTTGGCCCTGCTTGCCGCCGTACTAGTGTTGGCAGCATGTGGCCGAGGATCGCAAGCCCCTGCAGCCGAAGACTCTGTCGCCGAGTCGATTGGCGCGGCACCCGCCGCCGAAAGTGTGGAGGAAGCCGCAACGGAAGAAGCCACAGAAGAAACGGCTTCTGAAGAAGCGCCTGCACAAGAGGCACAGGCTGATGAAGTTACGCCGGCAGAGAGCACCATGGGCGAGGTCGCCATGGATGGGTCCATGCTGGTGCTGCCCGAGGTAGATCCGCTGACGGTGGAGGGTGACGTCGTCACCGCCGGCAGTTCAACCGTCTTCCCCCTGGCCGAGGCCGTTGGCGAGCGCTTCTACGATGAAGGCTATGGCGGCACCGTCACCATCGACTCCATCGGCTCGGGCGCTGGTTTCTCCCGCTTCTGCGAAGCCGGTGAGACCGACATTGCCAATGCCAGCCGCCCCATTCGGGACTCCGAGGTTGATTCCTGCGCCACCATCGGCCGCACGCCCATCGAGTTCCGCGTCGGCACCGATGCCCTGGCCGTCGTCATCAATCCCGAGAACGACTGGGCCACCGACGTGACCCTAGAAGAACTGGCCGCCATCTTCACCGCCGAGAAGTGGTCCGACGTCAACCCGGAATGGCCCGATGAGACCATCCTGCGCTACATCCCCGGCACCGACTCCGGCACCTTCGACTACTTCGTCGAAGCCGTCTTCGAAGAAGATCCCGAGCCCGTGCTGACCGCCGCCAACACCCAGTTCTCTGAGGATGACAACGTGCTCGTCATCGGCGTCGAGGGCAGCCCCTATGCCACCGGCTTCTTCGGCTACGCCTACTACAGCGAGAATGCCGACGCCCTGGGCATCATGGACATCGAAGGCGTCGAGCCTTCCTTCGAGTCTGTCGAAGGTGGCGACTACGCCCTGGCTCGCCCGCTCTTCATCTACTCCGACGCCACCATCATGACCGAGAAACCCCAAGTTGCCGCTTATGTCAATTACTTCCTGAGCAGCGTCAATGAGGTCATCGAAGAGGTCGGCTACTTCCCTGCCTCCGAAACCGCCCTCAATGAAGCCAAGGCTGCTGCTGCCGGCGCCATGGGGCTGGCCGTTCCCAGCATGGATAGCGGTGAAGCGGCTGAGCCGACCGAAGAAGCTTCGGAAGAGGCTGCTGCAACCGCAGTCATGCTGCCCGAGGTAGATCCGCTGACGGTGGAGGGTGACGTCGTCACCGCCGGCAGTTCAACCGTCTTCCCCCTGGCCGAGGCCGTTGGCGAGCGCTTCTACGATGAAGGCTATGGCGGCACCGTCACCATCGACTCCATCGGCTCGGGCGCTGGTTTCTCCCGCTTCTGTGAAGCCGGCGAGACCGACATTGCCAATGCCAGCCGCCCCATCCGCGACTCGGAAGTTGATTCCTGCGCCACCATCGGCCGCACGCCCATCGAGTTCCGCGTCGGCACCGATGCCCTGGCCGTCGTCATCAATCCCGAGAACGACTGGGCCACCGACGTGACCCTAGAAGAACTGGCCGCCATCTTCACCGCCGAGAAGTGGTCCGACGTCAACCCGGAATGGCCCGATGAGACCATCCTGCGCTACATCCCCGGCACCGACTCCGGCACCTTCGACTACTTCGTCGAAGCCGTCTTCGAAGAAGATCCCGAGCCCGTGCTGACCGCCGCCAACACCCAGTTCTCTGAGGATGACAACGTGCTCGTCATCGGCGTCGAGGGCAGCCCCTATGCCACCGGCTTCTTCGGCTACGCCTACTACAGCGAAAATGCCGACGCCCTGGGCATCATGAACATCGAAGGCGTCGAGCCTTCCTTCGAGTCTGTCGAAGGTGGCGACTACGCCCTGGCTCGCCCGCTCTTCATCTACTCCGACGCCACCATCATGACGGAGAAACCCCAAGTTGCCGCTTATGTCAACTACTTCCTGAGCAGTGTCAATGAGGTCATCGAAGAGGTCGGCTACTTCCCCGCCTCTGAAACCGCCCTCAATGAAGCCAAGGACAAGTGGTCTGCAGCAGTTGGGCAGTAGGGAACATGTAGGCCGTTGGCGTCTCCGGCCAGGAAAAACGCCAAGCCTGTAGAATTGGAAATGGGGAAGGGCCATATTGGGTCTTTCCCCATTTCGCTACTCATCGACAGCTGGAGGAGAAGCCATCGTGTCTTCAACAATCCATTCAAATGGAAAAAGCAATTTCAGTGCCGATGCGACTGGAAGCATTGCGTTTCCGGCGCCTGACACTGACATCGAAACCGCACGTGGCGGACCCAAGGGCAATGATCTTAACAAACGCGTGCGCCCTGGTGAAGCCATCATCCAATCGCTGCTTTTTGCCTGCGGCGCACTCTCGATTCTGACGACGATTAGTCTGATCGTTGTTCTTTTTGTTGAATCGGCCAAGTTTTTTGTGGCCCCGGAAGTAACCTTCCGGGAGTTCCTTTCGGGTACAGTCTGGCAACCGCAAATCGAGATGTTCGGCGTATTGCCGCTCTTGAACGCAACGCTCATGGTCTCGGCGATTGCCATGTTGGTTGCGCTTCCCCTGGGCCTCTTTGCGGCAATCCTACTGAGTGAATATGCGCCGCCCCGGGTACGCGCGACGCTCAAACCTATTCTGGAGGTGCTGGCCGGCGTGCCGACCGTTGTGTACGGTTATTTCGCCCTGACCTTTATGACGCCAACGATTCAGGCCGTCATCGCATCTCTGGCCACGGTCGGGCCGCTTGCTGTGATCGGTTTCCTCGTGGGCGTGACCGCGGTCACGTGGCTCCTGCTCGCGTCCGGCAGCCGACTCAAGGCCAAGGAGACGGCTGAATCCAGATCGATGACGGGCACAGTGCTGATTGCGCTCGGTTCCTTTGCCGGCACGATATTGCTGATCGGTCTGATCGCGGCCACGCTCAGCCTGATCTTTGGCAATACGGTTCAGATTTACAATACGGCCGCCGCCGGCATCGTCGTCGGCATCCTGGTGATCCCGCTGGTTGCGTCCATGTCAGAAGACGCCCTGCGTGCCGTCCCCGACGCCTTGCGCGAGGCCGCCTATGGCCTGGGCGGTACCCGGCTGGAAGTAACGACTCGCGTCGTCGTGCCAGCGGCCCTGTCTGGCATCACCGCCGCCTTCATCGTGGCCATTTCCCGGGCGATCGGCGAGACCATGATTGTTGCGATCGCAGCCGGCGCCGGCCCGAACTTGACCTGGAACCCCTTCGACTCCGCCGAAACGATCACCGGCCACATCAACCGCATTAGCGGCGGCGACTTGAGCTACAACTCAATCGACTATCAGAGCATCTTTGCCCTGGCCGGGCTGCTCTTTGTCATGACGCTGATGCTCAACATCATCAGCCGCTGGATCATGCGCAAGTTCCGCGAAGAGTACTAAGGGATACCCATGACTACCCAACCTGATGCAGTCGAACCGAAAAATGGCGGCATGCCAGAGGGCGAAGAACTGCAACAGCAGTTGAAGGCTCGCCACAACCGCGGCCAAATGTGGTCGTCGCTCTTCCAACTGGCGCTCGTTGTCGCAATCGTTGCGCTTGCCGTGTTGCTGGCCAATATCATTAACCAGACCTTTGGCCTGGTGGCAATGGAAAACAACATCGATCCGGGGCAGTTGGTACAGGGCGCTGTGGAAGAGACCATGGAGGCCATGCCCAACACGGTGGCGTCCGAGGATGACCTGGCCCTGGCCGAGTCTGTTGCCGCAGATCCCTATGGCGTCGGCTTCTTTGGTTATGCTTTCTATGAGAATCAAGCCGATCAGTTGCGCGCATTGGCCGTTGATGGCGTCGAACCCAGCGCAGATGCAGTCGAAGCGGGAACCTACGAGCTTTCACGGCCCCTCTTCCTCTATACGGCAGAAAGCATTCTGGTCACTGAACCGCAGGTCATGACCTTCCTGGACTTCTACCTCACCAACGTCAACGCCATTGTCGAAGAGGTGGGCTATTTCCCGATCAGCCAGGATCTGATCGATGAACAGCTCAACGCCCTGCGCACGGCTACGGGCGGCCCCGTGAGCGAAGGCAATACGGGCGATATCGCCATCTCCGGCAGTTCCACGGTCTACCCGCTAACCCTGGCGGTCGCCGACGCGTTTGCAGAAACCGGCCATCAAGGCGAGGTAGCGGTGGAGAGCGTCGGAACCAAGGCCGGCTATGCTGCGCTGTGCACGGACAAGACCGCCACGATTGCCAACTCCAGTCGCGCCATGACGCGCCAAGAAGCTGCGGCCTGCACCAAAGGCCGGCACGTGCCGACCGAGATCCGCGTGGGGGCCGATGCCGTGGCGCTGGTAGTCAGCAGCCAAAATGAATTCGCCCAAGATTTGACCCAAACGGAAATCCAGCAACTCTTCACCGTTGCCCGCACCTGGTCAGACATCCGTCCGGAGTGGCCAGATGAGCCAATCAATCGTTACATCCCCACAGTCGACAGCGGTACGCTGGACTTCTTTGTCGAGCGCGTCTATGTCGAGGAATTCCCACTGGAAGTGTTGCCCGCTTCGACTCTGGAGGCGATGCTCGTCGCCAATGTATCCACAGGACGCGCCCGGGCCCTCGAAGCGGAACTGCCCTTTGCAGAGCGCAGCCAGGAAGAGATGTATGAGTTGGTCATGCAGGAAGTGGTCGAGCCGCGCATCGTCGGCAGTTGGAATCTGTTGCCCTCGATCTTCAACCGTGCCGAAATCGAAGCGGAGAGTTTCGCCAATAATCCTGAAGCCGAGCTGCAGTGGTATTCATGGATCAGCTGGAGCTTCTTGACCGGCACCCGATCCAGCGTCCCCGAATACGCCGGCATCCGCACGGCATTGCTGGGCACGATCTGGGTGATGATCATCGTCATCCTCTTTGCAGTGCCCGTTGGCATCGGCGCCGCGATCTATCTGGAAGAATATGCGACCCATGGACGCATCAACCGCATTCTCCAGACCAACATTGACAACCTGGCCGGCGTGCCTTCGATCATCTACGGTATTCTGGGGCTGGCGATCTTCGTGCGAACGCTGGAAGTCATCACCAGCGGCACAATGTTTGGGGTGGCCGACCCGACAACGGCCAATGGACGCACGATCCTTTCCGCCGGGTTGACCCTGAGTCTCCTGGTGCTGCCCATTATCATCATCAACGCGCAAGAAGCGATTCGCGCCGTGCCTCAGTCCTTCCGCGAAGCGGGCTATGGCATGGGCGGCACACGCTGGCAGGTGGTGTGGAGTCACGTGCTGCCCAGCGCGTTACCCGGCATTCTGACGGGGACGATTCTGGGCGTTTCCCGCGCCATCGGTGAAACCGCGCCACTGGTCGTGATCGGCGCATCGACCTTTATTACGGTCGACCCAAGCGGACCGTTCTCTAAGTTCACGGTGCTACCGATGCAGATCTACCAGTGGACGACACGGCCCCAGCCCGAATTCAAGCACATTGCGGCTGCGGCGAGCATCGTCTTGTTGATTCTTATGTTTACGCTCAACGGGACCGCGATCTACCTGCGCAACCGCTTTAGCAAGAAGTATTAAGAGGAGCACTCATGTCATTGCAAACCCAACTCTCCGGTGAGATTATCAACCGGCCCCAGGCAGTTCTGGGCGATCGCGCGGCCATCACCGCTGAGAAACTGAACGTCTATTACGACGACTTCCACGCCGTGCGCGATGTCGATCTCTTCATCGAGCCACGCAGGATTACGGCCTTTATCGGTCCGTCGGGCTGCGGCAAGAGCACCGTGCTCCGCTGCTTCAATCGCATGAACGATCTGATCCCCGCTGCCCGCGTGGAAGGCGAGGTACTCTTCGACGGCCGCGATATCTATGACGAGCGAGTCGATCCGGTGGAAGTACGCCGGCGGATCGGCATGGTCTTTCAGAAGCCAAATCCCTTCCCCAAGTCGATCTATGACAACATCGCCTGGGGCGCCAAGGTCAATGGCTTCAAGGGCAACATGGACAACCTGGTCGAGGAATCCTTCCGCGGCGCGGCGCTGTGGGACGAAGTCAAGGACAAGCTCAAGCAGAGCGCCTATGGCCTCTCGGGCGGGCAGCAGCAGCGTCTTTGCATTGCGCGCGCCATTGCGACCAAGCCGGAAATCATCCTCATGGATGAGCCCTGCTCAGCCTTGGACCCCATCGCCACGCTGGCGATTGAAGACCTCATGAAGGATCTGGTGGAGCAGTACACGATTATCATCGTGACCCACAATATGCAGCAGGCCGCGCGCGTCTCCGACTTCACCGCCTTTTACAACGTGGACCAAAACCGCACGGGCGGTCTGGCCGAGTTTGGTCCGACCAAAGAGCTCTTCACGAAGCCGAAGAATCGGGCGACGGAAGACTATATTACTGGTCGCTTCGGCTAACATGCGAAGCCAAGACCGGCAGTGCCGACAGATCTTCTTTGCAATGCATGCATCAGCCAGAATAGGGCTCTCTGTGCCATGACCAAGCAATCCGTACTCATTCTGTGCACCGGTAACTCTTGCCGCAGCCAAATGGCCGAAGGGCTGATCAACCACGAATTGGGCGACCAGTGGGCAGCCTATTCGGCAGGCACGGAACCGTCGGGGTATGTGCACCCCCTGGCCGTCGCGGCCATGGCCGAAGCCGGGATCGATATCAGCGTCGGCCGCTCCAAGTCGGTCGATGAGTTTCGCGACGCCGACTTCGCCCAGGTCATCACCGTCTGCGATGACGCGCGAGAGCTGCCCGATCTGGCTCGGCAATGGCACGGTCACCCACATCGGCTTCCCCGACCCGGCGCTGGCCGTGGGCAGCGAAGCCGAGCGCATGGTCGTCTTCCGCCAAGTACGTGACGACATCCGCCAGCACGTATTGGACTACCTGCGCACAAGCTCGCCATCTAAATAGGATGGGCGCGGATCGGCGCGATCGGCGCGGATCGTGCCGATGAGGGCGGATCAATCCGAAGAAGATCTGCCATCATCCGCTCCATCCGGCCCCTTCCGCGGCCCATGTTCTGCGCCCTTTTCTAGATCGGACTTTCAGGAGAAATTCCATGCCACGCGAACAATTTGAACACGATTTACAGCAGCTCAAAGATGAACTTTTGCTTATGGCCAGCATGGCGGCTGAAGCCATTCGCCGCTCGATCAAGGCATTGGAGACGATGGACGAAGCCCTGTCACGTGCGATCATTGCCGACGATACCAAAATCAATGAAATGCGCTTCGCCATTGAAGACAGCTGCCTGACGCTGATCGCCACCCAGCAGCCCATGGCGCGCGACATGCGCCTCATCGCCGGCGTGCTCGAAATTTCGGGTGAGTTGGAGCGCATCGGCGACTATGGGAAAGGGATCGGGCGCATCGTCCTGCTGATGGATGGCAAGCCGCCGATCAAGCCGCTCATCGATATCCCGCGCATGGCCGACGTGGCGCTGATCATGTTGGACAAAGCCATGGAGGCCTTCATTGCCAACGACGCGGTCCAGGCGAGCCGCATCCCGGCGATGGACGACGAGGTCGATGCGCTCTACAACCAGGTCTACAGCGAATTGCTGACCGTACTCATGGCGCATCCCGGGGAAATGGAGCGCGCCAATCACCTGCTCTGGGCGGCCCACAACCTGGAACGCTGCGCCGACCGGGTCAACAACATCTGCGAGCGGGTGATCTACACCGCCACCGGCGAGTTTCGCGAAATCGACGTGGAAGAATTTGGCTACAGCGGCGTGCACTGACGCGCCGCGCGCGGCTAAATCAAGAAAGGCCCGGTTTTCTTGCAAGAGCCGGGCCTTTTCGATTTGGCGCGCCAGGCGCGGGATGGCGGCTATTGGTCATATTTTCGGGCATAGTTCATCCCGGTATTGAGTGTGTGACCTTTGAAGTGATCCGGGATGAACTATGCCAGAGGAAAACAGAGGAACTGCCAAGAGGAAGATGGTCGTACAGATGAGCGATTGAGCTCCCGATCAATTTCCCATCTGGCTTGAGTATAGAGCGGGTGTGTTAACAGCGCCCCAAGAAAATGTTAACGATTGGTTGAGGATTATTCTGATCAAGCAGTCGCTCTATGCGGCTGCTGCTCCACCTCGCGGTCGCGGATGCCGATGAGGTAGAGGAGGCCGTCCAGGCCCACGCTGCTGATGGCCTCCGCGGCTTGGGCGCGCACGATGGGCTTGGCGTGGAAGGCGATGCCCAGCCCGGCCACGCTGAGCATGGGCAGATCGTTGGCCCCGTCGCCCACGGCAATCGTCTGCTCCAGCCGCAATCCTTCCTCATCGGCGATCTGCTGGAGGTAGGCGGCCTTCTTGGGGCCGTCGACGATCTCGCCCAACACCCGCCCCGTCAGCCTGCCGTCGACGATTTCCAGGCGATTGGCAAACATATAGTCAAGCCCGAGACGCTCCTGCAAGCGTGCGCCAAAATAGTCGAACCCGCCGGACAAAATGCCGATCTTGTAGCCCAACCCCTTGAGGGTGCTGGTCACCCGCTCTGCGCCTTCGGTGAGGGGCAAGTTGGCCGCAATCTCCGCCAGCACGGCTTCGTCGAGCCCGGCCAGCGTGGCCACGCGGCGGCGCAGGCTCTCGGCAAAGTCCAGCTCGCCGCGCATGGCCGCCTCGGTGATGGCCGCGACTTCTTCGCCAGCGCCCGCAGCAACAGCCAGTTCGTTGATCACCTCGGTCTGGATCAGGGTCGAGTCCATGTCAAAGACGACCAGTCGCCGGTTGCGCCGGTAGATGTCGTCGATATGGAACGAGATGTCGATGTCGGCCCGGCGGGCAATGTCGATGAGCTGGGCGCGCATGGCCCGATCATCCGCCAAGTGACCGCTGACGGTAAACTGGACGCAGGCGCGATTGCTGGTCTCGGCGTCGAGCAGCGAGACGCGGCCCGAAAGACGATTGATGACGTCGATATTGAGGTCGTGTTCGGCAATCACCGCGGTGACCAGCGCCAGCTGCTCGGCGGTGAGCTTGCGCCCCAGCATGGTGATCATGCGCCGCGGCCGCCCCTGCGCCTGCACCCACGCTTCATAGCGATCGGCTTCGACCGGCGAATAGTGGACCGTCACGCCTAAATCATGGCCCAAGAAAAGGAGATCCTTGAGCACCGCCGGCGTGTGGCAACCGTCGGGAACCTCGACCAGAATGCCCAGCGAGAGGTAGTCGTGGATCACGGCCTGACCGATATCAAGCACGTTCAGGCCATGCTCAGCCAGCAGCGCCGTCATCTGGGCCATGAGCCCCGTCTGATCCCTGCCGGTAATGTTGATGAGATAGATTTCGTTCATTGAGGTCTTGTTCTCGACGCGGATTTGAGTAAACAGTGCCATTCGATGCCGGCGTGTACTATCGCTTTGATCGCCCCATCGGCTCGAATCCTCCGCACAGCACGCGCCACATGTTATTTCAGTCGGTCACATCGACAGCATGACAAACTGAAAACGGCTGGCTTTAGGCGATTGCATGACTGTGCAGGGCGTATGGGTGAGGTGGGCCTCACCCATACGCCGCCTCCTCATTGGAGGCTCCGCTGCCCTCTCGACCGCGCGCAGAGGGACAGATTTGGCGCTTACGGCGTCAAGTCAAGGTGAGGCCAAACCGCTACGTGATTTCAAAGAAGCCAACGGGCCAATCGCCCAACGCCTGGGCAACCGGCAGCGTGCCCTTGTTTCCGGCCTTTGCCAGTGCCATGCGCTCACCGGTGAGCAGATTCTCCGCCTGCCCCTTGATTCCCGCTGGGAGAACCAGCGTCGTATTACGCCACAGCTCGCCAACCGGCGGCTGCATGGCGCCGTCGCTGAGCAACGCGGTGAAGAGGGGAATAACGACCAGCACGGCGCTCTCTTCGTAGCGACGGACGAAGGCGCAGACGTGGCCGGCCAGGGGTCCTGCCGCGGCCACGGGCAGGTATTCGCCGGCGCGGAAGAGCATCTCGTGGTCACGGCGGTATTGGAGCAATCGATAGGTGAGGTAAAGCTTGATTGCGCCGGATTCCGCCTCCTCGAGCAGTTGCCGCGCCAGGGCGCCACGATCGGCGCGATCTTCCTCTTCGAGCTGGCGCAACAGCGCAAAGCGTTGCGCAAAGTCGACCGGCCGGCGGTTGTCGGGGTCGACGAGACTGAAGTCCCACAGCTCCGTGCCCTGATAGATATCAGGCACCCCGGGGCTGGTCAGCTTGAGCAGCTGTTGCGCCAGCGAGTTAAAGCGCCCAAAATAGGCCACTCGGGTATGGAAGGCATCAAACGCGGTGCGGAAATCGGCATCCTGCCAGATCGCCGTCACAAAATCGGTCACGGCCTGGGCATACGCATCGTTGGGATTGACCCAGTTGGAGTGGACCTTTGCCTCATTGATGGCCTTATGCATGTAGCCAACGATGCGGGCAATGAAGGACTCGTCATCATCCAGGAGCGGATCGTACGCGCCGAGCATGGTCTGATAGAGGAGGTACTCATCGTTGCGCGAGGGCGCCAACTCGCCACCGACGTCGGTTTTGGCGCCGATGGTGAGCGACTGCCACTGGTCGAGCACCGCGCGCCACTCGTCGGGTAGTTCCGACAGGACGTTGATACGCGCACGCACGTCTTCGCTGCGTTTGGTGTCATGAGTCGAAGAGGCCAACATGGTGTTGGGGTAAGGCTTGTCACGATTGTGCTGGTGAAACTCATCAATCGTAAGCCCAAAGCGATTGGGATGACCGCCCACCTCGTTGAGCGAGACCAGGCGATCGTAAATGTAGAAGGCCGTGTCCTCCACGCTCTTGGCCATGACCGGACCTGTGATCTGCTGAAATTTCATGACAAATTCTCGCAGATCCGGCCGGAACTCCGGGTCAAATTCATCGAAATTTTGCATCAGCAGCGTATCGCGCAGGAACTCGAAGACGCTGCTCGGCACCAGCGGATTGCGGCGCATTGCCTGATTGATCGCCTGTTCAATATATGCGCGATCACGCTCGCTCACGTCATCGGGACCCACGATATAGGTACGATAGACGTCCAGAGCCGCGGTGAACTCACTCAGGCCAAAGGCCAGGCTGTTCTGGGTGAAGTCCCGATAGCGCCGGTTCTGGTCAACGATCAG
The DNA here is from genome assembly GCA_963807905.1 of uncultured Chloroflexia bacterium. Classification (GTDB taxonomy): domain Bacteria; phylum Chloroflexota; class Anaerolineae; order Caldilineales; family Caldilineaceae; genus JAGRCP01. Next base: position 21,048 of record CAWEEJ010000002.1, on the reverse strand, counting down.
CGCCAGTTCAGCGCTGCGCGCATCAATCTCGCTGGTGAGTGACTGGGTCATGACCAGCTTCTTGGTGCGGTCGATCAGGTCGTGAAACGGTGTGGTTTCGTCGGTGAACGCGGCATAGAGATCGTCAATTTCCGGCTCGTGGGCGTGGTAGACAAAAAGATTATTGACAGCGTACATGAAATCGTAGCCCGTCGTCCCGTGACAGGCCCAGGATGCGGGCATGGGTTCAGACTCGGAAAGAATTTTCTCGACCAGCACGTAAAACGGCCAATTGGCTTCCTGATCTGCATCCTCGCGCAGGGCGTAGAGGCGCACGGCCACTTCGTCAGCCAGATTAAGCGCGTCGTCCGTGCCGCTTTCCCCCAGACGATAGGCCGACGCCGCCTCCATGTAGGCGGCTTGCAGGCGCCAGAAATAGCCCTCCGGATCCCAAAGACCGTCGGGATGATCGATGCGCAGGCCGCTTACCTTGCCCTCGGCCATCAGCCGCATGGTCAGTCGATGCATGTCGGCAAAGACCTGGGCATTTTCCACGCGAATGGCGGCCATATCATTGATGTCAAAGAAGCGCCGATAGTTGATCTCGTCGGTGGCCACGCGCCAGTAGGCCAGGCGATACGGTTGTTCGGAGAGCAGTTCGTCCAGCGTATCAAAGCTTTCCGGATCATTCGGCGTGCCATTGATGATGGCCAATGCGGCATCAAGCGTTGTACGAAAGCGTTCGCTCTTCTCAAAGAGATTGAGCAGGCGCCGGCGAATGATCAACTCCTCGCGGCGCCGAACCTCAATGCTCTCAGGGTCGGTTTGGTTATAGGCCGGCAGGAAGGTAAGCGAATGCACGATGCTTGCCAGTTCCAACGGCATCCACGCATCGTCTTCACTTTCTTCCATCTCTTCGGCCAACAATTCTTCCACCATGGCCAAGATTCGACCGTAAGATTTGGGCGTGATCGGAAACTGATGCTCGTAGTAGTGCATGTAGAAATCGCCATGCCAGTAGACCAGCTCCAGTTCACCCGCCTCCAGAATGCGCCCGTATTGATCACCCAGGATGGGCAGGAGCACCTTGTCGTCCATCGCGCGATTGGGCGGCTGCCAGTTGATGTCGAAATAACGCGCATAGTCCGACGACGGCCCCTGTTTGAGCACATCGGTCCACCAGGCATTCTCGGTGTTGACGCCCATATGATCGGGCACAATGTCGAGAAGCAGCCCCATATCGTACTCAGCCAGGGTCGCAGCAAAGGCGTCAAAGTCTTCCTCAGTGCCTAGTACAGGGTTAAACTGATTGTAGTCGACCGTATCATAGCCATGTGTGCTGCCCGTGCGCGGCTTGAACAGGGGCGAAGCATAGAAGTCACTTGCCCCCAACGCATCGAGGTAGGGAATCAGCTCCTGCGCGGTGGCAAAGGGGATCTGCTCGCCCAACTGCACGCGGTAGGTTGCGCGTGGGATGCGCGGCGGCTTGCTCAGGTCGTCCAGAATCTCACGCAGGCTATCGGCGCTTGCTGGAGCAGATGGTTGCGATGCGGACGGCACTGCGGGGTCACGCGGTTGATCAGAAGTCATGGTCATCTTCCTCAGGGCGGCGCAGATAGATGGCAAAAGATTTGGGCGTCAATGTTACGGCCAGCGGCTCGCCGGCGGCAAACGCGTTGCGGGCCGGCTGCCCGGTTTCATCGTCCAACCGCCATGCAGGATCTTTGGAGTCGCGCAGCTTACGCCAGGCAGAATTTTCACCAGGCAGGGTCAGTGTCGCAGGTTCTTCTCGCGCAAAATTCATGAAGACGCGAAAGGTCTCGCCTTCACCGGAACGTTCCAAACAGATCATGCGTGTGCCCGCTTCATGATAGATGTGCGTGGCATCAGAGCGAGGGTTCGTTAACGCAGGATGGGTGCGTCGCAACGCAAGTAGATCGCGATAGAGAGAGTAAATCAGAGCGTGGCGCTCGGTCGTGCGCAGGCCATGGTCCAGCTTGCAGCGGGCAAAGGTCGCCTCCGCTTGCGGATCGGGCGGCTCCCCTTCCCAGGCAAACGCCGCGAACTCTTCTGCCCGCCCCGCGTGTACGCCTTCAATCAATGCCTCATCGCCATGGGAAACGAAAAAGAGAAACGGAGCGACCTCGCCATACTCTTCCCCCATAAAGAGCATGGGCACATAGGGCGATACGGCCAGCAATCCCGCCGCCAGCTTGAGTCCAGCGAAGTCCGTCAGCTGCGTCAGGCGCTCTCCCAGCATGCGATTGCCAATCTGATCATGCGTCTGCGTGGCGACCACGAAGCGATCGGCCGGAATGTCATGCGCCGACGTGCCGTGGCGTCTTTGGCGAGCGGGCGAATATTGGCCCGTATAGGCAAAGCGCTCCTCTAACACCTTGGGCAGCAGCGCAAAGTCTTCATAGTCAGCGTAGTAACCGTCTGTCTCGCCCGTCAGCGCCACGTGCAGCACGTGATGGAGATCGTCCAGCCACTGGCCGTCCAATCCCAGACCATTGGCTTCCGGGCTGAGCGTGAGCAAGCGATCGCTGCGGTCATTCTCGGCAATGAGCAAGACTTGACGATTCTCCTGCGCGGCCCAGTCGTGGATGTCGGCGGCAAGCTCGGCCAAAAACGGACGCGCCGAAGCGTCGATCAGGGCATGGGTGGCGTCGAGGCGCAACCCATCAAGATGGTATTCTTCCAGCCAATAGCGCGCATTCTCGATCAAGAAGCGGCGCACGTGATCGCTCTGCGGGCCATCCAAATTGACGCTATCACCCCAAGGAGAATGGTAGCGGTCGGTGAAGTAGGGACCGTAGTCCCAAAGATAGTTGCCCTCCGGGCCCAGGTGGTTGTAGACCACGTCGAGCATCACAGCCAGACCGGTTTGGTGGGCAGCATTGACGAGGCGTTTGAGGCCGTCAACACCACCATAGTCACTGTGCGGCGCATAGAGCTGCACGCCGTCGTACCCCCAATTGCGCGCGCCGGGAAACTGGGCAACCGGCATCAGCTGCAGCGTGGTGACGCCCAATTCCTGCAAAGAGGGCAGATGGGGAATGATGGCGTCAAAGGTGCCTGCCGGCGTAAAGGCGCCGACATGCAATTCGTACATGACGCTGTTGCGAGCTGCTGGCGGCCGCCAGCTTTCGTCCTCCCAGGCATACGCCATGTCCACGACCTGCGACGGACCGTGGACCCCGTCCGGTTGCGCGTTCGAGGCGGGGTCGGGGCGCTCCTTCTCGCCGTCGAGGCGATAATAATAGCGCTCGCCCGCGTCTACGCCGGCCATGATCAGCGTAAAATAGCCATCGCCCGTTGGCGACATATCAACGTAGCGCTCCTGCTCAAGCAGATGAACCTCTACCGTCTGTGCGGCCGGCGCCCATACGTGAAAGACAGTCGCCCGCGGATCATACGCAGCGCCAAGCGAATAGCGTTGAGACATTCCTTACCCCTTCCAGAGCCTGCGTTTGAGCAAATCCACAATCGACAATCCCGCTCGGCAATCGCTAGTTGTCTTCCAGCTTCAACGTGTAGGTCAACAGCTGCTTGTTGGCCTTGTCGCGTACGAGCAGCACCATTTGGCGGCTCTCCACCGCGCGTGCGTACTGGTCGCCAAAACCGGCCTGGGATTGGGCGTCGAGCAGTTGGGAGAGCTCGCCATAGGGATAGGCAAAGAGTTCGCCCGCATCCACATCCAACAGGATGACCGGCTGCTGCTCGGCATGCTCATTGTAGAGTTCGGCGATATTGCTCCAATGTTCAGAAATCAATTGTTGATAAACGTCACTCACGCTTCGTTGCCTTTCATCAATTGAGAAATCCTATGAATCATTGCACTTACCCGCCCTCTTCGCTCTTGACATGAGGTCAGTTGCTTTCGCTGAATGAGGCTGAAGAGCCGGCAAGTGCACCAAAGAAGCCGCAGTCAGTCACCCATGCGGCCTTTCGCGAATCTAACACAGGGCTTGCCCGCGGTCAAACCGGCAGGGGTTGGCGGCTCGGCGTGGCGTTAGTGTAAAATGGAACAAGCTACGTCTATCTCGACTGCCCAGAGCGCCATCCTGCCATGCTCAATCCCAGCGAAACCCGTACGAATGCCAAAGATCTCCTGACCATTGCACCTCTTTCGCGCCTCGCGCACTGGCGCTACGGGCGCACGGTCGTGCAATGGCTCTTCTTTGGACTGGCCGCCATCATGATTGTCGACGGGCTCTTTGGCAGCGCGCTCGGCAGCCAAGAATACGGCAACCATCGGCGCCTGGGTACACTATCGGGGCTTCATTGTGGTGGCGCTGTTGCTGGCCGGCAATCTCTTCTGCGCCGGCTGTCCCTTCTTGCTGACGCGGGGGCTGGCGCGCCGCTTGGGAAAGCCCACACAGCGCTGGCCCAAAGCATTGCGCAACAAGTGGACCGCGATCTGCGGGCTGGTGGGCATGCTCTTCCTCTACGAGTGGCTCGACCTCTGGGCCAGCCCATGGCTGACCGCGTGGGTGATCATTGCCTATTTTGTCGCCGCCTTTGTCTTTGAGGCGCTCTTCACCCGCGACACCTTCTGTCTCTACGTCTGTCCGCTGGGCGCCTTCAACTTTCTCTACAGTTCAGTCAGTCCCACTCAAATCACCAACCGGGACAACCAAACGTGCCGCGACTGCGTAGGCCACGAATGCATCAACGGCGCACATGACGCGCAGGGCGCTTTGGTCCAACAGGGTTGCCAGCTTGAGCTCTACGTGCCTACGATGCAGAGCAATCTCAACTGCACGCTCTGCATGGACTGCGTGCGCGCCTGTCCCCATGACAATGTTGCGCTGGTGACGCGTGCGTCTGGTCAGGAACTGCTCGACCGCACCTGGCGGCGACGGCTCGACTACGCGCTGCTGGCAATTGTTGCGGCGTTTCTGGGGCTGCTCAATGCGTTTGCGATGACGCCGCCGGTCTATGCGCTGCAAGCGCGGTTAGCTACGGCGCTCAACACGCGCAGCGAATTTCTCATCCTGGCGCTGCTCTTTCTGGTTGGCGTGATCGTGCTGCCACTGCTGGCTTCATGGGGCGCGGCCTCGCTAAACCGCGCGACGGCGGTGGCGGCTCAACGATCGCGACGCCGCGTCTACGTGATCCGCTATGCGTACGGCTTTGTGCCGGTGGGGTTTGCCATCTGGACCGCCCACTACCTCTTCCACTTCCTCATTGGTCCGCTGACCATCGTGCCCGCGCTGCAGGGGTTCTTCGCCGATGTGGTGGGTGTTCCGTTGTTGGGCGCGCCGAACTGGACCATCGCCATGCGGGCCACGATGCCCTTGCCGGCAATCCAGTTCATTCAGATGGTTGCGCTCGCCGTCGGGCTCTGGTTTGGGGGACGCGTGATCTGGCGCGCCGCGAAGAAGAAAGCCAGGGCAACTCACTACGCGAAGCAATGCCCTGGCTCATTATCCTGCTGTGCTTGACCCTGGCGGCCGTCTACATCTTTCTCCAGCCAATGGAAATGCGCGGCAACGTGTTGGGATAGGCCCGACCAGTCTGACGAGTACCATTCCTCCACCTACGGTGTGGAAGCAACGGGTATGTGCACAGCCGACGTTTCGACGCCCGGCAACATCCAGGCGCAGACGGTATAGTCTGTGACGGGATCTTCCGGCCGTGTCACAAAGCGAAACACATCATTCCACTGCGTGCCGTCGAATTCCGGCTGGATCGCGTAGGTTTCCACATTCGGCCCAATTGTGGGCGTCGTTGCAGGAAGGACTGGACTGATCTCCGCGACCATGGCATGATTTTGCGCGGCCGCACCGAGTCCCACGGCAACCGGCTCGCCCGGCTCCGCCGTCACCTGCTGCGCTAACAAGACCGGCCAGTCCGTCACCGCCCGCACGCGCACCTGCACGTTGAGGGGCGGCGCTTCCGGGGCCAACATGATGCGCAACACGTCATACCATCCGCTGCCATCGTACTCCGGCTGCACAACGTAGCGCTCGATGTGTGCGCCGTTGACGGAAGGCTCTAGCGGCGTGATCTCCACAACATAGCCTCGATTCTGGGTGGTCGCGCCATACCCCCAGCCGTGCCACACGCCTGGCTCCAACACCGTGTCGAACTCATCGATGACCGGCAGACTGGAGACATCATAGACCCGAACGTGGGCTTCCAGCGGCGGATGATCCGCTGGAATGACCATGCGCAGGACATCGTTCCACACCCAGCCATTGTACTCAGGCTGGACAACGTAGCGCTCCACATATGCGCCGCGGATCGACGGCGCTGTCGGTGTGATTTCAACCAGAAATGCCTTGTCAGCATTGCTATTCGATAGGACAACCCCCTGCCAGTCACCGGGTTGCAGCGTTACAAGAAAGGCATCATGTACCGGATAGGTACAATCTGTCTCCGCACGAACGTGCCCAACCAGTCCGCTACCAGCAAGCAATGCACAGAAAACCAGCCAGTATATGCTTCGTCGCATTTTCATATCTATCCTCCTTTATTGACCACCGGCTTTGTGCCCGGGACGGTGCGATCACATGTCGACAGAGCCGAGCAAATTGCGCCCCTTTTCACGGGACTTGATCGTCGACGGAGAAGCCCGATTTGACGAGGCACAACACGATCAAAGGCCCTCGCCCGCTCTATTCTGCCAGGAAACCGGCAACAGATTGGCCACAGGCAACTGATTCGCCCTGTTCGGCTCCCCACCAGGCAACGGGCTATACAATCTGCACAAGAAGTATCGGCAAACTTTCTCGCCAAATGACCGTTGGGAAGCTCCACCAGGTTTGATATCATGCACGATGGCTATGTCATATCCGTCTAACTCTTTTCTCACGCTCCTCCATCTAGCAGACAGCGCCTTGCCCATCGGCTCGGCCGCTCATTCCTATGGGTTGGAAACGCTGATTTCCGAAGGTGACGTGACGGTTGCGCAGCTAGGGGAGCATTTTCGCATCTATCTTGAGGAAGCCGGCATCATCGAAGCCGGCTACGCTCGACGCGCCTTTAGGATCGGTCTGGATTATGTCAATCAAACAGATGCCGGTGAAGTGGAGACGGCATGGCTCATGCTGAATCGGGCGCTCTCAGCCCGCAAGACGGCCCGGGAAAGCCGCGAAGCCAGCGCCGTGCTGGGCAGGCGACTCCTCCACCTCGCCCTGTCGCTCCAACCTGACGCGCGGTTGCAGAATGCGCTCGAGACCGGTCAGCACGCGCAGATCCATCATGCCACCGCGTTTGGTCTGATCGGCGGCGTATGGGGTCTTGGCGAAGAGAAAACTGTCTTGGCCTTTCTCCAACAAACGCTCACCGGTCTCGTCTCTGCCTGTCAGCGCCTGATGCCGCTGGGGCAGAACCATGCCCAGTCGATTCTCTGGTCGCTGCAACCGACGCTCATCGACGTGGCGCGCCGCTCCGACGTGAACGACATCATGGAAGAGCCAGCCTCCTTCACGCCACTGCTGGAGATCGGCAGCATGCGCCATCCCGGCTTGCCGGTGCGGCTCTTCATCAGCTAATGGAGAATCTCACGACGCAGCACCCCACATGCGCAGCGACAGCGCATCCGCAGGCTTCCAACAGCCGCACGGTCAACGGCGCTGTACATACGCCGCTGACGCCACCCGCGGGCGTCCAGGGCCGGCTGGCGCTCCGCTTTCGCAGGGCAGGGGCCGATCCCGACGCGCCGACGGTCGTCGACATCATTGATCAAGCGCCCCCCTTGCGCATGATCCGCGCCTTCCCCTTGCCGGACAGCGGTGCACTCGTCCATCTCCACAATATTTCCGGCGGCGTTCTGGGCGGCGATCAGCTACACGTTTCAGCCGACGTGGCGGAAAACGCCCGCGCCCAGGTCACGACGACCGGCGCAACGCGCGTCTACCGTCAGCGTGGCGAAGGCCTGGCCGCGATTCAGCACACAGCCTTCAACGTTGCGCGCGGCGGCCTGCTCGAGTACTTGCCTGATCCGCTTATCCCCTACGCCGACGCAAACTACAAGCAACACACCGAATTTGAGCTGGCTGACGATGCCGGACTCTTTGCCTGGGACGTCATCACGCCCGGCCGCGAGGCGCGGCGCGAATGCTTTGCCTATGACCGGCTCGAGCTTGAAACCCGGGTGACGGTCGCCGGCGCGCCCATTGCCTGGGAGAAGATGGCCCTGCTTCCGTCAAGCCAGGCCTTCACTTCTTCCGTGCGCCTGGGGGGCTACAGAACCTTTGCCACGCTCCTGGTTTGCCGGGCTGGACAGCCCGCAGCCGTCTGGCGGGCCCTGGAAGATGAGTTGGCGCAGCTGGCCACAACCTTTACCATCCCGGGCGAGGCCCTCTGGGGCGTCAGTACGCTGGTCGCTGACGGTCTCGTCGTACGCGGGTTGGCGCGCGAAGGCCGGCTGTTGACTGAAACGCTGCCTGCTTTCTGGCGTGCGGCCAAACAATCGCTCTATGGCTTAGCAGCCGTGATGCCGCGGAAGATCTATTGATAAATCGCAGCGAGTAATGATGTAGCGGAGGACCAGCACCAGCTGAGCCAGCGCCGTCCTGAGCCTGACGAAGGGTCGAAACCAAGCGGGTACCCAGAGCCAACGCCGACTAAACCAGCGCAGCCCCGAGCTTGTCGAAGGATCGAAACAAGACGAATTGAAATAGGAACCAGACCATGCACTTAACCGAACGCGAACGCGAAAAACTCCTCATTTTTGTCGCTGCCGAACTGGCGCGGCAAACGCCAGGCCCGGGGCCTGAAGCTCAACTATCCCGAGGCCATGGCCATCCTCACCGCTGAAATCCTCGAGGCGGCCCGCGACGGCAAGAGCGTGGCCGAAATCATGACCTTTGGGACGACAATTCTCACGCAGGAGGACGTCATGGATGGCATTGAGTCGATGATCCACGAAGTCCAGGTCGAGGCCACCTTCCCGGATGGGACCAAGCTCGTCACGGTCCACGATCCGATTCGGTGATCCGACTCGGTGAGCCGACTCGAAGTTGCGGATGGAGCAGTCCCTGGCGACCAGAATCAGCGGATTTCTGCCGAAACCTGCCGACGCCAGCGTCACAACAACCGATTGCATTTGTGAAGTGATACCGTTTGAAAGGATACCCCATGAATCCGGGTGAAATAGTTGTCGCCGACGCACCGCCCATTGAGGCCAACGCTGGCCGCGCAACGGCCACGCTGCTCGTTCAGAACGAGGGCGATCGGCCGATCCAGGTCGGCAGTCATTTTCATTTCTTTGAGGCCAATCGCGCGCTGCGCTTCGACCGCGCGGCGGCCTATGGCATGCGCCTGAACGTGGCCGCCGGCACCGCCATCCGCTTTGAACCGGGCGAAACCAAATCGGTAACGGTCGTGGCGCTGGCGGGCGAACGCGCCGTCTACGGCGGCAACGGCCTGGTTATGGGACAGCTGGATGATGAAGCAAACCGCGCTGAAGCGCTCGCCGCACTGCAAGACGGCGGCTTCCTGACGGAGGACGAACAATCATGAGCCTTTCTATTGACCGCAGCACCTATGCCAGCCTCTACGGTCCCACAACGGGCGATCGCGTACGCCTCGCTGACAGCGACCTGCTGATCGAGATCGAACAAGACTTCACCGTCTATGGCGATGAAATCGCCTTTGGCGGCGGCAAGGTCATCCGCGACGGCATGGGGCAGAGCAGCGTCGCCACCCGTGACGGCGACCAGGGCGCGCTCGATCTGGTCATCACGAATGCCGTCATTCTGGACCACTGGGGCATCGTCAAGGGCGATATTGGGATCAAGGATGGACGTATCGTCAAGGTCGGCAAGGCTGGAAACCCCGACACCATGGCGGGGGTCGATCCCGAGCTGGTCGTAGGACCGGCCACGGAAGTCGTAGCGGGCGAACACCTGATCGTCACGGCCGGCGGCATTGACGCCCACATTCACTTCATCGCCCCGCAGCAGATCTTCGAAGCCGTGAGCAGCGGCGTCACCACGATGCTTGGGGGCGGCACGGGGCCGGCAACGGGCACCAATGCCACGACCTGCACGCCGGGCGCGTGGAATCTGGCGCGTATGCTCCAAGCCGTGGAAGCATGGCCCGTCAACTTTGGCCTCCTGGGCAAGGGCAACGCCTCAGCGGCTGCTCCGCTGGTCGAGCAACTCGTGGCCGGTGCGTGTGGCCTGAAGCTGCACGAAGACTGGGGCACGACGCCCGCGGCCATCGACACCTGCCTGAGCGTGGCGGACGACTTTGATGTCCAGGTGGCGATCCACACCGACACGCTCAACGAGGCCGGCTTTGTTGAGGATACCATCGCCGCCATTCGCGAACGCACGATCCACACCTATCACACCGAAGGCGCGGGCGGCGGCCACGCACCGGACATCATGCGCATCGCCGGTTACCCCTATATTCTGCCCTCGTCGACCAATCCGACGCGGCCGTACACCGTCAACACGATTGCCGAGCATCTGGACATGCTCATGGTCTGCCATCATCTGAATCCGCAGGTGCCGGAGGATGTGGCCTTCGCCGAGAGCCGCATCCGCGCCGAGACGATTGCCGCAGAAGACATTCTTCACGACATGGGCGTGCTCAGCATGATTGCCAGCGATTCCCAGGCAATGGGTCGTGTGGGTGAGGTCATCATGCGCACGTGGCAGACTGCGCACAAGATGAAGAGCCAACGCGGCGCGCTCCCGGGCGATCCAGAGCGGCACGACAATCTGCGCGCCAAGCGCTACGTGGCCAAATACACCATCAACCCCGCGCTTGCCCACGGCATTGCCCACGAAGTCGGCTCGATTGAGCCGGGCAAGCTGGCAGATCTGGTGCTGTGGAAGCCGGCCATGTTCGGAGCCAAGCCCGAAATGGTCATCAAAGGCGGCTTCATTGCGTGGAGCGTCATGGGCGACGCCAATGCGTCGATTCCCACGCCCCAGCCTGTGCTCTACCGCCCCATGTTCGGCGCCTTCGGCAAGGCGATTGCGTCAACCAGCGTCACCTTTGTGTCGCAGGCTGCGCAGGAGGCCAAAATCGGCGACACGCTCGGGCTGGACAAGCGCACAGTGGCCGTCTCGAACTGTCGCACCGTCGGCAAGGCGGATATGGTCCACAACGATGCCATGCCCGTGATCGAAATCGACCCGGAGACCTACGAAGTCCGGGCCGACGGCGAGCTCTTGACCTGCGCGCCGGCCGATGAATTGCCCATGGCCCAGCGCTATTTTCTGTTCTGATCGACTGTCATGGACCGCGGAGTGCGCGGATGCGGCAGATTGATGCAGAATCTTTCTATGGCTATCCGCCGCATCTGAGCATTCCGCGGCCTATCACGTACCTGACTATGAGGTTTCCCCATGACTGAAGCTACCCAAGTTCGCCCGCTGCGTGTGGGCGTAGCCGGTCCCGTCGGCAGCGGCAAGACCACGCTAGTCGAGCGCCTGAGTCGCGCCCTGACAACCCGCTACGAAGTCGCGGTCGTGACCAACGATATCTACACGCAGGAGGACGCCGAATTCCTGCGCCGCCGGGGCGTGTTGCCCTTGGAACGGGTGCGCGGCGTCGAGACCGGCGGCTGCCCTCATTCGGCGATCCGCGACGACGCGTCGATGAACCTGGAAGCGGTCGCAGCCTTGGAAGCACAGTTTCCTGCGCTCGATCTGATCCTGCTGGAGAGCGGCGGCAACAATCTGGCGGCGGCCTTCAGCCCAGAGCTTGTGGACGTCTGGATCTACGTGATCGACGTCTCGGCCGGCGACAAGATTCCGCGCAAGGGCGGTCCGGGCATCATGCGTTCGGACCTGCTGGTGATCAACAAGATCGACCTGGCCCCCATGGTTGGCGCTTCGCTGGAGGTGATGGCGCGCGACGCCAGCAAGATGCGGGGCGACCGCCCGTTTCTCTTCTGCAACCTCCATGGCGAAATCGGGCTGACGGACATCATCGGCTGGCTGGAGCTCCAAATGGCGCAGGACGCACCACGGCGCCCGCGCACGTGGGATGGGCGCATCGAATTTGACGGACCGGTCGAGTATCTTTCCCACGGGCATCTGCACAGCGCCCAGTTCGAGCGCCGCCTGGCCCAACTTCTGCCCGAGCGCTATGCCGACGCAACGCCGTCTGCCGCGCCCATGCCCAATCCTGCCGGGCTGCAATACGACGATGCAGGCAACGTGGCCTGGGATGCAATCTGGACCGACTTCTGCGATCTGGCGTTGGCGGGCGGACCCGCCCACCGCGACACGCTCCTGGAGCCGGTCGCACCCGAGGCTGTGCGCGCAGCGCCGGACGCCTACGCCGAAGTCGTCGACGAACTCGCCCGCGGCATTGAGCTGGTGACGCGGCTGCCAATCCGGCGTGACGCCGAGCCGGGCTGGATTGGGGTCGTTTGTACCGATGAAGAGATGGCGCTCTGGATGCTCCGAGCCATCATTGTGGAGAATGTCAGCGTGCGCCGCACGGGGAATGTGCTCTATCTGCCGGCGGGTCCCGACTTTGCGCTGGACAAGGAGATCAAGAACGTCATCACCGTCGTCGCCAAGACGCACCACTACTGGACGGAGCACGTCGCCACCCGCACCCAGCAGCAACGACTGGCTCAGGTTTGAGTCACTCCGTGCCGGCGGGCAGATGATAGATGCCGCTGACTCGGATCTCAGGTTCGCCCGCGTGCTGGCGGCGAGCTTCGCCAATGCGTCGAAAGCCAAAGCTGGCGTGAAACCGGCGCGAGGCGAGATTGTTCAGCGGTTGCTCATAGAGCCCGGTCAACAAGTCCCAGCCGCCATAGCGTGCGCGTACGTGGCGATAGAGCGCCGTGCCCACGCCCCGCCGGCTGAACGCAGGCGCCACCGCAGCCATGCGCAGCCAGAGCAGCGCGCCCTGCGCCAGTGACGCCACCTCATCTGGCGCGATCTCCCAGGTAATCTCAGGCAAATCTGTGAAGCGTAACGGCTCCACCACGACGAAGCCGGCCGGTCCGTCCCTCACTGTCGCGCGGTAGACAATACAACGCAACAAGAAGGCGGCAAATGCTTCCTCGGTATATTGTGACCGCAGAAAGCCCTGCTCCTCCGCATAAGGACGATCGGGGGTCGCTTGCTCGAAGATCGGATAAAGGGCCCCGAAATCAGCTTGGTCTGCCCGGGCGATCTGCAGGCCAATCATCACACTTGTCCATCTGCATCCAGCGCGACCGTCTCGGCAACACCCGCTTCGGGTGTCGTGGCCGGCGACCGTCCGGCATCTTGCGCAAGGCGTGCGTTTGACATGGGCGTTCGAGTCTGGGTCGCAACCATGCCCACCCCATCGTCGACGTCCAACTCGTCCCACGTTGCCGTCAAGCCCTGCGCCACAAAGGCGTCAACCATCTGGCGGAAGGGAACGCCTCGCCCATAGCTGAGATTGTAGGCGGGATAGTGCCAGCTTGGCGCGCCCAGCAGTGCCCAGAGCGCTTCGCCGACATCGCCGGCATAGGTCCAGTCGCGACTGACGTCGCCGCCAAAGACATGCACGGGACGCCCAGCGCGCCTAGCCGCCAGAAGCTGACCAGGCCCGCTCAGCCGCACACGGCTGGACGAAGATCGCTCCATGGGGCCATAGATGGGACCGAGCCGCACGGCAGTCATGGGCTTGTCGTGGAGCGATGCGTAGCGCGCGGTCAGGAGTTCGCCGCTGCGCTTGGTGATGGCGTAGAGGTTGTCCAATACGAGCGGAGCCTCTTCATCGACCTGCCCCTGTGCGGATTGCGCGGTGAGGCCATAGACGCCGCTACTGCTCAGCAGCACGAAGTGGTCGACGCGAGCATTGGCCGCGGCAGCGTCCAGTGCATTGACAACGCCGCCCAGATTCACGTCAACAATCGTCGTGGTCGCAGTCCGTTCCTGCTCCAGCGAGGGCGTGAGCGCGGCGCCGTGAACGATCTGCGTCACGCCCTCGTCAGCGACAATCCGCTGGAACGCGGCGCGGTCAGTCACGTCGAGCAGGCGGTGCTGAACGGATTGCTCGACAGGCGCCAGAAATTGGTCGACCTCCCTATCCGGCGCGTGGAGATCAGCAGCGATGACGGTGACGCCGGGCTTTGTGGCCAGTGTGCGGACCAGGTTGATGCCCACAAAGCCCAAGGCGCCCGTTACGAGAATTTTCATGATGACGGATCCGGGCAGGCGTTCAACTCAGGCAATCCCATAGCGCGTATTGAACTCCGCCAGATTCACGGCCTGTCCCGTCGCACTGCTCTCGATCGCGGCAAAGCAGAGGGCAAGGGTTTGCAGGTGATCGGCGCCACTGCATTCCAGTGGCGCGCCGTCGGTCAGATGGGCAATGAAGGCTGAGAGCAAGGCGTCGGTATCGTCAAAGAATGGTTCGCACTCTGCGAGCGCCAGCGGCGTTAGGTCACTGTCTTCCTGCTTTGCGACAGCCAAATCCTCAAAGAGCTGGCGCTGGACGATCACACCCTCTTCACAGTCAGTCCGCCATTCGAATTGCAGTTCTTGCCAACCGCCGGTCCATGTGCCCAAGTAGTTGACCTCCATGCCATCGCGCAGCGTCAGCAAACAGCTAACATTGCTGTCGTGCGCGTACATGCTCCATGGCGGATTCCAGGTCCGACAGTGGACCGTCTCCACTTCCCGGTCATAGCAGAAGCGGATCAGGTCCAGGTGATGGATGCTTTGTTCCAGCATCATCGGGTGCTCCATGGTCAGCGGGTACTTGTTGAGCCAGGGCGCGCTGCCGTCCCGGTTGCGTTGATAAGTGAATTGCCCGAATCCAGGCGTACCCAGGGCGTTGCCGGTGACGAGTTCGCGGATCTTGCGCGAGACGGGCAGATAGCGAAAGTTGAGCCCTACCATGAGGGCCAATCCCGTCTGCTCCGCCAACTGCACGATCTCGACCGCCTCTGCCAGCTCCAGCGTCAACGGTTTTTCCGCCAGCAGGGGCAAGCCGGCAGCGAAGACAGCACGCGCCTGGTCGAGGTGACCGTCCGGCGGCGTAACAAGCAGCACGGCATCGGACTCAGTCTCAGCCAGCGCCGCCTCCAGTTCCTGGAAGAAGGGCGCGTGGGGATGGGTGTCCCGAAAGGGGGCCAACCGCGCCGGATCGAGATCCATCATGCCGCTGTGGACGACATCATCGCGGCGATCGATGATGTCGGCCCACATGCGGCCACGGTTGCCCAACCCCACTTGCAGAATACGAAACGGTGAGTGGGTCATGCACGCTCCTTGAAGCGAGTGGTCTGGCGTCTAGAGACTGGCCACGAACGCGCTCATGCGCGCCACGGCCTCTTCGATGCGCGCCAGCGGCTGCAGGAAACTGATGCGGATATACTCGTCGCTGTCATCGCCGAACATGCTGCCGGGGAAGATCATTACCTGGGCTTCCTGGAGCAGGCGCAGGCAGAATTCCGGCGACTTCATGCCAGAGCTGGAGACATTGGTGTAGATATAGAAGGCGCCGCCAGGATGCCCATAGGTGAAGCCCATGGCATCCAACGCGCCCATGAGGTACGCCCGCCGTTCAGCATAGGCCTCCAGCATTTCATCGACAGCGTCCTGCGGCCCGGTGAGCGCAGCCAGCGCCGCAAACTGCGCCGGGGTGTTGGCGTTGATGCTCATGGTGTGGTGCGGCTCAACCAGCATGCGCGTAAATGCTTCCGGCGCCGCCAGATAGCCGACACGCCAGCCGGTCATGGCGTATGACTTGGAGAAGCCGTTGAGCGTGATGGTGCGCTCCTTCATGCCGGGCAGCGAACCGGCTGCCAGATGCTCGGAGCCGGGATAAATCAGCTTGGCATAGATTTCGTCACTAATCAGGACAAGATCATGCTTGACACACAGGTCGGCGATTTCACGGATGACGGCGGGCGGCGTCACCGCGCCGGTCGGGTTGTTGGGCGTGACCAGCACGAGCATCTTGCTGCGCGGCGTAATGCGTGCCTCGATCTCCGCCGGCATGAGCGCAAAGTCGTCTTTTTCATAGGTCGGCACGGGGACCGGCACGCCGCCGCACATGTGCACGGCGCTGTCGTAAGTCGTAAAGCGAGGCGAGGTAATCAATACCTCATCCCCCTCGTTCACGAGCCCCAACATCAGCAGCATGATCGATTCCTGTACGCCGGCCGTGACGATGATCTCGTCAACGCCATAGCTGAGGCCATATTCGCTGCTGAGATTCTCGGCGATCGCCTCCCGCAGTTGGGGCAGGCCGGCCGGATGGGTGTAATGATGCTGGTTGTCGTCGATGGCCAGCTTGGCCGCGGCGGCAATGTGGGCCGGCGTGTGAAAATCCGGGTCGCCCCGGCCCAGGGCGATGACGTCCGTCAAACCGCCGGCGGCCTCGAGCATCCTGGTGCGAAAAGAGACATCCTCTTCTTCAATACGATCGGCCAGTGCGGCCAGTAAAGGTGATTGGGTCATGATTGTTTCCATATGAATGGTTAATCGAAAATTAGAGAACGATTAATGGGTAATGGTTGCGACGTTGCAGCAATCCGCAGTCCGCAATCGTCAATCCGCACTTGCTAGACCATGCGTTTGCCGGCCAGGTAGGTCATGCGCACGCGACCGATGGCGTCGATCTCTTCCAGTGGATTGCCGTCGACTACGATCACGTCAGCCGACTTGCCGGCTTCCAACGTGCCGATCTGGTCGGTGAGGTTGCTGATGCCGGCCGCGACGCTGGTAGCGCTGCGGATGGCGTCGTAGTTGTCTTTCTTTACGCCCAGCTTGACCATGAAGGCCATTTCCGGCGCGACCACGTCATGGCCGACGACGGGGCTGCCGGCATCGGTGCCGAAGCCAATGGTGACGCCGGCCTTGGCCGCCTTGACGAGCCCCTCGTAGCGGCCCGAATCGGCAACGGCGCGCTGGCGTTCTTCAATCTTCCACTCGGGAATATTGTACTGCCGCGCCAGCTCCGCCTGGCTCTGCATGACGAGCGGGGCAAAGGTGGTGACGATGGGAATATCCTTGTCCAGCAGCAATTGGATCGTCTCTTCGGTCATGCTGCCGCCGTGCTCGACGCAGTCGACGCCAAATTTGGCCACCCGATTGATGCAGTCGTTGTAGGTGGCATGGGCCGTAATCGGCAGCCCGTTGCGATGTGTCTCATCGATGACCGCGGCCAGCTCTTCATCGGTGAATTCCAGCGTGTCATGGCAGGCCATGATCTTGATCAGATCGGCCCCGGAACGCACCTGCTCGCGCACAGCCCGGCGCATCTCATCGGCGCCGGAGGCCTCGCGGCAGCACCAGTAGGTGTGGCCGCCGGTCTGGATGATGGCCTCGCCGGTGATGAGCAGGCGCGGGCCGGGGAAGATGCCCTGCTCTACCGCCTGTTTGGCAAAGATATTGGCCTGATTCATGCCCAGGTCGCGCACGGTCGTAACGCCCGAGCGCAGGCTGATCAGCATGTTGCCGGCTGATTTATAGGCGCTGATCTCCGGCAGATCGTCCATGGACTGGCGGGCGAGGTCATGAATGCCGTCCCAGGCCAGATGTGCATGACTGTTCATGAGGCCCGGCAGGATGGTGCCGTCAACGCCCATGGCGCCATCGGCACGATCGCCGAGCTCCGCGGCCGGCCCCACTGCCACGATTTTGCCGTCGGCAAATTCTACGAAGCCGTCCTCAATCACCTCATCCCCCACACACGTGAGCACACGACCACGCAGGACAACGTGATCTTGAGGTAAGTCAAAGAGGGGTTTGATCAATTTTTGATAACGCCAGGCTACTGGTTCAGGCATGAGAATTCTCCAGGTAATAATGATAGTTGCAAATTGTCAATTGACAATCACCAGTTGACGATTGTCAATTGTCAAGCGAGTGCTGAACATGTTCCACGAGCTCTTCGGCGATGGTCTGCCACGCTTCGGTGATGGGCGCGCCGGCCGTATGGGGCGTGAGCAGCACATTGTCGCCGGCAAGCTCGAGGAGCGGATGGTCGCCGGGAAGCGGTTCGTAGCGGAAGACGTCGAGACCGGCGCCGGCGATCTGCCCCGTGCGCAGGGCTTCGACCAGGGCGTCTTCATCAACCAAGCGGCCCCGGGCCGTGTTGATCAGGTAGGCGGTCGGCTTCATGCGCGCGAACTCGCGCGCGCCGATGTGGTTGTCATTGCCGCCGGGGCCTTCTTGAAAACGATGGTGCAGGCTGACGAAGTCACTCTCGGCCAGCAGATCATCCAGCGTGCGCCACTCGACGCCCAGTGCCGCCTCCGTGGCCGGATCGAGGCGAGTGCGTTGGGTGTAGAGCAGCCGCATGCCAAAGGCGCGCAGCCGGGCGGCTGTGGCGCGACCGATGAGGCCGAGACCGATCAGGCCGACCGTCTTGCCGTAAAGCGTGCCGAAATCTTCCAGCCCAATCCAGTTGTACGTGTATTTACTCTGGTCGGTAAGGATCGGCTCGGCAAGGTAAATGGTGGTCATGAACTACCCTTCTATCGATAACTGCAATAAATCGGTGAATCGGTTGTCGATCCCGTTACTTGATTGGAGCAATGTGCTCATTCGATTACTTGAGTCCCAGCTCCGTCAGGGCCTGGGCCGCGCCGTCTAGATTGGTCAGATTCATGCTTGCATAGTTGGGTGCAAAGATGACGCCCTGACCGCCGGCGCGATAGGTGGCGAGCACGCTGCGGTAGACGATATCGGGCGTGCAGACGGCCTGATCGGCCTGTACACGCGGCGCATCAACGCCGATGCCCATGTAGACCGGCACGTTGCCCTTGACCCCGCGTACGGCGTCCGCACACTGGCCATAGACGTAGGTATCGGGATCGAGACCGGTGGCGATCAGGTCATCCCAGAGCGCTTCATCCAGCCCCAGGAACTTGTACATCAACGGCGTCATCTCCTGGGGCGTCACGTCGCGCAGGATCGACTTGTGAAAATCGGTCATCTCTTTGACGTAGATCTGGCCGGACTGATGTTGGTACGTAATCGGCTTGACCCAGTCGGCGTAACGCGTCTGCTCTTCCCAGGGCCATTGGGCTTTGCGGAAGGGGTTGAAGTGATTGCGATTCCAGACGTTTAGGCCAAACTCAAGTTCGCTGTCACACCATTTGACGATGCCATAGAGCTCCCGGTCCAGATCCTTGTTGCGTTCGAGCCAGAAGCGCTCCCAGAGCAAGATTTCCGGGTTGCGCAGAAGCACGCGCCAGAATTCGACAAAGGCGCCGTCGACAAACTCTTCACCGTCACGCGCTTGCTGAAAGTAATCGTAGACTTCGAGAAACGCCTTGCGGATCGACTCGGGCTCCAGGCCGCGCTGGATGGCCTCGCGCCGGCACTGCTCGCAGAAGCAACCCGGCGCTTCGCCGGTGATGAGCTGATCCAGCGGACTCTTGCGCTCGTTGCACCACATGAAGCCGTCGATATCGTAGCTGCGGCAGTGATCCTCAACCATCGAATGCCACCAGCGGCGATAATCGAGGTTATTGGTACAGGGTTCGGCACCGTAGCGGCCAAAGATATCGATCTCCAGGCATTGGGGCAGGTTGGGGATCGCCACGTTGTTGACCGAGCCATGGCCGGCATACTTGAAGACCGGCTCCATTAGCTCGGGCATGACCTTCATGCCCCGTGCCCGCGCCGCAGGGATGACCATCTCCAGCACATCGATGTCGCTGATCTCCGGATCGGTCGCCCGAAAGTCTTTGATGAGGGTGTTCTGGTAATACTCAGGGTGGGGGTTGATGTAGGCGCCGCCCTTCATCGTCAGGGGTTCGGGCACGCCGTGATCGGGCCAGCCGTCCAACTCGTGAGAGATGCTGCGCCCAGCCTTGAGGCCCAGCCAGGAGACGGTGCCAATCATGAGCACGTTGACGCCAACACGTTCCTCCAGCGTCTCCAGCACTGTGTCAACGCCTTCGTCGATGAAGCTAATGGGGCTGATCTGAATGCCCACAAATTTACTATCGGGATTTGGGTTTGTCATCTTTCGTCCTTATGACTGAATTAGGATGGATTTTCGTCACGATCCGGCTCACCGTCAGATGGAACGCGGAGAAGGCGGATTGGGCGAATTTGCGCAGATAGAAGCAACAAAATCAGCGTCGATCCGCTCAATCCGTCAAATCAGCGTTCTATTCTTTCGGCGCCTGAATCGCTACGGATTATCAACGGTTACGGTCTCGCCACGCGCAGCAGATGCGTAAATGGCTTGCACGATACGCAGCGCGGCGAGACCATCTACACCCGTTACGGCTGGTGGGGTGTCGTCGCGAATTGCATCGAGAAAGGCTGTGGCCTGGCGCATGAAATTATAGTAAGTGCCGAACTCCTCGGCGCACCATTCGGTATCTTGACGAGATTGACCGCCGGCATTGCTCACTTCGGCCCAGAAGCGCGTGCGCGCTCGCCCCATGCCGTCCGTGCCGATGATTTCGGTCTCCCAGATCGCCGGTTTCGCGGGATAGCTGGGCGCGCTGGTCGTTAAAGTGCCCGTCGCGCCGTTGGCAAAGGTTAGCAAGGCGGCAACGCAATGCTCGACCTCGGCATCTGGCTCGAGGATGCGCGTTTGCGCAGTCACAGCGGTCACCTCGCTGTCGACCAGCCAGCGCAGGCGATCGACGCCGTGGATAGCACTATACATCAAGACGCCGCCGCCGGCTGCTTCTTGCTGCTCGACCCAAGCCGGTAAATGTGGACCGCGCTGGCCGTTCATCGTCTCGCGCACGAGCACCGGTTCGCCAAGCGCCCCTTCGCGCAGCCAGCCCTGCAGCAACTGTATTTCCTCTCGGAAGCGATGGACAAAACTGACGGTCAGCTTGACGCCGGCGGCTTCACAGACGTCAACAATCCGCTGGGCGTCGGCCATGGTGGTGGCCAGCGGCTTCTCCATCATGACGTGAATACCCCGTGCGGCTGCTTCCTCCGCCGGTGCGACGTGCAGGTTGTGAGGCAGGCTGACCACAACAATATCCAGGTCGTCGTCGAGCATTGCGCGCCAGTCGGTAAACGCGGCCGCGTCGAAGCGGCTGGCCATACTTTCAGCTCGATCCTGGGCCAAATCGGTCACGGCTGCCACCGAGGCGCCTGCCCCATCAAAGCCAATTGCCTGGCGTTCACCGGCCTGGCCCGCCCCCAATATGCCTACGCGAAGCGTCAT
>CAWEEJ010000001.1:0-43881 GCA_963807905.1 uncultured Chloroflexia bacterium | reverse complement strand
GGGTTGCAATGGAACAATGGGCTTGGTTGGGAGATGTGAAGCTGTCCCGTGGCGCCGACTCTGTGGAATTGTGGGAAAAGGTAAGAAATTAGCGGGGGGAGCGTTGCTCGCGGCAGTTCGCTAGCTGAGCCGAGATGTCTTGGCCAACTTGAACTCTCCCAAGCTTGGAAGAGTTCGGGCTCTTGGCCGCGTTAATCAGCCTGCGACACCTTATTCGCTAATGCTTAGCTGTTCTTCTTGCCAACCAATGCATCAACTATGGGGAGGCCCTCGTTGTCTTCAGGTACGGGATCTGAAGCAGCACTTCACAGACAGTTGCCGTGACATTGAGAATCGACGTCGGTATCTGGCGCACGACGCCTTGGCGTACGCCGGGGCCTGCCATGCAGAGCAAGCTCCGCGTCAATTTCTCTGAGGGCATCTGAGATGGATGCTCGCTCGTCATTTCTTTCATGATCTGCGTAGGCTTGAACAGCTCACGGATCTTCCGTCACGCCCGCAGAGACTCCATTGTCACTTAGACCGTCTTTTTACTCGGTATCATGGCCGAGACTATGTCCCATGCGCTGGGCATTGCTTATGTCATAGCCAGCACGTGCTGAAGAAGATGATATCGCCGACGCCATCGCCATATAGACCAAAGAAATCAGCCTCTTCCCGCGTAATCGCAAGCTTTTACGGACGCTTGCCGGTCGCTTCATGCTTCACATCATAGAGGAGATCAACGATCTGTTCGCGCAATTCTTCATACTCCTCAGATGGAACAATGCCCTGTGGTACGCGGCCCTCTTAGATTGATGGCAATATGCACTGGTCCATACCCGTAGGCTTTTGTCTTGCTCGGAATCGACCGCCATGCGTCCCAATTTCTCATCCCATTCGACATGGAGCAATCCCTGCTCAGCCAGCAGATTACTGGGGTAGAAGGTCCAGCGATATGGCTGATGACCATGGTCGCCTACGACCATGACCACAGCGTCATCGCCCGCGGCTGCCATCACGGCGCCGATCAACTGGTCTGCCAGATCATAGGTTTGTTCCAGACTATGCCAGTAATCGCTGGCTTGAGCGGCGTCAAAATCTGGGTGCCGGGGATCAAAACCACCCCAAAAAGTATAATACGCATAATCAAGGATATGAAGCTGTGTATAGTACAAATCCCACTCTTGGTTCGTGAAGAGAAAGTCGGTTGTGCCCGGCTGAGGCAATCCACGTGCTGTTAAACCATTGGCTTCCATCCAGATGGCACAGGTGAATCCCGGACTCAGAATAGATGCTTATAGGCTGTGTATTCCATGGGTGGTCCGACAGCGTCCCAGAGTGCGTCGTCCAACTCAGTCGGCCGGCAGTAGCCGGTTTTGGGCAGATTCTGGCTCATGAAAAGACGCACTTGTTGAAGCTCGGTATTTAGTTCAACGAGCTTGAGTCGAAATGCCCCCTCGAATTCGCCTTCATCCAAATGCCAAGTATCGAAGATATGCTCACTCCAGCCGCCTTCATGAAGGATCGCAACTGCGTCCGCTCCGGACTTACTCTTTGAAATCAGCGCCGTGGCTTGGTTTGCCGCGTCTGTGAAGATCAGCAGCCAAAAGGACAGGGGCTGTGCCGGACGGTTGAAAACGACGGCGAGTTCCGCCTCAAGCAGTGGTGTGGCCCCGGTGGGCAGTTCGGACCATCCGGCTGCCGCCGTCAGGAGGATGGGGCGACCATGCTCCACCTCCGGATTATTGGTATAGCAGACAGCGTGGCTGATTGCGAGTTCGTTTTGCAGACCGCCGTACCCGCCGCCGCCGCCAACCTGCGTAACGCCTGGGCTCAACGGTGGCCAGCTGCCGGGATACTTCAACAGGATGGAGTTTTTCCCATGACGCAAGGCCGTGTCCCAGACAAACTCGGCACGACAGCGCCGGCTGTCAAAGCCGGGATGTTCAACATCGTAATCCTCGCCGGGTACGTGAATGAAGAAACCCTCAATGCCATGCGTGCTGGCGGCGGCGCCTGTGGCAACCGTTGCCCAGCCGGTCGGCGTCCATGCCGGCACGGTGGGAATGAGCTCCGACCAAAATCCCTGGTCACGCAGTTTTTGCAAATTAGGGAGCTTGCCCTCCTCAATCATACGATTCGCAAAGACAGGAATAATGGCGTCCATGCCGATCATCGCTACTTTTTTGCCATTCATTGATATCACCGGTGATCCTCTCGTTTGGTATTGGTGGCGTCGAAGCGGGTCGAACGATACGTTCGTGCAACGTCGCTGTGCTTCGTCGGGCAGCGATGTCGAGGTCTATGCCGGCATCAGCCCTTAATCGCGCCCTGCGTCAATCCCTCGACAATGTAGCGACGCACGAGCAGCGCGAAGATCAGCAGCGGCAGAATTAGCAATGAAGCGCCGGCCATAATCGCGCCCCAGTCAACAAGATAGCTACCCAGGAACGT
Source organism: uncultured Chloroflexia bacterium (assembly GCA_963807905.1). GTDB lineage: Bacteria > Chloroflexota > Anaerolineae > Caldilineales > Caldilineaceae > JAGRCP01. Next base: position 41,445 of record CAWEEJ010000001.1, on the reverse strand, counting down.
CGTCAATGCCAGGGGAACGGTTGCCGCCTCACGACGCGTCAACACGAGCGGATAGAAGAAGTTGTTCCACGCGTTTAGGAAGCAGAAGATCGCGGTGGTTGCCAATCCCGGTGCGGTGAGCGGAAGGACGACGCGCAGAAAGGCGCCCGTCACCGAACAGCCATCGATGATGGCCGCTTCATCCAACTCCCGCGGAATCTGATCGAAGAATGCAGACATGATCCAGATAACCAGCGATATGTTGAACGAAAGAAAGACGATAATCAGTCCGATATGCGTATCGATGAGCCGCAGGCGAATGAACGCCAGATAGAATGGGATGGCGGTCCCTACCGGTGGCAGAATCCGTGAGGACAAAATCCACAGCAGGATTAGTCCGCGACCGCGAAAGTCGCGTCGGCTTAACGCATAGGCCGCCGGCACGCCAACGAGCAGTGACAAGACCACCGTAGCAACACTGATAATGATGCTGTTGAAAAAGTAGTGCTGGAAGTTTTCCTCGACAAAGAGTGTGCGGTAGTTGTTAAGAGTCGGGGGAAAAATAAGATAGGGCACACGCGCCTCGGCCAGAATCGGCGGCTTCAGCGACGTCAAGAAGGCGTAGAAGATGGGAAAGAGAAAGAAGATAAGCAGCAGAATCAGCACTGTGTAAAAGACAACAGCGCGCATTGTCTTCTTTAGCAGCTTGCGGTTCGGATTCTTGCGGTTCGCATTCATGTGATCTTCAGGATTCTGTACAGTGGTCATCAGTTGTAATCTACCCTCGTTCGACGGCCGAGGAAGATGAAGCCCATGGCGATTGCGATGGACATGAGCAAGACAGAGACCGATAAGGTCGCCCCGTCGCCCATGCGCGATTGGTTGAAAGCGACGATGAACGCCAAGTAATTCAGCGCTTCCGTCGCCTGCCCTGGGCCGCCCCCCGTCAACACATAGATCGTCGGAAAGACCTTTAACGCTTCGACAATGCGCAAAAGGAGGACGATTAAAATTGTTGGTGTCAGCAGCGGGATGGTTAGATATCTGAATTGGTGAAGCACGCCGGCGCCATCTACTTGGGCCGCTTCGTAGATTTCTTGGGGCAACTGCTGAAGTCCGGCAAGCAGGAGCAAGATGACAAAAGGCGTGAACTGCCACACGTCAACAAAGATGAGGGTCCCCAGTGCGGTAGCCGGATATGCCAGCCATGCTCTATCCAGGTTTACAAAGCTGAGAAAATAGTTGATGACGCCAATATCGGCCTGCAGCATGAAGCGCCAAAGAAAGGCTGCAACAATCGGCGGCAGTACCATGGGGAAGAGAAAAAGCGAGCGCACGAAGTCCCGCCCCCGCATTTCCTGGCTGAGGAAGAGCGCAATCATGAAACCAAAAACGAATTCAATCCCAACCGCGCCAACGACAAAAATGGTTTCTACGCGCAGCGCGTGCCAGAATTTTGGCGACTGGAGCATGTTGATCCAGTTCTCAAAGCCTACAAATTCCGGTACTTCTTGGCGATAGAGCACCCATTCATGAAAACTGAGGTAAAAAGTAAAGACGAGAGGTACCAAATTGATGATGAGGAGGATCACAACGGGTACAAGCAGATACAGTGTATATGTGTTGAAAGAAGACCATGGTTTGGAACGTCTGCGATTCTGGGCTGTCGCCATCTCAATTGCCTTGCTGTATCAGGTGACATCGCTCGGAGCGTGGACGGTATGGGTAGGCGGAGCACGCCTGTGTTCATGACACCACAGACGTGCTCCGCCATCACACTTTGACAGAGCCGCAAGGGCCTAGCCGTAGTAGCCGGCATCCTCCATGATCGCACGGACAACCTCATTGGCTTCCGCCATCGCCTCAGCAGCGGGTCGCTGACCGGCGATCACCTCCTGCAAGAAGCGCCCCACCTCTTCGCCGACTTCCGGATACTCTGGAATCGGCGGCAGGTAGTGCGGGCGTTCGCCGGCAATCTCGAACGCTTCGATAATTGAATCCAGGTAAGCGTCCCAGCCATACTTTTCCTGGAATGCTTCCTGCTCCCAGACGCTGGCACGGGGCGCCATTGCATAGGGCGTCTCAATGGTGCTCTTGAACCAAGATTCGGCCGCGGTTGCCCATTCAACCAGCAGCCAGGCCGCCTCCTTGTTTTGAGATCCGACTGGAATTGCCCACCCATGTGCGGCGGAAGGCGCCGAGTGGCCACCCGGTCCAGCCGGAATCACGAAGCAGGCCAGCTTATCTTCGCTGGCGACCGTCGATTGCTCGGGATCCATGAAGGGGCCGCCAAACGGCGATCCTTCCTGGATCATGGCGACTTCGCCCTGCTGGAAGGAACGCGTGCCTTCCTGCCAACCCCATGTCACTGCACCTTCGGGGCCGTAGTTCTGAACCAAGCTGGCATAGAAGTCGGCCGCTTCGATGGCTTCCGGCTGATCCAAAATCGGTATCATGTAATCGGCCGAGCTGGGATCGTAGCTCTTGAAATACTCACCGCCGAAACCATGGAGATAGGCCGTCCAGTTCCACATGTTCATCGTTTGGCCGCGCGCGGCGTGTGTTGCCAACGCGCTGAACCGGATTGTTGTTCACTGCCTCGCAGACTGCGACCAGCTCGTCAAAGGTCTTGGGCAGATCCGTAATGCCTTGCGCCTCAAAGATGTCTTTGCGATAGTAGAAGATCTGCGTGGCAACAAACATGGGCATGGCCATGAGACTGCCGTTGCCGGAGAGCTGCTTGATCGTCGAGGCGAAAAAATCATCCAGCATGTAGAGTTCGGCATTGGTCAACTGCTCATTGGCCAGGAATTCGTCCAGCGGCGCTAGCCATTCGGTGGTGCCAAACTTGGGCATGGACTGAGAAAATACGTGTGCCATATCGTAGGCGCCCGCTTTTGAACTCAACTCCAAATCCAGCTTTGTCAGCACCTCGGATTCGCCGCCCTTTTCGAGATTCACCTTAATGCCGGTTGCGGCTTCAAAGTCAGGCACGACGTGCTCAAAGGCAACGACCTGCGGAGAATTGACCGCCAGCACGCTTACCTCTGTACCACTGTAGGGTTCAGCTGCGGTGGCCAGAAAATTGAGCAGCGTGCCTTCATCTGGCATGGCCATCGTAGAAGCCGCTCCCTCTGTCGCAGCAGACGGGGGCATTGCGGGGGCGCAGGCCGCCAACCCGCCAAGCGCCAATGCTGTAGACGACAGGCCCATCAATTTGAGCAATTCACGTCGACTAAAACCAGACCCACGATCGTGCATTCCATTACTTGCGTTGTTGTGCTCCACGACTATTCCTCCTCGGTTATCCCACCACTGATTCAGTAGATATCTGCTTCGGTTAGGAGCGATCACCCCCTTCAGTCATATTGTTGAATCGCAGCACGAAACGACTGCCCAACGTGGTTGCCGGACGGTGCGACAAGAAGAGATTAATCCTGTTTGAGCCAACCCGACACTACCTTCTCGGGGTCCACGTGCGGCTCACCACGAACATCGACAACGACGCGCTCGATCCGGCCCTGCGTAAATGTGAATGGCGGCTGATAGTCTGGCGAGACGGGCGAACCGCCCTCACGGCCAACATTCAATCCGTCGCCGGCCAGAGCAAAGGTGCCGGGTTGCGTCCAGATTTCGGCTTCCCCCACCGGCTCCTGATTGATAAAGAGCCTGAGTCTCCCCACGGCACTTTGCGTTGCTGGATCTTGTCCCGTCTTGGTGAATTGGGCGACGAAGTGGTGCTCGCCCGGTGTAATCTTCGATTTGGCCGTGATACGTTGCTGCCGTTCACCCAGCCAGTTGTAGAGATAGTGAGTCTTCCCCCGTGAACATAGAGACTGTGGCCACCACCCACTCCTCCTTGGGAAAAATCACGCCTTCGGCCTCCGCAGATTCGATCGTCATCTGTGCGGCAATGGCATAGCTGCGTCCTTTGACCGCTACAGCCACCCGCTCGGGAATCTCAGCTGTTTGGGGATAGTAGATGTATCGATTGCGCTGCTTGCCGGAGGTAGGTCGCTCGCGGTTGAATTGCTCCATCGCCGTTCGATCATCGATCGGGTAGCCGTTATAGAGGCCGGCGTTATAGAACCAGAGACCGATTAACTCCTGAAGCTTTTGCGGATACTGCTGGGCAAGGTTGTGGGTTTGCGCTCGATCTTCGGCCAGGTGATAGAGCTCCCAGACATCTTTGTGGTAATTGCCCCAGCCGGAAAATGTTGGGTGAAGGGCGGTGGCAAGCCAGCCTTCGTGGTAGAGGGAGCGCATGCCCAGCATGGCATAGAACTGTGTCTGCCGTGCGGCAGCCTCCGGGTCGAAGAGGGGGCGGCGAAGCTCTCGCCCTCGATGGCAGATTGGCAGTAGCCCTTGATAGAATCGGGCGATTCCAGATCCAGCAGATCGTAGAGCGTGGGCACAACGTCGATGGCGTGTAAATACTGATGACGAATGCCGCCGGCTTCGATTCGCTTTGGCGAGGCCATCAGCATCATGTCGCAGACGCCTCCTTCGTACCCCGCATAGCGCTTCCAGTAGGGAAATGGTGTGTCAAAAGCCCAGGCCCACCCGTGCAGTAGTGGTTGTAGGATGTGGGCGTACCCAGCTCGTCCAACTTCGCCAAGTTTGCTTCGATGGAATCATCTACATTGTTAAAAAACTTGTTTTCGTTGAAAGAGCCATTTGGTCCGCCCTCGGCACTGGAGCCGTTGTCAGACGTTACAAAGATGATCGTGTTTTCAAGCTGGCCAGACTCTTCCAAATAGTCGATCAGCCGCCCTATTTCGTAGTCTGTATGGAAGACGAAGCCTGCAAAGACTTCGGCCATGCGGATGAAGAGCCTCTGCTCGTCCTCGCTCAGTGTATCCCACGGGCGGACGTAGTCGACTGCCGGCCACGGTTGACCGTCGGGGCCGACCGCATCGGGTTCGCCGTGAGGATTGATGGGTGATAGGGTCACCTGTTCGGGCAGCAGCCCCAGCGCTTTTTGATCGGCCAGAATGTTGGCGCGAATCGCTTCATAGCCTTCGTCGAATTTACCCTTGTACTGATCAGACCATTCGGTCGCGACATGATGGGGGGCGTGGCCGGCCCCAGGGCAGAAGTACATCAACCACGGTTTGTCGGGATCGATAGACTTTGCGTCGCGGATGAACTGGATTGACTTGTCGACGAGGTCTTTGGAAAGATGGTAGCCGCTCTGGCCCGTAGGGCGGGTCGACGGGATGATTGTCGTAGATCAAGGCAGGATAGTATTGGTTCGTTTCGCCGGCGATAAAGCCGTAATAGCGCTCAAAACCACGGCCAAGGGGCCAGCGATGTTTCCAGGCCGACATGTTGGTTTCGTCGGCCGGCGTCAGGTGCCACTTGCCGACGGCATAGGTGTTCCATCCCCGTTCGCCCAATACCTCAGAAATGAAGCCGTTTTCAAACGGAACTCGTCCAGACGAACCGGGGAAACCGTCTGCTCCTTCGGGAATAAAGGCCATGCCGTTGCTTGTCGCATTGCGTCCCGTCATCAGACAGGCGCGTGTTGGTGAACAGAGGGCCGTCGTATGAAAGTTTGAGTAGCGCAGGCCAAGGTCCGCAATTCGTCTCATTGTGGGCACTTCGACCGGCCCACCATAGATATCCAGCGCGCCATAGCCGACATCATCCCACACGATCATAAGAACGTTGGGCGCTCCCTCCGGCGCAGTTGGCTGCAGGTAGGGTTCCCAGTCGGGCGTGGAGTCACGTGCATCCAGATTGATGATGCCCTGAAAGCGCTTGGTCATGCATATCTCTCCATTTGCTGCAGGATAGATTCGGTGAATGTAGATGTCTTTGATGGCTACTTTCGCCATCTTACGAACGATGGGGGAAATTTTCTTGGATCGCAGCGGCTGGTTGTGGTGCTCGGACGATCAGCTCCGGGTCAATCAGAAACTCATGGCCTGGGCCGATTCGATCACCTGCGATACGGCTGAGCAGTAATTCTGCGGCTTGCTCGCCCACTTCGCGCGATGGTTGCGCAACCACGGTCAGGGGCGGAGCGAACAATGACATCCACTCCAAATCGCGCCCGACCGAGCCGATCAACGCGAACATCGTGTGGCCGTCGGATCCCGTGATCGCGGAGTGCGTAGAGCACGCCCAGGGTAAGCCGCGTGCTCGTGGCAATAATCGCGGAGGGCGGTTCGGGAAGCGCCATGAGGTGGGTAAGCGTCTCATGGCCGAAACGCTCCTTGGAGGGTCCCTCCTGAACGAGCTCTGCCCGAATCGGTAGGCCTTGCTCGTCCATCGCACTGAAGTACCCACGTTTGCGCTCCTCGCTTACTGCACTGCCCGTCGGGCCCGTAATGAGTGCAATTGAGCGGTGTCCCTGCTCGACTAGATGATTGGTGGCTCGTTGGAAGCCAAGAACATCATTGCTGCGCACAACGTCCGTATCCAAGTCGGGTACCCGTCTGTCCACACAGACAATCGCAATGCCTAGTTGGAGCAAGCTGCTGTAGGCCTGTGCCTGCGTCTGCGTCGGCGAAACCAACAGGCCGGCCACTCGTTGCATGGCGGCATTGCGGAGATTTTTCTGTTCCTGGACCGGGTTCTCATCACAACTCATGATCAGGGGATGGTAGTCATTGGCAAGAAAGACATCACTCGCGCCGGTACCATGAAGCTGTGTGACGGGTTGGCGATATCGCCGATGCTGAATGCGACAATCTTCGTTGCGCGCCGACGGAGGTTGCTCGCCAAGGTGTTGGGAACGTACCCCAACGTTTGCGCGGCGGCAAGCACGCGCTTGCGCGTCTTTTCGCGGACCGGCACGCGATCATTGAAGACGTTTGACACCGTACTTGGGGAAACGTCAGCTAGGCGAGCGATTTCCTTGATCGTTGTCATGATGAGTGAATTGTAACGTTGCAAAATTAGAACGTTACAATTGTAGGATGATTTTCCGACGCTGTCAACCCGTATTTACATTTTTGCATTTCCAACTAGCGGTTAGCCGTTTCAAGTCGCTTCGCGCGTCATCGCACGCCCTTGGTCAGGGCGCCCCAGCGTCGGGTGAGGTGTAGACGGCGTCACCTCACCCTGCTGCGCCTCCTCGCCGGAGGCTCCCGACCCTCTCCAAATTTTGGAGAGGGAAAGCCCTGGCGCTTCAAGCGCCAGGGCAGGGTGAGGCGTCACACATTCAACCACAAGAGAAGAAATCCATGGACCTACAAATCTTACTGAAGGGTAACTTTGATCCCGTGGCGGCCATTCGGCGGCTGGCGGCTCTGGAGGGGGCTGCGGGCGTGGAGGAGGAGGCAGAACCGAAGGCATTGCCCAAGAAGACCAAACCTGTGACAAAAGCGGCCGGCAGCAAGCAGTCCGCCAATCAAAGAGTGCGTGGAGGTGCAGGTGTGGGTGGTGGGAAACTGGCAGCGATCTGATTGCGTGTACGGACTGCTCAGACGCGCTTGGAAATCGTCACCGGAATCAGACGATAATGCCGTTTGAACCGTAAGCTTTTGCGAGAGCCGATTTAGGCAGTCTGCAGCCTTCGCACTGTGGGGAACTGGTCGGCGCTGAGGGGACTGATGGCCGAGCCGGGCACAGTGACCACTGCGATGGATTCACCGATGGCGTTGAAAACCTCTAGCACGGCGCCTTCCTCACCGTCGCTGGGATGGGGAAGGTACTCCACCAGGGTAGCCACATCGCCCTGCTTCAAGTTGGCCTCGGCGACGTCACGCGTGACGACCACCTGTTGAAAGAGCTTCAATTTCATGGGACGTTCCTTGCCGGCTTCAGCGTGACAAAGCGATACTCGCCGTGAATGGTTTCAATCCAAATCGTAATCGTATCGTATCGAGTGAGCTCGTTGGCCCGATCAGCGCCCCTTCTACTCGATAGAAACGGCCATATTCATCTTCCCGATCGGAGACTGCCTCTTGTTCACGAATGAGGCGACGAACCGCCTGCTCCAGAAGATCAGGATTTGCCTGCGTGAAGCCGGCCTGCACCAGAAAACCCGGCTTGTCCTTTCGCTGACGGCGAACAAGCAAGTAGTGAGTCAGTTTATTGCGCGCAATGGTGGCATCGTGGGGGATGGATTCTACCCGTTTTTGTGGACATTGAGATAGGATTCAATGACACTACATGGTGATGCTTAACTGGTTGTCTACAATAGCGGGTAAACATCAGTTGCTTCTTGCAGCATGCATCAATAATACTCCTTCACGTATCCGTAGGCCTTATCAAACAGTTCTGCATCTTGGTGAAGCCGATATTTGAAAAGCGTTTTGCGCAATGCCTTACGCACTTCACGCTCGCCAGCACTCGTGCTCTGCCAGCCAGGAAACCGCACGTAGCGCACAATTTCATCAATGTCGTTGACCACGCGCTCGACGACGATCGGCGTCTGTTCGTTGCGGACTTCCTCGAATAGCTCGGTCAGGGCTGCCTTGCCGCGGTCTTCATCTTCTTCCGGCGGCGTGTCCTTTTCCGCACGGAGCACGTCAGTAGCCAGTTCCAGCAACGCCTTCAGGAACTCCAGGCTGTGCAACTGCCCTTGCTCGTGCCGCTCCTTCAGTGCTTCAAGTCGCTCCGACAGCGCGCGGAAACGGGGATTGTTCATGTGATCGCGCAGCCGGGCGGCAACCTTAATCTGGATTTCCTTGGCTTTGCGGTCGGGATCAGGGGTGTTGAGCACGGCATCCAGCAGCTCAGCGTCAAGTATGATCTCGTCGAGGTCGTCACGCACGGCTTCGACGTGCACATTTTCATGGATCAGCTCGACGGTCTTGGCCCCCAGCGTGTGCCAGATGAGCTGGCCCTGGCCGGTGGTGGGCTGGACCGAGACGTAGACCTGCGAGAGCCAGCGATAGTCCTGCTCGTACGCCTGCAGGATGGGATCGGGCGAGAGCGCCTCCCAGAGCTTGGCCAGCGTGCTGTAGTCGACGGCGAAGGCGTCGCGCACGTCGTTGTTGGGTAGGCAATCCTGGGCGGCGATGAGCCCCTGGTAGCCGCCAATCGTGCGGTCAACGCCCATGAAGTAGGCCAGGCACTTCTGCATGGCGTCGGGCAGCTGCGCTTTGAGATTCTCGATGCCCGAGACCACGCTGCGGAAGCCCTCTTCGTCAAATTCGAGCGATTTGGCCACGTCGTCGAAGACACCCAGATAGTCGACGATGAGGCCATGAGTCTTGCGGTCGCCGTAGGTGCGGTTGGTGCGGGTGATGGCCTGGAGCAGCGTGTGGTCGCGCAGGGGCTTGTCCAGGTACATGGCCTGGAGGATGGGCGCATCGAAGCCGGTGAGCAGCTTGGCAGTGACGACCAGCAGCTGCAATGGATCGTTAGGGTCACGGTAACGGTCGAGTAGCTTCTCCTCGGCATCGCGGTCGCGCTTGAGCGGTCGATAGCGCGCGTCTTCCCGCTCTTTGCCGGAGACAGAGATGACGATCTCGCTGGCTTCCGGCGGCAGATGTTGATCAAGAGCGGCCTTGTAGGAGAGGCAACTCTCCTGGTCATAGGTGACGACCATGCCTTTGAAGCCGTTGGGTGCAACTTTCTGCTGGAAGTGGCGGGCAATATCAGCGCAGATGGCCTCGATGCGTTCGGGCACCTTGACCAGGACGGCCATCTTGGAGGCGGCACGGGCCAAGGTTTCCTTGTCCAGGTCGGTGAGGCCGCCGGTCAATTCGGCGTAGGCCTGGTCGATGGCCTCGTGATCGATATGGAGATTGACGAGGCGTGGCTCGAAGTGCAGGGGAAGGGTGGCCCCGTCGCGGATCGACTCCTCGAAGCCGTAGCGGCTCATGTAGCCGCTGCTGTCCTCCTCGGCCCCGAAGGCGTAGAAGGTGTTGCGGTCGCGGCGGTTGATGGGCGTGCCGGTGAGGCCAAAGAGGAAGGCGTTGGGCAGTGCGGCGCGCATCTTGATGCCGAGGTCGCCTTCCTGGGTGCGGTGGGCTTCATCGACCAGGACGATGATGTTCTCGCGGTCGTTGAGGATACCCTCGGCCTCACCGAACTTGAAGATGGTCGTGATGATGATCTTGCGCGTGTCCTGGCGCAGCAGGCGTTCCAGTTCCTCGCGTGTCTCAGCCTTGACCAGGTTGGGCATGTCCGAAGCGTGGAAGGTGGCACTGATCTGGGCGTCGAGATCGACCCGGTCGACGACGATGAGTACGGTGGGGTTGCGCAGGGCCGGCGCCAGGCGCATCTTCTGCGCGGCAAAGACCATGAGCAGCGACTTGCCCGAGCCTTGAAAATGCCAGATGAGGCCCTTGCGGGGAGTACCGGCCAGCACGCGCTGGACGATCTGGTTGGCGCCCTCGTACTGCTGGTAGCGGCAGACGATCTTGAGACGCCGGCTCCTGTTGTCGGTGGCGAAGAGAGAGAAATTGGCCAGGATGTCGAGGATGATGTGGGGGCGCAGCAGCGATTCGATCTGCTTGCCTACATCGACCAGCGAAGCGGGCACGGCATCCTCGTTGAGCCGCCACGGCCCCCACTTGTCCACCGGCGCGCCGATGGCGCCGTAGCGCATCTCCTTACCCTCGGTGGCCACGCTGAAGACGTTGCAGGCAAAGAGTTCGGGCACAAAGCGCTCATAGTCATTGTGAACCTGGAGCGCGCCGTCCACCCAGCTGACGGCATCACGCACCGGCGTCTTGGCCTCGACCAGGACCAGGGGAAATCCGTTGACCAGCAGCACCACATCGACGCGGCGTTCGGCGACGCCGGCACGGAAGGTGTATTGGGTGGTGAGAATGTACTGGTTGTTGTCCAGATTCTCGTAGTCGATGAGCTTGACCGTGACGTGCTCGTGGTTGGGGCCAAAGGGCATGGACTGCTCGTTGCGCAGCCAGCCGGTGAAGAGTTCGTTAGCGTGGATGAGGCCCTCACTGCGCACGGCCAGGACGATGGCGCGCAGCTTGTGGATCACCTCGTCGGCGCGGTCGTGTTGGGCGGCGATGGCTGGATTGAGACGGATAAGGGCTTCGCGCACATACTTTTCGACGAAGACGTCTTGGGGCTGGCGCGGCAAGGCGATGGCCGGGACGAAATGCCAACCCGTGCCGCTACTGGTCCGACCTGCAGTGATGTAGGGTTCGGCTGTCTCGATCACGCCTGGCTTGGGTGCAGTCGATTTCCCGCAAAGCCGGTCACGGACGAAGTTTTCTACAGAGTTCTCTTCGTTGAATTGACTCATATGGAGCCGCCCAATTCGCTATTCAACATGCTTTGCTTGACATTAGCAACGCTTCTAGATCGGGCATCAAGTGATTGAGAAGCATTTACAAACCTTGTGTAGTCCGCTAGAAAGCTCTGTTGGCGGTCAAGAGGAGGAACAACCAGACGATGGTTTCTGATATCTTGACCGTTGACCTTCCATATCCCGTTAGTGGACTTTGCACGGGATATGAGGTCTCTGTGAACGAATGGGGAATTCCATTGAAGGACCGCAAACTGCGGAAGGATCACGCCTGTGTCAAATCGCAGTCGAATCAACAAGTCTGGGTAGAAAAGCTGATCGAAGGATCTGTCGGCAATTCCACACTTCCCGACGAGATACTGGTTTCCATTCCCGCGGACAACGAACACATCGTCCCGCTGCACAAAAAACGAAGATACCTTCTCAAGATCGACATCGGCATACTTGATGTTACCGCTGATAATGAAATTTCCGTCGGAAATCGAACTAATGCTAACTGTTCGGATACCCGTTCCAGAGTCGTTGGTCCTTGGAGAATATCCGTTCTTGGGTGGCTCACTGAGGAGCGCGTCGATCTGAGACGAGAACTGATCATGGTCAAACTTCGACAAGAAATCACCGATGTAGGCAAGCATCATCGACGAACATGCCTGCATTGCATTCTCGATCTTATTGGAAAGCTCTTCTGCTGCCCACAGCACCTCCGCAATCCGCCGTTGCTCCGCCAGCGGCGGCAGGGCGAATTCGTAGTTGGCCAGCTGCGTCCAGTTGGTGCGCGGAGACAGCGATCCGGCCGATGTGCCCACGGCATGCTCGAAGAAACTCTCCGTCTGGCACAGAAAGGGCAACAACTCGGGCAGCAGCACGTCAGGGTCTTTGGATTCGAGCACATAGATATCGCCCGAGCAGACGCCGGCAAAGTCAGCCACCGCCACTTTGCGTTGGTAGGCCTGGCGTTTCACGAAGAGCACTTGGCCCGGTTCGAAGTAGTTGGTAAAGGTTGTGCCGTCGGCCACCAGTCCCCAACTGCGGATGCGCAGGTCTTCCGGCTTGATGTGCTCAATGCCGAGATATCGTTCGATTCCCTCGGCGGCAGGATCGGCGACGCGGGCCTTGTTGAGTTTGACGACATCGCCGAACTTAGCGCGAGTCCATCCTGGTCCCAGGTCAGTCATCTGTTCTGTCATTCCTTGCGAGATATGTCCGGTATTCACCCTCATGCTTGATCCAATAATCGGCCGGCACGCCCAATGCTCTTTCCAACATCACGGTGGTTTCAGGTGTGAATGCGGCTTGGCCACTGATTACCAGCTCAATCGTCTTCAGCGGCAGGCCGATCTCATCCGCCAACTCGGCACGGGTCTTGGCCTGTTCCATCAACAGATCGGCGATGGTTTCGCCCGGTGATGTCACCGTCTGCGCTTGATAGGGCACGCCTGTCATCGCCATGATTTCTCTGCAAAGGCCGTTTTGGGTTTCATTGACCGATCTCTCCCCTAGATGATAAGATGCCGACAACGGTCCGTTCAGTTCTATGTTGCTATCGTTCTGAGTCCTGCACAATGGAGTCACAAATGTCAGAATTCGACTACGAAAGCTGGTGGGCACTCCACCTGCGTATCGCCAAAGGCGAGTCCCTGTCTGCCCAGGAAACGACAGCGTATGAGTCAGGCTTGATCCACCTGGAAGGCCAAGCGGCGGGCACTGACGAGACGCTGACCTATCTTCGCAGCCTACGGGCCGCCATCAACCGCGGGCAGCGCTTCATAAAGACCTTGCCGCCCGCAGCGCCGCTCTGGACAGCAAGATTGTCGCTCTGGAATCAGCCTATCAGCAGCAGACCGGCCAAGTATTGGACCTAGGATCGCATGCCCCCGCCTGAGTTGGACCTGATTCGCCAGCGTTACGCCTATGCCTGCGGATACTGCGGCGTAAACGAAGTATCTGCAGGCGGTGTGCTGACCATCGATCACTATCGTCCGCTCTCTGCGGGCGGGGGCGATAGCCTAAGCAACCTCGTCTACGCCTGCGTGCGCTGCAATCAGTACAAGCACTCCTTTTGGCCGACGGCAGAGGAAGAGAGACTGGGCTTCCGCATCCTCCATCCGCTGCATGACAGCCTTGCAGCCCATTTTCGGGTGAACGACCCTTCCGGCCACCTGGAACCCTTATCTGAAACCGGCAGATTTCACATCACACTGCTGCGGCTCAATCGTCCGCAACTTGTCCAGCATCGGCTCAAGGAGCAACTGCGCAAGGTGCTCGAAGGCAAACTGACAATGCTGGAGCAGCAGGTGCATGAATTGGAAGAGACAATTTCGGCCCAAGAGCGCTATATCTCTGCACTCGAAGCACGTCTCGGCTAAAATTCAGTCTCATCTACGCCTCGGTAAGTCCGTCCAGCATCTCGATCAGATCATCCATCTCTTGCCAGAAAACCTGCCCGTCCTGCTCCCACTCGTCCCAAAGCGCCGGCAGGCTGCGCTGTTCGGCAGGCTCGCCGTCGTTGCCGTTGCGCGAACGCTTGACGTAGAGCGGAATGGAGAGGCTACACTCCTGCGCGGCCAGCTGCTCCCCATCGGCAATGCGGGTAAAGCCGGGCTCTTCCTGCCACGTCTGATAGACGGTCACGATATGCTGCTGGTGTTCTGAGCGTAGAAAACTGACGCTGCGCTCGCGGGTCACCTCGCTGATTGCGTCGATGAAGAGCACCTAGTCCACACGTTCAGCGGGCTTGCGGCTACGACAGATGATCACACACGCTTCCATGGGCGAGTTGTAGAAGAGATTCGGACCCAGCCCCAGTACGCACTCCACCAGGTCCGCCTCGATCAGCTTCCGGCGCATCTCGGCCTCTTCTTTGCGGAAGAGCACGCCGTGGGGAAAGAGAATGGCGCAGCGCCCGGTCACCGGGTCCAGGCTGCGCAGGATATGCTGAAAGAAGGCATAGTCCGCCCGACCTTGGGGTGGCGTACCTAGAAAATTGCGTCCCCACGGGTCGCTTTGCCAGCCGTCCCGGTTCCACTGCTTGATGGAATAGGGCGGATTGGCCAGCACCACGTCAAACTTGGCCAGGCTGTCCCGGTCGGTAAAGGCGGGCCGCTCCAGCGTGTCACCGCGAGCAATCTGAAAGTCCTCCACACCGTGCAGAACCAGGTTCATGCGTGCAATGGCTGCGGTCATGTGGTTGCGTTCCTGGCCGTAGAGGCGCAGGGTGCGGTGTTCGCCGCCGCTGCGTTTGACTTCGTCCAGCGCAGAGATCAACATGCCGCCGGTGCCGCAGGTGGGGTCGTAGATGCTCTCGCCCGGCTGGGGCGCCAGCATCTGCACCATGAGATGGACCACCGTGCGGTTGGTGTAGAACTCCTGGGCGGTGTGGCCCGAGTCGTCGGCGAACTTCTTGATCAGGAACTCGTAGCCGTTGCCCAGCTCGTCCTCGGGCACATTGGCCAGCGAGAGGGTGTGGCTAGAGACGTGTTCCAGCAGGTTCTTGAGCGTGGCGTCGGGCAGGCGCTCCTTGTTGGTCCAGGCCGCGTCGCCGAAGATGCCGTCCAGCCGGTCGGGGTTGGCGGCTTCGATGGCGCGCATGGCGTTTTGGATGGCACGCCCGTCGTCGCACGGCCGGCGCGCCGCTCCTGGCCTGCAACCAGTGGCTCATGGAGGCGCTGCGCACGCTGGAAGACCGCACCGCATTCCATCACCTCTACAACGAATGGCTGCTGCGCTATGAGCGCGTGCGTGGCCATGTGCCCAGCGATCCCAAACGCAGTTTCCGGGCCGCGGTCAAGACGTGCCTGGCGCGTATCGCCCGGGATGAGCATCGGGGGGATGCGGGCGCGTAACCGGCGTGAGGACGGCCAACGAGCAGAAGGCGCGAAAGTCGCCTGCCAAGCCCACCAAACGAGAAATCAACCGGTCAGACCTGAGCCGGGTCAGACGAGCGAAAATACTGAGGAATCAACCATGTACCTGTATGACGCCATCGAAAACCTCCTCCACGCCAGCGCCGCCGCCGGCCTCTCCGAAGCAACCATCGTCAGCTATCAGAAGCACCTCGTGCCTCTGAAGGGCTTCTTTGGCAACGTGGAGGTAGAGACGCTCAGCACCGACGATCTGCGCGCCTACGTTCGGCACCTGCAGACGCAAAAGCAGCAGTTTGTGGGACACCGCTACCGGCAGACCGTCCAGAAGCCCCTCTCACGCCACACCGTCAATGCGCACCTGCGTGCGTGCCGGCGTCTCTTCAACTTCCTGCATCAAGAATATGGCCTGGAAGAAAACCCGGCCGCACGCATTCGCATAGCCAGGCCTAGACACCGCGAGATCAAGGCGCTTTCCAACGACGCGCTGCAGGCCATGCTGGCCGTCACCGAAGCGCAGCAGGATGCCCTCAACCTGCGCGACCGGGCCGTCCTGCTCTGCCTGGCCGACACCGGCTGCCGGCGCGGCGGGCTCGCCGGGCTCACGCGGGGGCAGCTCTCGCTAGCGGGACAGCATGCGCAGGTCATGGAAAAAGGAGGGCGGGCGCGGCGCATCTTCTTTGGGCATGAGACGGCCCTGGCCCTGCAGGCGTGGCTGGCCGTGCGGCCTGAGTGTGGATATGACGAACTCTTCGTCACGCTCACGCCTGGTCGGATCAACCCGCTGGGCGCAGAGGGCATCTCACGCATCTGCAAGCGGGTCAAGAAGCTGGCGCAGGTCGTGGGCCCGGCGTCGCCCCATGCCTTTCGCCATCGCTTTGCGCGTGAGTTCCTGCGCAAGGGCGGCGACATCGGCGTGTTGGCGCAACTCATGGGGCACTCGGATATCAGCGTAACGCTGGCGCACTACGCCCAATTTGTTCCGGACGAGCTGCAGGTTTTCCACCGGCGCTTCAGCAGCCTGTCTGATTTGCTGCCAGGCGAGGAGGCGTTGGCGGATCGGGCAGGTGGGGTGTGGAAGATGGCGTCGGTGGTGAGGGATCGGCATCTGACAAAGCCAGTGAGCATGCTTGTTAGATTGACATAAGGACTGATCGCAAATAATCGCCCGGCATGCCTCTGCACAGAGAGTCTTCCGATGTATGACGATGTGTGGTAGACTGTGGATAGAACTGTGGGAATTGTTCCACATAACTGCCTTTGACTTCGAGTAGACACCATGAAGACCATTCAAATCACAATTGACGAAGCGCTGCTCTCTGACGTCGATCAGGTTGTGCAAGCGCAGGGGGCCAGCCGCTCGGCCTTCATCCGCGAAGCGCTGCACCTGGCGCTCCAGCGTTGGCGCATCCAGCAGTTGGAGGTGCAGCACGCCGAGGGCTACCGCCGTCACCCGGTCGAGGCGGATGAGTTTGACGGCTGGGAGGCGGAACAGAGTTGGGGTGACGCATGAGGCGGGGGGAGATCTACTGGTACACCTTTCGGACGCCCGACAAACGCAGGCCGGTGCTCGTCCTCACCCGCAACTCAGCTTTGTCCTTTCTCACCAGCGTCACGGTTGCGCCTCTGACCACCACCATCCGCGACATCCCCACCGAAGTGGTGCTGACGCCCGACGAGGACGGTGTTGCGACCCTTTGTGCCGTCAACCTTGACAATATCCAGACTATCTCACGTCACCAACTCAAGGAGCGGGTAACGTCGCTCTCTGCCGCCGCGCCTGCGCGAGGTAGACGCCGCCACCCGCTTCGCCCTGGGCGTCGGCGATGGGGCGTAGTTCACCTCGTCGCGCCCAACTAGAGTATCCTCATAAAGGGAGAGCTAGCGAGTCGCCCGCTCTGCAACCATCCCATCCCCGCTAGTTCAACACATGCTCACAGACGGATCAGGCGCCTCTCGCCGCAGTCAGACTGTTGTCCACCACCCCATAGCTGCCGGCCGCCCGCATGAGATCGGCCTCCACAATCGGCAAGTACTTGCGCAGCACCGAGATATCGCTGTGACCCATGAGCGCGGCCAGCGTATAGACATCCATGCCGTTGCGCAGGCTGGCGATGGCGTGGGTGCGGCGAAAGCGGTGGGGATTGCAGGGCAGGATGCCCGTGCGTTGGCCCAGCTTGCGCAGCGTGATGGCCAGACCGTAGTACTGCAGCCGTTCACCGTTGCTCTGGTTGCGCCAGACGGGCGTGCCCGGTTCGTTGCCCTGCTGCAGATAGAGCTTGAGCAGCTCCTTGCGGCTGCGCACGCCCAGATAGACCACGCGCGCCTTGCGATTCTTGGTGTGGCGCAACTGCACCGTCCCCGTGCTGGCATTGACGTCCTCCACATTCCAGGCCAGAAACTCCTTGGCCCGGCAGCCCGTATCGAGCAGGCAAAGAATGATGGCGCGGTCGCGCTGAGTCTTGGCCGCGGCGATGAGCTGCTCCACCTCATCCATCTCAAAGGCCGGCTTGATGTGCTTGTCCGTTTTGGGCAGACGAATGCGCTGCATGGGGCTGCGTTCGAGCAGCTCCTCGTAGACGCAGAAGTTGAAGAAGGCCTTCAGGGCGCGGGCCGCGGCGTGCACGCTATTGGATTTCCAGCCTTGGGTTTGGAGGGCGACGAAGTAGGTGCGCAGCAGGGTGGGGGTGACTTCGTGGAGGGCAAAGACATTTTCTTTGCCGGCAAAGCGCGCAAAATGACGGACACGTTCGCGGTAAAATTCGAGGGTTTCGGCGGCGAGATTGCGGGCTTGGCAGTCGAGCAGAAAGATGTCTAGCGCGGGAGTAAGTGAGTTTCGGAGCATTTGAAGGTTTCCTTTCCTTCATGCCGAAACTACAATATCTACTAGATAGCGGCGCCGGCCCGAAGGCCGGCACAACATGTTGTGGTATAAGTGATCCGCCAGGGACTCGAACCCCGAACCCGCTGATTAAGAGTCAGCTGCTCTGCCAATTGAGCTAGCGGACCACGCTGAACAACGCTCCGCATTATAGACGGTGCACCAATTTGTGTCAAAAATGAGCGCTTATTGTGCGCGCTTATGAGTGTTGCATACTTGCTCCCCTACTGCACGATGTCTGCCGACCGGCGTTAGCCATCAGTTCAGCGGCCTCGCGCTCATTTCTTTGGTATGCCGTGAACGGAGGGCGCTATAATGCACTCAGTGCGCAGAAACGCGCCCGACACACCGCATCCCATGACGAGGCACCCCATGTCCGATTTTAATCTGCGCCCAGGCGCGCTATGCCGATCTGCTGATCCAGACCGGACTCGACCTGCAGCCCGGCCAGGCGCTGCAAATCTCGGCCGAACTGGAGCACACGCGCCCTTCGTGCGTCCTGGTGACGGCCCAGGCCTACGACGCCGGCGCCCGCTACGTTCACGTCCTCTGGCAGGACACGCCCACCCAGCACGCGCATCTCCAGCACGTCGCGCCCGAATACCTGGACTACTTCCCCGATTATGAGGTAAGCCGCTATCGTCAGATGGTGGACGAAGGCTGGGCCCGGCTCAGCCTGACCGGCGCGGCCTACCCGGACATCTCCGAGGATGTGGATCCGGACGCCATGCGCCGGATCGCGGTGATGTTTGACCGCGAAAAGATCAAGTTCTACAAGACGCCGTGATGTCCAATGCCTTTCAATGGTGCGTGGCCGGCGTGCCAACCCAGGCCTGGCTCTCAGGTCTTCCCCGACTTGACGGCCGACGACGCGCTGGCCAAGCTGTGGGCACTGATCTTCCAGGTCTGCCGCGTCGAGGCGTCCGACCCCGTGGCGGCCTGGAACGAACATGACGTTCGCGCTCAACAAGGTGGTTGCCTTCATGGCGCGCCACGGCGTGACCGAACTGCGCTATCTCGACCCGACGCCGGGCCCGGATGGCCGGTCCGTACGCAACTGACTCTGGGCATGACGGACCAGCCGCGCTGGATTGCCGCGTCTTCGCAAACGCCGGCCGGCGTGCGCTTCTTTGCCAATATTCCGACCGAGGAGATTTCACCACGCCCCATCGCCTGCACGCCGACGGCTGGGCGCGTACGACCAAGCCCTTTTTTCCCTTCGAGCGCCAGGTGGATGACGCCTGGTTCCGCTTTGAAGAGGGCAAGGTTGTCGACTACAGCGCCGCCCGCGGCCAGGAGGTGCTCGATCAGTTTTTTGCGGTGGACGGCGCACGCCGGTTGGGCGAGGTCGCGCTTGTCGACGTACGGTCGCCCATCAATCAGGCTGGCGTGCTCTTTTATGATACGCTCTTCGACGAAAACGCGGTCTGTCACATCGCATTTGGCGACGCCTATCTGGAAGGCTATGTCGGCGCCGACGATCTGGACGAGACGGAGTATGAAGGGGCCGGCATCAACAAATCACAGGTCCATCTCGACGTCATGATCGGCTCGCCTACCCTGCAAATCACGGTCGTGACCGCGGCCGGTGACGAAATTGCGTTGATGGAGAACGGCGAATTTGTGCCGGAGGTGACGGCATGAGCCAACCGCAGATCGATCCCGCGGTCAACCATCCCGATGTCGAACTCCACATGGCTCGGGAATCTCTGGCCGGGATCCCCCAGTATTCCTTACCGCCAGGCTATCGTCTGCGCGCATATGCGCCGGGTGATGAGCGTGTGTGGATTGACCTGCATCTGGCGGCCGAGCCGATCATCGGCGTGACGGATGCGCTTTTTGAGGAACAGTATGGCGACAATCGTGCGGCGTTGCCCGAGCGCATGTTTTTTGTCGAGACCGCGGCGGGCGTGCCCGTGGCGTCGATCAGCGCCTGGTGGGAGACGCGCGACTTTGCCGATCCGCAGAACCGCGGGCGCATCCACTGGGTGGTGGTGCATCCCGACCACCAGCGGCGGGGTCTGACCAAGCCAATGATGACCCATGCCCTGCTGACCCTGGCCGAACGTCACGACGCCGCCATGCTCGGCACCTCGTCTAGCCGGCCCTGGGCGCTCAAGGTCTACCTCGATTGCGGCTTCGTGCCCGACGCCGGGGACCTGGCGCAGACAGAGGTGCTGGCGGCATGGTACAGTGTCCAGGAGATCCTGCGCCATCCCGCCTTGGCCGATGCGTTGCCGGCTGATGTCCCAAGCGTTGCGGCGTCGCGCAATGGCGCGTAGCTTTCTTGGCTTACCCGTCCCCCCCTGCGACAGAGAGAGTGCAAGGGAACAACTAGGGTATTTTGGAGCGAGCCAGCCGGGCATGAATGCCCTGGTTGGCAGGATGCGCCCCCTGAAGCGGGGCTTCGATATCGACGACCCGGTCCCACTTGATGAGATGCCGCACGTTCGCTTACGGCATTCATGTCACAGCGACCGCTGCAAGATCACCGACATCCGCCCGCAATAGGCAGCATTCACGTACGAATGGTGAGAAAACTATGGCAACAGAACCGAACGTTGATACAGCGCAAACGACCGCAGCAGCGGAACCGGGCGACGAGGCGTCACTCCAGACCGGGCACGCCGAGCCTGTACAACGCCCGCCCGCGCCGGTGAGTGTGCCCCGCGCCGTCCAGCCCAGCGCGGTGCCCGTGGGCGTGGACCTGCCGCTCGATGATCCGGCCCTCTACTTCAACAAGGAGTTGAGCTGGATCGATTTTAATTGGCGCGTGTTGGCGCTTGCCATGGACGCGCGCACGCCCCTCCTCGAACGTGTGAAGTTCGTGGCCATCACGGCCAACAACCTGGATGAATTTGTGCAAAAGCGTGTGGGCGGCCTCAAGCGCCAGGAGGCCGCCGGCGTGCGCGAGCTCTCTGTCGACGGCCGGACGCCGCCCGAGCAGCTGGCCCTGCTCCACGAGGCCATTTCCCTCATGCACGTGCGCATGACCGAAGTCTGGGAGCAAGAATTAAAGCCCCAAGTGGACGAGCAGGCCAGGATTCAAGTGTTGCACTATGCTGACCTGACCGAGGCGGAGAAGGCGCGGCTGTCAACCTACTTCCGCGAGCAGATTTATCCGATCTTGACGCCATTAGCCGTTGATCCCGGTCATCCCTTCCCTTTCATCTCGAATCTGAGCCTTTCGCTGGCGGTTATGGTGCGCAACCCCCGTTTTGACACCACCCATTTCGTGCGCATCAAGCTGCCAAAAGAGCGCTGGGTCGACACGACGCTGGACGACGGCGCGCGCATCCGACCGCTGGATGAAGTGATCCGCATGCTGCCCACCGAAGAGCTGGTGATCGCACATGTGGACGAACTCTTCCCGGGCATGGAAGTCGTCAGCGCCCAGCCCTTCCGCATCACGCGGAATGCCGATGTGCGTCAGGATGAGGAGGAAGCCGACGACCTGATCGAGATGATCTCGGCTGAGCTGCGCGAGCGGCGCTTTGCGCGTGTGGTGCGGCTGGAGGTCGACAAAGATATGCCGCCTTATGATCGTCAGATTCTGACGCGTGAACTGGGTCTATATGAGGAGGACGTCTACCAGGTCGACGGACTGCTCGACCTGACCGGGCTCTTTACGATTGCGGGCATTCACCGGCCTGACTATCAATACCCGGACTGGGAGCCGGTCATCCCCGACCGACTGAGTCATGAGGGGGAAACCAAGGAAACGCGCGATTTCTTTGCGATTCTGCGCCAGGGCGATCTCCTGGTGCATCATCCCTATGACTCATTTGCCGGCAGCACGGAGCGCTTCCTGGCCGAGGCGGTTGTTGATCCCAACGTTTTGGCCATCAAGCAGACGCTCTATCGCACCTCTGATCACTCGCCCATCGTCAAGTCGCTGATCCAGGCGGCGGAGCGGGGCAAGCAAGTCGCGGTGCTGGTCGAAGTGACGGCCCGCTTTGATGAGGCCAACAACATCGAGTGGGGCCAGCTTCTGGAAGACTCCGGCGTTCACGTGACCTACGGCGTGATTGGCCTGAAGACCCACACCAAGGCCCTCCTGGTCGTCCGCCGTGAGTGGGACGGCATTCGCAACTACTGCCACATCGGCACCGGCAACTACAACTCCAAGACGGCACGGCTCTACACCGACCTGGGCCTGATGACGTGCCGCCCCGAATTGGGCCGTGACATCGTCAATCTTTTTCACTTCCTCACGGGCTACGCACCCGACCAGTCGTACGAGAAGGTGCTGGTGGCGCCTGACCATATGCGCACCTCCTTCGAGGCACTGATCGATCGTGAGATTGCTCATCAGGCTGCGTTTGGCACCGGGAAGATCGTGGCCAAGATGAACGCGCTGGATGATCGCCTGATGATTCGCCACCTCTACCGCGCGTCTCAAGCCGGCGTGCAGATTGACCTGATCTTGCGCGGCCACACGACGCTGCGCCCCGGCCTGCCCGGCTATAGCGAAAACATCCGCATCATCAGCATTTTGGGTCGCTTCCTGGAACACGACCGAGTTTTTCATTTCCACAACAATGGAGAGCCGGTGACGTTCATGGGCAGCGCAGACTGGCGGGCGCGCAACCTGAACCGCCGCGTTGAGCTGATCACGCCCGTGGAGGAGCCGGCGTTACAGGAAAGCTTGATTCAGATGCTGGACGACGCACTGGCCGACAATCGCCTGGCCTGGGATCTGGATGCGGTAGGCCAATATCGACTACGCATGCCGCTGCCGGATGAACCTGTTCGAAATTTCCAGGAAGATTTGATGCAAGAAGCAATCGAGTCCGTGAGTGGAGCCGGTTAGCCCGTCAACAAACCCAAAGTGAAGGGACAGGAAGTGTTGTCTTGCGAGGTAGTGAGCTCGACCGATTGCCGGACTTAGTGCTTTCGGTCGAGCGTCAGTGGTACGGAACAAGGACTATGCTGGCGTGAGCAAGATCAGTGCAATGATCCAAATGAAAACGGCAATGGTCGCAACGAGGGGAAGCATATAAAACCTGGCGCTGATCATAGAGGGTTCCTTTCTTAGTTGCCGATGGCGGCAAGATTAACAATGACCTTCTTAGTATAGCGTATCGCGCTTCCTCTGTCTATCATGTGTCCTCGCTTTTTTTTGGCCGTAGATTTGGAGCGGCGCTGCAATATCGTCCCCAGTACTGTCCCAATCCACCCTCAATACGTGCGCATGCCGTCTCGGGTTCAACGACGCCTGGATTAGATTTTTGTGCCTTTGACACCGACAAACGGAGGTATTATACTGTAACGCGTATTACTTTGCTGGTTCTATCGTCCGTTGACTTGTCACTCCCTACCCCGTCATGAATCCCGTCCCATCAAATTCCAACCAACCAATTCTCCCTCGCTGTTCAATTCCTCGCGTCATATGTCCACCGTACTTAAGAGACTGAAAAGAGGAACACTATGGAAGTACTTAGTAAGATTGGTCATGGCTTTCTTGGCGTCGTCAAGACGTTCCGTCTTGCTTTACCAAAGCTAGGCGTAGGCTGGATGTTTGCGTTGCTCACGATCGACTTCAACCGTATCGCCATCGTTGAATTGGGCATTTCGGCTGTGTTGGTCACCACTATGCTTGCGTTTCACTATTTTCTCTCCCCGTTTCAGATTATTGCCGGTCGTTTTGCCGATGTGCGTCCCGTTCTTGGATTGCGGCGAACGCCCTATCTGATTATCGGTTCAATTGTGGCCAGCCTCGTATTTTTGGCCTTACCAACGGTGGCCCACGCCATGGGTGAGGGATCATTGGCCGCCATTGGCATGGCTTTCTTCCTCTTTCTCCTATTCGGCATCGCCATCGCCGTGATGGGTGATTCACATCACTCCCTCATCGCAGAAGTGACGACCGAGAAGAATCGCGGCGGCGTGATCTCTGTCGTGTGGACCTTTACCATCATCAGCACGATTATTGCCGCGATCGTGATGAACATTGTGCGGCCGGAGTATACGCCCCAGGCTATGCAGCAGTTGTATAACCTGACGCCCTTTATCGTCATCGGCTCGACGCTGCTGGGCGTCATTGGTATGGAAAAGCGCCTCAAGGGTGAAGCGCTGCAGCAATCGATTGTAGATGCCAAAGCGGCGGCGCCTCCCGGCAATCCGCTCAGTGCCGCGTCCACGCTGCTGCGTGAAAACCCTCAAACCCGTGGGTTTTTCCTCTTCATCTTTATCGCCATCTTTTCCATCTTCCTCCAGGATAACATTCTTGAGGTCTTTGGCGCTGAGGTCTTCGGCATGTCAGTCACGGAGACGACCCGCTTTCAACCCACGTGGGGGGGTGGCGTGCTGATTGGCATGGTCGTAATGGGGATTCTGAGCGTCTTGCTGCCGATCTCAAAGAGATCAATTGCCATGGCCGGATGCTTCGGTACGGCAGTCGGCATGAGCGCGCTTGCTATGGCCGCTTTCACCCAGCAGAGCTCGCTGATTGCGCCGTCGCTGATCTTCATGGGACTCTTCACCGGCTTCTTTAACGTTGGTGCACTGGCCATGATGATGGATATGACTGTGGAAGGCGCGATTGGTCTCTTCATGGGGCTGTGGGGCGTTGCGCAGGCGTTTGGAAACGGCACCTCGTCGATCGGTAGCGGGTTGCTCCACACGACCCTGATCGAAACCGGCGTCCTTACTCCCGCCGTGGCCTACACGGGCATCTTTGCGCTGGAGGCCCTGGGCATGGTTGCTGCCGGCTTGATCCTCATGCAGTTGAGCGTGAGCCGCTTCCGCACCAGCTATCAGGCAAGTCTGACGCGCCAGAATGTTTCCCAGGCAATGGAAGCGGGCATGGCGTAGAGATGGCGCTAAACTACTCGTTTGATCGCCGCATTGCCGCACAGTACGAGCATCAGCGGCGCCATCCACCGGAAGTATCCGATGCAATTGGTGACACGATTGTCAATCTTGTCGGCGTTGGGGCGCGTGTGCTGGAGCTTGGCGTCGGCACTGGGCGGATTGCCCGTCCCGTCGCCGCAGCAGGGTGCCGGGTAGTCGGCGTCGATGCATCAGCAGAGATGTTGGAAGAAGTTGTGCAGCCCGAGGACCCCGCCCGGGCTGTGCAACTCGTTCAAGCGGACATCGGCCAGTTACCCTTTGGCCGCAGTGGATTTGATTCCGCGCTTGCCGTACATGTGCTTCACCTCGTGCGTGATCTGCCGGACGTATTGGCTCAAACCATCTCTGCTCTGCGCCCCAAAGGCCTATTCATTCAGGGGCGGGATTGGGTTGACCCCGAATCCGTCACGGGCCTGCTGCGTGATGGCATGCGCATGGAGGTGATGAAGCGTTCGCCTGGCAGCAAGCCACCCGCTGCTGGTGCAAGCGTGGAAGATCTCCTTGCATCCATGGGGGGGCATCCTGAAGCGGCCGAAGAGATTGTGGCCGCCGAGTGGGTGATCGACGTGAGCCCGGCCAGTGTGCTTGAGGCCATGGCCAATCGTACCCATTCGGAAAGTTGGATTTTGCCCGACGAACTGCTCGAGCCGGTGCTTGAGCAGTTGACCGAACAATCGCTCAGCACGTGGTCCGATTTGGAAACACCGCAGCCGGTGAAACGGCGCTTCTACGTAAAGGCGATTGCAGGCGATTGGTGAGCGGAAATGGCGATCCCCATGGATTTGCAGATTGCAATTATCGGCGGCGGCCCGGCAGGGGTGGCCGCCGCTTTGCATATTGCTGCACAAGCGCCCGAATTGATCCCGGGGATGGTGGTCTTCGAAGCCGGTGAGTATCCGCGGCCGAAAATCTGTGGCGGCGGGATTACCTTCCATGCCGAGGAACAGTTGCGCCGCCTCAATTTGCAACTCGACGTGCCATCCGTGCGCGTCGATCGGGTTGTCTTTCAGCTGGGCGAACGCCGTTTTGAGACGCCGTGCCAGGCTGCGATGTGCATCGTTCAGCGGAGCGCATTTGATGCTGCGTTTGCCCGGGCTGCAATCGACCGTCAGATCGACGTGCGGGGTGGCGAAAAGCTGCTTGACATGACGCCGGGCAATGGCCACGTTCTCCTGACGACAACGCGCGGCCGCTACCGCGCCCGAATCGTCATCGCCGCCGACGGCGCCAACAGCATCGTGCGGCGCAAGCTGGGTCTGCGCAGCCACGTGGGCGTTGCTCGGCTGTTGCGCGTCGTGCAGCCCGCGGCGTCTAGCGGCTCTACCGTCTGCGCAACCGGCACGGCCCTCTTCGATTTCTCATGCGTTGCGGAGGGCATTCAGGGCTATATGTGGGACTTTCCCAGCAGCATCGATGGACGGCCCCACGTGAATCATGGCATCTTCGACAGCCGCATCCATCCTACAGCCAGCGCGATGACGCCCCACGGTCAGTTGAAGCAAGTCTTTGCGGCCTACCTGCGCCGGCGCAACATTGACGTTGAATCTGTGCAGCTACAGGCCCATCCCGTGCGCTGGTTCGACCCGCGCGGAGTTCGCCCGTCCCCATGTGTTGCTGGCGGGTGATGCTGCTGGGGTTGACACACTCTTTGCCGAAGGCATCTCGTACGCCATCGAGTACGGGGCCGTGATTGCCGATGCGGTGACCACTGCCTTTGCGCACAATGACTTCTCGTTTGACGACTACCGTTCTCAGTTGGCGAAGGCGCGTTTGAGTCGTTCATTGGCCCGCCGTCGTTTTGTGGCACGGCACCTATACCGCTTTCGATATCCGTCGTTCTGGGCTGCCCTCTGGCGTGCGGCCGACCTTGCGCCTGCTGCATTCAACCAGAGTGTTGGCGCGGCGCTGGACGTGCTGCCACCCCTCAATCGCAGCCCCCTTCTCTCTCACAGCGTAGATGACGGCTTGACGCCAAAGGAACTCTACCGTGAAATGGCTATCCGATCGAGCTTGCCACCTTTACGACATCCTCGAAGCCGCCTATGAGGGCGCTGCAGGCCGGCGCATAATTGCCAATTTTCTGATCATTACGTTCGTGGTCGGATTGCTGGTGATCGAAGTCAACCGACTTGGGTTTCTCCCTCAATCCTTGAGTGAGAGATTGCCGACCAATCACTTCTTTGCGGTTGACTTCACATTCCGGCTGCTGCTCATGTTTGAGCTGGGCGAACTGGTCTTTAGTCTGGCCGACTCGGTTGCGAATTCAGTCGGGAAGCAGATCGAGATTCTATCGCTGATCCTGCTGCGCACCACCTTCAAGGAATTCACTTACTTTGATGAACCGATCCTGTGGGAGCAGGTCCAGCCGGCGCTGCTCCCCATTTCCGCCGACGCTGCGGGGGCGCTGGCCGTTTTCGTCGTACTGGGTTTCTACTACGCGGCTCAGACTCATCGACCAATTACGCTTGATTCCCGCGGACTAGCCGGCTTCATTGCCGCCAAGAAGATGATTGCCCTGCTATTGCTCTCTTCGTTTATCGGTATTGGCATACTCTCGATCTGGCAATACTTCACCACGGGAGAGGAGATCGTCTTTTTCGAGTCTGCCTATACCGTTCTAATCTTTGCCGATGTCCTAATCGTGCTGGTCTCACTTCGCTACTCCAGTACCTACGTGATTGTCTTCCGAAATTCGGGGTTTGCCATCGCTACGGTCCTGATTCGGCTGGCGCTGCTCGCCCCGCCGCCCTTTAACGCGCTGCTTGGCGTAGGCAGTGCGCTCTTTGCGCTAGGTCTTACCCTTGCGTACAATCGATACGTGGGTGAAGCAGACGGGCAACGCGAGTTGCTCTCTGCGTCGTAGCGTTGATTGTCGCCAATGCAATAGGGCAATTGGGAAGAAGAGAGACAATGGAGCAATAAGTTGGTTCAACCCTCCTTTCAACTTCGCATAGCAAAAGAACGCGCCATAATTGCCGCACAAGTTAGATTATCACGTCTTATCCTGCTCCTCAGCACAGTCGTCGCCGGGCTGTTGACCGGCATGACGCTAGCCAGCTTTGCGCCGCCGCCGGCTGGAGAACCTGATCTCATTCTGTTGTTGCGCTTCATGGCTCTCCTAAAGGGGAGCATCGCGCTCATCAGCGCGCTGTTGCTGGCGCAGCGCTTTGTTCGCCCCTTGCGGGTCGGTGAGCGGGTTGGGTATGTAGTGGGGAGCGCCAGCATGGCGGCTGGCGTGGTGTGGCTCTGGTTTCAGTGGCAGTTGGGCTGGGGCATTGTGTTCTTCTATGCCGGGATCGCGCTTGTCGTGCTAACCGCCGCACGCGATGCGAATCTGCTCCGCACCGAACGCTAGTGTCTGATCTTGAAGAGACAGTTGTAGCTGGTTTTATCCTCGAGAGAGTGTTCGCCTGGGGATGGTCATTCGCGTGTGCGCTACGACCAGAACGCGTCCAGAGCCTGAAACGTCTCTGCGGGCAATTCCCAGTGGGGCAAGCCGCAAGAAGGCGCAATCCGCTGGCTCTGCAAGCGGGGATTGCGCTGCTCTGCAAACGGCAGCTGGTCAAAAGAAATGTTGGGGTCTCGGTCATAGAGAATCAACGTTTCCGACTCGAGCTGCTCATAAACGCGTTCTCGAATGTCAGATGTAAAGAGTTGGCCAGAGATAAAATAGAACGGTGCATGACGCGCGCCAGGCTGGTGCGCCGTCACGTAGGCGTAGTCGAGCATTTCCTGTGCCGGTTGGCCATAGAAATTCTTGCCCAGATAGTAGTTGATGCTGCGGCGCGTTGCCAGAAGGTCAAATAGGGACTGGCCCCACAATGGAAAATTGATAGCGCGTTGGATGTTGCGGCTGGTCTCTTCATCGATCTCGCGAATTTTGCCCAATCCAGTTGGTGAGATTAGCGCAAGCGAGCGCATTAAGTCAGGGCGTTCGAGGGCAACTGTGGCGGCAAACTCAGAGCCGAGCGAAAGCGCGATGACATCCGCTGCTTCCCCGACTTCCTGTTCCAAGAACTGTGTGATGACCGACGCAAAGAGCGCCGGCGTATAGGGTCGATCACTGCGGTCGGAGAAGCCATAGCCTGGCAGATCCGGCGCGAACACGGGCCGTTGCCGGCGGTAGTGCTCGAAGATCGGCTTCATCTCGAATGCACTGGCTGTTGCATTGATGCTATGAACGAGCACAAGCGGATGGCCGGTCTGCGCTCGATCTACGTAGTACGCAATGTTGCCGGCGCTGGTGGTCGAGAAATACTTCTTCTCCGCGTCCAGCGCGGGCGGTAGGGGAAGATTGTGGTCGATTCCAAACATCCTGGATCCTATTTAACCTTTGGTGCTAGTGCATCGGCAATCTTTGTTTGACGAGTCTACGAACTTGTTCTTGCCGATGCATTTAGGCTCCGCCACAGAAAAACGGGTCGTCAGCTCAAGATTGGCGGAACACTAGTTATGTTACAGGCTGAACTCAGCGATAGAAAGATGCACTTTCTCATGCTGGCTATTATGACATATCACCCTTTGATTTCACCACTCCCTATTTGCAACAGGCAATCGTCTCGTACCCTTCTGTGTTATACTCTCATTTTGTACGGGACTTATGTGTGGAGAGATAGGCCCGCCTTCTGGCTTGTCAGCGTGGCGTCTAATACTGCGTTTTTCCAAAATGTCTGTTCATCAACAATAGTCGGAAGGGCATATTTGCCGTGCGAATTACATTGTTGCGAGTTCTGCTATTGATGATAGGGTTTGGCGAACTCATACGCGCATTCTTATTCTTGTTTCGACAACCCTTTGTCTACGACCTATTGCAACTTCCCTTAATTGACCCGCTGATCAGCCGCCAATATGGCCTGTTTCTGTTGCCTACCGCGCTACTCAGCTTTATTCTAGCCCGTGACCCGGTGCGCTACAGTCTACTGGTGTGGGTCGTCATTGCGCAGCGCGCGGCAGAGGTTATGTTGGCGCTTACAGATTGGTTTCTTGGTTACTTGCCCACACGCACCTTTGGGGTCATCATGGTGTGCGAATTGTCGCTTTTGGTTGCACTAGTTTATCTGAATCCAAAAGGCAACTATACGTCACCCGCCGAGGATTTTCAGCAGTACCGGGGGATGCGGATCCTGCTACGTAGCTTTGGTCTCCTCTTTCTATTCTGGGCCCTCGCCTCAACCATTCTCCTTCAGGTTGGCTCCTGGCTGCTCAGTTACCCCGTCCTTGATTCTTACACTACGAAACAACAGGGCGTTACGTTCATGGTGCTCGGCCTAACCAGTTGGCTGGCTGCCAAAGATGTTGGCCGCTATCGTCTGGCTATCTGGGTACCCCTGAGTAGTCAAATATTGGGTAGCTTCAACGCAGCGTATGAAGCGTTCGTAGGCACAGTGCCGCTTTCTGCGGCACTGGTACAGTGGACAATCCAGGGCGTCCTGATCGGTCTATTTATTTGGCTCTACCCACGGGGCGAAGATGATTGGTCGCCGACACCGACGACAGAGCGAATCATTCCGCACCACACGTCCCAGTAATAGTACGACAAAACCACAGTTCGACGGATGTATAGAAACCGAGTTTGAATTAGAAGACTGATTCTATATCCGTTACTATTCAGGCTGAAGCCTGTTCATAGATCAATCGGAACGCACAGGTAAAGCTAACGAAGGCCATCTATAGTTAGGCAATCAGGCCGTTGAAACTGGTTGCGAACCTGCTTTAGTTGAGATTCAACGGCAGCTGCTCCAGGCGGATGTCGTCCACTTTAACGAAAGCGGTCTGCGCGTCGCAGGTCAACTGCATTGGCTCCACAGTGCCGGCACCGCATGCTGACCTTCTTTGGTTTGCATCGCAAGCGTGGACAGGAGGCCATGCAGGCAATCGGTCTCTTACCCAACTTCACGGGCTGGGCACGCCACAACCACTGGAAATCGTATCTCTCCTTCGAGCACTGTGACCGTGCCTTCTGCAAGCCCATCACTTGCGTAAACTCCAGTTCATCACCGACCAGTATAAGCAAACAAGGGCCGACGGGATGGCCCAACTCCTGTACGATCAACCAATACAAACAGATACAGGCCGCGGATATGTTAAGAAGCCGCCTTCCCCATGTGTCCACTAAAACGGGCCATTGACAGAAGCAGGCGGCAAAAAGGGGAAGCGAAAGAAGTATTACAAGCTTAGGTAGATGAAGTGCTCGCCGTATGACCAACGTCCGATTTGTCGCTTGGACGTAAGACGAGTAATAACGACATGACAACGAGGTTAATGATGGCTTGGGTTACAAACTGCCCTGTTGTGATCTGTCCTTGGCCAAAGGCGGCCAAGGCAGAGAAAAGAATGCCGATAATTTGTTCTGCGATAACGATCCAGATAAAGCGTTGATAACGAACCGGATCTGTGGCTGTAATCAGATAGACCGCGCCGAGAAGCAGCAAGACCATACCATATTGCTGCGTCATCGCAACAAGGCCGGGTGTCCATCCTTCCGCAGGCGCCCACCCAACCAAATTTGCTCCGACCTGCGGGGCAAACGCTGAAAGCAGACCGTTTAAGATGGTCCAAATGCCCCACAGCACTAACACCCCTTGCAGTACGCGATTCTGATTCATGACACTCTCTCCTTAGAAATTGTTCTCGGCACTTTGAACTTGCTTTACACCACTTACTACTGGCGGTATAGGTACTGGTTTTAGCTCTGTCTGAGCAGATGGCAGCGTACGGCAAGTGACTGTACAGCAAGCACATCCTACTTGCGCGCTTGTTTTCTCAGTGGGTTTTTCATAAAGAGCGCGAGGCAACCATTGCCGCACAATCCGCACGACGCGGTTAAAAGGGCAAAGATACTTACATATTCCCCGCTTACCCAAGACCATCACACTCAGGGAAATGACAAGCATCAACCCCACTTGAAATAGATGACGCGTCCAAGTATCTAGACTGACGCCAAACGGTGTGTAGACTGCTGCCTTCACCTCGGGCATCAACCACCACACCACTGGAACCCAACTGATGAGCACAATCAGCGTGATGTTGCGTCCCCATCGAGCATTGAGCTGGACGCGGGAACGGGCGAAGGGTTCCGCAAAGTCTTGCATACTTCCTATCCAGCAAACCCAGCCGCACATCCAACTCCCCCCAACCGCCGCCAGGAGAATCATCGTAACCCAAAATACGCCGCCAATCGCCACCCATAACATCCCTGGTAAATGCGTCTCAATCAGCACGAGATTGATAAAAATAAAGATAGCCTGGACCGCGCGTACCTGTAAGCGGTCTCGTCGTATCTTGGGGTACTCTACACTCATTTGGCCCTGAACCTTTATCGGTGAGGACAGATATCAAAACGGCACCGGGGCATTTTATCTAACATTGGATATGGACGCAACAAGAAATCTGGAAATCTGGGAACTGGCAGGAGCTACTTCGCCGTAGCTGTCGATCACGCAGATCATCGATGCAGGCGCCATGAACTCGCCGATGTAGTGCCAGTGGCTGTTGAAGAGGCGAAAGAGGCGCGTGCGGCAGGGCAAGTTGGGAAAGAGCGGCCCGTAGTCACGGGTCAGCCATCGCAAGTCGGCCCGTCGTCCTTTTCCGGTCAGCGCATACAGGAGCGCCAACGTCACCACTTCGCTCGGATACAGATTTGCCTGGCCGTGTTTCGCTTCGTGGCCGATCAAATCGTCTACTTTGCAGAACAGCTCTGTGACAAAATCGACGGTGGTCATGAGAACGGTACAGTATCTCTTATTGCGTCGCAGTTTCAAGAGATACTGTACCGTTCTCATGGCTACCTCAAACTAGCACCAAAGGTTATCAGCCGCCTAGGACTGTTGTAGTTGTAAGACCCCCGCGGCACGTGTGCCCTTACGGACGAATGTACCCAGTGGATTTCGCATTGTTATGCTCCCCTACAGTCTTGCTCATTGCTAGCTCAGCGATCTGATCGCCGCTTGCGTTGGGAAGGTAGGCGTAGTCTCCTCCGAGCCAGTCCGCCAGGCGTTTGGCCTCGCCCCGACTGAGGTATTTACGCTGCGTATCGACAACCACGATGTGCATGGGGGACGCGGCGAGATAGCGGCCGATCTGTTGCAACTCGTCTTTGATCTCGCGTGACGGATCGAGCCCGACGTTCGCGCGTCCGTCGGTCAGCAGAACGAGTACCGTCTGATGGATACCTCGCATCTGCGCCTGTTGCGCTACACCATCTGCCGTAAGCAGCGCTGAAGCGAGGGGTGTGCCGCCCCCCGTTGGCAGCATGTCGAGGGCTCGTCGCGCCAGTTCGACGCTCTGACTTGGCGGCATCAAGACTTCGGCCGCTTCGCCACGGAAGGCGATCAACGATACCCGATCACGCTTGACGTACGCCTGCTCCAGAAGCGAATGCACGGCGCCCTTTGCCTGGCGCATGCGGTGCAGGGCCATGCTACCGCTCGCGTCCACGGCAAAACAGAAGAGCGCACCGGCTTTGCTGCGGTAGTGCTTTATGCGGATGTCGCTGGTGGCAAAATGCAGCCGGCCGATCGACGGCGGACCTGATCCGTTCTGGCCCGTACCATTATGATTGACGCCGCTGTTGCCCTGGCCATTGTTGGATCCCGGGGCTGCTTCTCGACGGAACGGCTGCCACGGCGCGGCGGCGCGCAGCGTGGCCGAAACGTCAATGCGTGCCCGCCGCGGATCGCCGGGCAAGCTGCGCACCTGACGTCCCCGCGTGCCCACCGTTGCCCCACGCGAGCCGGTCCGTCCCCGTCGTACAATCCGAAACGGAAGCTCCTCCAGCGATGCCGGCAATTCACCCATCAATGCTGCAAAGACCTGTTCGTCTGGAATAATGAGGTCATCCTCGCTGGGAGCCCGCTCGGGCTCAGCCTGGTCGTCGTCTTGCTGCGACTGCGGAGCTTCGTCTGGCTGGTCTGGAGGGGCGGGGTCTGGCGGTGACGGTTCGGGCCTCTGGGGTGGTGGTGGCGCCGGTTCGGTACTCGGAATCTGAGTTGCGCGTGGCAGAATAACGAAGCGCGCGGCAGTCTCAAGATCACTCTGCTCCACCGCATTGCGTAGCGCCAGCGCTGCTGCAGCACGCGCGGCGTAAACGGCAAATAGATCGACGCGGTGTCCTTCAACGCCATAGAGTAGCGCGGTTTGGGTTAGCCATGCAACCTGCTCAGACGTGATCTCAACATCGGCTAGCTGCTCCCGGGCTGCAGCAATCAAGCCCCGCAGAATGTCGACATCGTCTGTCCAACCAGCCATGTCGACCAGAAGATTGTTCTGGATGACGTCGCGTCGATCTTGTGGGCTTCTGGACTGATTGAGGCCAACGAGCAGGCCGACGCGATCCAGCAAATGGTTGCGTGGCAATCCTTCCGCCGGATCGTATGAGCCAATCAGGCTGAAGCGGGCCGGCGCGCGCAGGCTTACGCTTTCGCGTTCCACCCGTACTTCGCCTTCGTCCAGCACGCCGAGCAGCAGATTGGCGCTGCCATCCGCTAGCAAGTTGATGCCATCGATGTAGACGATGCCCTCGTGGGCGCGGGCAAGCAGCCCCGGCTGGACGACGCTTCGTCCCGTGCGTAGCGTGGCTTCCAGATCCAGGCCACCTAACAGATTCTCGACATCTGAGCTTGGTGGGGCTTCCACGAAGGCCGTTACGTCGCTCCCCAGAAGGTCACGGATACCCCGCGACAGGCTGGATTTGCCCGTTCCCGCAGATGCCGAAAGGACGATGCCCCGCAGGCGCGGCTCCACAGCCAGGAGCAGTAGCGCTTGTTGAGCCATTTCCAGCCCGACAAGGGCTGGAAATGGCAAATGATTGTGCAACAGTTTACTCTCTTCTAGCATTCATACATGGTGGCATAGAGCACTTCGATTCTGCTTGCGCTCCTCTTGCCTCGGGTTACTGGGTTAGGCCGGCGCCGTGATGCCCTCCATGCGATCCTCTAGCTCACCATAGATCTCACGGAGGCGGTCAATTGTAGCGTCATCGGCTTCCCAGAAGCCGCGCGACTCTGCCTCAAGCAAGCGGCGCGCAATTGCGGCCGTGGCATGCGGGTTCGCCTGTGCCATCCGCGCCCGCATGGCTTCATCCATCAGGAACGTATCTGAAATATCGTCGTAAACCCAATCCTCGACCGCCTCGGCCGTGGCGCTCCAGCCATATGTGTTGCCCACGCGGCTCTCAATCTCGCGCACGCCCTCATAACCGTGGGCCAGCATCGAGTCGTACCATTTAGGGTTGAGCAGCTTTGTCCGTGATTCCAGCCGCACCATCTGCTCTAGCGTGGCGAGCCGATCGTTGGATGAGATGGCATCCGCCACCAGAATTGCGGGGCGCTTGCCGCTGAGCTTTTCTACGCTCTTGGCGACGCCGCCCAGGTACTCGTAATAGTGGTCGACGTCGCTGATACCCATCTCGAAACTGTCGATATTCTGGAAAGTCGCCCCAACCTTGGCCAGGCTCGATTCCATGATGTCGCCGCGCGTTGTGCCACTTTCCATTCTGATCAAACGAGTAGGACTTGCGTGTCAGGAACATGTTGCTTAGTTCACTGTCATCTTCCCAGGTGCTGCTCTCGACCAGATGGTTCACGTTGGCGCCGTATACGCCGGGCGCATTGCAAAAGACGCGCGTGGCCGCTTCACTGATCGAGAGTCCGAGTTCGGCCGCCTGCTCCGCAGCATGCTTGCGCACAAAGTTCTGCGCGGCCGGTTCATCTGCCTCGGCCGCCATGCGCACCGCCTTGTCCAGGAGATTCATCTGGTGATGTAGCAGGTCGCGGAAGATGCCGCTCACCGTCATAACCACGTCGATCCGTGGCCGCCCCAATTCGTCCAACGGGATGAGTTCAACGTCGGCGACGTTTCCCAGTTCATCGGAAATCGTCCGCGCACCGAGCAGCCACATGACCTGCGCCACGCCTTCGCAGTTGCTCTTCAGGTTGTCGGTGCCCCAGAGGACCATGGCAATGCTTTCCGGCAGCGCACCCTGTTCTTTGGTCAGACGCAGCAGCATCTGATTGACGATCTTTTCGGCGGCGTGGTAAGCGCCGTCGGTGGGCACGCGGTACGGGTCGAGCGAGTGTATGTTGCGGCCTGTGGGCACAACCTGATCGTTACGCACCACATCGTTGCCCGGCGATGGTGGAATAAAGCCGGCATCCAGGCCGCGCAGGAGACCTTGAATCTCTTGCTCCTGAAGGATGCGCGTCATGAGGTCGTCAAGATAGCTCCACAGACGTGCGAGCTGTCCAGGCGGAATGTGACCCGTCTCTGCCAGGTAGCGGTCGACATTGCGTGTGTCGAGACTGGGCGTGCGGGGCGCCGACACAAAGCGGCGCATGGCCTCATGCACGATCTCTTCCAGCTGCTCCCAACGTTCTTGCGCCAACGGGTCTTTCTTCAGGCTCTTTTGCAGTTGGCCGTACTCCCATCCCAAACCAGCGGCTAGTTGTGCGGGCAGCGGCGGCAGCGTCTCCTTCTTCTTTTTCGGATCCGGAACGCGATGGAATGCCGCCACGAGCGCCAGGATGTCAACCAGTTCCTCAGTGGATGGGGGCTGGCCAAGCACGTGCAGTCCGAGGGGGATCATGCGATGCTCGACCTGGATCAGTTCGTGGTTCAGAGCCGTGATGTACGCTTCTTCGTCGGAGACCTCGTGGCCATTCGAGGCCTGGCTGGCGAAACCATTCGACGCATACGGCTTGCTGCCGTTGGTCGAGCTGCCATTGGTCGAGCTGCCATTGGTCGAGCCGTTGGGCGTCAGGGAAAGGGCCTTTTCTGCCGCGTTGTTCGCGCTGTCGACCGTGATGCCGAGCCGTTCGGCCTGCATGCGGATATCCTCGAGCAGGTTGGCGTCGGGCTGCTGGCGGTAGCTTTCCAGGCTATCCTTGAGAAGACGCAGGCCTTTGTATAGACCTGCCTGCTGCAGGGGCGGCACCATGTAACTGACGAGTGTCGCTGCGCCGCGTCGTTTGGCAATTGAGGCTTCGCTGGGGTTGTTGACGCAGTAGTAGTAGTAATTTGGCAGGCTGCCCAAGAGCCGATGGGGCCAGTCATCTGCGCCAAGGCCATTTTGCTTGCCGGGCATGAACTCCAGTGCGCCATGCGTGCCAAAGTGCAGCACGGCGTCGGCATCGTAGATCTGGTCCAACCATGTATAAAATGCAGCAAAGCCGTGGTGTGGCGAACATCCGGTGCCCATGAGCAAGCGCATGGGATCGCCCTCGTAGCCAAAGCTTGGCTGAACGCCGACAAAGATATTGCCAAACTGTGCGCCCAGGATGTGGAAGTTGCGCCCATCGTTGAGCAATTCGCCGGGCGCGTAGCCCCAGTTCTCTTCGATGGCTTCATGGGCAGGGAAAAGATGCCGATAGTCGTCTACTGCTAGCTGTGCCGCCACGTTGCCGTCCGTACCGTAGCGCATCGCATTGCCCTCGACGACTTGGCGACGGAGCGCGTCGACGTCGGTCGGCAGATCGACCGCATAGCCTGCCGCGGCCATCTCCTGCAGCAGACGATAGAGACTACTAAAGACATCAAGGTACATGGCCGTGCCGGCATTGCCCAGGTTGGGCGGGAAATTAAAGAGTACGACTGCAATCCGCTTGTCGGCATTTTGCCGTTTACGCAGGCGGATACGCCGTGCAATGCGGCGTGCTGTCTGTTCCACCTCAGGAAGATTCGGGGCGTGCTTGTCGCTGGTGTGGGTGGGTCCGCCAAAGACGACCGGCTCGGCGCTGCCGTCCAGCTCTGGCAAGGCGATGTTCATGGCTGTATGAATGGGCATCAGGCCGACAGGATCGTCGCGCCAGTCCTCGACGCTCTGAAACGCGAGTGGAATGAGGTCGAAGTAGCCAACGTCCAGTTCACTCAATACCGTGGCTGCCTTGTCGGGTTGGCTGCCTGCCATGCCTCCCACCAGCGGAAAGCCCATGCACTGCAGGAGCACGTCGATTTCGCCCCGCTTTTCGCCCCCATCGTCCATATGCAACAGGAACTTCTCCATGGCCGGACGATAGTCAAGAATCGCGCTGTAGACTGTGCGAGTCTCAATCCCTTGGGCTTCGATCGCGCGAATCTGCGCATCGAGCGGATTTGTATTGCCGCTGAGAATAATTGCGCGCATGGTGAGCAGACCAGCTACGCCAGTATCATTATCGGATCCGCCGATTGGCAGGCCGCGCTCACGCCGCCAGGCATGATAGCTGGCCATATCTTCGAAGGGCGCCGGCGCATCAGGATGATAGACTGCTGCATCGGGGTACTTTAGCGCGTCCAGCACCGGCACCTGGCCGGCAAAGCCGTCGACATAGCGATCCAGCAACAGGTACATCATGCGCTTCAGGTTCTCCGGCGTGCTATGTAGCCAATAATCGTGCATGGCCACGAACGTGTGAATATCACGCGCTTTACCGGGAATGAATTTCATGACTTTTGTCAGATTTTGCAGCAGGGCCGTCTGGTTCTTGCCTTCCGAGCGCCCTTTCTTTGGCCGCAACCAGTTCATCATGCGCTGCACTGGGCTGGGCGGGCCGTCGGCTTCCTCCTGCGGTTTCATCACGAATTTCCCCAGGCGCGTCGAGCGGATCAGCGCCGGGTTGCTGGTGATGAAGCAGGTCGGCGTTTCACGACCTTCCAGAATCCTCTGCATTGGCCGCACTTGATCCTCACCGAAGATCATGCAGCCAAAGATGAAGTCAGCACGGTCGACATCTGCTTCCAAGCGCTGCCAGTCGGCCTCGTTGCGCAGATCGGGCGAACGATGCAGTGAAAGCTCCATGCGAATTCCGTGCTCGCGTTCCAGCTCGGCCGCAGCCTTGCGCAGTGCCGAGTTGTGACCGCCATCCATGGTGATGTAGACAAAGTGGGCAGTATTGGGCATTTGGGTCATGAGGGCGCTATTCCTATCAGTTCGACACATCTGCATTGGGCGGACACAGTCTAGCCCAACGTCACGGAAGTCTACGTCGCTTCCGCCTCTGAATCATCAGCAATGGCTGTTTCTGCTGGGTCATCGTCATGCAAAAAGGCAGCGACTACTCGATCAACTCGTACATCGTCGGCAATACTCTCAAGCGGATCCTTGCGCAGGCGATGCTGGAGCGCAAGCGTGGCGACCCGGATGATATCGTCCGGTTGCGCTGCCGTACGTCCTTCCAGCGCGGCGAGGGCAACCGCGGCACGGCAGAGCGTCAACTCACCCCGATGGCCGTCAACATCCAGCGCCACACAGATTTCAGCGGCAGCATGGATGGCCGCGTCCGTTAGTTCCACATCTGCCAGAGAGTCCTGGGCCTGTGTTAGGCGTGTGGCCAGGTCACGCTCAGCCTCGTCCCACTCAGCAATGAAGGCGGCGGGGTCGGCATCGTAGGCCCGGCGTCGACGCACGATCTCTACCCGCTGATCGATATCTGCAATCGTCGTGATGCGAGCGTGAAGGCCGAAGCGATCAAGCAACTGGGGGCGCAGGTCGCCTTCTTCGGGGTTGCCACTGCCCACGAGGACAAAGCGCGCTGGATGCCGAATGCTGATCCCCTCACGCTCCACTACATTGACGCCACTCGCCGCCACATCCAGCAATAGATCGACGAGGTGGTCTTCGAGGAGGTTCACTTCGTCGATATAGAGGAATCCCCGATTGGCGCGGCAATAGGCCCGGCGCAAAGGACTGGACGCTCTCGATCAATGCTCGTTCGATGTCAAGCGAGCCAACAACCCGGTCTTCTGTTGCGCCAAGGGGCAAATCGACGACCGGCACCGGTCCTACGATGGACGCCCAAGCAACATCAGTCCGGCCCTGACAATGGGGGCAGAGGGGGGCGGTCGATCAGGATCACAGTTGTATGGACAGGCCGCCACGCGTTGCATGGGCGGGAGCAACGCGGCCAGCGAGCGCACGGCTGTGCTTTTGGCGGTGCCCCGGTGGCCCATGATCATTACACCACCAATGCTAGGATCAATCACACAGAGGAGCAGTGCAAGCTTTAGCTCCTCCTGACCCACGATGGCGGAAAATGGAAAGGCCGGAGACTCAAAACTGTGGCCGCCTGTGCAACGGGTCCACATCTACCATCCCCGCAGTAGGCGACATCTCTTTTCTGTAGCGTCAGCTGCATATCCGCTTTCTGATCGATCGAAGTGGGCCGAACGGGAGATGCTCTTCAAAATCCGTCTGGCCCCCCCGAGTGGTACGTGTTGTCGTCGCTCGCCTGCCACGTCAGCCGAGGCTGAGGAGCAATGACAGGAAGAACGCCAGCACGAGTCCTGCGGTAATTAGAAAGACAGGATCTAGATAATAATCCCAGAAATTAACGGGACTCGGTCCCATTCCTCATTCTCCTTCCGTCGCATTTGGTGGACGTTAATTCAAGATTTCAAACGTACTCATGACGCCTGGCACCTGCTCCACCAGCGCTTCAAATCCGGCATTCGGAAAACGGAGTAATCGCTTCTTCTAGAACGTGGTAGACGAAGTATGTGTCGGGCGTCGAGCGCAGGCTGACACGTTGGGCCGGATAGCTTCCTTGCTGCTGCCAGTATTGCTCGGCCGAAAGCGCCTCGATCGAAAAGATTGGAAAACGCTGCCCCTCTTCGTTGACATAGTCAAAGTAGACAACATTCACTGTATCAAAGGCAACGAAGTTGTCTATCCACTCGTCAGGTAGCGTGAGTCCGATCGTATAAGACGGTCCTTCACTTATCCCCTCAGTATAGCTCATTGACTGGCTGATCGCTGCCGTCGTGATTGGACTCGTTTCTAGGCAAAGCTGGTAGCTGACCGTCCACAGCCAGTCAAGATGAAGACAAGCACTGCCAGCACGATGAATAGGAATCTTACTCGCTTACGTTGAATGCCCATGGTCAGACCCTCGCTGTCCTTTGATGATCCATATGATGAATTGATCATTGATTGCATTGGTTCTTATGCGTATCCGGGCGGACTCACCGTCACCCGGCTAGCACTCCGGTAATTTGAATGTTTTTTTTTTTTAAAAAAAAAAAAAAAAAAAAAAAAAAAAAAAAAAAAAAAAAAAAAAAAAAAAAATTGAGGTCACTCAGTGCATTAGAAGACCAACTCGTCGGCCGGGATTTCCTCGCCGGCGCTCCAGGGCATCTTGATGTCGCTGACGCGCAAGACGTCTTTCAGTCCAAAGACCAAGAGTAGCACGACGCTCAGGACAGAAACAGTGACATGCCGTAAACGACTGTATAGCCGAAACATTCCCCGTTTGATACTGGACCAGTACGCGAATCACACCCCGCTGATGATACCCAGACCTTCCATCGACTGCAAGATACCCCAAATGCCGAGAAAGAGCCCCGCATGATTGACGTCCGTCAGCGACATCACCGACCACGACGCTGCTCACCAAGAAGACGCCACGCCCAAGGCTAATCAGGCTGACGCCGACCTGGAATGGCAGCACCATAGTGCTATCGCTCACGTAGCAGACTACGCCGAATCCGAACAGTCCAATTGTGCAGCCCAGCCCCAACAAGAACGTCAAAGAGAGCTTGTATCGCAGTAGCAGTGCGGCCAAACCGACGCCAGCTACCATCACGATCCCCCACAAGACCGTAAGGCGCATGGTTTCAGAGACGCTCATGCCCAATACTTGGCCACCGTACGGTTCGAGCAGCACATCATGGACGGAAAATGCCATAGTTGCGCGACAAAGATGATGCCAAAGAGTCCC